>NZ_CP036264.1:8036342-8636342 GCF_008035925.1 Stieleria maiorica
CGATGGGGGCAAAACGATGGGGGCAAAACGATGGGGGCAAAACGATGGGGGCAAAACGATGGGGGCAAAACGATGGGAAGGCAGAATGATGGGAAGGCAGAAGGATGGGAAGGCAGAAGGATGGGAAGGCAGAAGGATGGGAAGGCAGAATGCTGGGGCGTGAGTGAGTGCTTCCGCTAGCCGGGCGATGGTCTTGGCAGTCTCCCGTCACCCCTTTTTTTGTCGCCCCTTTTCGTTCCTGCTAATCATTCTGCCTTTTTCTTCTTTGCGACCACGGTCGCTCGAATCGGACCCGGGTAGCCTTCGACCGTCTTGGACGGGTCGTCAGGGTCCAGAAAATCCGTCAGTGACTGGAACGTCATCCAGTCCGTCGAGCGTTGTTCACTGGTGTTGGTCGCGGTGATGTCGACCGTCTGGATGTCTTCAAAACCGGTTCGCCGGATCCACCGGCAAAGCATCGCCAGCGAAGGAATGAACCACACGTTTCGCATCTGCGCGTAGCGGTCTTCGGGAACCAGGACGTTGGGCTGGTCGTCGTCGATGATCAGCGTTTCCAGGACCAGTTCGCCGCCGGGGACCAGGGCCCCTGCAAGGCTGCGGAGGTGATCGATCGGGCTGGTCCGGTGGTACAAGACCCCGGCGGAGAACACGACGTCAAACGCCTGCAGCTTTTCTGGCAAATCGGTGTCGACCATCGGCACGACAAAATTGCGCCGCGGCTTGGCCTGGTAGCGATTGAAGACTTCGAACTGCAGCAGGAATCGCAGAATCGGGTCGATGCCCATCACGATCGACGCCCCCGCCTCCAGCATCCGCCAGCCGTAGTAGCCGTTACCGCAACCGACATCCAGCACGGATTTGTCGCTCAGGTCGACGGCATGTGCGATGCGGTCCCATTTCCAATCCGAACGCCATTCGGTGTCGATCGTCAGATCCAGAAAATCGAACGGGCCTTTGCGCCAGGGGTGAAACGCCATCAGCGTCTCGCGTAGCGCTGTCGATTGGACGGCCGGTCCGACCACCGCGACGCGGCCGTCACGGCACTCCAGTTGGCGTCCCTCGGCCGGCGGCAAGGCGTCCAAGTTGCGGACCCAGCGTTTCAGGTCGCCGTTGGTCGGTTGGTGCAGCCGCCGCGCGCAGGTCTCGGCGACCGAGTCGGCGAACGCATCGTGTCCGCGGCTCCGTAGCCATTCGTCCAGAGGACGGCGGTCGAACCAAGCGGGGATGCGGTCGGGCATGGGAAGATGAACCAAGAAATATGAAACCACGCGACGTCGATTCAACTCGTTCCAAGGCTCCGCCTTGGAACGGGCCGCAGCCATTATTCTCGTTCCAGGGCTCCGCCTTGGAACGGGCTGCAGGTGTGGCTCCTGCCACACAAACCACACGCAACGCGAGGCGGAGCCTCGGGTAATCGCCGTTCCCAGGCGGAGCCTGGGAGCGAGGTAGGAATTGACCTGTCCTCGAACGCGAAGGCGGGCTCGGGCCTGGCGATCTGATCAGCCCAGCTTCACGATCTTGCCGGTCTTTGCACTCTCGTAAATCGCGCAGATCACTTCGACACTGCGGCGGCCTTCGTGGCCGTTGATGGTCGTCGGGCGGCCTTCATTGATCGCTCGGACGGTTTCCTCGATGATCTTGGTGTGGCCGTCGTGGCTGATCGCGGACGGATCGGACGCCCCGCCGCCGGTGTCGGTTTTGCCGACCATTTCGGCGCGGACTTTTGCGTCGGTTTCCGTTTCGTTGGCAAACTCCCAAGCCTTGATGTCTTCCTCCTCCAGGATCGCGCTGCCTTCGTTGCCGCTGATCTCGATCCGTTTGAGCGCTCCGGGGTAGGCGGTCGTCGTCGCTTCGATCACGCCCAGTGCGCCGCTTTCGAACTGCAACGTCGCCACCGCAACGTCTTCGACTTCGATGCGTTCGTGTGTCAGCGTCGACGTCATCGCACTGAGTTGCTTGACCGGTCCCATCAGCCACAACAGTAAATCGACGCTGTGGATCGCTTGGTTCATCAGCGCGCCGCCGCCATCGAGTTTCCAGGTCCCACGCCACTCCCCGCTGTCGTAGTACTCCTGGCTTCGGTACCACTTGACGTAGGCATCGCCCATGGTCACTTTCCCGAACCGCCCGGAGTCGACGGCTTCCTTCATCAACAGGCTGGACTGGTGGAAGCGGCTCTGGAAGGCGACGCTCAGTCGCACGCCGGCTTCGTCACAGGCCTTGATGATCTGGTCGCAACGCTCGGTGGTGATTTCGAGCGGCTTTTCGACGATCACGTGTTTGCCGGCTTTGGCCGCCGCGACGGCGGAATCCAAGTGCAAGCCGCTGGGGGTACAGATCGAAACCGCCTGGATTTCGGGATCGGCCAGCATTTCCTCCAGCGAGCCGAATCCGCGCCCGCCGTGCTTTTCGGCGAACGCATCACACTCCTGCTTGCGGCGGCTGTAGGCACCCACCAGGTGGGCGCCTTCGGCATCGGCGATGGCCCGAGCGTGGAAATTTGCGATCATGCCACAGCCGACGATTCCGATTCCGATACTCATCTAGCGTCCTCTTCCCGGTGATTGGATTCAGTGGTTCGGCCGTGATTGTCGCCTTAAAACCGAGTCCTGTGAACCGCCCCGCGGCAATGCGGTCTCGATCTTTTCGTGCCGTTAGAGTCAACTAGGGCGCCGTCCGCGTTAAATTTTCGGGTTGCGATTGTCGCGCGGGAAAGGGGACAGCAATCGTTGGTGTCTCGCCTGGAGTCGATTCCGCGCCGTTGCTTCACAGTGATCGTGGGCGTTCGCAGTGATCGTGGGCGTTCGCAGTGATCGTGGGCGTTCGCAGTGATCGTGGGCGGCCGAAGCCTGTATACCAACGCGAGTGCCCTTGCCATTCGTTTCTGACACCTCTTGGCAGCCGCGACCACCCCCACCGAAACCCAACCGATCGACCTTGTCCATCGCCAGTCCCCTCGGAACGCAGCGTTTGCTAGAAATCGTTGACTTGTTGGACGAGCATGCGCAGATCGGCGCGGCGATCGCTGCGTGTTCCCCGGGAGACCAGCTGGCGTTCTCGGGCGTCTGGGGATCGCTTCGCGCGGTGTTGGCCGCCGCGGCGGCGCGGCGCTGCCCCAACGTGCTGATGCTGTTGCCCCAAGCGGCCGACGCCGATGTGGTGGCCGGCGACGCGATCGCATTCGGAATCGCCGATTCGCTCGCGCTGCCGCTGAGCGTGGGACGCTCTGGCAAACACGCGTTGGCCGACAGCGATTTGGCCGAACGGCTGCAGGTCCTGAATAAACTCCGCGGCCGCGAATCGGGCGACACCGATCCCCTGTTGGTGACGGCCTACATCGGCGGGGCGATTCAATTGGTCCCCACGCCCGCCCAGATGGAGGCGTCCACAAGGCGGCTTGCCGTCGGGGATCAGGTCACGATGGACGCGGTCGCCGGTTGGCTGGACCAGAGCGGGTTTGTCGGCACCACCGCCGTCCAACTGCCGGGGGAGTACGCCACGCGGGGCGGGTTGATGGACATTTTTTCGGTCGACCAGTCCAATCCGATCCGGGTGGAATGGTTCGGTGATGAAATCGAATCGATCCGCAAGTTTGACCTGGGCAGCCAACGGAGCGTCGAATCGATCCGGGAGGTCGAGATCACCGC
Source organism: Stieleria maiorica (assembly GCF_008035925.1). Classification (NCBI taxonomy): domain Bacteria; kingdom Pseudomonadati; phylum Planctomycetota; class Planctomycetia; order Pirellulales; family Pirellulaceae; genus Stieleria; species Stieleria maiorica. The sequence continues at coordinate 8,039,990 of NZ_CP036264.1, forward strand.
CGTCGGCGCAGATGATCAAACGTCCGAAGATTCGTTGCACGACATCGACTTGGGACCGATCACCGACTACCTGCCTGACGACACGTTGGTGATTTTGGTCGATCCGCATGACAGCAAGCTGTCGGCCGAAACGCTGTTGGCGCGGACCGATGACCACAGCCATTTCACCGATTTTGCCGCGCTACTGGCGTCGATGTCGCACCTGAAGGTGGTCACGGCGTCGCTGTTGAATGAAGGTGCCGAGACGACGATCGATCTGCAATCGACCAGCGCCGAAGGGTTTGCACTGGCGCTGGAGGAAACACAAACGCGGATCGACACCGTTGCGGCCGACCACGAGATTCTGTTGGTCGGTGACACGCCTTCGGACAGCCAGCGGCTGATGGAACTGTTGGCCGAAACCGAGGCGGCGCGGAGCGGGCACATCAAACCGGCCGTCGCCCAAATCAGCGGCGGGTTCCGTTTGACCGCCGCCAAACGTTTGGTGCTGACCGGTGCGGAACTGTTCCACCGCAGCCCGGTGCGGCGTGGCAAGACGCGTGCCGCGGGAAAACCGATCACGACGTCGATGCAGTTGGATGCGGGCGATCTGGTCGTTCACCTCTCCCACGGCATCGGGCTCTACCGCGGACTCGACCACATCGAAAAGAACGGCCAGCACGTCGAACACCTGGTCATCGAATACGACGGCGGATCGAAGATCTATGTGCCCGCCTCGCGGATCGGGTTGATCCAACGCTACGTCGGCGGCACCAAGAATCGTCCCAAGCTGGCCAAGATCGGCGGGCAAGCGTGGGTGCGTCAAAAGAAGGCGGCCGAGTCGGCGGTGACCGACATGGCCAGCGAGTTGTTGGAATTACAAGCCAAGCGGACCGGGCGGCAAGGCATCGCGTTCGACCCCGACCACATCTGGCAACAACAGTTCGACGCCAGTTTTCCCTACCAGGAAACACCGGACCAAGTCACTGCGATCGCCGATTGCAAAGACGACATGGAAATGGTCAAGCCGATGGACCGGTTGATCTGTGGTGACGTCGGGTTCGGCAAAACGGAAGTCGCGATGCGGGCCGCCTTCAAAGCGGTCACCAGCGGCTATCAAGTCGCGGTGTTGGTGCCGACGACGGTCTTGGCCGAACAGCATTTTCACAACTTTCGCAATCGAATGGCCGAGTTCCCGGTGCGGATCGAGAAACTTAGCCGGTTCTGTTCGGCCACCGAGCAGCGCCAAACGCTGAAGGATCTGAAAGCGGGCAAGGTCGACATCGTCGTCGGCACGCACCGCGTCGCCGGAAAGGACATCGCGTTCTCCAACCTGGGACTGGTGATCATCGACGAAGAACAGCGATTCGGAGTCGGGGTGAAGGAACGGCTGAAGAATAAACATTCCAACGTCGACGTGTTGACGCTATCGGCGACCCCGATCCCGCGGACCCTGCACATGGCTTTGGTCGGAGTGCGTGACATCAGCAACTTGGAGACACCGCCGGCCGAGCGACGAAGTGTCGAAACCGTCGTCACCCGCTGGGACGACAAACTGATTCGCAGCGCGATCGTCCGCGAACTCAATCGCGGCGGTCAGATCTTTATGGTGCACAACCGGATCGGCGACATGGAGACGGTCGCCGAGAAGATCCGCGGCATCGTCCCAGAGATTCGCATCGTGATCGGGCACGGCCAAATGGCCGAGGGCGAACTGGAGCAAGTCATGGTCGACTTCATCGAACACAAGTACGACATGTTGCTGGCGACCACGATCATCGAAAGCGGACTGGATATCCCCAATGCCAACACGATCTTCATCGACGACGCGGACCATTACGGACTGAGTGATCTGCACCAGCTGCGCGGTCGCGTCGGACGCTACAAACACCAGGCGTTCTGCTACATGATGGTCGCCCCCCACAAACACCTTTCCCCCGAGGCGAGCAAACGGCTGCGGGCGATCGAGGAGTTCAGCCAGATGGGCGCCGGGTTTGCAATCTCGATGCGCGACTTGGAGATCCGCGGCGCGGGAAATCTGCTCGGCAGCCAGCAAAGTGGTCACATCGCCGCGGTCGGCTATGAGATGTATTGCCAGCTGCTCGAAGAGGCGGTGCGGCAGATGCAAAACCTGCCACCGGCGCTGTCGGCCGACGTCGACATCGACCTGCCGGTCGAAGCCTATTTGGCGCCGGACTATGTGCCCGATCTGCGCCACAAGATCGATCTGTATCGTCGGATCGCAAAACTGGAGAGTGCCGAAGAGATCGGGGCGATTCGCGAAGAGTTGTTGGACCGTTTCGGGCCGCTGCCCGACGCGGCCGAACGGATGTTGGAGCTGGCCGAACTGCGTCTGGATGCCGCCGCCTGGCAGATCGCATCGGTCACCAGCGACGCCCGCTTCATCGTGCTGCATTACACCCAGCGGCGACGTGTCGAGACGTTGGCCAAGCAATCGAAGTACCCGGTGCGAATCGTCGACGGCAAGCGCGCCTACATCCCACTGCGTCCGCAAAAGAAACCGGGGACGACTAAAATGCCGCCGAAGAATTATCCGGAGATCGACATCGACGATCCCACCGGAGCCGGGTACCTGAAACTGGCCCGCGGCGTTCTGGGGTGATGAACCATCCAGCCGGCAGCGGCGGCGAGCTCCTGTACGATGGCCCTTCCGGGCCGTCGCCGGTGTGAGTCAGGTGAGGGATGGCAGAATGGTGCGGGGCAGAATGATACAGGGCAGAATGATGCGGGGCAGTATGATGAGTCGCATGGACGCTGTCGCCAGCCGTCTGAACCTTCTTACCTCGTTCCATGGCTCCGCCTTGGAACGCGCCGCACGTGTGGCTCCGGCCACAAAGGGACGGGACTCGAGGCGGAGCCTCTGGAAATTCCCGTTCCCAGGCGGAGCCCGGGAACGAGGCGATGTAGCTACCTTCGCCAGAAGGTGGATCCCCGGGGTATTACCTCGTTCCAAGGCTCCGCCTTGGAACGCGCCGCACGTGTGGCTCCGGCCACAAAGGGACGGGACTCGAGGCGGAGCCTCTGGAAATTCCCGTTCCCAGGCGGAGCCTGGGAACGAGGTGATGTAGCTACCTTTGCCAGAAGGTGGATCCCCGGGGTATTCCACGCTCGCATCGAGCGTAGCTACCCCCAAAGTGGCGCTGTCCAGCTAAACACCAGCGTTACAGGTACATGCCCACGAAGCCTTGACCGAGTTCGTTTTGTTCGGCCAGCTTTTGCATGCGGGCTTCGGTCTTGGAAAGATCGCCGGCGGCGATGTAGCGATCGAACTCGACCAGCACGGCGTGCTGAACCGATTCGGCGAAGAAGTCGACGATCGGCTGGGAGAGCCAGCCGCAGGTTTCTCGCAACAGTTTGACGTTCAAGTCCACCGAACGGGTCTTACGATCTTCTTGCCCCGTCAGCGCCGTGCCTTCGAATTCGAATGCGATCTCACCGCGGTCGATGGCGTTGGTCAGATGAAACACACAACTGCAACGATGCAGGTAGTAGGTGTTGTGCGTACCGTGCTTTTTCATCGCGGCTTTGACCCGTTGGACGAATTGCTCGTACGCCGGGGATGCGTCCAGGGGGACGTCCAAGCGCGCGACGCTTCGCAGCGGCAAGCAATCGAATTCGATTTCGACCCATTGGCCTTTCATTGGATTTTCTCCTGGGGTTGTGAAAAGAATCACATGGCATGACCCGGCGTGTGTCCAGCCCCGCCGAATCAACGGGCCGCATACGGAAAACCTAACGCCACAACGGACTTTTTGCGAGTCCGGGGGCTCCGCTACGACGATTCCGCAGCCGGCCGCGCGTTGGCAAAGGATCTCCACGACCACGAGAATTTTCTTGACACCCGTGCCGCGGGAGCGAACAACGGGAAAACGCCGGCTGTCCCTTCATTCATCGTCCTCGGCCGGCCTTCGTTTCCTATTCTAGCCACCCCGGAGTGATCCCTATGATGCCCAACACCTGTGCCCGCGACATGATGGTATCCAACTTGACGACCCTCTCGCCAGACATGGACGTCTTGGAAGCGCTTGATGTACTGTTGCGACATCGAATTTCCGGTGCACCGGTGGTTGATCGGGACGACCGTTTTTTAGGAATCTTTTCGGAAAAGTCTTGCATCCGATTTGTGGTCGACGCCGCCTATGAGCAGATGCCGACCAACAACCTGATGTCCTTTGTCGATCGAGATCCTCCGACGATCGAAGCCCGCACGGACTTGCTGACCATCGCTCAAACCTTTCTCGATGCGTCCTGTCGACGGTTGCCGGTGTTGGATGCGAATCGGCGATTGCTGGGCCAGATCTCACGCCGTGATGTGATGCGTGAGGTTCGCGATCATTTGAACAAGCAAGAGCCTGTGGCGACCGGAGCGGGGTTGTACCTGAGCGCGGTGGTCGACGGGGTGGACCGTCCGTTCCGGGCGGCGAGGTAGGGGCGTCGGATTTTTCTTACAAGCCTGAAGCGCGAGCGAGAGACGCCGCGCAAGCGAGCGGCGTAGGGCCAGGTGAAGCCAGAAACCTGACCGGCAGAGGTCGGGTGCTCTTTTTGTCGATGATCCTGAGGGGAAGCGAAAGTTTTTCTGGCGCTCGCTGAACCACGGGGAGAGCGACGTGTGGCCCCTCGCTTACGCGTCGGGCTGGCAGGCGTCGCCCTGGCAGGCGTCGCCCTGGCAGGCGGTGCCGGTAATGGTTACGTCTCGGTCAGCATGGCCGCGGCGGCCAGTTGCTGGATCTGGCGGAGTTTGGCGAAGTTGTCGCGGTACAGTACCGAGGTGGCTTCTTTGGTTTGCCGCAAGCTTTCGCGGACCTGGTCAAAGTACTGCCTCACCGCCTTGTTTTCGACTTGGTGCTGAGCCAGGTCCTGCTCCAGTTTTAGCTTTTCGGTCTGCCCTTTTTCCAGCATGCTGACCGTCGCTGCGACGGCGGCGTCCAAGACTTGCTTTTCGTACTCCATTTCCGCGATGCGGATATCGAGTTCGCTGATTTGCAGCCGAATGCGTCGCAGCACGTACCGATAGTCGTTCAACGGGCGGAGGTAATAGGTGTCGACCAGCGAGGCGACTTTCTCTTGGTCGATCAACAGCTTGGCGGCTTCCTCTTTGACGATCAATTCGTCACCGACGGCAAACGAGATCGATCCGCCATCGGCGCGTTGCAGACTGCTATCGACCGCCCGCCCGTTGTTGTCAAAGAAACCGCCTTCGAGCGCCCCGCGCTGTTCGGGGCTGTCCACGTCGATGGTGTACTTTTGGTCGAAGCGGATTTTGATCCAGCGCGCCGCAGGGTCCTCGGGGGATCCCCGTTGTCCGTCGCGCAGGTAGTTGGCGATCGTTTCCTTGTTGGATTCTTCGCGATTGGCCCTCAGGATCATCTTGACCAGTTCGTCGTCGACGCGGCCCAGGATGTTGTCGTCATCGGGCTTGCTGCCTTCGGCGATGAACGGTTCGTGACCGTCCAGCGGCAACATTTCATACAGCGACCAGCTTGTCGCCCGACCGCTGTTGATCGCATCGATCTGGTTGCGTTCCAGCGGGAACGTGGGGGCGATGGTGACCACGTTGGGCTGGCTGGCGATGACTTTGAATTCGCCCAGGTACACCATCGGAACGGGTTGTTCCAAGTCGCGAAACTTACCCTCGGCGAAGCCATAGACGACCAATCCGAGCGGGATCAGTGGGCCGGTCGCATCGTCAGCCGGCGCTGCGGGCTGGCCTGGCACCGCGGGGGCTGTGTTGGCACGCAGGATGATCTGTCCCGAGGGGTCGGCCCCGCCGAAAGACAAACTTCTCCAGCGGCGACCCGCTTCGGTGCCGAGATTGGAGAGTTTTAATGCCAGCGACTTGAGCCCTTCACCATCGGTCGAACCGTCCGAATCGCCGTACTGGATTCGCTCGTTTTCCTCTTCCACGCTCTCGAGTCGTTTCTCGAGGTCCTCCTTGATCTTATGCCACGCTTGCCGGCTTTTGAGCACACCCGCGGTGGGGAACAGCAAGATCACCGCCAGCAGCATCGCGATCACTGCACTGGTGATGTGGTACCAGCGCCACTGATTGGCCGCTTTGACCACCATCACGACGAAGGCGATGAACATCGCCAACAGGACTGCCAGAATAATGAATTTCATGATGGTTCGGTGGCGACAGATCGTCGTCAGAGGAGGCGATTGATTGGGGCCCGCGGGGTTGCGGTGCCGGTGCCCCGGAACCTTTGATCAGGCTCCGAAACAGGGTTGGTGCGGAAAAGGTGCGGAATTCCGACCGATGGATACTAAGTTGGGCAAGATAGAGCGTCAAGCATTTCTGTGCTTTCCGAGCCGCTTGCCTGACTGATTCAGTCCTCTAGGGCACCAAACGGCGGCTCCGCCCGTATTGGGGGCGATGCTGCCTGTCCCCAGACCGCTGCGCCCGAAGCCGCCTGCCGGCTGAGTCGGTTTCTCCGAATGGGTGGGGCTGTTTTGGCCTACAACCCGAACAACCGTCACAGCCCGAACAACCTGCCCCCCTGGCGTGCCAAAACGGCCCACAGGGGGATCGAATCGGTGATGATCTGCTTGCTCCCGTTCCGAATCGATGGATGGGTTGTTCCGGCAATGCCAATTGAACGACTCGATGGACTCGCAGCGAATTCCCTTTTGGTAGCAATTCGCCGCATCGTAACCATTCGAACGGAATCGCGGATCAAACGTGGCTACAAAAAAGACGACATTGCGATCAGGGTTGGCTGGCGCGAAGGCAACCTCAGGGAAACGAAACCGATTGGCCACGGCGCTGATCAGTGCCTCGCTGGCGGCCCTGACCGGGATCAGCGCGATCGGATGCCACCGGCAGTACTACCGCAAACAGGCCGACCAAGAAGTCCATTGTCTGTTGCAGGAAAAGACCTCGCACGTCGCGCGGCGGCCGAACACCGACCTGAGCATTCAAGTCGATCGACGCAGCCGGATGTACAACCCGTTCGATCTGGATTTCCAGCCGATGCCGATGGACGATCCGGCATCCCATCGCTACATGCAATGCGTCGACGGACGTCGCGGCTACCCGATGTGGGACGCGGCGGGATTCACCAACTCGGTGGAAAACCCGGACTGGTGGCAATTCTTGCCGTTGGACAAAGACGGCGTGCTGGTGCTCAACTCCGACACCGCCGTCCAGGTCGCGCTGCTGCATTCGACGGAATACCAGCAGCAACTCGAAACGCTGTATTTGTCGGCGCTGGACGTCAGCAGCGAGCGGTTTCAGTTCGACACGCAGTTTTTCGGCGGCAGCGGAGCATTCTTTGATCTCGGTGGAGATGACACGCCCGGTGGAGACAACTCGGATATCGGGCTGGGTTCGACGGGTCTGAGTTTCAGTCGCGCCTTCGCCCACGGCGGCAGCCTGGTGGCCGGCGTGGCGAACAACATCGTCTGGGAGCTGAGCGGCAACAACACTCAAAACGCGTCGTCGCTGATGAGTTTCGAACTGTTCCAGCCGCTGCTGCGTCAAGCCGGTCGCGACAAGGTGATGACGCGTCTGACGCTGGCCGAACGGTCCTTGCTGGCGAACATCCGCTCCTTTGAACGATTCCGTCGCGGCTTCTATCTGAACGTCACGGTCGGACGCAACATCGACGCGAGCGTTCGCCGTAGCGGCGGTGTGTTCGGCGTGGGCCTGTCTGGGTTCACCGGGCTGGGCAGCGGCTTGGTCGGCGGCGGCGGCGGCGGTGGCGGTGGCGGCGGCGGTGGTGTTCAGGACGCCGGCGGATTCATGGGGCTGCTGCAAGACCAACTTCAGATCCGCAACCTGGAAGAAAACATCGCGAGGTTGAGCGAAGACCAGTTGGTGTTGGAGAACACGCTGATCGAATTGTTGACGACGATTCCCGAAGACCCGCAAGAAATCGTCAGCCAGCGGTTGCAAGTCGCTCAACAGAAGAGTGCCCTGTTGTCGCGACAAAGCGAGCTTGTGGGACGCAAGGCCGCCTACCAAGCATCGCTGGATCGCTTCATGAGCACGCTCGGTTTGCCGCCGTACATCTGCGCCCGCATCGAAGACCCGATGCTAGAACGGTTTGAGCTGATCGATCGCGAGTTGCGGTCACGCCGCGAAGAATTGACCCGGTTGCGCAGCATCGTCGGGGACCTGAACCTGGCCTTGCTGGGCGAAACCGAAGCGGGCACCGACCCCGACACCGGACTGCCGATTTCCCGCCTGTCCTGGACCCCGGCCGTTCAAGAAACCGTCGCCAGACTGCAGGCCGAGTTGCAACCGTTGGATGCGTTCCTCAACGAACTGCTGGTTGATGACGCGCCGATGGTGGAAACCGACATCGCGAAGTTGGCCGAAACGATTCCCCAGCGGATCCAACAGAACGACCAACTGTTGGAACTGTACAAGACCGAGCGTGAGAGCATCTGCACCTTGTTGCAGGTCGACAGCATCGATGAATCCGTCTTCGACGTCAGCGAATTGTCGACATTGCAATCGACTTTGGGCGACTCGTTCGAAGGCCTGATCGAACGTCTGCAGTCCTACCGATCGCGATTCGCGACCATCAATGCATCGCTGAATCAATTCGTCAGCGAAGGCCCGCAAGACGCCACGCCGATCGAATTGTCCAAACAGATTCGTGAAGAGCTGATCTTGGCGACACAGGACCTGCTAGCGGCACTCGGCGACGACGTCTTGACGATGCAGCTGATCCAGGCTCGCGCCCGCACCGAAAGCGCCCTGCTGCCCGAGGTCAACATCCAGCCGGCCGAAGCGTTCGAAATCGCCCGCCGCAACCGACGTGACTGGGCCAATGCTCGTGCGGCGTTGGTCGACAGCTGGCGAGCGATCGAGTTCATCGCCGACGACCTGGAAAGCTCGCTGGACGTCCGCGTCAGCGGCGGCGTCGGGACGCTGGGAGGAGAAAACAACCCCTTCGCACTGCGTGGCAAATCGAGCACCTTGAGTGTCGGACTGGAATGGGATGCCCCGATCACACGGCTGCAAGAACGAAACACCTATCGGCAATCGCTGATCGAGTTTGAACAAGCCAAACGCGGCTACTACGAGTACGAAGACAGCATCTGGCAATTGTTGCGGGCCCAAATTCGGCAGCTGCAGGTCAACCGCGTCACGTTCGAATACGGTCGCCAATCGGTTCGAATCGCAGCGGCACAGATCGAGCTGAACTCCGACCTTCGCGAACTCCGCGACGCTCGCGGGCTGAGCAGTGGTCCGACCGCCGCCCGCGATACGATTTCGGCCCTCGAGGATTTGCTGGACGCCCAGAACGCGTTGCTGAACATCTTCGTCAATTACGAAGTCATCCGGCGTGGGTTGGACCTGGATCTGGGGACCATGGAACTGACTCCGGAAGGCATGTGGATCGACCCCGGCCCGATCGACCCGGAATACCTGCTGACCTTGCCGGGAACGACCGTCCAAGCCGTGCCCGGTGGTGATTGCAGCCGCTGCGGGATCCGGATCAAGAACCAGCCGCAACCGCCAGATTTCCGCGGCGTGTACATCCAAAACCCCGAGCTGCTGGAGATCAACCAGGTCGGCTTTGAAGACGGACCGTAAATCAACAGGCCGTTAGCAGGTGATGCCCGGATCCCGGGCTCCGCCTGGGGGTGAACGTCACCCGTCAAACGCTTCGGCGATCAATCCGGCGGCGCGTTCGACCTGCTCGTTGCTGGTGGTCCAGCCGAGTGAGACGCGCAAGGTGCGACCGATTTGAGAATCGCTGCGTCCGATCGCACGCAAGGAACGCGTGAATTCGTCCGGCGGCGAATTGGCTTGGGCGGTGGCCAGGGCCAGTTCCCGAGCCGACTCGTGGATGCGCCGCGCGTCGCCGGGCAATTCAATGGCAACGGTGTTGGGCAATCGCGGCGATGCTTCGCACAGGACCAACGGTGGAGACGCCAGTTGCGCCGCGAGATGTTGGACGAATTGGTCACGAAGCTCGGCCAGTTGGTCGTTGGCTTGGACGCAGTATCGTTCGGCCAGGCTGGCCGCGGCGCCCAGGCCGATGCAGCCGGGAATGTTCTCGGCACCCGGACGCAGCCCCATCTCGCGGGGTTCGCCGAACGTGATCGGATCGAGTTGCAACCCTCGGCGGACGTAGATCGCACCGGAGCCTTTGGGGCCATAGAACTTGTGTCCGCTGATCGCGACCGTGTCGGCGCGCAGGTGTTTGACGTCGACGGGGACCTTGCCGAACATTTGCGTCGCGTCGCAGTGCAGACAGATTCCGCGGTTGTGGCATCGATCGGCGACTTCACGGACCGGCTGGATCGTGCCGACGATGGCGTTGGCACCTTGCAAACACACCAGCCGCGTGTCTTCGCGAAGCATCGCTTCGACTTTCAATGGCGAAATGATGCCCGACGACTCACAGGGAATCGTCTCGATTGTCCAGCGTGGATCCCGCGCGGGTAAACCGGAAAGCGGCCCGAGTACGGATTCGTGTTCGAGCTGGCTGACCAGGACGTGCCCGGGTTCGGCCGCACCGAGCAGCCCCAGGATCGCCAAGTTGTTCGCTTCGGTCCCGCCGCTGGTGAAGACGATTTCAAAGGACTCGCATCCCGCCAGGGCCGCGATATTTTCGCGTGCCCCCTCAAGCGCTTCGCCGACCGCGTGGGCGTGGGCGTGCTCCTGGCCGGGCAGCATGTAGTGCGTCGCCCAGTAGGGCTGCATCGCTTCGAGCACCGAAGGGGCCAGCGGGGTGGTACGGTTGAAGTCGAGATAAATCACGGAAACAGGGGAGCATCGACGCCGATCGGGCTCGGCGAAAAACGAAAAGGGGCGGACACGAGACCCAACACCATAGTCGGCATCCCAGAGTTTTGCAGGTTCCGGGCAGCGTTCCTAGCGGTACTCCCCCCGTCGGTGAGCGTGCCATGCCAGCGGGACGCGTCACGGCCTGTCGATTTAATCAGCCGTTTGGCGCGAGCCTACGGGCGCCAGAGCGCTTTCTTGGTATAGGAAGCCCGTACGCTCGCGCGTAACGGCTGATCCCACGTGTGATCGGACAGAATCAACAGGCCGGTCAGCGGGCGGCCCACGGTGAAATCTGCCGCCCGCGGGCCCCTTGCTGACGCGACGGGCTGGCAACGTTCCCCACTCAGTGGACAAAAACTGCCATCCTTTTGACCAAACCGCCCGAAATCGGGAGCGATTTTTCTAGCATTTCAACGGCCGTTGCATTTGCACTCGCTCTGAAATACGGCGATAATGCAGTCCGGTGAATCGTGCGGGAACCGATTACAAACCCATGCCGGCCAGTTCGGATACATTAAAGGTCTGATTGAATCGGATCGCTGGTCTCTTCTTCTCTTCGTTCGGAACGCGAGCAAATGAAACGTCAAACAAAGGGTTTCACCCTGGTGGAATTGCTGGTGGTGATCGCCATCATCGGGATTTTGGTCGGTTTGCTGCTGCCCGCGATCGGTGCCGTACGCGAACGGATGCGAAACGTGCAGTGCTTGAACAACCTGAAGCAGCTGGGTTTGGCGACACAGAACTTTCATTCGCAGAAGGGGCGGCTGCCGTATTACGTGAATGATTACGGAGCGTTTGCGGGCGGAACCAACGACCCGGCGGTTCCCGGCGGACCTCCGATCGCGGCGCACGTGAAAATAGGCGGCTATGGCGTCGATTTGTTGCCCCTGTTGGACAACCAACCGCTGTACGATCGATGGTCGCTCAACAAGTTCCCCGTGATCTCGGCCGACGATAGCGGCGGATTCGCCGCTTGGAACGAACTCTCGGGCGCCACCGTCGACGTGTTCCGTTGTCCCAGCAGCACGGTGTCCCGAGGCCGGTTCGGCTACAACAGCTACGTTGCCAACACCGGTTCGGTCGACTCGGGGCCCAACAACGGCAGCCCTCCCGCGTTCGTTCAAAATGTGATCGACAACACCGGGGTCGCTGGGCGTGGTTTCGTCTTTAATCAGGCCGAAGACAGCAAGAACGGATTGTTCCGAATCGGCTACATGGGCGTGACGACCAGCCCCGGGTACACCGCCTCGGCCCCGAGCAGTCCATTTTCGCTTTCGGGCGGAAAAATGACCCTCGAAGACATCCGTGACGGCCAATCCAACACGGCGATGTACGGTGAAAACCTGCAAGCACTCGGCTGGTATCGCCCGGGTTTTCTGGAAGGCAACGACATGAAGAGTATTCATGCTGCCACCGGACAATTGGATTGGTCACAGCCCTCGTCAACTTCCGACTCATCCATCGCGGGCCCGTCGATTTTGCAATGCTTGTTGCGGGCCAAGTTCTCCACGGGCATGGTGTGGCATTTCGAGGACGATGACCCAAGTGTCCCCGCTTACCCCGGTGGCCCCAACAATCCGGTCCGAGCCGTTCACCGAATCAACGGGACCGCCGGCACGACGGGTGGCGATCGGAACGATATTCTGGAAATGAATCTCAGCAATTGCCGCGATTTAGCTCGCCCCTCATCCAACCACCCCGACCAAGCCAACATGGTGTTCGCCGATGGAGCGACCAAGTCGATCCCAAACAACATCGATTACCGGGTCTATCAAGCAATCTTGACGTCCAACGGTGCCAAGAGCGAAGTCCCGGCATCAGATTTCATCCTGACCGACCAGCTGGCTCAGTAGACAGCAGGGCCGATGCCAGCGGGACGCGTGACGGCCTGTTGATTTAATTCGATCACACGTGGGATCAGCCGTTTCGCGCAAGCGTACGGGCCTCCAATACCAAGAAAATGCACTGTCGCCCGTAGGCTCGCGCCAAACGGCTGATGAAATCAACAGACCGGTGAGCGAGCGGCCCCACGATTGTCGACGCTGTGCCCCTTGCTGACGCAGCGGGCTGGCAATGGCGGAGGGCTGGCAATGGCGGAGGGCTGGCAATGGCGACGGGTTTCTCACTCTGCCCGCAGCACCGTCGATTCGGCATCGACGCTGATCGAGCATTCCGGCATCGCCGCGGGCAGCAACACGGACTGGCCACGTGACAATTCCATCGTCTCGGTCGGGGTGTGGAGCGTCGCGGTCCCGTGCGGGACGGTCAAGATGTGAAACCGCTGGTCACCGCCGACCTCCCCGCTGCCCTTTTCCAACGACGACAATTCAAACTTGTCACAGGCGACCAGACGCTGCCAGCCGTCGATCGCGGGATCACTCTGACGGGCCTGGACCGGGCCGGATTCGTAGTCCGAAACCTCCAACGATTGCTCGACGTGCAGCGGTCGCGGATTCCCGTCGGCGCCGATGCGGTTCCAATCGAACAACCGGAACGTGGTGTCGCTGGATTGTTGGATTTCGGCGATCACCAAGCCGGCGCCCAGGGCGTGGACGGTTCCCGCAGGAATGAACACACAGTCGCCGGGGTTGGGGGAAAAGGAATGCAGCACACGATCGGTCTCCCCGGCGGCCATCGCTTCGGCCAGTGCCTCGCGATCGACGCCGCGTTTTAATCCCGCGTAGATCAAACTGCCCGGCTGGACATCGACGACGTACCAGGCTTCCGTTTTGCCGCGGTCGGGCACCTGCATGGTCTGGCCGTAGGCGTCATCGGGGTGGACTTGGACCGATAGGACGCGGTTGCAGTCCAGGTATTTCAGCAGCAGGGGAAACATCGCGTCGGACGTCGACTTGCCGAGCGTCCAAGATGCGTCATTTTGAATCAACCCGGAGAGCGTTTTGCCGGCCAGCGGACCGTTTTCGACCACGCTTTGGTCCTGGCCGTGGTCGACGATTTCCCAGCTCTCGGCATAATTATTCTCGTCGCCGATCGGTTTACCCAGCAGCTGCCCTAGTTTCGAACCACCCCAGAGGGTTTGTTTGATCAGGGGGCGAAAAATCAGCGGATAGGGGGATTCTTTGATCGTCATGGTGTATTGGGCGGTGACAAAAGGCGGCACAAATGGTTCAATTAAATGGATAATGAATCCGCGGTCACGAAGATCTGCCTGAAAGCGCCAAATGTAGCGGACAAGGACAGTCCGACTTTCCGGACGCTTTTGCTAAACTGTTCGGCTATGGACATCGGCCGAACGCCAGGATTCCCTTCTGACGGAATTCTTTCTGGTGGTCCGTTCGCCGTCGTCCGCTGATGTCGACTGCGTCGGTCATTCGCGCTCATTCAACTTTCCCGGAACAGTTAATCAATCGTGGACGCTACGGCTAAACGCAACTCCTCGGCCCGCCCGCCTCAAGCCACGCGGCCGAAAGACGATCTCTTCGAAAACTCGACGATGACCTTCGGCGAGCACCTCGAAGAGCTGCGACATTCTCTCGTCCGAGCCATCATCTGCCTAGGCATCGGATTGGCCTTCGGACTGACTGTTGCCAACCAAGTGGTTCGCTACGTCGCCGAACCGCTGAAAGCGGCGATCGTCGATTTCAACGCCAAGCGTAGCCTAGCCATGCTGGGCTACGAAGACATGGAGGATCCAGATGTTCAGGCGTTGTTGCCGTTGATCACCGAGCGGTCGCTGAAATGGCAGGTGATCTACGAAATCCCCGACGAGCTGCAAAACCTGACGCCCGAATCGATCGAGCTGGTTCCGGCGGCCGGGGAAACGAGCCCAGACGAGGAGCCCGCCGAAAAGTCCGACGCTGAAAAAGGCGACGCCAAGAAACCGGCCCAAGAGCAGTCAGCGGAGCCGGTGAAGCAGACCGCCGGTGCCGTGGTGACGGAATCAGCGGCGATGGCAACTCCGGGGACGCGGGTCAAGCCACGTGAGATCGCGGACATTTTGCGTGCCCTGCCCGCCGCATCGGATCTGCGTCCGAAAGTCCAGTTCATTCGCGACACCAAGGGTTTGAGCACGTTCAAGGTCGAAGAGTCGTTCATGATCTGGGTCAAGGCGGGATTGATCGTCGGCGCCGTGTTGTCCTCACCGGGCGTGTTCTATTTCCTGTGGCAGTTCGTCGCCGCGGGGCTGCACCGACACGAACGCAAATACGTCTACATCTATTTGCCGGTCAGTGTGACGTTGTTCGTTTCGGGTGTGGTGCTGGCGTTTTTTCTGGTTTTGCACTACGTGTTGAACTTCTTGCTGGCGTTCAACGGCAGCATGGATGTCGAAGTCGAACCGCGGCTGACGTATTACATCAATTTCGTGCTGTTGCTGCCGTTGGGTTTCGGGTTGGCGTTTCAGTTGCCCTTGGTGATGTTGTTCTTGCAGCGGATCGGGTTGATCGAAACCGAGATGTATGTCGGCAGCTGGCGTGTGGCCATCCTGGTGATCTTTATCTTGTCGATGTTGCTGACCCCGGCTGATGTCACCAGCATGGTCGCGTTGGCGGTTCCCTTGATGGTGCTTTATTTCCTGGGCATCGCGATGTGCCACTTCATCCCGCGCGGTCCGGGGTTGGGTAGCGGAGCGTATGATCCGGCCTAGGAGGCATCCTTGCCCCAGCCGAATGTCATCGGAGCGCATCAAACGCTCTCGGAGGAATTGATTCAGGCCAAACGATCGGTCAGCAGTTGCGTCAGCAGATCTTCGGCCAACGGGGAATCGCCACCGAACACGATGTCATCGCCGCTTTCGCCGAAGATCCAATCGTTGCCGGTTCCGCCGAAGATGACGTCGTTGTCAGACTCTTCAACGGCGATGTCGGAGGAATCGTCGGTGTCCTCGGCAACCGGGTCGACCGTCTCGTCGTTGTTGTCATCGGAGTCCTCCGCGACAGGCTGCGGGTCGATGATGTCCGACTGAGACTCGGGGGCATCGGAGGCCTCGTCGGTCACTTCACCGTCGATGCCACCGGTCACTTCACCGTCGGTTTCTCCGGTCACTCCACCGTCGACTTCTTCGGTCACTCCACCGTCGACTTCTTCGGTCACTCCACCGTCGACTTCCCCGGTCACTTCACCGTCGACTTCTCCAGTCACGCCACCGTCGGTTTCTCCGGTCACTTCTCCGTCGACTTCTCCGGTCACTTCACCATCGACTTCTCCGGTCACTTCACCATCGACTTCTCCGGTCACTTCACCGTCGGTTTCTCCGGTCACTTCACCGTCGACTTCTCCGGTCACTTCACCGTCGGTTTCTCCGGTCACTTCACCGTCGGTTTCTCCGGTGACTTCACCATCGACTTCCCCGGTCACTTCACCGTCGACTTCTCCGGTCACTTCGCCGTCGGTTTCGTCGACGGGATCGACCGCGACTTCATCGACCGGATCGCTGGTCACTTCCCCGGTCGGTTCAACGGCATCGTCGACGGTGTCTCCATCAGCGGCGTCAACCGGATCGGGGTCGCCGAGGATCCCGACGGTGTCGTCGGACGTTGCCTCCGCGGTCGCCTCGGCGTCATCCTCCGCGACGGGTTCCAGTTCGCAATCTTGTGAATCGGCATCACCGTTGGTCAGCAGATCGCCCAGCGGAGTATCGTCGATGTCCTGGTCGGCACCGTCTTCTGCTGAGGGTGCGTCATCGGAGGATTCATCGACGACCGTGTCTCCTCCCGACTCGGAATCCGCGGACGTATCGCCGGTCGAATCATCAACCGCTTCGTCGGCCGAGTCGATGATCACGTTGTCGCCGGGGCCTCCCAAGATCACATCGTCGCCGCCGCCGCCGAGCACGACGTCTGCGCCGGGGCCGGCGACCAGGATGTCTCGGCCGGCGCCGCCCATCAGGACATCGTTTCCACCTCCGGCCCGCATGATGGAGTCGATGGAGGTTTCGTTGACCAACAAGTCATCGCCACCGAGTGCTTCGAAAATGATGCCGTCGATTTGATCGGCGTCAAAAGTCTGCTCCATCGACGCGACTTGGCCGTCGGCACCTTCGGTTTGCAGTTTGACGACGACAGAGTTTTCGACCGTGTAGACTTCTGCAATGTCGTTGCCGCCGGTGCCTTCGATGTGCAGCGTTGAATCCACAACGCCGATATCGGCAGCCAACAGCTTACGGCTTTCCAGAGCCTGTACACTCAAACGTTTCATACCTTTTTATCCTTCGATCAAGGTGTGATGTGTCGAAACGCGGCCTGCCCATGCAGTGCGATCGCGTATCAACCGTGACGCTCGCCGGGAACGGTGTTGCGTTCAATCGCCGGTGAGCGTTGAAACGTCGGAAGAAGCATCGACCGGGCCAATCACCGGGAGCGAAAACGTGCCGCCCAAGAATCTGCCGCGATTTGCGGCCTGAAATAACGATTGCGGTGATCAAACGATGACCGAAAAAACGTCATCACGCGAAGAATGATTTTCAAACCCGCAGGTAATTATTTCAGGATTGCGGGTGGATTGATTCAAGAATCGTGTGTTTCACGATCGGGGTGGTGGGGAGGCAGGCTGACTCGCCCCGATAACTCGGCCAAAGGCCGTTCACACCCTTAGCCTTGGACATCGCCCAAGGTCCAATTTGAAAATCGAGATCAGTTGGCCAACGGCCATAAACATCCGTAGGGGCATGATAAAGCCTTGTCCATGGCCATTGGCAAATTTCGAGATCATTGGCGGGCGTCCTGGGGCGGCGCCGCCTCGCTAGCGCTCGGACGGCTTGCCCCGGGCTATGGTTTGCATGCCCTTCAGGCAAATAGGTGAGTCGACACTGGATGATCGCGGAAGGATCTCTCCTGCACTTGACGCGTATCGAGGCAAACACACTGCCGCTGCCTTCACCCGCTGCCTTCACCCGCTGCCTTCACCCGCTGCCTTCACCCGCTGCCTTCACCCGCTGCCTTCACCCCGCCTGTTCACGACAACAGCGCCGTCAACGCTTGTGCCTTGACCAACTCACGGGGCTGATTGAGGTGGTTGTAGACGATCGTTTCGGGATGGATTCCGAAGCTGTGGTAGATCGTCGCCAGCAACTCGGAGGGGTGCACCGGGTTTTCCAACGGTGCCGACGCGGTCTTGTCGCTTTTGCCGTGCACATAGCCCCGCTTGGTTCCCGCACCGGCCATGACGGCGGTGTAGCAATACGGCCAGTGATCGCGTCCGTCGTCGGAATTGTTGTTGCCGCTGGTGCTGACTCCGCGTTGTGGGCTGCGGCCGAATTCGCCAACGGCCACGACCAGCGTGTCTTCCAACATGCCGCGGTTGTCCAAGTCTTCGATCAAGGTCGACAATCCGGCGTCCAACATCGGCGCCGATTGGTCCTTCATCCGCTTGCTCAATCCGCTGTGGTGGTCCCACGAATGGTTGTCGCTGTTGGCAACCTTGGGCCAAATGACTTCGACGACGCGCGTCCCTGCATCGACCAGACGTCGCGCCAGCAAACAGCTTTGGCCGAACGTGTTGCGACCGTATTTGTCACGCAAGTCGTCCGGTTCGCTGGCCAAATCGAATGCCTCGCGGGCTCGCCCCGAAACGATCAGCGACAGTGCGCGGTCGTAGTACTCGTCCAGCTCGAAGCTCTCGACGGCCTTATTGATTTCCGGCATTTGTGCATTTAGCAAATCCCGCAGTTGTGCCCGTCGCTTCAGCCGCACGCTAAAGACTTCCGGCCGCAGTTTCAGATCGTCGATCTTGATGCGATTCATCTTGTCCATGTCCAAATCATCGCCGTCGGGGTACAGCGTGTAGGGATCATAGGATTTCCCCAAAAAACCCGCCGTTCCGCCTTTGCCGACCACGTTGGACTCCTGCAACGGGCGTGGCAGCATGACGAAGGGCAGCATCGGTTCATCGACCGGCTGCATTTTGACGATGTTGCTGCCGAAGTTGGGAAAGTCTTTCGGCGATGGCGGTTCCAACTGTCCCGACGGGCTGACTTTGTCCGTCGTGTAGCCGGTCATCATCTGATAGATCGCCGCGGTGTGGTTGAACAAACCGTTGGGCGTGTACGACATCGACCGAATCATCGTGAACCTGTCGTTCAGCTGACTCAGCTGCGGCAGATTCTCGGTGAACTTGATCCCGGGAATCTTGGTGCTGATCGGGTTGAATTGGCTCTTGACGTTGTCGGGGACGTTTTCTTTGGGATCCCAGAGATCCAGATGGCTCGGTCCGCCTTGCAGATACACCATGATGATGCTCTTTGCCTTGCCCCATCCGGGACCACCGCCCAGCACTTCGCCGGCGCCCGCCGATTCGAGCTGCATCAATGATGGCAGCGACAGCCCCAGCATGCCGCACCCGCCGACACGTAGAAACGTGCGACGTGTCGGAGCCAGATGGGGATCACAAAGATCTTTTGCGGCAAAGCCTTTGAACGAAAGCATGATCAGGTCTCCGAGTGGGGCGGGGTTGGGCAGCGGTTTTGGATGAATGTGTGGTGGGCAGCCACCTTCTGGCGAAGGTAGCTACGTTTGACGGGCTGAAGGCCAGTCAAACGTTAATGGTTGAACAAAAATGCGGGGCTGTTGATCAGTGCCCACGTCAGGTCTTCGGCTGCGGTCAATCGCAGCCGTTCGACTTGCTGTTTGCTTTGCGCGACATCGCTGCGCAGGCGGACGATTCGGGCGTCATCGGGCGTCGGAACCATCAAGGCATCGCGGCGTTTTTCCAATCGAACCGTTTCGGCGTCGCGTGGAACCGCCTTCTTGGCCTCGGCCAACGCCGCTTCCGCCTTGGCCCGTTCCGGGTCTGTTTTTCCGATGTAATCGATCAGTGTCTTCTTTGCCGCCTCGTCGCGATCGGCGTCGGGTGTCGAGACGATGCTGCGCAGCGTTTCGGGCAGGTCCAACGGAATGTCACCCCCGTCGGTGGTCGCACTGATGCGGAACCGACCTAGCTGGTGATCGGCTGCGTTGTGAAACTGGTGGATCTGGAACTGCAGCACACAGCCGTCGGGGTTTTCCAGCGGTTGCTTCAGCTTGAACGTGGCCCAGTGATCGGCACCGGTTGCCCCGGCGACCGCCCATCCGCCCTGGTCTCGCTTATTGCCGTCAAAGGTGGCTTCGATCGTAAATCCTTGCTGCAAGTAGTCGGCCTTGCCGCTCGCGATCGTCACGTCGGAAAAGGTTTTTGGGTCGGCGTCGGATGCGACTTTGATTTCCAGTTCGGTGATCACGAAATTCCCGTTTGGCGGCAACCCGGGACCGTTGCTCGGCAGCGACGGATCGGACAGGGCTTCCAAGCGAAATCCGGTGATGTTCTTCAGCGACGTCGGGAAATGGACCGTGTAAACCGCCTTGCCTGCTTTGCCGCTGGCGGTGATCGATCGATCGGCCGCGGCGACCAGTTTGGCCTTGTTGGTCGACGACGCCTTGGATGGTCGAAGCGGATGCCATTCGACCGCGGCGGCGTGATCGGATTCCCATTGCTTGACCTTCTCAGCCAGCTTTTGGTTGACCGCTTCGAGTGCCTTGGTGGCTTTCTCGATCCTGGCCTGGCGTTCATTGGCCAGCCGTTCTTGTTCGGGCTTGGCCGCTTCGATTCGTGCGGCCAGCTGAGCGTTGGTCTCGGCGAGTTTGGTTTCGCGGATCTGTTCGAGTTCCTGCTTACGCTCGGCCCACTCGGTCTCCTTGGCCGCCAGCTCTTTTTCCAGCAGTTCGTGATCGATCTTGATCTGCTGTTTGATTTGATCGAAGGCGGCCAGTTCAATTTCGGTCGGTGGCCGACCGATCGATCGCAGGAAGATCTCCGTCGCCAGTTCGCGGTCGTCCGGGTTTTCTTGGACGATGCGTTCGAGTTCGTTTTTGGGGTCGGCGATCGCCGTTGCCACCGTTGGCCCACCGATCAACGCCATGATCGGCCCGAGTTGCAGTTCGCTAGAACGTTCACATTCACAAGCGCTTTCGCGGACCGGGCGCCCCAGGTTCTGAAGGAACCCGTCGTTGAGTTTGACACCGGAGTCGGTGACGGCGGCCGCACGCGTTCCCTTGGGCATGCCAGGAATGTTGCTTTCGGCCCCCGTCAACGCATGCACGGCGTCATAGATGACTTCGGCGGGCAATCGCCGCGGAATCGCACGCGCGTAATTCAACGTGTCGTCTTCGTTCAGCGGATTGGTTGCAACGCTCAATTGATAGGTCCGGCTGTTGCAGATTTGTCGCAGCATCGCGCGGACATCAAACCCGGATTCGACGAACTGTTCGGTCAAATGATTCAGCAACTCGGGATTGGTCGGCGGGTTACCGGCGCGGATGTCGTCGATCGGCTCGATCAATCCGACACCCAACAGGTAGCCCCACAAGCGGTTGACGAAACTGCGTGCGAAATACGGGTTGTCGGCATCGGTCATCCACGTGGCCAGCTTTTCGCGACGCGTTCCCTGTTCTGGTACGTCACAAGGAACCTGGTAGGGGAAACTCGGCGGCGCGACGTCACCGGTGCGTCCATGAATGACTTCGCCGTCCTGCTTGTCGACGACTTTTTCGTACAACGGCTTGGCGCCTTCGACGGCGGTACCGCCGATCTTCTTACCGCCCGAGGCGGGATCGTTTTGCAGATCGACTTGGCCGAAGTACGCGGCCAATTCGTAGTACTGGTCTTGGGTCCATCGTTCGAACGGATGGTCGTGGCACTTGTTGCAATTGAACCGAATCCCCAGGAACAAGTGCGTCGTGTTCTCCATCGTGTTCTCGGGATCACGCAGCACTTTGAAATAGCTGGCCGCCGGGTTGTCTTTGTTGGATCCCGTGGCGGTCAGGATTTGGCGAGCGAACTGGTCGTAAGGGCGGTTTTCGACCACGGCGGTTCGAATCCAATCGCGGAACGCCTTGCTGCCTTCGACGCCGAGGAACTTTCGGTTCACTTGCAGCAGGTCGGCCCACTTGTTGGTCCAGTAGTCCACGTAGCCTTCGCTGCCGAGCAGTTGGTCGATTACTTGGGCGCGTTTTTGCTGCGTCGGCGTGTCGTCGGCCAGGAAGTCGCGGACCTGCTCGCTGGTCGGTGGCAATCCGGTCAAATCCAACGTCACGCGTCGCAGGAAAGCGGCATCGTCGGCCAACTCACTGGGTTGGACTTTGACGCGGCGCCATTTCGCGGCGACCAACTCGTCGATCTTCCCCCAGGTTTCATAGTCTTGCTCCTGGTAGTCCTCGCGATTGCCCATCACGGTCAACGTCGTGGCGACATAGTTGCCTTCGTACCGTGCCAGGATGGCCGCTTCGCCGCGGCGGACGGCCTTCAACAATCCGCCTTTGCCCGCGGTTGCGACTTCGGTATTCCCGCTTTCGATGAACGCTTCACGTGTCACATCACGGATCCGGCCGTCGGCGTAGTGGGCGACCAGGCGAACCTGTTGCTCGGTTCCGATCGACTGGATCACGGGGTTCTGCGGATAGACCTCCAATTTGGTCACCCGCGGGGTGTTCAATTCCAATTGACTGCCGTCGGCGATCCAACGGCGAAGGATCGCGTGGTAAGGATCCCCTTGGGACATCAGCACGCCGCCTTGGTGCGGGGTTTGTCCCAGCGGTTTGCGGAGCATCAGGGATTCCTCGGGCGCGGCCGCGTTGATCCGTCGTGCCGCCAAGTCGTCGGTCAATGCCCGCAGGTCGAAGATCGGATCGTAACCGCGTAAGGACAATTTGAACCCGTTTTTGCCTTTCTGCGCTCCGTGGCAGGTCCCTTGGTTGCAACCCAGTCGGCTGAGAACTGGGTTGACGTCTCGGATGAAATCGACGGCACCGATTGCCCCGTCGGAACCCTGGGAAATGTTGTTCGCGACCACCTTCACGCTGTCACGGTGCTCGCCCAGTGAGACGACGACTTCGCCACCGCCGTTTTGAGTTCCGCACAGTAGTCCGGCGGCCCCCGCCGTGATGAACTCGGGTGTTTCAATGTTGCACGCTCGCGTGACGTCGATCGTGTCACCGTCGGTGGTTGTCGCGGTGACGACCAATTGGACGTAGGCGTAGGGCGATTGAAACTCCGCCGATTGCGGCGACACCTGGATCGATTGGATCGACTTCGGATCCACCTTGTCCTTTGAAGCGGTCTCCAACGTGCCGATCCAAGCACCGGCATCGTAACGAGCAGCGATCCTCTGTTCGTCGCCCGCTTCAGCGTTCTCGGTGGCCCGGTACCAGTCGATCGCGTCGGCCACGGTTCCATCCTCGGCCAATCGTTGTAGCGTCCCGTTGCTGGCCGCGATCAACAGCGAGTTGTCCGGTGCAAACGCGATGGCATAAGCCGCGGCATCGTCGATGTGATAGGCGGCGAGTTCCTTCGTTTCGGTTTTGCGATACGCGTCGGCCTTTTTCTTTTCGTCGGCCGATCGATCGGCCACGCGTTTGGCCAAGATCTTCTTCAGCTCGTCGGTCAACGTGCCGGTAAAGTCATAGGCCCAGACACGGACTTCGGATTTTCCATCCAGGGTCGCAACCGCGGCGATCCGTGAGGCATCGTCATTGATCGCGACGTTGAAAATCCGCCCTTTCATCGCTGGCAACGTGCGAATCAGGTTGGCGTCGTCGCCGATCTTGCGAGCGGTTTCGCGGAAGATGCGATAGACCTTTGCAACCCCGTCGGCACCGCCGATCAAGATTTCGTTTCGCGACGGATGCATCGCGATGCTGCTCAATCCGCCCGACAGTGCCCCGGGCGTGATCGAGGTGATGTTGTCGATAAAGCGTTCGGTTTCCACTTCGGTCAACTTGCACGACATGTCGCGCGCGACCGATACCAGGTGTGTTCCGTCGGGCGTGAAGGCGACGTCACGAATCCAGTCCTCGTGGGCTCCCTGGAACAGGAGCTGCGTTCCGGTGCCGGCGTCGATTGCGCGGACGACATTGTCCGACGCTCCGAACGCGAGCTTGCTGCCATCGGGTGACCATCCCGCACCGGACAACGCGTCGTAGGTGAACGGCGCGGACAATTCCAATTCGCCGCTGGCGGGGTTCCAGATCTGGACTTCGCCACGCACACCCGGTGTGCCACCGGTCGCCGCCAATCGGCTTCCGTCAGGGCTGTAACGGACCGAATTGATCCGCGGGCTGATCCCGATCAAGCGACGGTCGATCACTCCGCTGTCGGCGTCGATCAGCAACACTTCGTGCAATCCCGCGATGGCGATTTGGGAACCGTCGGGCGAGACATCGATCGAAGGCACCGCGGGGGCTTCGTTATAGCGTGGGGGATTGTCCGCGCTGTAGGGAGTTGCCGGCCCGCTGGTCGAATCGTTCTTGGCTCCCTCGGCGATCCAACGTCGCACCAATTCCACTTCGACTTCGCCGAGCGGTTTGGCGGGCGATTTCGGCATCTCCGCCACGCCATCGACCGGCGTGATCTGATCGATCAGATAGCTTTGCTCGGGATGCCCGGGAACGATTGCGGGTTCTCCGGTCTCGCCGCCTCGGACCAGCGACGTGAAATCGGTCATGACGTAGGCGCCCAATTGTTTTGCGCCCTGGTGGCACCCGTAGCAATGCTGTCGAAAGATCGGTTCGATTTGCTTCGAGAAACTGACTGGCGTTTCCGCCACAGAGGGACCTTCCGCCGACGCGGGGGACTCGTCCGCCGACAGCGAACCGACGCAAGCATGCGAGAAACCAACCGCCACCAACAGCAACGCGGCGGCCCGACCGAAGAAGAAGTGAGTTTTCACAATGGATACCTGGGGAATGAACCCGTCGGATCCGCAGTGACCGCACCGCTGACCCGTCGTACGGTCATTTCGAAGGACGATGACCACTCGACGCGTCGGAAACGGAAAGTCCTGCGGAACATTTCATTTCTGACGAAGGCCAGTCCGACACGCGCCGGTTCTGATTCGGTTCAGAAAGCTTCGTGTAGGTAGCCCAGGAAGGGGCAGGCGGGGGGCGGAAACCCACGATTATGGCGAGCTTCCACTCCTTACAACTCTACTGACCGTCGCCAGGATCGTCAACTTCTTGTTGCCGAGTTTCTGCGCCCGTCGATCGGCGCTCCCCCGGGAAATGCCCAAAGCCACCTACTCTATGAGCCGACGGCGCTAGCCGCGGGCCTTGGATTGCCGTTCGCGACTTGTAAGGCCCGAGGCTCTTGTACGGCCCGAGGCTAGCGCCTACGGCTCAGGTTGTGATCGAATGGTGTGACGCACGCTCCACTCGATTTCGCCAATTTTCCTACCTCTCCCCCCGGCCAACGTGCCAGCAAACTCGTTGGGAACCAGGGGAAGGATGGCAGAATGATGTTTCAGCGCAAGCATGGTCTTAATCATTCTGCCCTTCTCTCGGCGCATTGCGGTACATCTCGGTCGCCGCATCGCACCGTGGGGATCCTATTCCGGGCGCGGCTGATTGCTCCAGTGGCCGCTGGGGTCCGTTCCCCGGACATGCACGCCTTTTTCGTTCCAGCCCAAGGCGGCATGAACGTCGGCGCTGCAGTAACGCAGCGTCAATCCGCAGCGTCGCCGGTCGGAGTCGTTGGCATCGCTGCCGTGCAGCAGCAAATCGGCGTGAATCGACGCCTGGCCTGCCTTCAGCGGGTCATAGACCAAGTCGCCGTATTGCTCCGGATCATCGATCGTCTGGTTCAACACGTTGTGCTCGGTCGAATCGCTGGGGCGATATGTCATGTGGCCTTTGGTGTGGGACCCGGCGACGAATTTCATACACGCGTTTTCTTGGTCGGCATCGTCAATGGCCAACCAAACGGTGACCGCCTTGCTTGGTGACAACGGCCAATAGCTGGCGTCTTGGTGCCAGGCGACCGACTTTCCATCGCCGGGCATCTTGCAAAAAAAGTGCGATCCCCATCCGATCACGTTTTCGCCAAACAGATCGGCGACCGGATCGACAATCCGCGGGTCTTTCAAAATGTCATAAACGGGGCCGTATTTCAGATGGGCCGAACTGATCGAATAACTGTCACCGCCGCTGGCAGTCACCTTGCTCAGCAGATCGTCAAAGTAGTCGCGAATCTGGGCGATCTCGTCACCGGAAAAGATCTCCAACGGGGCGATGTAACCCCGCTCGTTGAAGTGGTCGATCTGCTGGCGCGAAAGGATCTTGGGATCCGCGACACCGGCCGGATGGAACCGAAGATCACGCTCCAGGTTTTCCAGTTCGTCATCGGTCGGAATGATTTTAAAATCTTTCATGGTCGTGGGTTGGTTGGGAGAGGGGAATGGTTGTCAGCGTTCATTCAAACAGCGGCGTCGCGATGCCTGTCGAATCGACTTGCCAGGGCGTCCACAGGATAAACACGTCCTGCGTTTTCAGATCGCTTTTGCGGGGCGGGACCGGGGTGGTTTTCAATTCAATCTTGTCGATGTCACACGCTTTGGCAAGCTGTTCGATTTCCTGTTCCAATTCGTCTTCCAATTCCTTGATGTCGCCGTGCAGGGCTTGCAGTGCCTGTTCGGCGCGGCGAACGTCATCGGCTTGCTGCGACGCGCGGCCCACGCCTCGTGCGGCGGTCATCACGCCGCCGCGACGTCCGCCCATAAACGCGCCCAGAATCGAATTGCCGACCGACAGAATCGATGACCATTTCGCCTGGCCGTATTGCGACTCTTCGCGGGCGACGCGGTCTTCGGCGGTGCGAATCTTTTTCTCGACGGATCGAATCTTGGAGGCATATTTCTCGCGGAGCTTCTCGGTTTCCAAGTCCCGCTGTTCACGCAACCGTTGTTGGAAATAGCGTCTGGCTTCCTCCGGGGTGTTGACGCCCGGCGCGTAGCCACTGATTCCGGGACACTTGTAAAGCGTCGTGCTCTCGTTTCGGTACAAATAGTCCTTCAGCTTTGACTTGAATGACCGGTACGGCGACTTACCACGCAGCGCGTCGGGCAGATCACTGAACTGAAACCCTTCCTCGGGTGCGCTTAGAAACTCGGACTGCGGTGACAGGGGTTCGCTGCTTTCCCACAGGTCGTCCGGGACGCCACCGCCGCAGCGGATCATCCGCACGGAGTCGACCCAACGATCCAAGTCGGCGCTGGCGCGGATGTAATGCAGCGACGCCTTACCGCCCAGCGCCGGACGATACACCGCCTTGCAGCCCGATGGGAGCGGTTGAGATCGATCCAAGAATCGTTCTTCGATTCCGGCGGGGAGGACCGGGCGCTGGGGGGCTTGCGGTTCCTGGCTGATCGATTCGCTGTGTTGTTGGCGGCGTTTTTCGGCGGCCGCCTTTCGCTCGGCCATCAGATCGGTGATCTGTCGCCTGGCCAGCGGACCGGCCAAAAACGACATCGCCCACCGGGTTTGAAAGGTCACCGGGGCGTCTTCGTGAACGTTGTTCATCAAGAAGACCCGGTTGCCCAAGCCGGCGAGAATCTGTTCCATTCGGTTGCGATCAAACGGTTGGCCGGATTGCCCGGCGGCGCCTTCAAGCCCTTCCAAAACGCGGGCCTTGTCACGTTCGGTTTGAAGTCGTCCCAAGAACCAGGTGCCGATGTTGGACAGACCTTTGTAATCCAGATCGACGGGATTCTGTGTCGCCAACGCGACGCCCAAGCCGAAGGCCCGGGCCTGTTTCAACAAGGTCAACATCGGCGGCTTGCTGGGCGGGTTGGCGACCGGCGGAAAATAGCCGGCGACTTCATCCATGTAAAAGATCGCTCGCAGTGCGCTGGTGCCGGTCTGTCGTCGCATCCAGGCGACCAATTCATTCAACACGATGGTGACGAAGAACATTCGTTCGGTATCACTCAAATGCGCGATCGAGAGAATCGACAACCGCGGTTTACCATCGCTGGTATAAAGCAACTTGTCGATCGACAGCCCCTCGCCTTCCAGCCACGACGCAAACGCCGGTGACGCCAGCAGGTTGTTCAACCGCATCGCAAGCTTCGTCCGCGATTCGGCAGGCATAAAGGAGTCCAGGTCCAGCACGCCGATGCGTGTGATCGGCGGAGATTGAATCAGGCGGATCAAATCGGGTAGCGGAACGTTCCGGCCCTCGCGCCACTGATGAGTCAAGATCGACGATAGCAGGATGTGTTCCGGCGACGTCAGCGGGTCGGCATCGAGGTCCATCAGGGTCAACAATCCCGAGACCGCGCCGGTGACTTTCTCGCCGATCGCCTCGACGTCGTCCAACGCATCGGTCGGCGGCGCGTCGAAACTTTTCAGCACGGTCAATGGCAGACCGATGTTGCTGCCCGGTGTGTAGATCGCCACATCGACCGCATCCTTGAATCTTTGTATCCGCTGGGGTGATTGCCCCCAGGACTCCAACCCCTCGCGCCACCGCTGGGCCGTTTCGTCCGCAAACTCATCCAGCGACATCCCTTTGCGTGTCGCGTCGCTCTGTTGCAACCACGGCCGGAAATCATTCGCTTTCAGTTCGGGGAACGACAGCGACAGATTCGCCAAGTCGCCTTTGGGGTCGATGCAGATCGCAGGCACTCCGTCCAGGGCGGCTTCTTCCAGCAAGGAAAGGCAAAGCCCCGTTTTTCCACTGCCGGTCATCCCCACACACATCGCGTGCGTGCACAGGTCTTTGGAATCGTACATCAACAGCTGGTCCAGTCGCTGCTGTGACGAAAGATCGTACTGGCGACCGAGGTAGAATGAGGCCAGCTTTTCGAACTGGTTCGGGTCGGGAACAACCATGAAGCAGACGGGGTGGACGAGGGGGAGACAAGGGAAACGCCGATGCGGTGACTGATGAATCAAAGTTTAGCGAGTGCGGCGTTCCAATTCGATGTTCGGGTTCATGGGGGGGCGCGAAAAGGGGTCAGGTACCAAAAACCAAATGGCCCGCAGGGTGCTTCGCATTTTTGGTACCTGACCCCTTTTCGCTTCGCTGTCCTAAAATCCAAGTGGAACAAAGCACGCGTCTTTCCCTGACGATGGCAGCAAGACGGCGGTGCGTTATGATTCTCGCGTCTTGTTCTGTTTCACCCATGAACTCTCCCCCAGCCATCGAAATGCTTGATCTGTACGAAAAAATCGAAGACGCCGCCGCGGCCATTCAAAACGCCTTCGCGGAAACGCCGAAAGTAGCGATCGTCCTGGGCACGGGACTGGGTGGACTGGTCGATCAAATCGATGTCAAGGCAGCGATCGAGTACGGCGAGATCCCGCATTTCCCCACCTCCACGGCGACCAGCCACCGCGGGCGGCTGGTCTGTGGATACTTGGGCGGCGTACCCGTGATCGCGATGGAAGGGCGTTTTCACATGTACGAAGGTTATTCGCTCAAACAAATCACGCTGCCGATTCGTGTCTTCAAACGGCTCGGCGCCGAGTTGTTGATCGTCAGCAACGCCTGTGGAGGATTGAACCCCTATTACCAATCCGGCGACATCATGGTGATCGACGACCAGATCAACTTGATGGGCGACAATCCGCTGATCGGAATCAATGACGATCGCTTGGGGCCTCGGTTTCCGGACATGTGCGAACCCTATGACCAGCAATGGATCGACCGCACGCTTGAGTTGGCCCGCCGCGAAGATATCGGCATCCACCGCGGTGTGTTCGTTGCGGTCGCGGGGCCGAATCTGGAAACGCGGGCCGAGTATCGTTTCCTGCGGACGATCGGTGCCGATGTCGTCGGGATGAGCACAGTTCCCGAAACGATCGTGGCGGTACATTGCGGGTTGAAGACGATCGGGTTGAGTGTGATCACGGACATGTGTCTGCCCGATTCGCTGAAACCGGCCAATGTCGAAGAGATCATCGCGACGGCGAATTCCGCCGCACCCCAACTGCTGAAGTTGGTGACGGGAATCGTCGCCCAGGCCGGGCAAGTGCGGATCGCATGAGCGACATTTGGGACGATCCATCACCGCCGATCGACGCTTCGCTGTCGGTCGCAGTCGCGGCGATCAAGGACCGGATCGCGACGACTTGGGAATTCGACGGCGACGGTGACGGATCGACGATCACCGCAGTTGTCCTCGGCAGCGGTCTCGGTTCGCTGGCCGACAAGATCGAATCGGCCGTCATGGTACCGTTCGGCGAGATTCCCGGGTTCGTGAGATCGACCGCCAGCGGCCATCGCGGACAGCTCGTCTTCGGCACGCTCGGCGGCCGGCCGCTGGTCGCGATGGCTGGTCGATTGCATCGCTATGAAGGTTGGACGCACGAGCAGGTGACGTTTCCGATCCGCGTGCTGCATGCGATCGGGGCAACGCGATTGATCGCCAGCAATGCAGCCGGGGGTGTCCATCCGCTGCTGTCCGTGGGGGACATTGTCGTCCTGAGCGACCAAATCGACTGGCTGCATCGGCGCCGGCAGTGGGCTCGACCGAGTCAAAGCGACGCCGATTCGCCCGGCTTTCCGGTCGGCCGGCGCGGACAGATTTACGACCCCGACCTGGCTGCGGTAGCGCTGTCCGCAGCCCGGGAGGGTGGATTCCATGCCGTCCTGGGCACCTACCTGGCAACTCTGGGGCCGACGTATGAAACCCGGGCCGAATACCGAATGATGCGACGCATCGGAGCCGATGTGGTGGGAATGAGCACCGCTGGGGAGGCTTTAACGGCCGCGAATCTTGGCATGTCCGTGCTCGCTTTGTCGGTTGTCAGCAATGTGGCGGACCCGGATCGTGCGAATGTGGCCGATCACGCAGAAGTGCTAGAGGCAGGGGGCGCTGCTGCGGCTAAACTAGAGGGGATCGTTCGTCGGGTCATTTCCGGTCCAAACGCTTGATTATTCGTTTCGATGCCGCACGTTCCCAAACCATCGCAGCCGGCCAAGCCGGCCAAGCCGCCAACCCCGCCGCAACACACGGCGGCAGGTGAATCGGCTCGAACCGTCGCCCCGGGAGCCGATTCGCGGGGTTCGGATTCACCGCGTGGTGAGACGGTTTCGCGTGAGGCACTCCCTAGCGAAGCCCTGCCCGACGATGCGCCGCAGGTCGATTCGGCGCATGATTCGACCCACGATTCGATGGCGGCGTTCGACCAAGAGTCAGTCGATACGGCCAGTCTGCCAGACGTCGAGCATGAGTTTTCGATGCAGGAGCTGTTCGACGCAGAGCTCCGTCAGGCGATTCGTGCGGTACCCGTGCAAGCCGATGAAGAGAAACTGCCGCGGGTCGAGGTTTTAGGAGCCGAAGGCCAGCACGCTGCGCTGATGCGGATCGACCACCCGGTCAAGCTGCGGGTTCGCGGCACCTTGGGAGATTACGCATTTGCCTACAACGCCCAGACCGTCATTAAGGTCTTCGGCAACGTCGGACACGGCGTCGCCGAGGGGATGTGCAGCGGATCGGTCCGAATCCGCGGTCATGCCGGCCACGGTGCCGGAACGGCGATGACCGGCGGGACGTTGGGGATTTATGGTTCGGCCGGAGATCGAGCCGGCGGCGCGATGCGTGGGGGCGGTCTGTTCGTGCGTGGCAACGTCGGCGACGATGTCGGACTCGGTGCCCTGGCGGGAACGATCGTGATCGGCGGCGACGCGGGAAAGAACTTGGGCAATCCGCTCAGCAACGTTGCGGTGTTCATTCGCGGAAAAGCGGCCAGCTTGACGCCCGGTGTCACCGAAGCACCGCTGCGGAAAAAACAGGAGGTCCAGCTGGGGTTGTTGCTGATCAGTGCAGGGATCCGAGGCGACGCGACCGACTTTCGTCGGGTCGTGCCGATCGCGAAACTGGCGGCGGAAAACGCCGCGCGCGGCGAAGTGGTTCCCAATTGGCGGTAGCATCAAAAAGGATTCTGTGTGACTTCCGATCGACTCGATTCGCTGCACTTGTTGCCCCCGCACGCCACGTCCGTTTGGGCGACCCATCCGATGTTTCCGGTGGCCAAAACGGTCGCGCGAAGCGATGGGGCATCGGTCCGGTTCGAATTGCCATTGTTTTGGTACGAACCGCCTTGGATTCAATTGCCCTTGGAGGTTGCGGGACGCCTGGCCGCTTCGGTCGCCAACCTGGACGTCGTTGTTTCGGCATTGCGGCGTGACGTGGCAGATGATGAAGAACCCAGCGAATTGTTTTCGCCGATCCCGGTGGATGAAACCGCGGCCGGCGATGGATCCCAACCGCAGTTCTTGCCGCGGATGACCCCCTATCGCGCCGAACGCTATGGGTTCTCGCCGGTCGATTTCGACCAAACACGTGTCATTGACGTTCGTTTGGCTGCAACGCGAGACTCCTCGGGACGGCTCGCTTATTCCCCCGACCAGATGAATCGTTGGGAGAACGCGGGGGAGCATTCACCGATCGGCGGTGGCGGGTATGTCGCCACCGGTGCCTTCCCCACCGACGTCGTATCGCTCAAGCAAGCGCAAACCAAACTCGAGCAGTTGCGACTGTTGGCGCCCTCGGCCGTTGTTTTCGTGTCGATCGATTGCTACCGATTGGAAGAGGAGATCGCAGCGGCGCTGATTTCCCAACCCGACGGTTTGATCGTGCGGATGAACCAGCCCGAGATCGAAGGGATTCAACTCGCCGCACTCGTCACCCGGGCGCGGCAACTGATGAACGAGCATGAATTCGCGGAGAAACCGTTGTGGGTTGTGCCGGGCGAAGTCACCGCGCGCGACGTCGCCAAGCTGATCGCCCTGGGGGCCTCGGCGGTCGCGATCGATGCCTGGTGCACTCCCTTGATCCGGTTTCTGCTCGAGTCGATGCCGACGTCGCGATACGATCGGTCGGCCTTCAATCAGATCCCTGCAGTCGCGTCACAACACCTGTGGGACGACATCGACCGTGTCATCGGGCATGTCTCGACCATCATGCCCCAAGGCACGATCGCCCAGCGACTGGGAACGTACCACCCTCGCTGGGCCAAAGCGTGTGGAGCTTCATTGCTGAGTCCCTGAGGCCAGCAGATGACGCAAGACTCGGCTAGACTGAGAAGCGAAAAGGGGGCAGGTAGGAGTGGCACGGGCTTAGTGAGCCGACGGCGCTAGCCGCGGGCCTTGATACGCCTTTTACACGGCGCTAGGGCTCGAGGCTAGCGTCTACGGCTCAGCGTATCGGCTTAAGCCCGTGCCATTCGTATCTGCCCCCTTTTCGCGAACCTCTCCCGCCGTCTCCAACCCCATGGTCCAGCTATGAATCTCATCGACCGATCATCGTCAGCCCGACGAACCGTCGGATTCGTGTTCTGCCTTTTCGGTGCCACACTGGTCCCGCTGGCCGCCCGCGCCGACGACCAGGAACGTGAATTCCGCGAACGAGAACGTGTCGAACGAAACCGTGAGGACGCCGAACAACGCGAAAGACACGAGCGTGAATTTGACGAGCGTGATCGACGGGGGCGTGAATTACGCGGGCGTGATCCACGCGAGCGTGAAATGCACGAGCGTGAGATGCATGAGCGTGAGATGCATGAGCGTGAAATGCACGAGCGTGAGATGCACGAGCGTGAGATGCACGAGCGTGAGATGGATGAGCGTGAACGACACGAGCGTGAGATGCACGAGCGTCGCGAACACGAAGAACGCGAGCGTGACGAACATCTGCGTGCGATCGAGCGTGAGATGCATGAACTGGAGCTTCGTCGCAAACAGCTCGAGCTTCGCGCCGCCGAATTGGAACTCGAACAACGGGCTCACGAATCGATTTCCAAAGCGGACGATGCCGCCTTGGATGCGATCGAGATGGCAGCGGCGTATCTGGAACCCGAAGCGGCCGCCGATTTTCTTGGTGACACACTCGACCAGGTGAGGTCGCCCGTGGTGCAGCATCGATTGCGTCTGCAACTGGCTGAATTGCTGTTCCGCTCTGATCAGCCCGACCGTGCGACCGAACACCTGCGCGCGCTGATCGCCCCGCCCCACCGAGGCGGCCACTGAAAGACCGTGGGGAAGGCTCGCACGATAAAACAAAACCCTTCCCGCATCCGAGCGCACATTTCGCTGCAACCTTTCCGGGCCGTCGTACACGCGACGTTTCACGACGCCCCGGAAAGGACGTCGCACACCCACGGCGAAACGCGATCGCCTACTTCCCCACCAACCGCGTGCGGGCCGCCTTCATGACGTCTTCGATCTCGACGATCCGGCTGACGTTCAGCAAGTCCGGTGCATCACGATTCCGCTCGGGCAACTGCTCCAGGTTTAGTGCATCGATTCGATCGACAAACAGTGACGCATAAAGCCCCCAAACGGCGGCGTCTCCCGCGGCGGTGATCGAAACCGGGGCCGCTTCCAGTCGCGGAGTCTGCCGCAACGCCTGGACTGCTCGGTAAACGTCATAGACCTGCATTCCGGCGAGGGTCTGACCGAGCAGCATGAAACGGCGACGGAGATGTGTTTGTGTCCGCTCGTCGTCGGTCCAGCGAGTCGGTCCGACACCGCGCGGGACAATGTAGGCCGTGTTGCGATTAGCAGTCGTTTGCCGCAACGTTTCGGCAAGCTGCCGGTCGGGTTTCACATCGCCCACGTGATCGGGAAAGAATACCGCCAGAGCCGGCCCCCATTGTTTCCACCCGGCGTCATCCAGGACCACGACGTCGACGTGGGCGTCTGCGCCTCGGTTGGGCTGCAGCACATAGACAGGCAGCCGAAACGGCGATTGGCTGTTGAACTCGATCACCCGCGCATCCGGTATCTCCTTTGCCGCGACCGACGTGACGTCCAAGGGCTCCGGCGAATCGGGCCATCCCCGAAAGGTGAGTTCCCGCAGTCGCTCGATCAGTGAATGGACCGCTTCGGGGGACTCCCAATCCAGGTCCCTCGGTTCTGCTTTGGCGATAAAACTCTCGTGGATCGTCGTCACCCGTTGATCCTGCGGCAAGCTGTCGAACACTTTTAAATCGCGTTTTTCGAACAACGGCTTCGCGGCCGTTTCGATTAACGATTGATCCTCTCGCAAGAACCGGTTCATCCAGCGAAAGGCGGCGATGCGAAGTTCTTGGGTGTCCTTGTGAGGGCCTTCGGTGATTTGCAGCCCCAACTTGTCGCGGGCATCGTACAGGTCATAGATCTTTTGGACCTTCGCATAAACGTCGACGACCCCGTCGAGTGGAAAGATGCGGTCTTTGTCGGAATTCGAAATCAACAGCGGACGCGGCGCAACCAATGCGGCGACCATCGGATAATCCCAGCGATAGGTGTTGACCATGTACATGCAATCGCAATGGCCTTCGACACATCCGTCGACCACATGGTTTTTCAGATTGGTGATCCCCGCCACCGGGACCGCCGCGGTGATTCGCTGGTCGATCGCCGCGATCCACCACGAATACGCGCCCCCACCGCTGCGTCCGGTCACGCCGATTCGATCTCCGTCCACTTCCGCGCGCGATTGCAGATAGTCCAACGAGCGGATGCAGTTGAAGGCTTCCACACCCGCGGAAGAATAACCGCGATTGTTCCACCACCACATCTTCTCGCGATACGTTCCGTGGTGAATGCCTTCGATTTCGCCCAACTGGACCGTGTCGATAGTCAAACACACGTATCCGTTTCGCGCGAACCAGGCTCCGTGATGCTGGTAATGCGTCTTGTTTCCCAGACTCTTGCCGTCGTGCCGTTCGCCGCCGTGCCCACAGACATACAGAATTGCCGGAAGTTTGCCCTGTTGCTCATTCGGACGATACAGATTGGCCGTCACGTACAGCCCCGGCATCGACTGAAAATGCAAACGCTCGACAATGACGCCGGACTCTTCCAGCGTGCCGGTCACCACAGGTTCCAGCGGCGTCTTGGGCGGCATGGGATCCAGGCCCAACATCTCCAACAACTGACGACGGTATTCGGGACGCCGCCGGTTCCAATCCTCCAACGTCTCGATGTCGGCGAATGTCCGCTCCTCCAACTTCCGAGTCTCACCGCGAAAGTATTCGGCGATCAACCGATCGCCCGGCGTGGAGGATGATTCGACGGGTTGGGTGAATCCCGTCTCAGTAAACGCGAGCACAATCAGTAGGGCAGGAAGCAGGGCAGGAAAAAGGTATCGCATCAGTTTCGTTCTCGATGTGGATTCAACGAATGGTGCATTGCAGAGAATGCAGGCAGGAAGGCAGGGAGTTCGAATCGTTGGCAAAGCGGCGGGACGATCGCATGACGGATGATTGCCAGTCGCACCTCGGTCTTCGCCGGCGAGCTACAATGGCGGCTCCACTGAATCTTGGAGAATCACCATGCGGATCGCGGCACTATTGTATCTGTTCCTGGCCGGCACAGTGTGTTCGGCGGAGACACTTGTTTATTTCGGCACTTACACACGCGGAGACTCGGCCAGCGAAGGGATCTACGTTGCGAAGCTGGACGCGGAAACTGGCGCGTTGTCCCAGCCACGGTTGGCCGCCGAAGCCGACAATCCGTCGTTTGTCGCGATTGCCCCCGGCGGCAAGACGCTGTACGCCGTCTCGGAAACGCCTTTCACGGACGAGAATTCCATCGGCATCGTCTCGTATTCCATCCTTGCTGATGGAACCCTGAAAAAGCTCAATGAGCGGTCGACGCGCGGCGGCGGGGCTTGTCACGTGGCCGTCGATCCGAGCGGCAAGTGCCTCGGCGTGGCGAACTATGGCGGTGGCAGTTGTGCCTCGTTCCCGATCAACGACGACGGCTCGATGGGCGAAATCGCGTCCTTCCACCAACACGTCGGCAGCAGCATTAATCCGCGTCGCCAGCAGGAAGCTCACGCTCATTCGATCAATTTTAACGCCGACGGAACCCAAGCCTTCGTCGCTGATCTGGGGCTGGACCAAATCGTGATCTACGACGTCGATTTAGAAACGGCAGCAATGACCCCTTCGAAACAACGGTCACTGAAGATGCCCGCCGGAGGAGGCCCGCGGCATTTCTGTTTCGCTGCTCAGGGAAGTGTCGCGTTTGCCAATTTGGAACTGACGTCGCAGGTCGCGTTGTTGCGTTATGACGATGCGGCAAAGTGCTTGTCGGTCCTGGACGTCGCGTCGACGCTTCCCGGCGGTCGGGCGGTCCCAGGCAACAGCACCGCGGAATGCTTGCTGCATCCCAACGGGCGAATCGGGTACGTTTCCAACCGCGGCCACAATTCGATCGCGGTCTTCGGCATCGATGCTTCCGACGGCAACATCCGGTGGATCGAAAATGAATCCACGCGGGGCGAAATACCGCGGGGGTTCGGGATCGATCCCGGCGGTAAATTTGTCGTCGTTGCCAATCAAAAAACAGGCAACATCGTGTCGCTGAAGATCGATCCGGCGACGGGGGCACTTTCGCCGACCGGCAGCGAGATCAACGTCGGCACTCCCGTGAATGTGCGGTTTTTGCGGCGTTTGTAAGCTGCGTCCGATTGGGGACGCGGGGGCAGACACGGTTGTACGACGTCCTTTCTAGTTCGTCGCGCAGAGCCCCACGGGCGACGGCCCGGAAGGGCCATCGTAGGTGCGAGAAAAGCATCGCCCTAAGCTGGCCGGTCCCTCAAGGCTAGACACCAACGGTTGCCCGATTCCCACTCACCTGCGTGTGCCCAGCATCAGATAGGCGAACAGGTCGACGATTTGTTGATCCGTCATGTCTTTAAATACTTGCTCGGGCATCAGCGACGTCTTGATCGCTTTGAACTGTTCCAGATCGTTTCGCACCAGCACGACCGACTGGTCATCGGCGGTGCGGAGTGTGACCGTTTTGGGATCTTGGGCAGCCATCATCCCGGTGACGACACGGCCGTCGTCGGTCAACGCCATGTACGACTGAAACCCTTCGCGGATTTCCAGACTCGGTTCGATGATCGCCGGCAACCAGAACTTCAAACTGCCCCGCTCGTAGCCGTCCAGCGGCGGACCGATCGTTTTCCCCTCGCCGAAAAGCTTGTGGCAGGTCCCGCACTTGGACATGAAGTGTTTTTTGCCTGCTTCGGGATCGCCGGCGGAGTGGCTCAGCAAATCCGTCAGCCGCTCGATCTCCGCGATCTTTTCGGCCGAGGAAACCGTCACGGCTTTGCCGAAGGCCTGTTCGACCCGGGCGACGAAGGTGGGATCGTCGTACGTCCGCAACCGTTGAATCACATCTTCGGGGACCTCGGGGACGCGGACGCGCCACTGGATCACCTCTTCCAACAATCGATCGGCCCAGGAGGCGCGGCTGGCCAACGTTCGACACGCCGCGGCACGCAGTCCATGTTCGCGTGAAATCTTGCCGTAGAACGCGCCGATCAATCCGGATGCGATTCGGGCATCGTCAAAGTATGCCAGCGTCGTGATCGCCACTCGCTGGAGCGCCGGTTCCCCGGTTTCACGCCCCGTCGCCAATCGCAACAAGACATCAACGCTTTGGGTCAGGCTTAGCTCGCCAAGTGTCTGCGCGATTTCGATCCGCAGCCCCAGGTCGGTCGAGGGGTCACGCAACAATTTGATTGCCTGATCGGCCGCGCCGTCTCGGCCGCTGCGGAGGGCCAGCACCGCGCCCGACTCGCCGCGTGATTCTTGATAGGTCGACAACGCCTGGTCCAAACGTTTGGGCAACGCCGGGATCGAGCGTCCTTGAAACGCCTTTGTCAGCCCGACCAACAGGATTTCGCGCGTCGTTTCGTTCGGTGCCATCGCGACCAAGGCGTCGCAGCGGTCCATGTCGGCGGCCGTTCCCGAGGCTGCATAACGCTGCGCCAATCGGCCGAGGATGGATTGCCGTACCAGGGGACGGTGCCAGGAGGCGTCGCTTGAAAAAAACGTCTCGATCGCGTTCCAATCATCCGCATGGGCTTCGACTGCCCACCAATACAGCAGCGGCAAATGAGGGTCCTGCGCGTCCTCGTCACGTCGCGTCAGTCGGTCGATGATCGCCAGCCCGGTGTCACTGTCGATCCGTTTGGCCGTCGATGCGAGTTGGCTGCGGACTTGCAAATCGGTTTCGGTTTCCGCCAAGGCCACCATTTCGTGGTGGCCTTCGTGTCGATCGCCCATCAGACGTACTGCCCAACGCCGGATGTGGGGATTGTCGTGACGCATCCAACCGCCAGCCCGCTCGGTTGACAATTCTCCCATCAGATTCAGCGCCCAAAGCGATTCCAATGATTCGGCGTGTTCCACACGTTCAACGAGCGAGGCGACTGCTTCGGGATCCTTTCGCCAGCCGAGCACCAGAGCGGCTCGACGGCGCAACCATTTGTTGGGTGAATCAAAGTGGTCGATCAGGTCCTCACTTGGCAACGTCGTCAGATCGCCCGATCGGTAAACGGGCTTGGATCCTTTGGGGCGAATTCGATAGATCCGTCCGCTGTCTTTGTGCCAATCATCGACGGGATTGACGTGGGACAATCGGGTGTCGTACCAGTCCGCCAGATAGATCGCACCATCGGGGCCCGCGCCGGCGTAGACCGGCCGGAACCAGCGATCATCGGTTTCAACCAGGTTCTCGACGTCTTCGGTGCGATAGGTCGATCCGTCGCGAATCAGACGGCTGTTCCAAACCAGGTTGTGCAATGAATTCGGCGCGACGATCGTCCGATCGAAGTTATCCGAGAACAAGCCGCCTTCGTAAATCATGAATGCTTGAGCGAATCGTCGCGTGTCGCCTTTCATCGGCATTCCGGTGAAATAGCCGAACGCATAGGGATTGGTCAACGGCCCGTGCTTGCCCCAGTTTTTGTCGCTGTAGCTTCCCTGCGGATAGTGATAACCGCGTTTGCTGCCGCCGTTGGTTCCCGAAAAGACCTGTCCTTTCGAATCGATTTCCACACTGAACGTGTTCCCGCCGCCTTCGGCATAAACTTCGAACACTTTCGTTTCGGGATGATAACGCCAAATGCATTGCCCTTCGAAAGCCACGCCCTTGGTCACTTCGGAGCTGACCGTTCCCGCCGTCGTGCTGCCGTTGGCACCGTACAGCCAACCATCGGGTCCCCACAGCAAGCTGTTGGCGACCGAGTGCGTGTCCTGTAACCCGAATCCCGACAGATGCACTTCTGGATCACCGTCGGGGATGTCATCGCCATCGGCATCGGGATAGTGCAGCAGGTACGGCGGGTTTAAAACCCAGATGCCTTTCGGACCGACTTGAACCGAGGTCGCGATGTTTAGACCCTCGATCACGTCCTTGGCGGAATCGTACACGCCGTCGCCATCGGTATCGCTGAACACCGTGATCTTGTCCGCCCCGCGATCACCGTGCGGCGGCGGCTCGGGCACCTTGTCGTAGACCGCACGCAAGTATTGATCGAATCGCTCGACCTTCAGTCCCGCCGGATACTGGTACTGGCGATACTGCACCGCCCACATGCGGCCGCGGGAGTCCCAGGTCAGAAACAAGGGCTGGGAAAGCTCGGGCTCGTGCGCGATCAGGTCCGCTTCGACGTCGCTGCGAAGACGCAGTCGGCTGATCATCGCCTCCGGCGGCGTCAGCTCCGATTCGTCTCGTTGGGCCCCCTTTGCAGAAAACGTGCGAAAAATCTCCGCGACCTTTTCATTCCCAGCCGGGCTTTCCTCCGTCGTCGTCTGCGCATCCAGACTGGGGGTCAAAGGAAAGACCGCGGACCAAACCACCATCAAAAGAAACACCAAACGCATCTGATTCCGCCACGTAAAAGTTAGACATCCGGCCGATCCAGATGATAGTCGAACGGGATCGGCCGGGGGGCGACATCCGCGTTGATTGGGCAGCGGGGAACCCGAAGCCATCGCCCGATTCGCCTACCCCAGCGCCAGGAGATCGCTGCGTTGCTATCAATTCTGGCGTGAAACTGCCCTTCCACTGGTGCGACGGACTGCCGTATGTTTCACGCGCACTCAACCCGCGCGAGAGGACGTCAATCCAGCTCCTTCGATCTCGCGGGGCGAACCCCTTTCCCATGGATGGGACGAATCGATGGATGATCGCCGGCGCAACGACTACCCCACCGCCTACACCACTGCTGCACATCCCCACGCCGCACCACCAATCACCACTTCGCCCGAACCAACACGCGCGGGCGGGCGATTTCCAGGCGAGGTTCACCGCGATTGGAGTTACGCCGACGGTCCCGGTTTCACGGCGATGCCGCATCAAACGATCAGCCCCTCGTTCGTGACAGGTACGGCTGCTGACGTCCGGTTGTATCATGCCGAAATCGCCCGACTGAGACACCTGCTCGCATCCACACAGTCGGCGTGTGCGCAACAAGTCACTGCACTGCGGCAGCGCGGTGAGCAGGCATTTGTTCAACAACGCAATCTCCTGTCGGGACAAATCGAGTCCCTGCAACAGAAGCTCACATCCCTGCAACGAGAAAACCAACAAAGCCAGCAGAGTCACGCGCAGGAAATCGTCGGCGTCCGGAATCAACTTTCCCAAGCGCGACGTTGCGCCGAAACAGCGAACCGGCAAATCGTCGATCTGAAACAGGAGCTCGCCAACGTCGCGACCGCAGCCTCGACCGAACAACAAGAACTCCAACGTTCCTGCGAATCGATCGTCACTCGGCACCACGCCACCATCGCCGAGCACCTCGCCACGATCGAAAACCTGCAAAAGCGGGTCGACGACCAGGAGCAGATTTTGAAGCACTGGCGTGCCGCACAAGAACAAGCGGTGCAGTTGAGCGAATGGTATGAATCCGAACACGAACGCGACCGCGCTCGCTTCGCCGAACTCAGCGAGGACTTTGCGCAGTTCCGCTCGCGGACCAACGAAGAGCTAACCCTTTGCGATGACGAGATCGCGACGCTGGAGGCAACCGCCGGGATCTTGGCAACCGATCACGAAACGGTCGAACTGATCAATGCCGACCTGGATCATCTGAACGCCAAACTGGAATCCGAACTCCAATCGTTGCAAGTCGATCTTGAATCGGTCGTCGCCCAGTCCACGCGTGACGGGCAGGAGGCTCAACGTGTCATCGAAAGGTTGCGTGGGGAATTACATGAGGCCCGAGTGCGTCTGGGCGCGGTCTCGGAAGAGAAACAGTCCTTGATCGAGACCGTCGCCAATTTGAAGGAGACGGCGGACGATTTTGACGCGTCGCTGTTTGCCAAGGATCAAGAGATCGATGCGACCAAACGGCTCGTTGCCGAAACACAACGACAACTGGAGCAGTTGCGTCGCGAGAATGCGGGATTGGCCAGCCAGAACGACCAGATGCGAAACCGAGTTCGCGACGTCAATAACGAGGTCGAGCGGTTGCAGAGCGAGCTTGCCGACGCGAAGAATCGAGTGGAGCAAGCCGAGGCCGCGGTAGACGAACGCGAACACCAGCTGCGCGAAATTCAATCCGCCGCCCGAGCCGCGGACGCCAATGCATTGTTGAGAGCCAGCGAAGCCGAACAACAGTACGCGGTCGAACTCGAGCGGCTGGAAGCTGAACTCGCCGAACAGAAAGAATCACAGGACCATCGTTCGAATCACGAAGCCGCGGCCCAGACTCGGATCGCGGAACTCGAAGATGCCTTGGCTGAAAGCCGTCGCGCAGTTTCGGCTTCGTCGGCCGAGAATGACCGTCTGCAGCAAACGATCGACCAGCTTGGGAGGCGAATTGCCGACCTGGAGATGGCGGCGGAGACGAAAGCCGAACAGGTCACATCGCTTCAAGCTGCGTTGGCCGACCTGCAACGCGAAGCTTCCGAGAATGAGCAAGAGAACGCTCTGCTGACCTCCGATAGCCTTGATCGAAAGCAGCAGTTGGCCGAGTTCGCCGATCGACTCGCTTCGGCACAACACACGATCGAGCAACAAC
The DNA here is from genome assembly GCF_008035925.1 of Stieleria maiorica. Taxonomy (NCBI): domain Bacteria; kingdom Pseudomonadati; phylum Planctomycetota; class Planctomycetia; order Pirellulales; family Pirellulaceae; genus Stieleria; species Stieleria maiorica. The sequence goes on from NZ_CP036264.1 coordinate 8,082,256, forward strand.
AGAAATCGCTGGACGAAAAGGAGCAACAATTGGAATCGCTCCAACAATCGCCGCCAGAGAATGAATCGGGAACGCAGACTTTGGAAGCGGTCAGGGCGGAGCTGGAAACCGAATTCCAGGCCAGGTGGTCGGCCCAAGTAAGGGAGTCGGAGCAGCACCAATTGACGCTACGCGAACGACACCATCAAAACGAATTGAATCTTCAGCGAACGATCGACGGTTTGCAGCGACAGATCCAAGAACTGGTCGATCAACGCGCGTCCTTTGAATCGCAGCAAGCCGAAGCGACCGAGCAAATCCGAGCATTGCAGACGGAAGTTGATCATTGGGCACAGCACAAGCGTCCGATCGACGAAGTCAATCGTTTGAGCGCCGAATTATCACGCCGGATCGGTCAGCACGCGCGCGAGCGTGAAGCGTTGCTCTGGCGAATCGAGCAACTGCAAACCGTCCGAAACCTCGCCCGCGCGGCCTGATCACATTGCAAGTCATTCGCCCTAAGGGTTGTGCGGGTGTCCGCTACGCGGCCATGGGGGAACAGCTGGGGACAGCGGTTCTACACTGATTGTAGAACCGTTGCGAGCCGCTTTAGGAGTGGCTGCAGGTGGTCTTCGTATTTCTTCCAGGCTCCGACGGAAGACTGATAAAGGGGTTGACGCACCTGCAATTTGCTCGGAGTGCTGACCACACGTTTGGTGTGTGTGAACTCCAAACACTGTCGATCCCATGGCAACCCGCAATAGGCGAGCACGCGTTTGGTTTGTGAGGGTTGATCCGTGACAAACTTTTCGTAGTTAACATCAAGGATGTTGATCGGAAGCACTTTCTTCCAATGTGCCATCATTCGATGATACTGGGTGAAGTAATCTGCGACCGCAATCAAGTCGCAGAACGGCCACGCAAGGTTTTGTTTATAGCACGAAACACAGACGTCGCGAGGATCTCGCGTGCAATGAATCACCCGTGCGTTTGGAAACAGTGTTGCGATTAGACCCAGGTGACGAAAGTTGGTTGGCATCTTGTCGGTGATGTGTCTGTATCGTGAATTTCCACCCGCGGAGTTTGCCACGCGGTGCAGTCGTGTCAGGTATTGTGAGGCAAGTTCATTGGCCAGTGGTTTATCAATTTCTTTCGCCGAATAAGGGAAGGGGAGACCCGTTCTGCTTTTTCTCGTCAGGGAATTTGCGAGATCGGAGATGTCGTTCAATTCTCCGGCACCGTGCACGCAAGGATGACTCGCGAGCACCTGTTCGATCAAGGTTGTTCCGGACCGCGGCATCCCGACAATAAAGATGGGGACGTCGCTTTCGGATCCGATCGGATGGTCATGAAAGTAACGTTCCGAAAAAACATCGATAATCGCGTCCGAAGCAACAAAGTCTCGGACGGAGCCTGATTGATCGTGGCGGCTTTTGATCGCGTTCGCTTTTCGGTAGTGTTCGAACGCTTGGTCAGATTTCCTTTCTGATTCAAACTTTTTTGCCGCGGCAAAGTGCAGCATCATTCGTTGGCGCTGGTTCGGTTGCTTGCTTTCGAGCAGGGCGAGCAGTTGACGGAGCGATTGGAAAGAGTCGTCATCGTCTCCCAGGCATGCCAACTCGTAGTGTGCATCGCCGCACCACTCTTGAAGCTTGATCGTCTGCCTGAAGTGCGCTTTCGCGCTCGTCAAATCACCTGTTTCCAGTTTTGCCTTTCCAAGGTTTAGATGACTCGGGGCAAAAGTCGGGGCCAGGTGGATCGCGTGTTGGAGTTTCTCAATGGCTTTCTCGTGTTCACCGCTTCGAATCAGACCGACACCCCACGCGTCGTAAGTTTCCGCAGACGGATCCAGGTTGGCGGCTCGAGAAAAATGCTTGAGAGCACGGTCGACGAGTCCGTCCCGTTCCTTGAGATCCAGTTTCGCTCGATGCTGTGGAGTGAGTCTCGATGAAAGCACGAGACCGAGCAAAAGATGGGCGGGAACGGAATCTGGGTCCCGCTGAAGCAGCGACACACAGGCTCGCACCGTGGCGTCAATGCGATTGGCATGCTCGGATATCTCGGCGAGCCTCAGTAACGCCCTGTGATTGGCAGGGTCGTTGTTTATCAGGTCGCACAGCAGTGCGATCGCGTCGTCGTGGTTGCCACGTTCCGCTTCAATCTCTGCCAGTCGTTGGATCAATTCAGGAATCGGATTGTCCGCATTGCGCAGGTGACGACGGAGTATCTGGTACTCCTCGTCAACGAAGTTCCGTTGATGCAGGAGGCGGCAGAGATGAAGGAGTGCCTTCGGGTCTTCATCGATCGACGCCGCCGTTCTGGCACACGTCAGGGCATCATCCCAACGCTGAAGGTGCGACAGACTGATCGACAGGTTCATCCAGCTGGCGACGCAGTTCGGCGCCAGTTGCGACGCGGCACTCAAATGCTGGACCGCTTTCTCGTGATCGCCTGACAACCCGAAAGCGATTCCCAGTTGAGTGTGAAGATCGGAGTTCGGTGGAGATTGTTTTAGCAACGGCAATAGAATCGCAACGGATTCGTCGGTGCGTGACTGGGCGTTTAAGACGCGTGCCAAATCAATCATGATTCGGGAATCTGTCTTGATGTTCCCGTTTGGATCAAACAAACGCCTAAGACAGCGTTCGGCGAGCTTCCAGTCCTGGTTTTCCATCGCAAGCCTTCCCAGGTCCAGGTAGGGGCTTGGAGGCATCGGTGATAGTAACGCGGCGTTTGCAATGCTCGATTCCGCTTCGGCGACGTCACCCATGCGGTAGAGCGAAATGCCGAGATTCCGATGCGCTTCGGGAGAGGGTTGAATCGCGATGGAATCACGGAAGTGGTTCGCGGCGCATTCCCATCGTTTTCGTGCAAGTTCCACCACGCCCAAGCTGTTGTGCAAGATGGCGGAGGATGGCATCAGGTTAACGGCAGTCGCTACCAAGTCGTACGCTTCGTCATGTTTCTCCTCTTCGTGCATTAGCAGGCCGAGGAGATGCAGTGCATCGACCTTGTCTTTATTCTGCTCAATCAGCCGTACATAAATCTGCTTTGCTTGGTCCGATTTGCCGGCTTGATGAAAGGCAAGCCCCTGTTGGATCGACACGTCAAATTGTTCCATGCATTCGAATGATATCGAGCGATCGAAATCGCGATCTATCACCTGGTTGGATGAAACCGTTCGCCAGAACTCGCCCGCAGATATTGATGCGTCGGCGATTGTAACGGCCACGATCGCGGGAATCAATTTGCAGTTTCTTACCGGAAAATGGTTGATTGGGGCGTGGAGCATCCCCTACATTCAGGCCGCAACATGTGAGCGGCACCTTGATTCGACGAATCGCGATGAGTATCGCTCCCTGTGACGATTGAGTTCATGCACACAGACGATCGGGGGTAGGCGATGTCTGAGTAATCGCGTTGGAACTGCAGATTCGTTCGAATCGTTCAATCTCTTGTCTTATCACAGATTCCTGAAATCTTGATCAGCCGACCTTCTGAGTTTGGCTGTGAAATTGGGGCTAATTCTCTTTGGCGCTAGGGCGTCGATCCATGCTTCGTTGGTGCGTCACGGACTGATCGTGTCTGGTCGATCGCAATGCCAACGAATCCGGTCGGCGCGACGATTTTGGGGTTCACTCGCACAGAGGCGGTATTATCGGTGACCCAAAAAAAGAACACGTGGCGATTGCGTCTATTGTGTCGAAAGCGGGACAAGCGTCGAGCCGTCGATCAGCATCGGCGGAAGCTGCTCTCCGAATCGCTGGAGCAACGGCAATTGTTGGCGGCCGATGGACCCGGAGATGACTTGGCATCGGCTCAAGTGATCACACTCCAGGCCAACACGCTCGTGGAGACCGATGCGACCTTGGGGGACGGTGACTATGGTTCAGCCGATGTCGATTTGTTCAAAGTCGATCTGACGGCTGGCCAATCCGTGAATGTCGATGTGGACGCGTACTACTTCGACGACGGCACGGGGAACTTTTCGTTCAACAGTTACTTGCGCGTCTTCGATTCCTTCGGAACGGAACTGGCCAGCAATGATGATATGTTGTCGTCCAACGACTACCAGGGATTCAGCTATGACAGCTACCTGACGTTCACGCCCAGCGCGACCGGATCGTACTACATCGGCGTGACCGCCAACGGCAATACGAGCTATGACCCGACGATCCAAGGATCCGGGTACTACTCCGGGACGGGCGCATATAAGTTGCAATTGACCGCCCAGGCGGCGCCGGAGCCTTCGGTTGGCGTCGGCGACGTGGTGATCAGTGAAGACGGCGGATTTGTCGTCTTCGATGTCACCTTGAGTGAAGCGGTCGCGGCAGCGGTGACGCTCGATTACACCACCGTTGACGGAACCGCGACGGCACCGGGTGACTACACGACTGTGTCTGGTTCGCTGACGTTTGCGGCTGGCGAAGTGAGCAAGACGGTCAGCGTGCCGATCGCAAACGACGCGATGGAGGAACCCGACGAAACGTTTGATTTGGTCATTTCGAACGTCGTCGGCGTGACGGTGAACGACTCGACCGGAACCGCGACGATCGCCAACGACGATTTACCGCCCGGTGATCCCCCCGGTGATCGCTTGCAGGACGCCCTGGCAGTCAGCCTGCCGCCCGACACGCTTGTGGAGACCGATGCGACCTTGGGTGACGGCAACTATGGTTCCGCCGATGTCGATCTGTTCAAAGTCGATCTGACGGCTGGCCAAACCGTGAATGTTGATGTGGATGCCTACTACTTCGACGACGGCACGGGGAATTTTTCGTTCAACAGCTACTTGCGCGTCTTCGATTCCTCCGGAACGGAACTGGCCAGCAACGACGACATGCTTTCGTCCAACGACTACCAGGGCTTCAGCTATGACAGCTACCTGACGTTCACGCCCAGCGCGACCGGATCGTACTACATCGGTGTGACCGCCAACGGCAATACGAGCTATGACCCGACGATCCAAGGGTCCGGGTACTACTCCGGGACCGGCGCATACAAGTTGCAATTGACCGCCCAGGCGGCGCCGGGGCCTTCGATTAGCGTCGGTGACGTGGTGATCAGTGAGGACGGGGGAAATGCCGTCTTCGATGTCACCTTGAGTGAAGCGGCCTCGGCAGCGGTGACGCTCGATTACACCACCGTTGACGGAACCGCGACGGCACCGGGTGACTACACGACAGTGTCTGGTTCGCTGACGTTTGCGGCTGGCGAAGTGAGCAAGACGGTCAGCGTGCCGATCGCAAACGACGCGATGGAGGAACCCGACGAAACGTTTGATTTGGTCATTTCGAACGTCGTCGGCGTGGCGGTGAACGACTCGACCGGAACCGCGACGATCGCCAACGACGATTTACCGCCCGGTGATCCCCCCGGTGATCGCTTGCAGGACGCCCTGGCAGTCAGCCTGCCGCCCGACACGCTCGTAAAGACCGATGCGACCTTGGGTGACGGCAACTATGGTTCAGCCGATGTCGATTTGTTCAAAATCGATCTGACGGCTGGCCAAACCGTGAATGTTGATGTGGATGCCTACTACTTCGACGACGGCACGGGGAATTTTTCGTTCAACAGCTACTTGCGCGTCTTCGATTCCTCCGGAACGGAACTGGCCAGCAACGACGACATGCTTTCGTCCAACGACTACCAGGGATTCAGCTATGACAGCTACCTGACGTTCACACCCAGCGCGACCGGATCGTACTACATCGGCGTGACCGCCAACGGCAACACGAGCTATGACCCGACGATCCAAGGGGCCGGTACATCGAGTGGCACTGGCAATTATCGTCTGCAGTTGCTCGCCGAGTCGCCGGCAATTCCGACCATCGACGTCAGCGACGTTTCCATCGTTGAAAGTTCAGGACTGATCAGTTTCCAGATCACGTTGAGCGCGTCGAGTGCGAGTCCCGTGACCGTCGACTATGCCACGGCGGACGGATCGGCGGTTGCTCCGGATGACTATTCGACGCAAACGGGGACCCTGACCTTCAGCCCCGGCCAGACGAGCAAGTTGGTGAATGTCTCGGTGGGCGACGACAATGTGGTTGAAGGGGATGAATCATTCACATTTTCACTGTCTAACCCGAGTGGCGGAACGGTCGGAAACGGATCCGCCGTGGGAACGATCCAAAACGACGATTTTTCGACCATTCCTCAGCTGAGCGTAAACGACGTCTCGGTCAACGAAGCTGGAACGACGGCGACGTTCACCGTGTCACTGGACATCAGCGATGCCGGTCCGATCACGGTCGACTATGGGACCAGCGACGGCAGTGCATCCGCGGGGGCGGACTACGCCGCCGCGACCGGAACGTTGACTTTCCCCGCTGGCACAACCAGCCGGACCTTCGACGTGTCGATTACCGACGATTCAGACATCGAAAACGAGGAATCGTTTCATGTGACGCTTTCCAACGTGACCGGCAACGCGCAGCTGCTTGACCAGACCGGAGTGGGCGTGATCGTCGACAACGACGTTCCGCCCATTTTCGTTGTCGTCTCCGATCCCTCCGCGTCGGAGCGATTTGCGTCGCAGGAGAGCGATCGTGGACAGTTCCGCATTGTGTTGAGCGAGGCGTTCAATACGGAAGCCGTTGTCACCTACACACTCGCCGGAACGGCAACCCCTGGCATCGACTATGAATCGCTGACCGGAACAGCGATCATACCTGCCGGGCGGCGTGAAACCGTGATCGACATCGATGTCATCTACGACGGGGTTTCTGAGGCCGATGAAACGGTCACGATCACATTGGATCAGATCAGCCTGGAGGGGATTCCGATCGGCGCAAACAACTCCGCGACGATCATCATTGCCAATCAGGATCGTCCCAACCAGGCGCCCAGGGCGGAGGCAAACTACTTCTCGATCTATCGGGATCAACCCCTGGTCGTTTCCGCCGACGGATATTTGGAAAACGATTCTGATCACGAAGGCGACCCTCTGAGCTCCCAGCTGGTTTCAAAACCTCGTTATGGAACGCTGACCGATGCCGGTGACGGATCGTTCCATTATCAGCCGTATCCTGGCTTCTTTGGGGTTGATTCTTTCCGGTACCGTGCCTTCGACGGCCGCGACTACAGTCACCCGGCGACCGTTGACATCGAAGTGATCGAATCCGAGCCGACCGTGCTGGACCTGGAGGAAAAACTGACGCCGATTGTGGTTAACGCGTATGGCGAAAGCACCGATCCGAATGCGATGACACTGCGCAACGCGATCGCACTTGCCAACGCCAATGGCCCGTCAAAGGACATCATCGAGTTTGCCCTCGCGGTGGAGAATCCACAGGTGCGGTTGTCCAACGGCGAAATCACGATCGCATCGGATCTGGAGATTCGGGGAGGTGATTTTCCTGTCGAGGTGTGGACGGACGATGAATCCAGGTTGTTCAAGATTGAGGCGGGATTCAGCGTTGCCATCAGCGATCTGGTGATCGCCCACCGCGAAGCACCATCGGGACAGATTCCGATACTACAGGGAGACGATGGCGCGGGCATTCTGAATCGAGGCGATCTGACATTGGAGCGGGTCCATCTGACCGAGCACCATACGACGACCGGCCTGGGCGGCGCACTGTTCAACGATAACGGTGCGTCGTTAACACTGACGCAAAGCACGTTGTCGGACAGTTCAGCCTCGATGGGCGGCGGACTCTACAACGCGGACGGCGGTTCCGTGATCGTCAATACGTCGACCGTCTCATCCAACGCGGCAGGCTCGTGGGGCGGCGGTGTCTACAACGCCGGCGACGCGGAAATCATCGCGTCGACGATCGCCTATAACACGGCAAATACCGCCGCCAACCTTGCCGCCGTCTCACTGGCGAGTCTGTCGAACACGATCCTGGTGTCCGACCCCTGTTTTGCTGACGTGGAACAGAGCACGATCGAATCGAACGGCGGAAACCTGGTGGGTGTCGTGAAGACGTCGACCGGATTTGACGCCGCGCTGGAGGATCAGATCGGCAGCGCAGCAGCACCGCTGGATGCAAAACTGAGCGAATTGCAGGACAACGGCGGAGTGGCTCCCACGCACATGTTGTTGCCGGGCAGTCCCGCCATCGACGCGGGGACCGACATCCATCACTTCGTCGACCAGCGCGGTGCCGAGCGAACACTGGACGGACTGGAACACGATGCGCTGGGCGATTCGGTCGCTCGCGTTGATATCGGCGCCGTCGAGTTTGGCACGTTCTTCGTCGAACCTCTGGAAGACAATACCGGTTGGTCGTTGGATGCGGGCGACATGACGGATCTGGGCGATGGTCGTGTCGACGTCGATTTGCAGACGCCGGGCGATCAAATCACGCTGCGGGCCGCCATCCAGGAACTCAATGCGCTGGCCGGGCACGCCAACGACTTCGGTTCGATCCAAGGGGTTTTCGAGGGCGCCATCCTGTTCGACCACGTCGCCAGTCCCACCTGGTATCAGATCAAGAAAGAAGGGAATCAGGAGGATTCCGCTGCAACGGGCGACCTGGACATTTACGGCGATGTCAGCATTCGCGGATCGATGAATCGGAGCGGCCAGTCGTCCATCATCGTGAACGGCCCCTGGGACGGCACCACGGTGACTGCCTTTTCAGACGAGATCGGACAGTACATTGTTCCACACCGACTCGATCGTCTCTTCCACCTGCATCCCGGATCCCGAGTCGATTTCGAAGACATCGAGCTGCGGAGGGGGTCGGCGGTCTTCGAGGACGGCACCGGATCTGGCGGTGCGGTGCTCAATCAAGAGGCGGATCTGTACGTTCGCAATTCGAAAATTGCAGGAAGCTACGCCCAATACGGCGCCGGCGTCTACACGGTCGGAGGAACCTCCCATCTGGACCGAGACACCATTCTGTCGGGCAACCTCGGTGCCAATGGCGCCGCGGCGTATCTTGATTCGGGAGAATTGACGGTCTCCGATAGCGACGTTGTTTACAACTTGATGACGCGCCGGGGAGGTGGATTTTATGTCAAGGATGGGGATCTGCTGATTCATGAAAAGACATTGATCACCGGACAGGGGACCGATCGGGCCTTCGGCGAGAACCTGCCCAACGGGCACGCCGGCGGTGATCTGATGGCCGAAGGCGTGGCCCTCTATGTCGAAGGGGGTGAGGTGCGTTTCGATGATTCCTCCGTCTATAAAAACGACTACGATACCGACTCGTATGAGGCGGAACTGCTCCAAGGTCTTCTCGCCGGTTACGCGGATAGCTTGTACTCGACGACCAGCGAGATCCTGATCGAACCGTCGGGCAGCTTCAAGTCGCAGGATTCCTATTTCGGCGAATCAAATTCGTTCGTCATGGGATCTCGGTTCACGAGCATCGTCTCCTCCGGAAACGTTGAAGTGAACCGAGGGTTGTTTGACGGGACGACCAAGGTGATCACGAACTACCGTACCGGCAAGGCGCTGATCGAAAACTCGCACATCACGGGCAACCGTGGATGGGCGGCCGATGCCTTGATCGTCGATTGGGCGTACCTTGCCGAAGACGCTCCCAGCGGTCACACCTACGAAACGGCCCCGATCACGGATGCCCACGTTCACAATTACGGTGGCGAACTCACGTTTCTCAATACCGTCGTCGATGGAGGTTCGGTGGATGCGGGAGGGTTCTTTGCGATCGTCAACCGCGGGCACGACGGCGTGATGAACATCATTGATTCGACCATCGCGAATGTGATGTCGCATGATGCGCCGACGATCTACAACCGCGACAGCGAACTCAACCTGCTCAATTCAACGATTCACACGACGTCCAACGAAATCGAGTATCGTTGGATCGGCGCGGTCCAGCACTTTGGGCACGGCGAATACCTGGCGTCCACCGATCCGCTCGTCGCACGACTGGCCGTTGAAGCTTCGCCCGGCCAGGTCGACGGGCAAGGTAATCCATACTTGGAATTGGTCGATGCCGGCCCGTTTTTCGGGCGTCAGCTACCGATGGACGTTTTCATCCGCGGCGAACCGGTCACGATCACCGGCGTGGACTTTCAGGCGAATACGGTGACCGTCGATTCGATCCCGAGAGTCTTGTTCGCCGGATCGACCCTTCAGCAGGCCATCGTCATTGAAAGCGATCGAGTCGGTGTGGAAGATGAAACGAAACTCGTGGATGTGGGCCGACTGTCGCTCAGCCAGGAGGTCGGTGAGGACGATCGGACGTTGTATTTACACGATACGATCGAACTGACGGTGTTCGATCTGCCCATGGAAGTTGTGATCAACGATGAGCGGATGACCATTATCGACGTCAACCACACGAACCGTTCAATTGACGTTGATCGCGTCTTTCCCGTTCGACACGAAGCCGAATCAGCGGTCGTCGTGCACAACGAATTCGCGACCCAAATGGTGATCGACAACCTCGACCAGATACTGCAACATGAGTTGCCGATGGACGTTTACGTCGCGGTGTATGACCGAGCCAATGTCGCCTATCGCGCCGACGGCTACGGGCCGAACCGGGGGCACGACGCTCTGGAGCCGGATTATGTGTTGACCGAAGACTATCGTCTGCTGCACTCGGAAGCCCAGGTCGGCAATACACACCTGATTCACGCCAATGTGCGGGCGGCCGAAGTGATGACCATCACCGCCATCGATCCGCTCACCGGAGTCGCCGACATCCAACGCGGTCGGCAGGGCACCGTCCCGATCCGCTTCGATCAAGCCGCGCACATTTGGGGGATCCCCGGCGCGCTGACCATTTCCGGGACGACCTTCTCCGGAAACGCGATGGGGGACCACCTCTTTACCGGAACCGATCGGGTCTACAGCGGATCGTACGCACACCCGGACGAACACGATCGCACCCAGTCGATCATTCGCACGGAGGTTGCCGAATTCGCGCCGCCCACGGTGATCGAGAACAGCACGATTGCCGGTAGCGAAACATGGGGCCCCTTTGCGTCGATCTGGACCGACCGGACGTCGCTGTACACCGGTGCGCAGCCGCGCCGCTATGACACCTATCATCTGGTGGTCCATGGCGACGATCGGTCCATCGACCTCGATGATCGGTTCGCCGACGAAGTCCGTAGCCTGACGCTGGAAAACAATGTCTTGGCCGATTCGAAATTCCGGCTCAGCGAGCAGGAGTTGGCACATCTGTTGGAATTGGAAGACGGCCAACTGCACCTGAATTTCATCGAGAGCAAAGCGCACGAGATCGGTTATTCGCCGGATGTCGATCCGGATTACCGGCCGCAGGCGGTCGACATTGACATTCCCGGTGGCGACGCGGGGGAAACCGATGGCGTCGACGATGGCGAGCCGGGGGGAGGAGGAGGAGGAGATACCGGCGGTGATTCAAACGCCCACAACACGTTACTTGCCGATGGACAGGTCGACACCCTGCAGGCAAGCCCGTTTCGCCTGGTGGACGACCTTCCCCGGCTCGACCTGGTGATCAGTGACAACGAGTCGCAAACGCATTTTTCGTCGACGGGAACCCCCGAGGGGATCTTCGAATTCCACGCGGACGCCTTCGGACGTGATCGGCTGGTGTTCGACGCCAACGACCCGGCCAGTTTGGCGCAGTGGCGTTTCGACAACCTCCATCCCGCACCGGAACAACTGGCGTCTGACTACGCCGTGTTGGCAAGTTTCGTAGGCGGCATTGAGACGAGTTTCCACGCGCGCGTGATCGTCGACCAGGCGTACAATCGCCGCGTATACCAACACCTTGACGGACCAGACTGGCGTGATCGCTACCCAGACGTTGGCGTGCCTTTTGTTGAAACACGGTGGATCCAATGGGATGGCCCGGATGCCCAGGGCAACAGTCTGATCACCGTCGACAAAGCGGTCTTGCCGCCGGACAAATACATCCAGATCAGCGCCAGCATTTACGAGGTCCTGAGTGTTGTCGATAATCAGGATGCCACAGAAACCTATCAAGTGACGCCGGCGGATCCCGCCAGCGTGGATCTTCCCGACCTGTTTTACGGTCAACTGCAAAGCAACAGTGTGCTGCATCTGGAGCGTGTCCCGCCCGTTGAAGTCGAGTTGCCATTGCTGGCCGATGTGGACGCCTCGGCGACCAGCATCCTGGTTCGCGAATCGAACGTCTTGCCCGACAGAATCGTGCGTATCGAGCATGAGGTGCTGGAGGTCGTTGGCGTCACCGATCTGGGTGACCGAACGCATCGCTACGACGTCGTCCGGGGCGTTGATGGGACCATGGCGGTGAGCCATACCACGGACCAGGAGGTTGTACTGGTCAACCGCTTGCTGCCGATGGAATTCGAAACGCGTTTGCAGCAGGGTATCGATGCCTCGACCAACGTCCTGGTCGTCAATGAAACCCGTCTGCATCCAGGCGAAGTGATCCGGATCGGCGAGGAAGAGATGATCGTTGCCGGGATCATCGATCGCGACAGCGGCAACCACACGTACCAAGTCGTTCGTGGCGTAAACTTTACAACGCCCGTCAGCCACTCCACCGGCGCCATCCTCACCTCACTACAGGGTAAGCTGCCTCGTAGCATCAATCGCGGATCGTGGCAGTTGGACACGGCCGTCGATCACCAGGCTACCGTCGTCTACCTGGGGGGCGCTTCTGCCGCGGTCACTGGCCAGTACTTGAGGATCGGCGACGAACTGATGAAGGTGACTGCGGACCTGGGTGGCGGGGTCTATCAAGTCGATCGAGGTGTCAAGCTGACCACCGCGTCGGCGCACGACGCGGGTGAGTTTGCGACCCTGCCCCTGAAGGACTCTGGGTTCCAAACCCAGACGGACGTCTCGCAGCTTTCCAACTCTGTCGATCAGGTTGTCACCCGGTTTGCAGTCCAAAGCCCGAGCTTTCCGGTCAACTCACGGATCCGGGTCAACAACGAGATCATGAAGGTTGTCGGCGTCGACCACGACAATCAGATGATCGATGTGGTTCGCGGTGTCCGATACAGCCCGATCGAGAGTCACCAGGCGTTGGATTCGATCGAACGCATTGACGATCGTGGCAACTACTGGCGCGATGAACGCTTCGTCACGCAACTCCATACGGCGGTCGCCGCCGATGCGACCGAGATCGTCGTCGGCCAGACCGAGACGTTTGGCGTTCCGTTGTTAAAAATCAACGACGAACTGATGGAGGTGTTGCAGGTCACCGATCACGGTAATGGGACGCAAACCTTCACGGTACTGAGAGGTGTCGAGGGAACTGTCGCACAGACGCACGGTGTCGCGAATATCGTCGAGGGCTGGAACAGCAGCGTCCGATTGCCCAATCACGACGTCGACCAGACCGTTCGATTTCGATCGACGTTGTTGCATGACGTGGATGCCAGCGCGACGCAAATCGCCTTTGTCGATGACGATGGAACGGCGGGGATTGCAGACGCGATCATTCAAATCGGCAATGAAGTCCTCAAGCTCACCGGCGAGACGGTGGATCAAAACGGGATTCTGTACCGCACCGTGGTCCGCGGATTCGAGGGGACGGAGGCCGTTTCGCATGCCGAAGGCACCGATGTATTCGACCTGAACGACGAAGTGGGCTGGCGGACGGTCGAGTACGAGCAAATTGTGGAAGTCGCAACCCGCCTCCGAGCGGATCTTGATTTGATCACCACCTCGATCATCGTCGACGCGACTCAAGGGCATCCCGGACAATTCGTGCGAATCGGCCAGGAGCAGCTCAAAGTCGTCAGTATTACTGATAACGGCGACGGCACCCATACCTACGATGTCATTCGCGGCGTCAACGACACCGCCCCGGAAAGTCATGCCGCATCGGCGCAGGTCGTGATGATGAATCGGATCGTCTACGATCCGGAATTCGATCGCGAGTGGATTCGAGTTTTTGATTCGATCGAGCTGGAACATTCGCTCGTTTTCGTGCAGATGTCGGCCGACCCGAATGCCATCGGTGACGAGTTTGTGGCCGATGCCATGCGGCTGCAACAGCTCGACGTCTCTGAAACCTTGATGCCGAAAGCCCCCCGAGCAGCCTACGATCTCTATGGCGGTAGCGCACAGGATACGGGGTCCGAAGGCGATCCCGATGTTTCGTCCCCCAGCGACGATTCGGGAACCGGTTCGCAATCGACGGACGTGCCGCTGAATGAAGCAGAGCGTCTGAGGTCTCCGTATTTCCAGTTTCTGCCCCACCTGGAACCCTGTGCCACGCAGTCACATGCGGTCAGCGTGGTTTCGAGTGGTCAGTGGACCGATTGGACCTTCCCCGACCTTGCCCGTGACGACTACTTCGTGTTGACCACCTGGGACGGTACCGATGACGGTGAGGTCTCCGTCTATGATCCGATCACCGGCGAGTATCTTTCCACCACGCCCGGACCCGACGGCGTTTCGTTCAATCTGAATGATGCCTGGCTGGAACTGTATCGCACGTGGGACCCCGATGACATCACGCTGCCCAGCGCCGGGACCGGTTGGTACCTGTTTTCCGAAGTCCAGGTGCGGAACGGCGAGCTTCGCGTTCGCGCCAACTCGCCCGGCGTGCCGATCGGCGGCGATCTCCGCGAACAGGTTTGCGTGATCACCGAGGACCAATACAAAAACCTGTTCCGAGGCATCACGCGGGCCGCGGCGGAAGAGTTCGGGTATGCGGAGTCGCTGCGAACCGAGCAGACACGCTTTATCTCCGACGACCAAGTTGCCGGACTGGGTGATGTGTCGTTCTCGATCGACGGATCTGACGCGACGGTCCAGCCGGGCGGTTTCGCCGGCTCGCACGTGATCCTGGGCGACCAGACATCGGCAACTTGGACGTTCAGCGATCTCGCCCCGGGCACGTATTTCATCGCATCGAGTTCGATCCCTTACCTCGGGCAACCGACGCTACCGTTTACCGCCACGACCACTGGCGGCGCGGTCCTGGCACAGGGGACACTCAACTTCAGCGTTGACGGCCAGGGAGAACGACAGATTGATCGCAGCGGCGGCAACTCGGACAACCAAGGGCGCGATCTCGTCTTCTTGGAAGAATTTGTCGATGTGCGCGGACCACACGACCCCGAATCACCGACCTGGAACGATTTCACTCAACCGCCTCCAGATGACGCCCTCTCGCAGTTTTGGGTGGTGCTCGATACCGTCACGATCAGCGGCAGTGAACTCTCGGTGACGATCAATGGCAACGTCAATGGCATCGCCGCCGATGCGATCCGTCTCGAGCGAATCGATACCGGCGGTGCGGGGTTGTCGTCGCTGACCTATCTGCGCGACGACGTCGTGGGCCAACGCCCCGGCGAGGGAGCGCCGCTCATCGATGAGGGAATTGATCAGCTGTTCAAGGGGATCGACTCGGAGTTGTACGCGCCGATTTCGGACGACTATGACGATGTCTATCTGGCCGTCAGTGAACCGGAGCGGTTCATCCACAGCGAAGCCAACCTGCTGGCGCCGCCCTTTCCGTACGAGATCCAGGTTCGCTCGGAAACGATGCGTGTGCTCGGTTACGACAAATGGACGATGAAGCTGATCGTCGAACGAGGCGTGCTGGGGACAAAGGCCACCTGGCACGAAATCGGCACCAACGTCTTGCAGGGATTTGCCGGGACATCAACCACACTGCTTGAGCCGCTGTCGGCCGGCGATGATTCCTTCTTGGTCAAGGCGATTCATGGTCTGCCCGAAGTCCGACAGTTTGATATTCACATCGGTGCCGAGGAGATGACGGTCACGCGAGTCACCGACAACTTCGACGGAACGTTCACCTTTGAAGTCCGGCGAGCGGAACATGGGACCCCGGAGGAGCCCCTGTTGTTGAAGGATTCCAAGGTGCTGGTGCTGGCTGACAAGCTGGGCGGCAACCGCATGGTCGATGGCGACGATCAGGGAAGCCGCAGCATCGACTTTGGCGCGGTCGAGCCGATTTACATTCGCGTCGATTCACAAGAAGACAGTCTGGATCTTCACCCCGGTGACGGGTACGTGACGACAACCAGCGGCAACAAGTCGTTGCGCGCCGCGATCATGGAAGCCAATGCCTTGGGTGGCAGCGCGACGATTTACCTGGGGGCCGGAAGCTATGGCATCTCCCTGGCGGGAGTCGACCAGGGCATCGGCGAGGAAGTGGGTGACCTGGACATCACCGGAACGATTTCGATCATCGGTCCAAGTTCGGGCTTGGCAGTGATCGATGGCCATCAACTCGATCGCGTCTTCGATGTCCACCCCGGCGCCACATTGCAACTGATCAATGTGTTAATTCGAGGCGGCGATACGGCCGATGTGGGAGGCGGGGTCCGCGTCGTCGATGGGACGTTGATCACAATCGATAGTGCGATTCGCACAAGCCAGGCCGTCCTGGGGGCTGGGATTTACGCCCAGAACAGCACCATCTCGATCGCGCGTTCGGAGTTCTCCGGGAATCACGCCTCCGCCGACGGCGGAGCGATGGCGACCTACGAAAGCAAGATCGAGATCGCCAATTCGACAATCTCCGGCAATACAGCGGACAACGCTGCCGGGGCGATCTACTTCGATGCGTCCTCGGTCGCCACGATCTCATCGAGCACGATCGTCCAGAACAGCGCTGGGGATGTGGGCGGGGTGATCGCCGACAGCATGGTCGACATCGAACTGACGATCATCGCCGACAACCAGCACGCCGGCAGCGGATCGCCCGACGTGCGCGGACGATTCGAATCGGCCGGAAACAATCTCGTGGGAATCAACCAAACAGCGACGACACAACTCTACGAAGCCGAGAACGACTTGTTCGCTGTTGATCACACGATCACCGTGACCGATCCGTTCGGGTTGCCGGAGACGCCCTTCAAAATTCTGGTTGACGGTCTCGAATTCCTGGTCGACAAGGTCACGGCCAACACCCTCTATCTGGACCAGGACTTCGCCAATTCATCCTCCTGGAACCCGCAAGTCGGGGCGGAGATTCGATACGACCATTTCTGGGGTGAAGGCGATCTGGTCGGGTCGGTTGTCTCGCCGCTCGAACCGGGACTCGCGCCGCTGGCCAACAACGGTGGGGCCACGCAGTCACACCTGCCGCTGGTCGGCAGCCCCGTCGTCGATGTGGGGCCCAGGCCAGAAGGCTCGATCGAGCGATTCGATCAGAGACGTTCGGATCGTTTCGTCGATACCACACGCGACGGATTGATGAAACGCGATATCGGTGCGATCGAACTGTACCGCTGGCTGAACATCGGTCCCGAGTCAGACGCGCTGGCCGTGGAAACCGATGAAGGCTCGACGCAAACATTCACGTTTGCGGTGACCCGCGGAGAGGTCGGCGAGGCGTTGACGGTCGATTATGTGGTCAAGGGGCATGGCTATTACCCCGCGACGGCTTCCGATTTTGTCGGCGGTGCGTTCCCCTCCGGCACCGTAGAATTTGCGCCCGGTGAGGCGTACAAGATCGTGCAAGTGCACGTGCAGGGCGACGACATCGTTGAAGCGGAACAGGGATTCGGCGTCTACTTGCGCAATGCGTCGCTGTTATCCAGTTACAAACATGATGTCGCTTATGTGACCATCGCCAACGACGATTCGGCCGAGCTGCTCACGCCCGGGGAGAGCGAGGTCTGGGAAGACGACGGCGATGACAATGATCCGAATACCTTTCCGGACATGACGGAATTGGTGGCCACGTTCGAATTGAGCCATGCAGTCGAAAACGGTTTCACAACGCCGCTCGACATCTACGTCTATGATCTGCTTGACACTCTTGTGATGCCATTCGAAGTGAGTCTGGTCGAACAGAATCTGGTCGACCAGTTCGGAAATCTTTACGACCACTACGAAGCTGTCTTTTCGTTCGCCGGATTCAAGGGCGAAACGAAGGAACTGACGTTTGCAACCGCCGTCGACCAGTCGGAAGGGTTTGGCATGCGAATTCACATCGAGACGCGATCGATCGTGGCCACCAGCCCCGCTCAGCGTCGCGCCGTGGGAACAACATGGTGGGACGGCATCATTCTGGAAGAAGAAGGAATTCCGGCGGACTGGAGCAATCACCTCAACAGTGGTGACGGCACGGGCAATGGCACCGGCGACGGCACCGGCGACGGCACCGGCGAAGGCGGCGGTGGCGACGACCTCTACGGGGACGGCGACGGAGGAGGGGACGGAAACGGCGACCTGTACGGCGACGGAGGAGGTGATGGATACGGCGATCTGTATGGCGACGGCGAAGGAGGCGGTGAAGGCGACCTGTATGGCGACGGAACGGGAGATGGAACTGGGGACGGAACAGGCGACGGAACTGGCGACGGAACTGGGGACGGAACTGGGGACGGAACTGGGGACGGAACTGGGGACGGAACTGGGGACGGAACTGGGGACGGAATTGGGGACGGAACTGGGGACGGAACTGGCGACGGAACTGGGGACGGGCCGACCGAACCGGACCCCACCTGGGAGCCTGAGATGTTCGACTCTCGGCCCTTCCCGCCGCTACCAGGACCGGGGGAATGCACTCCGGATTCCGAGGAATACGCCCGTTGGGCATCGTCGATCAAAGCCCAATCGAACTTCATCACTCAGATGGATGACCAGTTCTTTGACGCGCTCTCCGGGGTTCCGTGGGACGACCACGGCGAAGAGTCGGTGTTTTGGTTCCTCTCCAACCAACCGCCGCGAGAGCTGATGTTCCTCGCTTCGCAGCGGACGATGCAACGTTACTTGTTTGAGTGGAACACGTGCTCTGTCCCGTTGCCGGAAGACGAGGAGGAAGAGTCGACCGAGGCGCCCGAACGCCGCTACTACGAACCCAAACGCAAGGACAGTAAACCGGTGCAAACCGATCGTGAACTGCCCCCTTGGATCGAGCATGAGCAGGTTCCAAACCCGCAAAACTTTGACTTGGGTGCGATCGTTCAAGACTACAGCGTCTCGCACAAGGGGGAACTGAAGTTCAATCCGATTGCTTCTTACGCGATTCCCGAAACTGTGAATATGACGGCCAACCCCGAGATCAAGATGAAGGTCAAAGGGGCGACCGGAGGATGGATCGAAGGAACCTACACCCACACGGAAGTATTCGACCCCGAAGTGGGGCCGGTCGAGCTATACAGAGTCACGGTCAATGATGATATGACCGTCACCTTTCGCCCGAGCAGCGGCATCAAACCTCATTTGAAGCCACGCCGCGACGGAGGTGGCGCGATCTTCCAGTACGACATGCTGCGTAGCTTCGAAGTCGGCGTTTTCCTTGAAGGAGAATCGACATCACTTGCAGAAGCAAACGTCGACATGTTGGTCACCGATACGCTGCCGGTGCTGCGCGGTGACCGCACCCATGAGCCTGACTCCCAAACCAAACGACTGTATACAGACGGTCCGGTTTTTGTCGATTTCGAGACAACGATGCGAGTCGACCTGTCGGAATTGTTGGTCGACGAGGACGGCGACGAATTCAAAATCTTGGGGATCGCGACCGGCTCCACGGGGTTCAGCGAAGGACCGATACGAACCGACGATTTCTCGGTCTTCTACAAACTCGGCGAGGTCGAGCGTTCCACGAAGCATGAAGAACTCAGTGGGTTCATTGGAGGGCTCAATAGTATCAATCCGTTCGCCAATGTCGCCGAAGCCGTGACGTGGCGCGTTGTTGATGAACCAAGCCTGAGAGCGAAAGTGGTGGGCAACTTCTTGGATCTGCACAACCCGCTTTCCGAAAATGACGTCGTTTCGTCGATGAGCGCCAACAGACGCTGGAACCCCAATCCGGGCCGAAGCAAGGTCACCGTTCAACTGCTGGTGCACGATCCGAACCGGGTGAATGCAGATGGTAAAAAAATTGTCCGAATTGTCGAAGTCGAAGTTAAAGCTCGGACCGAAGCGGCGCAGAGCACTGCAATTTCGCAAACGACACAACCTTGGGTGGACTTGGTCAATCCAGCCCTACCTGAACGACATCCCAATTTGTTCGTCGATCGCGACGAGGACGGAAATCCCATTGATGAGAACGGAGATCCGTTTGAAGATTGGGAGCCGGAAGACCTGAACCCACCGGATCCTTCCCTATGGCATTTTGGCGGTCACTACGTAGGCGCAAACCGCGCTTTCGATTCGGTCGGAGGAACGGCGGTCGACCTCGCAGGCGGATCGTTCCTTGTCGATCACGGCGTGATCCTCGATGGGTCCGGCGGGGCGTCGGAACTGGGGTTGCCGGGTCTGATTTATGACTCATCGACCGTCTACACTGATGACCATCGCCCGGTCGTTGTGGCAAAGATCGCGAAACCGGACGGTGTGACGGCCAATCAGGTCAAAGCCAAACTGACTTGGTACGACCATGTCAACCAAGAACAGGTCAATTTGCGGACGCCCTACGGAAAGCCTTATGTAACGCCCGAGGACAAACGCGAGTTTACTCTCGACTGGACGGACAATTCGGCAACCATCGCGATTCCCGCTGAGGTTACTCCTCTCTTCTCAGGCCTCTACTCCTGGGAGCTGGAAGTCGAGTTGCCATTCGGGACGTTGGTCACACACGGTCAGTCGCCGGTCATTGTCAGCCAGACGGTGGAGCCCGGTGACTTCAAGGACCAGAGCCCCGTCAAATGGGAGCAGAGTGCGGTGTTCGGCGAGGGATGGGCTTTGGACGGCGTTCCCACCCTTACGCTCGATCGATTTGATCGCGACGACCACGTCGACAACCGCTATGACGACCGAATCCTTCTTTCTTTCCCAGGCTCCGAGACACGCATTTTCGACCTCAGTGCTTACACGTCCGGCGCCCAAATGGAACTCTCCAGCCTGCAACCAGGTGGTAAAACAATCAGCGAACATACGTTCGCCGACGTCCAGGAATACGGCACGCTGACAGCGCGGTCGGCCCAATACGGACGAGAACCTCACGATAGTGAATCCGGGTTGCCCGACGAGTTTGTTTATCGCATGGGCGACGGTACGGAATATGTCTTCTTTCGATACGATGTGAAACCAAATGACTCGGAAACAATCCGAGTTCCACGTTACCTGTTGAATCGAATTGAGCTCCCGGGGATCGACTTCGATCCGGCTTCCGATCCCCTGGACGCCGCCTCGACGGAGCGTCGAGGCGTCGTGTTCAATCGTGAAGACGACAAAGACAATGCGTTCTTTGGACGACTCGTCGGCATCGTTGCATCCGACGGCGCAGAGACAACCGTCTCCTACATTCCTGAAGGTGCTCCCAATGGTGGTCAGGAAGGGTACGTCAAAGACTTCAAGTACGAAGTCCAAGTTCAGGACGAGAACGGCAATGACGTGACGAAGGTGCGTGAAGTTGTGCTTGATGTGACGGGGGACAAGCTGAGAAGCGTGACCCATCTCAATGAGGCGCCGATGGACCTGGCCGGGATTGCGGCGCCTGACGTCGTGCGGACGTTTGAATACGGCGATGCCGCAGATGACACAGATCCCTTGAACGATGGGTTACTGACGAAGTACGAGTGGGGATCGGACCGGCAGACCGTCTTTGAATACGCGCACGGTTTAACGCATCAGACCGGGCTGGCGCAAATCAACTATGGGGACAGTGATATCGTTTATGAGATTGTTCCCGGCGTGTTGGGAGCAATGCAAAGGAGCCGCAATGGTAATGGTTCGGCAAACAGCGCGACATCGAGCGTTGTGATTTTCCCGCTGGTTGGCGAGTCCCGCGTCGATCCAAAGTACAAGAAGTACGATGCGTCTAATCCAGATGGAGCCGACGTTCATGGCAAGGTGATTGATGCCAACAACTACGACATCCACGGTCGACTTCTTCAGGTGCGAAATATTTTTGGCGTTGACTCGGAGTCAACAACGCTCTCCGACGTCAAGTACAAGCTCAACGCAACGGGTGACGCAAAAAGGATCGAGAACGTCAAGGCGGAGTCAATCACGCATCTCCGCTACGACTACCAAATCCCGGATGCCAAACGGGAGCCCGTCGACCAACCGCCTTCCGCGGAAGCACCTAATGGCATCAAAGAATCCAATGTCTTTGACATGGACGACTACCGCGGCAACGTCACCCACATCGTGACGCCGTTGTTGACGACCATCTACGAATACGAAACGCGAGATGATATGCAGGATGCAGTGGGTACGGTCATGGTAGCGTTGACGGTGTACAACAAACCATTAGCGTCAGCATCTCCCGCCGTGGTCAATCCTTACTTGCGCACCGAATATGCTCGGCAGAAAGATGGCCGAATACTTACGATACGCGAGATCCGAAACGGATCCGATGCCGACGGAACTGGTCCGGTTTCTAAGAAAGACGAGGACCGATTGGAAACTTGGTCCTACTACGGAACCGAAGGAAACGGTCAACTGAAGCAACACATCGACGCGCGCGGACTTGTCACGAACTATCAGACCTATTTCCGTGCTAAATCGGCCACAGTAGAGGTGCCATTTCTGGGGATCACCTCGGCCGTTGCCTATGACAGCTTTGGCTACTCCAATACCAAGACCGACAGCGCCTCTGGCAGCAATATCCAGATCGAAGACTACGATTATGACAGGGTCGGTAGGCTGCGCCGCAGTCGCACTGTGAATCCGGACGGTTTGGTGATATCGGAAGATTTTCTGGAATACGCCGCCGACGGCAACACGACCAAGTCTACTCAGGTTCAAACGCCGACGCTCTACACCTACGAAGCTAGTGGTGAAGCTCCCGCCTCTGCCAATCGTGTCGATACGATTTCGGTGTGGAATAGAGCGGGACTCTTAACGTCCGTCACAGCCGCGGCTGGCCAGACCTACAAGGCAGCCGTCACAAACGACCCGGCCCAGGATCCACCCGTCGATATCCAACAGACCACGCACTATTCCTACTATGCCGATGGCTCGATGAAACGCACCGAGCTTCCCGATTCCTCCGACCAGCGATTCTTCATCCAACCTGATAGCCAATATGTAGACCCAGAATCGCTGCACATCGGCCCGGTCCCGCCGCCAACTCCGGTAACAACGACATGGGTGACAACTTCGAAGGTGCGCGATGACGATGCATTCGGCGAGGACGTTATGCGTACCGATGTTGACCGGACTGGACGCCAGATTGCCTCACACAACCTGCTTACCGGTGAACGATCGCGGCTCTCCTATCCTTCGACGTTTTCGAGCGATCCGAACAAAGTTCAGCAACTGGTCAATCTAGGAACGTATTCCGGAGGCACTATCTGGGTCACAAGTGCCCTCCTGAATGACTCGCTCGGTCGCCAGCTGTCCAAGGTAACTCTCGGCAATATAGCTCAGAAACCGAGTGCTCCTGTCGTGACTGACTACGATGAGCTCGGTTATGTCTTGGAGACCACTATTCACCCCGAACTCGTGAACTCTCCTGCGATTCAAAACGGTTTGCCGGTCTTCGTGCAGCAACCGGTTTCGACAGAGTATGTCAATAACGCTTCAGGGGACGTCGTAAACGTAACCGAAAATCGCTTCACTTACGATGGCAGCGGTTGGAACGAAGTCCCAATCGTAACATCGTTCACTTTTGATCAGGCGGGGCGATTGACTTTGGTCGAGGACCCACTCTCCGGCGACGAACCCAATACCGTCGATGCGAGCAACGTCTACACTTTCTTTAATGGTTGGCTCGAAGTCAGATCGACCAACCGTAACCAGGTCGAAACAGTAACCTATTTTGATGGACTCGGGCGGACGGTACAGGTGGATGACCACCTTGGAGGTGAGACCCACTACGAGTTCGACACCGCCGGTCGGTTGGCAAAGACGTACACAATCAATTCCGGCGATCCCTCATTCAGCAGCCGCCGGGCCGAATATCTCTACGACCAATTGGGGCGACAGCGCGCGGTGATCCTTGGAACGGGCACCGATTCGATCTTTACAGCTACTGATTATTACGATGCAATCGACCAATGGAATCTGGTCACTCTGCCGGCAATGTCCGGACGTCCCGAAGACATCTCGGCAAATCTTGAAGACTTCGCAACCAAGGTAAAACTGGATGCTGCGGGTAATACATTTGAGATTCTGTCGCCTTCATCTGGAGAAGTCACTCGAGTGGACGGAAATCTAACCGACTTCAACTCCTATGTGACCAGAATCAACTATCAATATGACAGTCAAAATGTCACGTTGAAGACTGAAACTACGATCGAGAACGCAAAAAACGATGATCTACTCAACGAAAACGCAGTGTTCTGGTCCCTGGTTAACTCTCGGGGACAACAATTGGAGTCGTATCACCCGCTCTACGTAGGCCAGGCGGTATCAAATCCGACACCCGAGAAGCATCAAGATTTTTCTTACGATCCGCAGGGTCGTCTCGTCCTCGTTCAGGACCAACAGGGCAGCGGCACTCGCTATGGCGATTTCGATCCGATAACGGGAAAGGCCCTAACGGTGAAGTCAGGAGATACCGTCTCCGGGCTCAATTCAGCGACTCGGTATATCTACGATTCCGCAGGCCATGTGACGCGACTGACGGTTGGCGATTCCCCAGACATCAATACGACTTACGATGAGTTGGGACGCAAGATCAACGAACAATCACTTGTCAAGCTGGATGTTGGTCAGGCGAATGCAAGTTCTGTCCAGCGACAATGGAAGTATGGGGGATTAATGACTCGTTACACGAACCGTGATGGCGAGGTTATCGTCACACATGCTGTGCCCGGATCCCCCGTGCTGTCGCGATATCTTTTCGATCCCAATACGCTGGCACCGTTCGACGACGACGACCTGCCGGAGGGTAACGATTGGACTAGCAACGAAACTTGGGGAGCTGCCGCTACGACGAAGCAGACATTCACGACGAATGCTCTTGGCGAAACAACCAAAGCGCAACAGACTGATGACGACTCCAGAACCGCCACCGTTGAATTCGAGTTTAATTCGCTGGGCCGAGTTACCTCGGACACTCAAGTGAGTGCGGGGGGAGTTTACAGCGATCTTCCGAACATGATCGTTACTAACACCTATCATCCAGAAGGAATGCGATTGCTAGGGAATTTCTTTGTCAATTCCGAGTCGACCGGCATACCCGTTTTGAAAGAAACCGTAACGTTCAATAATGTAGGTGCACCTATATCGGTGTTCGCTGACCACGTGAGTTCCGAGTCCGCATATTGGGTTAATGGCAGCGTTGCGCAGGACCATACAATCGATTGGTACTTTAACGCCGACGGAACGTACCGCGAAACAAAACGGTATACCGGCATGGCGCTCCCGCGCGGAGTGTCACAGTTCCAATATGACGACAAGGGACGAACCGAGGAGCTCGAACATACGCAAAATGGTGCGTTGAAGATTGCCAATCACGGAATTTCCTATGCTTCCGAGTTGAACGTCGACACCCGATTTATGGAAGGTTTTGCCGCAAACGGCATGAACGGGATTCTCGATCACCTGCGAGACAATGACTTCGACAGTTTCGGACGATTAAAAGAATCCAAGGTGCGTTATGAGGCTGATCCGGCTCCACTGCTGGTCGATCAACAGTATGTTCTCGACTCCAATGGCAACCGAGAAAGCGAGGCCTCCATTGGGATTCATGGCAATCGCATCTTCCGCGATGCTTTCTACGAATATGAGTACGACAAGGAAGGAAGAGTCACGAGAAAGACACAAGTCTCGGGACTGACAGATGTTGTGATTGACGCGACCATAAGTGAGAAATTGAGTAGCCCATCTCCTGGCTGGACTGGAGCTGACGGAGTGTACTCGCCGGATAGCGATCCACCCATGCAGTGGCAGTCACACGATTCTACTGCAACCTTAACCGCCACAGAATCCAATGTCGAAGCCGGATACTACGAGGTTTGGAAGATTTGGAACCCAATCGTTGACCCGGATCCACTCGCCGTAGATCCATCTGAGGACCCAGGCACTGCAACTGTGACGGTATCGGTCGGCTCCCACGAAGTCATTTCGCGGTCGCTCTTTTTCGGGGACACTCCATCGGGGCGAGTCGATAGCTCCGGTCTCCAATGGGAACTGGTAGGAGGCATAACGCTTACCACTGCAACCGGGGTAGACGTTAAAGTGACGCCCGATGGTGACGGGCTGGTTGCATTCGACGCGATTCGAATTGTGCCCCGCAGGTTCACTGCTGAGTATGAATGGGACGCGCTCGGGCGACTCGCGCAGGCGACGATTGAGGATGCGATTCTGGGAGATGCAAACATCAAGTTCGGATACGATGCACTTGATCGCTTAATCTCGCGCGAGGTAACGAACTCACCGGAAAGCAGCGTCACAGGATATCTCTACGATGGCAGCGATGTGCAGTTTGAGACCAATCCGCAAGGAACAATAAGTCGATCGTGGCTAACATTCAATGGTGTCAACTACGCGGTTGATGTCTCTGATAGCGGCTACTCGCAAACAATCTGGATGTATGCCGACATCGAAGGGTCTGTCCGGTCACTCGCACACGTGGTCGATTCAAACTGGGAAGTATTACACCGCACATTCAGCGAAGACGGTTTGATCCTGTCCGGTGAGCACAAGGTCGTTGGAAATACAGGCAACCCACTGCTAATCAACGCACCGCAGATCTGGCGTGGGCAACTGTTCGACGATGAACTCCTGCTCTATCATGGGGCGGGAGTAGGAGCTTACGATCCCGAAAACAACCGCTCTTTGATTGACCGCGGAGGCGCAAATGGCTACACAGCCTTCAGCACGTTGTCCTCCGTTACCATCGCTGGGTCAGTAAATCATACGACGCTTGCTGCGAATTTTGTCCAGGCGTTCAACACATACCGATCTGCGAACGCGGAAGCCGTTCGGTCGGCTGGAAGATACGTCGGCAATGTCATTCGTAACGACGCCTACGATCGCGCTTACGAGAGCGGTCACTATGCCGGCACGTTGACCGCCATGGAAGGGGCCGTCAAAGGCGCATTTGTTGAAGGGCTCTTCAATCTTGGGTCGACGCTTGTTGATCCGATCAGTACGGTCCAGGGGATCAGTGCCACAGCCAGCGGCTACTACGACGCCGGAGGGGGCGGACTCAATGGTGTCGCGACCGCGGCCGCCGGATTGCTCGGATTGACCGGAATCGGTGAATCTTACTACGGAGTTGACATTCTCACCGGAAACCAACTGTCATCCGATGAGCGATTTGACCGCGGTGTGATGGGCGTTGCTTCAGCGATGTCCTTTGTGGGTGGTCCGGCGACGACGTCGCTCGGTCGCAACGCCATCCTGGCGGCAGGGCGCAGTTCAAGAATGGGGCGAATCGCCCAGTACCGGCACTTCCGCGCCAAGACCGGTGCATCAAGTCTTGCTAGGCAATCGATGGGAATTGGCGCTAGCAAACACAGTAAGTGCTTTGTTGCAGGGACACCCGTTTACGTGCCAATCGATCCCGACGATCGACTTGCCATGGCCATGTTGGGGGCAAGCACCACCAACATGGCAATCGGCGCCGGTTGGCGTCTGCCGGCGGGGATTGGGGCCGGTGTGTTCGGCTTGGCTACACTCGCAGCCTCAGAGTTTTACGCAGCGCGAACGCGACGGCGCGCCCAGGAAACTCGCGATAGCCGTTACGGCGACGACGATGTCTTCGCAAACAACGAATCTTGGCTCGATCAGGTCGAGCTGCTGTGGGGGCAAGGCGGCCTTGGTGCGGGTGACACAAGTTTTTCAGGATCGATCGAATCAGCTGCGGATCAGGTCGCCAATGAATTGGCGGCAGTAATGGGCAATCGAGGGAGGCCCAGGTTTGCATGACGAACGTTTGAATTCGTTTCGTGAATTTGTTTCATACCTCTGATCCGCTCAACACATCTTTCCGGTAACTGTCATGTCCTCAAACCCTAATCACGACCGTATCCGCCGAATTCAAATCGTCGGTCGACTTACGGCTGTCACCGGGCTGCTCGTCGCTGCCTACTTGATGTTCGGTGCACCCGAGCGCCGGCCTCAACATCTTAAGGAGGCAGCAGCGTCGGATAACGCCGAGCAGCTCGTCTCGCTTTCTTCCGCGAGACCAATGCCGACCGCACACCCATTGGTCGGAACCAGGCCGATCGAAGAGATCTGTGTCGGCGATCGTGTCCTGGCGCACAACCCGGAAGTCTCCGACGAAGAACGCGCCTCGTGGAGCGAACCGGATTGGAATGATTGGCTGCAGCTTTCCCTGGTCATGCCCAAGGAGGACGGCAGTGAGCTGACGATCGAACTGCTGCGCAGCGAAGACTGGGTTCGATCGCAAATCAATTTCATCGTCGACGAGAAGGAAGACGCATCAACCGAGGTCGCGTTTCCCAAAGTGCCGACGATCGATATCGGCCAAGCGGAATTGTCGGTTCCGTTGTCTCCGTTGCGGCCCATCTTTCGTGATTTGGCGATCACGGATTTCGTCATTGCCGATGCGGGGTTGGAACTGGTCGGGTTGGCCGCGGAGATGGACCTTCCGGAGTTGGCGATCACCGGCCCGGCGGTGATCGTTGACCTTCGACCCGCACCGCAAGTGCAGCCGGGCACTGGCCGTGTCGTCACGGCGACGTTCCATCACTCCAGCGGCGACGTCATCGACCTGACCATCGGCGACCAAGTCTCCACCGAAACCATCGGCACCACCAGCAACCACCCCTTTTGGTCCGCAGACCGCGCAGAGTACGTCCAAGCCGCCACGCTAGAAATCGGAGAACAAGTCCAAACCCACGCCGGAGACACCAAACAAGTCGTCTCCAAACTCCCCAGACCCGGCCCGCAAGCTGTCTTCAATCTGGAAGTACACGGGGAGCACGTGTACTACGTGGGGGACCGAGGCGTCCTGGTCCACAATACACAACGCTACAATGGCACCGGTGCGTTTGGCCGCGACCCTGCCGCAAAGGTTGGAATCTCAGCCGAGCGAGCGGCGGAAATACGCAGTAATGCCCGACTAATGCTCCGGTACGTTAAGGAGATCGAGGCACATACTGGATTTCGCCTTGGTCGGAAGCAGAGAAAGGAAATCATAAAACATTTCCGAGAAAATGGTGACGAAATCCAATTTCTCTCGCCGGAAGCCACCGAGGCCCACCGATGGACAAATTCGCAACTAAGATCCCTACGCAAACGATGGGCAAGGGAAACTCAACAAACTTGGCCCACATACACTCAAACCGAAATAGACACCGTGCCAAACATGAACGATGCGCGTAAAGTCGGTTGGCATTATGATGCCCATGAGTACATTCCAAATCAATTTAACGCTCCTCATCAGTGGTGGAATCTTGTGCCGGCCCGATTCCCTGATCGTCATCAAGGAGGCATTCACGGTACTGGCGCAGCTTATGGCGAAATAGTTGATAGGTTTGGAGGATGACGATATTGTACGACGAACTGAAAAAGCAGATCCTCGAAGACGAGGACACCGATTTTGATTCAGTTTCAGACACTACGATTGCCGAAATTGAATCCGACTATCCAGAAATTCCCCAGGACTACATCGCATTCCTTCGGGAGGTAGGTTGGGGGGCAATCGCCATGTGCTATGTGATCTATAGATCACCAAAAACGTTTGGTGAGGTATACGATGCAGCGACACCACAAGACATCATTCTTATTGGGGACAATATGTCGGGCAGGTGTATCGGATTCGACAAGTGGACATGGAATATCGTCGAAGTCCAGAACACAGGAAAAGTAGTTCCTATGGACTCAAGCTTCTCGCAAGCAATCAGTGAAATTTGCTATGAGATTTTTGAGGAAGAAGACTAGCGACCCGTCTTTCCGCGGATGAGAAAAGGGTCAGACGAGAATCGCACGGGCATAAGCCTAAGCTGCTGTGGCGTAGCGGTTTCGGTTCGGGCTGCGTTTCGCTTTCATGAGCTTGTCGTTTTTCTGCCTGCGTTTGAGTTCCCGTTTTTCTTGGTGACCTGGTCGATTGCCGATAACGAGTTCGGAGATCGTTTCGAGTAGGTTGTCGAATTGTTGGCTCGGGTGTCGGCAGCGGAGTCGAAGAAAAACTGCAAGCTCCTCAATCGCTTGCATTGCGTCGGTAAAGTTCTGTCTTGTCGGGCATCGCCCGAACTTCAACGCAGATGCCATGATCGCAGCGCGGACGAGATCGAATCCAATCCTATGTCGGTGGATTTTCTTGCGAACCATTTGCGGGCTCGTGCATTGCAAGTGCTCCATCTGCACTTGAGTTTTCAGGCTTCGGGAAGAGAACTGCACCTGGCAATGGGGCCTCTGCCGGACCCGTCACTCGACGATCTGGGGACTGACTTCAGTGACACGGGGGACGGGGACATCGGCATGATGAAATTGGGCGACAATTCCAGCGGGCTCAACCACTCATTTGCCTACAACGGCGTGTTCTTCGATCAGCCGTGCATCGTGTTGAGCTTGAGTGCCCAGGAGGTGTCGGCCGAAGAAAAAAGCGAATTGGAAACGCAATTGAAAGAAGACGCGGAAAACGCGTTCTTTCTCCCCACCGGCCTGAACGTTACTTTGACGCTGACCCCCGACGGTTCACTGATGTCAATGAATGTCTGGATCGGCAATTCGTCGTTGAGCATTAATCGCGGACCGGCGGTCGACGTGGATATCGACGGAGAATCGATCAGCGGTCGCGACGGCATGTCGTCAAAGGAATTTAACAACGAAGAGTTGTCATTTCATGCTGAGTTCGAGACTGAGATTCATTTCTGACCTCGTCGTTTGGTTCACCTTCGACCACGGCCAGGGGGGAGCCGCTGGGGACAACGCTTCGACAAACTGCTGGGGAGAATGGAGGGCGCGCTTAGGGGAGAGCAGCTGGGGAGAACGGTTCGGCAGAATGGAGCTTTGACGCGTCGGTGCGACGGTCTTGAATCTCCAGGCCGGCGAGCTTGATTTTGTTCTCGCGCATGTAGCTGTGGCATTCGACGCAGCGAACCGTCAGTGAGACATAAGCCAACGCCGCGCGGTGAACGTCTTTGCCGTCGGCGGCTTTTTCGACGGAATTGCAAGCGCGGCGAAACTCGTCGCTTTGTTTTCGATACTCCTCCGTCTGCACGACATTCCAGCCGGCTTCCATGCTGAGCAATCGCAGCGAACGCGCGTTGCTGGCGATCTTGTCGAACTGTTCCAACGTCAAGCCTTCCAAGATGTTTTTGGCGCGATCGAGCTTCCGACGCATCAACGGTGCGACGTTGTCCGGGGCCACGCGTTCACCGCCGATCGGGTCTTGCGCGGCCGCGGGGGACGCGGCAAGCGATGGGATCAAAACGGCGGCGATCAGGGTGAGTGAGAGAAGGTTGGTGCGGCGCATGGGTGACTTTTGGGGCGGTAGGATGAAAAGGGTGATCTTGCCGATGCCGGCCTGCAGCGTCAGCGAGGGGCCACGTGGCGTCCCTCGCTGACGCTTCGGGCTGGCATGATCGGAAACCGGCACGGTCCGGTTAGCCGTCGGTCCGCGCCGGCAACGTGGATTCGATTTCGTCCAGGACGCGTTGTTCGGCCGGGCAGACCTTTCCCACGCCAAGCACGCCACCGGAGGCCATGGCGACTTCCTTGGCCTGTTCCAACAACCGCTGGCGTAGCTTGTTGGCGGTCTCGGCGGGCAGTGTGTGGTGGACGCCCGCGGCGTATTCTTTCCACAACCCCCACATGTCGCGTGGCGGACGCGCTTGCAGCCATTGTTCCAGCAACCGGAACGCGAGCGGGTTGGAGCTGACCCCTCGCCGCAGCGCCGCACTCATCACACTCTTGCGTTCTTCCGGGGTGACCGAGCCGCTGGCCCAGGCGACGAACACCAGCGGGGTCAGCGTCATCGCGGCGATGTTGGACGCGTTGATGCCGGCTTCGACCAAGTGGGTCGCCACGCGTTCGTCGCGGACCCCGGTCGCCTTGGTCAGTTCCGCCAGACGTTCGTCGCGTTCATCTTTCTCGCGAAGCTTGCGCAAAAGTTCCTGGTCGACACGTTGGAAGTATTGATCTTCCAGAGCTTGCCCACGTCGGTGAATCGTGTCCCGTTCGATCATCTTCATGTTCCTTCTGTTGCGTGACGTTCCGTTGCGTGCGTTCGCGTTGGGGCTGAAATCGAGTTTCAACCGTTACAATGCAAACGGAGTGCCGATCCGGATGCGATCGGGGACCATTTTCCGTTTGATGCGTTGTGAAAGACCCGAAACGCGTGGTCGATGTTGTCGCCACGGCGGTGCGTGGCGGTGGAGCGAGGAAGAGGTCGCCCAGACTGTGTGCGGCTGGGCGCGCCGGCCCGCCTGGGTGTGCACCGGGGCACGAAATTCGGTATTTTAGATGCGGCAAACCGTCACGCTGGGTGTGCGTTTCGCGGCGTTTCGCCGCTGCGGGGTCCAGAATTCGAATTAACACTCCGCCTTCGGCACCAAATTTGTTAAACAGCGGGCTTGTCGCGGTCGTCCCCGTTAAGGCCGCAAGGAAATCACTGACCAAAGATGAACGCCGCTGATGGACACGCATGTCGCGAATCAATCGGAGCAAGCCGATGCAGCAGATGGGACCACGACACAACGCTCGACTGTATTGGAGTCATTCAGCTATGACGACGGGATCGTTCGCCTGTTCGCGACGGCGACGATCGTTTGGGCGCTGGTAGGCACCCTGGCGGGGCTGTTCGTCGCATTGTTGTTGGTGATGCCGACGTTGACCGAGGGGATCCCGTGGCTGTCATTCGGGCGGTTGAGACCGCTGCACACCAACGCGGCGATCTTCGCGTTCGCCGGCAACGCGATCTTCGCGGCGGTTTATTACAGCACCCAGCGATTGTGCAAGGCACGGATGTGGAGCGACACGCTCAGCCGGCTGCACTTTTGGGGCTGGCAGGCGATCATCGTCGCCGCGGCGGTGACGTTGCCGTTGGGAATCACCCAGTCGCGTGAGTACGCCGAATTGGAGTGGCCGATCGACATCGCGATCGCGGTGGTGTGGTTGCTGATCTTCGGCGGCAACTTCCTGATGACGTTGATCAATCGTCGCGAGCGTCACATGTACGTGGCGTTGTGGTTTTACATCGCGACGATCGTCACGGTCGCGGTCTTGCACGTGTTCAACAACCTGGTCGTTCCGGCCGGATTGTTCAAAGGATACAGCGTTTACGCGGGGGTTCAGGACGCTTTCATGCAGTGGTGGTATGGTCACAACGCGGTGGCGTTTTTCCTGACCACGCCGTTTTTGGGTTTGATGTATTACTTCCTGCCCAAGGCGGCCGACCGGCCGGTGTTCAGTTACCGATTGAGCATCATCCACTTTTGGTCGTTGGTATTCATCTACATCTGGGCCGGTCCCCACCACTTGCACTACACGGCGTTGCCGGAGTGGGCCAGCACGTTGGGGATGTTGTTCAGTTTGATGCTGTGGATGCCCAGCTGGGGCGGCATGATCAACGGTTTGCTGACGCTACGCGGTGCCTGGCACAAGGTCGCCGCCGACCCGGTGCTGAAATTCTTTGTCGTCGGCGTAACCTTTTATGGGATGGCGACGTTCGAAGGCCCGATGTTGTCGATCAAATCGGTCAACTCGCTCAGCCACTACACCGACTGGACGATCGCCCACGTCCACTCCGGGGCGCTCGGATGGAACGGGTTCATGGCGTTCGGCATGCTGTACTGGCTGCTGCCGCGAATCTTCCAGACCAAGATCTGGAGCGAAAAACTGGTCAGTTTGCACTTCTGGACCGGCACGCTGGGGATTCTGCTGTACATCGTGCCGATCTACGCCGCCGGTCTGATGCAGGGTCTGATGTGGCGTGCGATGGATGAGACCGGAAACCTTCAATACCCGGACTTCATCGAAACGGTCCAATCGATCGTCCCGCTGTGGTGGGTGCGTGTGCTGGGCGGTGCGTTGTATGTCGGCGGGATCGTGATGTTGTGCATCAACGCGTTGTTCACTTGGTTCGGGCGTCCGGACAGCTACGACGTCCCGGTCTACTCGGCGCCACGGCTGACAGACGACTATCAGGACGATCCCAAGCCGAAGAGCGATTTGGACGACGTGCCGATGTTGGACTCGGCGAAAAGTTTGAGCGTCTGGGCCAGGATGGGCTGGCACCGCCGTTGGGAGCGATTGCCGGTCCGGTTCACCGTGTTGACGACGTTGGCGGTGGTGATTGCAACGTTGTTCGAGCTGGTGCCGACGTTCTTGATCCGGTCCAACGTGCCGACGATCGCGACAGTCAAACCGTACACGCCGCTGGAGCTTGCCGGACGTCACATCTTTGTTTCCGAGGGTTGTTACAACTGCCACTCGCAGATGATCCGCCCGATCGTGGCCGAAACCAAGCGTTATGGCGAATACAGCAAACCCGGCGAATTCATCTATGACCGCCCGTTCCAGTGGGGCAGCCGTCGCATCGGTCCCGACCTGGCGCGCGAGGGTGGCCGGCAGAGCAGTTTCTGGCACTGGCGTCACTTCGAGAATCCGGCCTACGTCTCGCCGGGTTCGGTGATGCCCAGCTACGAGCATTTGTTGACTGAAGAAATGAACTTCGACGCCATCGCGCCGCACGTCAAAGCGGCGTGGCAACTGGGCGCCCCGTACAGCGACGAGGATCTGAACAACACCGCCGAGGTCGCTTACAAGCAGGCCGAGCGGGTCGCCGCGGAGATCGTCGCCCAGGGCGGTCCGGCGAGCACGATGGACACGCAAGCGGTGGCGTTGATCGCCTACCTGCAACGGATCGGGATCGATCTGTTCGCCACGCCGGAACCGAAGCCCGAGGAAAGCGGCGGTGATGTGGCGGCCGGGACCGCGGTTGAATCGGGAGACACAGCGGCCGAAGCCGAAGCCGACGACGAGACCGAGTGAGAAACCTCCAGCAAACCCAGAGCCATGATCAAAGATTTAGTTTCCTTCATCGACTATTCCGCCTGTGCCGAGGTCGCGCTGGCGCTGTTTGTCGTCACTTTTATTCTGATCTTTTTCGGCGCGTTTCGTCTCAGCAATCACGCCACGGAAAAGTTTGCCGCCATTCCATTAAGCGATCATATCGAGGATCCTCGCAGTGAGTGAAGCACCAAAGACCGACCACGCCTATGACGGCATCGAAGAGTATGACAATCCGCTGCCGGGTTGGTGGAAATGGTTGTTTATCGCGTCGATCGTGTTCTGTCCGTTCTATTGGGTGTATTACCACAACGGCGCGAAAGGACGATCGATCCAAGATCAGTACGGCGTCGCGCTGGCGGAGAACACGCGATTGCAGTTCGCCGAGATCGGGGACCTGAAATTGGACGGCCCGACGATCGCCAGGTTCATGGCCAAAGACAGCTGGGTGAAGGTCGGCGAGTCGGTGTTCCGCGCCAATTGCGTCTCCTGTCACGGCCGCGAGGGCGAAGGCAAGGTCGGCCCGAATTTGACCGACGAGGCGTTCAAGAACATCACCGTGTTGGCGGACATCGGCAAAGTGATCAACAACGGCGCCGGAAACGGGGCGATGCCGAAGTGGTCCAATCGGCTGCACATCAACGAGATCGTTTTGGTGTCTGCCTATGTCGCCAAGTTACGGGGGCAGAATGTGGAAGGCGGCCGACCGGAAGAGGGCAACAAGATTGCGCCGTGGCCGGAGCCGGTGGTCGAGGAAGAGTCGGACGAAGAGGGCGACGCGAAGTCGTGATCGTTTCGGGTAGCGGAACTCGCCGAGAGTTTCGCTGCGGCGGAATGGCGGAGGCAATTGGGCATTACGTTCCAAGGCGGAGCCTTGGAACGAGGAAAATTGATTCTGGGCATTACGTTCCAAGGCGGAGCCTGGAACGAGGAAAATTGAACCTTGTTCACGGGCTCAGCCTGGGGACACACCGACTTGTAGGCTTCGCCTCGTATGGGTCGGCTACGTGTGGCGGAGCCACTCGGGCATTGCGTTCCAAGGCGGAGCCTTGGAACGAGGATAAACGAGGATACGTGGAGGATTTGAACAGAACAGAGATGAACAAGACTGTACCGGGCAACGACGCGTTGTTGGACGCTCCCGAACACGTGCTGAGCACGATGGAGCGTGACGGCAGTCGACGCTGGTTGCGTCCGCGATTGTCGATGGGGGCCTGGTGGCAACGTCGACGCATCGTTGCCTATCTATTGATGGTGGTGTTTGTGCTGGTCCCGCATCTGCGGATCGGCGGCAAGCCCGTCATCTTGTTGGACATCGCCGGTCGTGAGTTTACGATTCTGGGACGCACGTTTCTGCCGACCGACACGCTGTTGCTGGCGTTGTTGATGTTGACCGTGTTCGTCTCCATCGTCTTGGTCACCGCGATTGCCGGGCGCGCCTGGTGCGGCTGGGCCTGTCCCCAAACGGTCTACATGGAGTTTCTGTTCCGCCCGATCGATCGGTTGTTTGAAGGCACGGTGGGCAAGGGGGGCAAGGCGAAACGGAGCGTCTCGTTCCCGCTGCAGATCGCTCGCTTCGCGGTGTATGTCTTGTTGTGCGGATTTTTGGCCCACACCTTCCTGGCCTATTTTGTTCGCACCGACCAGCTGAAGGAGTGGGTGACCAGTTCACCGATCGAACATCCGGTCGCGTTTGTGGTGATGGCGGCAACGTTGGGATTGATGCTGTTTGATTTCATGTTCTTCCGCGAACAGCTTTGTCTGATCGCTTGCCCCTACGGTCGGTTCCAGTCGGTCATGCTGGACGAACAGTCGTTGATCGTGGCCTATGACCACGTCCGCGGCGAACCTCGAAAGCGTGGCAAACACACCTCCGGTGACGGCGCGGGGGACTGCGTGGATTGCAACCAGTGCGTCGTCGTCTGTCCGACCGGTATCGACATCCGAAACGGGTTGCAGATGGAATGTGTCAATTGCACCCAGTGCATCGACGCCTGTGATGTGGTGATGGAGCGGGTCGGGTCGCCCAAGGGGCTGATCCGCTACAGTTCCCAGGATTCGATCGCAGGGAAGGCGATGAAGATGTTCCGCGCCCGAACGATCGTTTATCCGCTGATTCTGTTGTTATTGATGAGCGGGCTGGTGTTTGCGATTTCGACCAAATCGGGGTTTGACGCGCGAATCATTCGTCCCGGTGGTGCCCCGTTTACCATGTATCCCGACGGCACGGCATCCAACGAGTTTCGCATTCGTCTGGTCAATCGCACCTCCGAGCCGCAAAAGTATGGATTGGTTTCCGAGTCGGACGATGTAACGATCGAAGTGTTGGATGAAGACAAGATGAGTCTGGAACCCGGCCAGTCGGTGTTGGTTCCCGTCCACGTCACGTTCAAGGGCTCGATGACGCGTGGCAGCGGTCGCAAGGTCGTGCCGGCGACGATTTCAGACAAAAGCGACAATGTTCGCGAAGTCGAATTCTCACTTTTAGGACCCCGGTAAATGGCTACGGCGACAGGGATCGAATCCATCGAGTCGGCAGAACGACGCGCCAAGCGGTTTTGGATCGCGTTGGTCGTGTTTCTGTTTGCGATCCAATGCACCATCATGGGGCTGGTGATGCACCTGGCGATCGGCGATCCGTCGGCCGCCGTGGTGCCCGATTACCATAACCGGGCGCTGAACTGGGATGAGGCGCGGCGAACCCTGGAGGCTGCCGATCGGCTGGGGTGGCAGATCCGCTTTGAAGCCTCCGATGTCGCAGACGATCGGGGCATGCGGGCGATCGAATTGAACATCACCGACGAGCAGGGCGATGGGATCGATAACTTGGTGGTCGGCGGCAAGTTGTACCACCACGCGCGGGCCGACGAGGTCAGCCCGGTTTCGCTGAAGTCGATCGGCGAGGGAAATTATTTGGCGTTGGTGCCGGCCGGGCGAGCGGGCATTTGGCAACTGGAACTCAAGATCGATGGGGCTTCGGAGCCGGTGGCACAGTCGTTGACCTTCAACATCAAACGCTAGCGATGGACACAATCCTTGTATTGGTCACGGCGGTCGTGACCGCCAGTGTTTTGGGCAGCATGCACTGCGTCGGCATGTGCGGGCCGCTGGCGATTTGGGCCAGCGGCGGCGGCGACCAAGTCAGCCGCGGCACCTTGGCGGCGTCCACCACGCTGTACCATCTGGGACGATTGCTGACCTACACGCTGGCCGGAGGTGTGGCCGGATTGATCGGCAACATCATCGACATCGGCGGCGACACGCTGGGCATCCAGGTCGCCGCGGCCAGGGTTGTCGGCGCGGCGATGATCGCGATGGGATTGTGGAAGCTTTGGAGCCTCTGGAGGGGCCGATCGAAAAACGTCTCCGCGGCGCCGTCGGCGGTGGGAAAGGTGCTGGTCAAATTGAGGCCGTATATCTTTCGGTTGCCGATCGCCGGTCGCGGATTTGCGACGGGATTGTTGACGACGCTGCTGCCGTGTGGCTGGTTGTATTTGTTCGCGTTGATCGCGGCTGGAACGGGCAGCCCGATGCGTGGGGCGATCGTGATGGCGGCGTTTTGGCTGGGCAGTGTCCCGGCGTTGGTCGGTCTGGTCGCCGGGGTGCGCGTGTTGTCGCTTCGATTTTCACGACTGGTCCCGGGGCTGGCCGCGCTGATGCTGATTTTTGCGGGCTGCTTCACGGCCTCGGGGCGCGGATTCAGTGGTTTGGATTCGCTGGAGGAATTGAAGTCGTCGGGAACGACGATCGAGCAAGTCGAACAATCAGGGGAGAAACCGTTGCCGTGCTGTCAGGTGAAGGATTCTTTCGATCACAAACTGAGCCGCAGGCGCTAGCCTCGGGCCTTACGAGTCTCGAATGGCAATCCAAGGCCCGCGGCTAGCGCCGTCGGTTCATACTTTAGGTGGCATTGGGCTCGCGCCAAACGGCTGACAATCGATTGTCATCAGCCGGCTCGCGCGAGCGCGAGTGGCCTAAACTTAGCGGTAGTGGGCATCAGCCGCCCCCAGTCGCTGCGAGGCAGCGACCGGGAATCGCCTAAAGGCTAGACACGAGCGATTGCTGAATCCCCTTTCTCTGTCCTACCCCAAAAACAAGTTTGGACGAAGCATCTCGACATGTCATCGACCGCATCCACGCCGCAAGCCGATTCGACCTCCCAGCCACAGCGCTGTGAGATCCCTTGTGTGCATTGTGGGTTGCCGACCGTTTGCAGCAGCGCCGACGATCCGACACGGGTGTTTTGCTGCGGTGGTTGCCGTCAGGCGTACGAGTTGATTCATGGTTGGGGGTTGGACGACTATTACGCGATCCGCGACCGGTCGGGCGGATCGACCGGCGTGTTTGCCAAAGCGGACGCGTCTCGCTACGACTGCTTTGACGACGATCAGTATCTGGGGGCGTCGGCGCCCCGACGTGGATCCGACGGCAGCCTGTCGACAGAGCTGTCGGTCAGCGGCTTACACTGCGCGGCGTGCGCGTGGCTGATCGAAAACGTCGCCGGGCGGACGCGGGGATGGCACCTGGCGAGGGTTCGATTGAATCGTCACACCGTTCAGATCGTCTTCGATCCCGAG
Source organism: Stieleria maiorica (assembly GCF_008035925.1). Classification (NCBI taxonomy): domain Bacteria; kingdom Pseudomonadati; phylum Planctomycetota; class Planctomycetia; order Pirellulales; family Pirellulaceae; genus Stieleria; species Stieleria maiorica. Next base: position 8,121,490 of record NZ_CP036264.1, read on the forward strand.
CAGATCAAGCTCAGCGAAATCGCCCATCTGATCGGCAAGTTGGGTTACACGCTGTCGCCGCTGACGACCGAACCGGTGGACCGTTTCCGCCAGGAGAACCGCCGGTTGTTGATGCAGATCGCCGCGGCCGGTTTTTGTGCGGCCAATGCGATGTGGATCGCGATCGCACTGTATGCCGGTGACGCATCGGGCGTTGCCAGCGAGCACCGACTGTTTTTGCGGATCGCCGCGGCGGTGTTGGGTGTCGCCACGGTTGCGTTTCCAGGCCGGACGTTTTTCGTCAGTGCGCTGGCGGCGCTGCGAAACTGGACGCCGCACATGGACCTGCCGGTCGCGTTGGGGCTTTCGGTGGGCACGATCGTCGGATTGGTCAACGCGATCAGCGGTAGCGGCGAAGTCTATTTTGATTCGCTGGCGATGCTGGTGTTCTTGTTGCTGATCGGGCGTTGGATTCAGTTCCGACAACAGCATCGTGCGGCCAGCGCGGTCGATCTGTTGCTGCGGATCACACCCCAGCATGCCCGATTGATCGATAAAGATTCCGCCGATGCTCCCGCGCGCTGGGTGATGGTCAATTCATTGACCGCGGGGCAGGTGATCCGGGTCAACGTGTCCGAGAGCATTCCCGTTGATGGGCGGATCGTCGAGGGAGAAACGATGGTCGATCGATCGTTATTGACCGGTGAAAGCGTCCCGGTGGAAGCAAGCGTCGGCGACGGCGTGACTGCGGGCACGGTCAACCTGTCGCGACCGATCACGGTGCGTGTCGAAGCGATCGGGTCGGACAGTCGCATCGGGCGGGTGATGGAATCGGTCGAGGCGGCGATGGCTCAGCGAACGCCGATTGTGCAATTGGCCGACCGCATCGGCGGCGTTTTTGTTGTCGTGGTGACGCTGCTGGCGGTGATCGCGTTCGCCGCCTGGGCGCGTCACGGAATCGACCTCGCGACGGCCCATGCGACGTCGTTGTTGATCGTCGCCTGTCCGTGTGCGTTGGCACTGGCGACGCCGCTTGCGATCGCGGTTTCGCTCGGTCGGGCGGCGAAACGAAAGATCTTGATTCGCGACGGCGATGTGCTGCAGCAGCTTAGCGGTCGCGGCACCGTGTGGTTTGACAAGACGGGCACGTTGACCGAAGGACGTCCGCGGGCGGAACTTGTCTATGGACCGACCGAAGCGTTACAGATGGCCGCGGCGATCGAACGCGAGTGTTGTCACCCGATCGCCGATGCGATTCTGCGTGAAGCGGATCGGTTGGATCTTGCGCCGCCGGCGCAGGTGGACGCGATCGAGTTGGAGATGGGGGGGATTTCGGGCCGCTGCGAAGGAAGCCGGGTCGACGTAGGCAACGAAACGTTTCTGCGTCGTCAAGGCGCCGTGCCGTCGACGGAAATCTTGGATCAGACGCAGCGTTGTTTGGAAAATCAAACCACACCCGTGATCGTCGCGATCGATGGCCAAGCGATCGCGGTGCTGGCGATCGCCGATCCGATCAAACGTGACGCCAAATCGACGGTCGATCGGATCCGCCGGTCCGGCTGGGGGGTGGGGATTTTATCGGGTGACCACCGCGAGTTGGTCGACAAAGTGTCGCGCCGGGTCGGCATCGATCCGCAAAATGCGTTGGGCGGCCTTTCGCCGGAAGACAAGTTGAAACAGGTGACTGCCGATGGCGCGGGGCCGGTGGTGATGATCGGCGATGGGGCCAACGACGCGGCGGCGTTGGCGGCGGCGGACGTGGGGATCGCGGTGCGTGGGGGGGCCGAGGTGAGCCTGCAGGCGGCACCGGTGTTCGTCGCGTCGGGGACGCTGGAGAGCGTGGCGGACCTCGTGGACGCGTCGCGGCGGACGAACCATTTGATCCGCACGACGTTTGCGGTTTCGCTGGCGTACAATGTGGTCGCCGTCGTGTTGGCGATGTTGGGATTCATCAGCCCGCTGGTCGCGGCGGTGTTGATGCCGATCAGTTCGGTGTCCGTGTTGTCATTGACACTCGCCTGGCCGACGTTTGCCGATCAGGCAGAATAGCGGTCCGAGCGAATGTGTTGGTGTCCAGGCTTTAGCCGCCCATTGTCGCTGCCTTGCAGCGACCGGGAATCGCCTAAAGGCTAGACACCAACGTTCGCTGAATCGCTTGTTGCTTGTATCCGAGCCATTGAGGTGTTTTTCAAAATGAGTGTGCTGTACATCGCATTGCCGATCGCGTTGCTGCTTGGTGGCGGCGGGCTGTTGGCATGCCTGTATTGCATCCGCGACGGCCAGTACGACGATCTGGATTCGCCCTCGGTCCGAATCCTGGTGGATGAACACCGGGTGGACGATCAAGATGCGCGTGACGGGCCGGTCGACGAAGATTTATCAGGAAGCAATCAAGAACGTGTCTGAACTGAACACTGCTGACGGGAACCGCCGCGCGGAATTTAACGTGTCGGGCATGACTTGCGCCGGCTGCGCACAATCGATCGAGCGATCGTTGTTGCGGCAACCGGACGTGCAATCGGCCGTCGTGAACTTTGCCGGCGGCAACGTGGTGATCAACTACGACCCGGCGAAAACGGACGAAGCCCAATTGGCAGACGTCATCCGCCAGACCGGATTTCAGGTGGAAACGGGGGATCGCGAGACGACGGAGGAAGACCGCCGGAGGGAGCTGCACGCCACGCGGGTGATGTGGTTGGGTGTGGCGCTGACGCTGCCGTTGTTTGTGCTCAGCATGGGCCGAGACTTCGGCCTCTGGGGGCCGTGGGCGCACGCCGATTGGGTGAATTACCTGATGTTCGCCTTGGCGACTCCGGTGCAGTTCTACGTCGGCCGGACGTTTTACGAAGGCGCCTTTCGGTCGCTGCGCAGCCGTGTGGCCAACATGGACGTGTTGGTGACGATGAGCACGTCGGTGGCGTACGCGTTCAGCGTGGCGGTGATGCTGTTGTTGACCGCGGGCAGCGAGCTGTTGGGAACTCACGTCTACTTCGAAACCTCCGCCACGATCATCGCCCTGGTCATGGTCGGTCATTGGATCGAAGGTCGTGCCAAGACGCGAACCAATGGTGCGATCACATCACTGTTGAATCTGCAAGCCAAAACGGCGCGGATCGTGCGTGATGGCAACCAAGTCGACGTGCCGATCGAAGAGGTGGTGCTGGGCGACCATGTGATCGTACGTCCGGGAGAGCGGATCCCCGTTGACGGAGTCGTGATCGCCGGCCAAAGCGTGGTCGACGAGAGCATGATCACCGGCGAAAGCATGCCGGTCCAGAAGCCGGTCGGAAGCGATGTGATCGGTGCGACGATCAACGGCGATGGGGTGCTGACGATCGAAGCGCAGCACTTGGGGGCTGAATCGGCACTCGCGCGAATCGTCAAGCAAGTTGCCGACGCCCAGGCGACGAAGGCACCGATCCAGAAGCTGGCCGATCAGATCTCTGCGGTCTTCGTTCCGATCGTGATCGCGGTCGCGCTGGCCGCATTCTGCGTTTGGTTCTTTATCATCGGAGACACCGTCGTTGCGATCTTGCGGATGATCGCGGTGTTGATCATTTCGTGCCCCTGTGCGATGGGTTTGGCGACACCGCTGGCGGTGACCGTGGGGATGGGACGCGGGGCGGAGAACGGGATTCTGTTCAAGTCCAGCGAAGCAATCCAGCGTGTCGGCCGGATCGATCATGTGGTCCTGGACAAGACCGGCACGATCACGCGCGGCGAGCAAGTGATCACCGATACGATCACGTTGTCTGATTTAGACGCGGAACAATTGATCGCGATGGCGGGCAGTGTCGAATGGGGCAGCCAGCATCCGATCGCCGCGGCGATTTTGAATGAAGCCCAGCGATTGGGCGTCGAAACATCGATGCCCGATGACGTCCAGTCGACGCCCGGCCAAGGTGTCTCCGCCAGGTGGGACGGAAAACAGGTGCACGTGGGCAACCTGCGGTTTGTGGAGCAGCATTCGCAGGTCGACGCAGAACTGCAGGATCGCGCCGCCGGGTTGCAGCGACAGGCCAAGACCGTGATGTGGGTCGCCTGTGACGGAGCGATCATCGGTTTGATCGCGGTCGCCGACACGATCAAACCGGAATCCGCCGAAGCGATCCGGCGGTTGCACGGCAAGGGCATCGTGGTGTCGATGCTGACCGGTGACAACCAGCACACCGCCGAAGCGGTCGCCGAACAAGTCGGCATCGACGACGTGATGGCCGAAGTGTTGCCGGGCGACAAGACGAAGCGAATTCGGGACTTGCAGTCGCGGGGCGAGTTCACGGCGATGGTGGGCGACGGCATCAACGACGCTCCGGCGCTGGCCCAGGCCGACGTCGGAATCGCGATCGGAACCGGGACCGACGTCGCAATCGAAGCGGCCGATGTCACGCTGTTGGGCGGGGAATTGCGCGGCGTCGCGCGGGCGGTCCATCTGTCGGCGATGACGATGCGGAACATCAAGCAAAACCTGTTCTGGGCCTTTGCCTACAACGTCGCGCTGATCCCGGTCGCCGCGGGTGTGTTGGCCGGTGTCGATTCGGCTCCGCACTGGTTGCGCGAACTGCATCCGATCACCGCCGCCATGGCCATGGTCGGATCGGATCTGGTGATTGTGAGTAACGCACTGCGGCTGCGACGGGCGAAGGTGGACTAGTGCTCCGTCGACTATTGAAGGGAAGGGGCGGCGGAAAGGGGGTAAGAAGATTTTGGAGGTAAGAAAATTTTGAAATGCACCATCCCTTCGATTAAATAAATTTTCTTACCTCCTTAATCTTCCTACCTCTCCACCGGCTGATCGTTCCCGGTCAAGTCGGTTGGAATCCGTGGACCGATCTCTGGTGTCGATCACCGGCCCCTTTTAATCCAACCGTTGTCGACGTACCAACTTGTGGTCTCATCGATCCTTTCTTGAAGCGTCTTGGCGGGTTGGAACCCGGTCTCGCGGCGGAGCCGTGCGGCGTCGCAGGCCCAGGATCCTGCGGTCGCCTCTCTGGCTTTGTCGATGCTCAGGATGTGCGGCCGACCGCGAAGCCGGGAAACACCACTGTTGATCGTTGCGATGGTCCAGATCAGCGGCGAAGGGCTGCGGACGATCCAGACGTGTTGTTTGCCCAACGATCGGCCGATCATCTGTCCAAGTTCCGCGTACGTCGGTGTTTCATCGGCGGCCGCGAAATAGATGCCTCGGCGATCGGTCGCGTTGTGGCAAACACGCATGCCGGCCGTTGCGACCAGGACCAGCGCATGGCAGAGGTCGTCGACGTGGATCACGGAGAAGAGGTGGTCGGCAATGCCGGGGACCAAGTGCAGGTTCCATTTCGCGATCCCGCCAAACATCTCGAAACCATCGCGATCGCCGGGGCCCAGCACGATCGGCGGGCGGAGGATGGAGATCGGAACGGAATCGGCGTACTCCAGCAGTGCCGATTCGCCGCCCAGTTTGCTTTTCCCGTAATCGGAAACCGGCGCGGGTTCGTCGGTTTCACTCCGCAGGGTGGATCCGTTGCATGGTCCGGCGGCGGCCAGGGAGGACACGTGGACCAGCGTGGGCGGCGTGTCGCGATCGGCGCAGGCCTCGGCCAACAGCCGCGGCCCGAGCAGGTTGGCTTGTTCGAACTCCCGTTTCCGCAGCGCTTTGGTCGTTCCGGCCAGATTGAAGACGACGTCGCAATCACGGACGGCATCGTCCAGCGATCGCCGGTCGGACAGATCGCCGACGATGAACTGTGGATCAAACGCTTGCAGGCCGCGTCGATCTGAGGTGGATCGAACCAGGCACGTGACGCGATCACCGCGGGCCGAAAGATGGCGGACCAACTGGGTACCGATGAAACCGGTCGCGCCGGTGACGAGAACGTTGGCCATCACTCTGGTTCGGCAAGAGTCTTTGAGGCGGGCTACGCCCGTGTCGGTTCAAGCCCCTTCATCGTCGATTTCCCGCTCGAAAACTCATCGGTCGGCAGTCCGGATTGCTGCAACACCGAGACGAACAGGTTGGCTAAAGGATAATTGTTGCTGCGATCAAAGGCGAGATGTTGTCCGTGGCGGAAGCCACCACCCCCAACGAGTACGGGCAGGTTGCGGTTGTCGTGGCTGGAGGCGTTGCCGAGATTGCTGGTCATCAAGACGGAGGTCTGGTCGAGCAAGTTGCCTTCGGTTTCTTCAAAGCCAGCCAGGCTGCGGAGGAAATCGCCATAGGCCGCAACGATTTCTTCTTCGATCAACGCCAACTGAGCGAGCTTGTCCGCGTCGCGACCATGATGGCTGAGCGTGTGATAGCCCTCGTCGACGCCTTCGATCGGCAGCTTGGCGTTGCCGCCGGGTAGGTTCAGCGTGATGAATCGCGTCGAGTCGGTTTGCAGAGCCAGTTTCATCAAGCTCAGCATCATCGCCTGGCAGCCGACCAGGTCATTTGCGTCCGGCGGGGTCGGCGGTTTGGCGTCGACGACCGGCTTGGGCAGTTTTGCCCAGCGTTCGTTGGCGGCCATGCGCAATTCAAGTTCACGGACGCTGGAAAAGTACGAATCCAGTCGATTGCGGTCACCAGCGCCCAGATCGCGTTGCAATCGCTTGGCGTCGTCGTTGACCACGTCCATGATGCTGCGTCCGCTGCGAATCCGATCGGCTTGCCGCAGGCGTTCCTCTTGTGACTGGTCGATGAACAGCGTGGCGAACAACCGGGCGGGCGAACTTTCCGAAGGGATCATCGCCCCGGTGTCGGTGTAGGAGGGGCTTTGCGTTCCGCTGGTGCTGAGGACCAACGACGGATAACGCGTGGCACCGCCGAGATGCTTGGCCAGGTATTGATCGACCGAGATGGTGTTCTTGGCGCTGCCGCTGTTTCCGATCGGTGTCGCGGTCAAGATGCTCGCTTCGGCGCGGTGCCCGTTTGAAACGCCCGGGTGACTGCTGCCGGAGACGACCGTGAATTGATCGCGGATGTCGTCCAGTTGTTTCAAGTAGCGGGACGGCGAATACGTTTGGCCGGATTGTTCGGGGAACAAGTTTTCGGCCAGCAGTCCCAACCCGATCGAAACCGAGACGAATCGTTGGGGCGGGGGATCGGTCTGCGTTCCCGCAGATGCTTGCATCGCCGACAACCACGGCAGTGACATCGCGACGCCGCTGCCACGCAGCACCGTGCGCCGGGCCAGACGACTTTTGGCAGAATGAAAACGGGTCGGTTCGCGATTTTCGGCGTGGGCTTGTTGGTTCGTCATCGTATCACTTGGTAAGGAAAGTATGGCTGGTCACAACGGCTTCGATCAGCGAGCGCAATCGATAGCCGTCGGCTGTGGTTAGAGAGACGATTTGGTCCAGAGTTTTACGGTCGGCGAAGGTGATCTCGTGGCCGGTCGCGTAGATGAGCAATTGCGCGGCAAAGTTGCGGGCGATGCGATGGTCATCGTCGGCGGCCAGGTTTCTAAATGCGACAAACGAATCGAACTCCCGACCGTCGGCAAGCCGGTACGCCGAGTCGACTGGGGGGCCTTTCTTGTACGACTTGCCTTTACGCGTCAGATAATGATCCCGCCACTTGCCGGCGGCATCAAAGTGTTCCAACGCGAACCCCGGCGGATCGATTTTCGCGTGGCAGGACGCGCACTCGGTTTGCGAACGGTGTTTTTCAAGGATCTGGCGAACCGTCGTGGCACCGCGGACGTCGGGTTCGATCGCGGGCACGTTGGCCGGTGGATCGGGGATGGGTATGCCGAGCAATCTGTCGCAGATCCAGACGCCGCGGACGACCGGCGACGTGTTGGACCCGTTGGCGGTCACCTTCAGGATCGATCCGTGAGTCATCAGACCGCCGCGGAAGGGGTGGTCCGCGATCGAAACACGTTTCCATTGCGACGGGGCGATGTCGGCTTGGATGTCGTAGTAGCGTGCCAGACGATTGTTCAGCCAGGTGAAGTCGGAATCGACCAGCATCCGCGCGGGCTGGTTTTCGACGATCAACGTTTCCAGGTAGCGACGCGTTTCACCGACCATCGCGTTTTGAACGACTAGGTCAAAGTCCCGATGCATCCGGCGATCCGGTTCGGTGAAATCGATGTCGGCAAGGTCCAGCCACTGGTCGGAGAAATCGTTGATGAAGTACTGCAGCGTTTGGCTATCGAGCAAACGGCGTGTCTGGGCAACAATCTCAGCCGGATCGGATAGACGGCCTGCGTCGGCTGCCCCACGCAGTTCCGTGTCAGGGGCTTTGCCGGTCAACATGTAACTGAGCCGATTGGCGACGGCGTGGTCGCTCAATCGTCCGGGCGCTTCGGTGAAATAAATGAATCGCGGGGAGCACAGCACGGCTCGATACGCTTGTCGCAGCACATCGATCGGATCGTCGTTGTCCTTGATGCCGCGGTCGATCAGGCGAGTGTAGGGTTGCAACACCTCCGGCGTGACGGGGCTGCGAAAGGCTGCGGCGGCAAAGTCATGCAGACGTTTTTTCAGGTCTTCCGCCGGTGTGTCACTTCGGAGTTCAAAGCGTTTTGATTTTCGGTCGTATCGAACATCCAAATCGCCGAACAGGGCATGCTTGACGGCGGCTCGGTCTCCGCCCGGATAAATCCGCTCGATCGTTAGCGCGTGCATCGCGACACCGGGAACGTTTTGCGGTTCGCCTTCGCCGAATCCGATTTGACCGCCTTTGAAACTCGCCTTTTTCAGCGTGACATCGGCGGGGCGGATTTCCAGCATGTGATCTTCTTCGATCCACGCGGTGAAGGTAAACGTTTTCGGCGACTCGGTCGCTTCGAAGGCACCGACCCAGTGCATCAGCGGTGCATTGGAAACACATTTGCCACTTCGAATGGAACACCAAAGGCCGCGGTCGTCGGGCATCTTCAACGAAGACGCATCGAGCGTGATGCGATACCAGCCCGGCTTGTCGACGGTGCTGCGGGAAATGCGTCCATAAAAGGAGACGCCACCGGACCAGATGACCGCCGCGCCTTGACGCAGTTCGGGGTCGCGATTTCGTTGGCCCGGACGCTTATTGGCGATTCGCTCCGCGGGCAGATCGATGACGGTCTCGTCCTGGTTGTCGCGAAGTCGGGCGAAGGCCAGGTCCAAGGCCGCATCGACGACACGAAGATGGTCTTCGAGATGATAGTGGGACATCGACTGAGCATCGGCGATGTTGCGAAAGCCATCGGTGCGCTGTTCGTCGGGCATCAATTGCGAGAGCGGGGCTGCGATCGCAAACAGGTCACCGAGCGTGCGCTCGAGTTGTTGGTTGGTCAGTCGTCGCGAGAGCACGCGTCCGAGAGATTGATGGTGTGACGAGACCAGGTTGTCAATCGACTTGGAGGTGGTCTTCAGAAACCGCGTTTTTTGATCTGTATCGACTTCACCGTATTCCGATGGCGGCATTTCACCGTCGGCGATGCGATCAATCACGCGAACCCAAGTCGCAAGGTTCTTGGGGGCGGAAGAGCCTGTCAGGTCATCGGGTTGAAGTCGGTTGAGGTCGAAGCCGCCTTCGCCTTCACTGCCGTCGTGGCAGTCCAGGCAGTTTTGTTGCAAGAACGTCATCGCGTGACGGTTGCGTCCATCGGTAGGTTGCGTTTGTTTCTTGTGGGCCGCTTCTGCGGCGGTCGCGTGTTGCAGTGGCGGATGCGAGGTGACGATCACTGCCAAAATCGCGAACGTCGTCGTTGCGTAACGTCGCGTGGCGGTCATGAACGAGTCACGCGCATATTTGGCTGGACAGCGCCACTTTGACGTCGCTACGTTCGCCGGAGCGTGGACAACGTCTGAGATCCACCTTCTGGCGAAGGTAGCTACGTTTGACGGGCGGCTAACGATGTATCTCGCGCAAACTGGCGATGTCCGGCTCGCCTTGCATCGAGTCTTCGGATTGATGGGCGGGAAGGCTTGAATCATCGCTCGGCAGGTCATTGGAGGTGGGATCGAGCGCGGCAACAGGGGGCGATCCAGGTGATCGCGGGTGTCGCGACCCATGTGGAAGGCGGGATGGGTCGATGATGCCGCTGTCTCCATTATAGCTACTCGGACAGGAATTCACGATGCAAGTGCGTCGGCAGAGGCTCGCCGGCGAGTTGCCTGAACTGTGAAGACGGGGCATCAGGCGGTATTCTGGGCAAGGTCGTGGTCTGCTTTGCGAATAGGACCACGCTCCGAGTCGTCTACTTTGTCCGCACAGGCATCAAAAATGCTGTTATCCGAGCCCCCCGAGACCGCCTACGACATCCGTTTCACGTTGCTGGGGTTCCCGGTCCGAATTGCAGTGACCTTTTGGTTGGGTGCGGTCGTTTTCGGTTACAGCCTGTGCCGGTTCTTTTCCAGTGAAGAGTTGGGCGTCGGTCCGCTGATGATTGCCTGGGCGCTCTGTTTGTTGGTGTCCATTTTGATCCACGAACTCGGTCACGCGTTGGCGTTCCGCCACTATGGCATTCAATCGTCGATCGTGCTGTATCACTTCGGCGGCTTGGCGATTCCCACCAGCACGTACACGCCGGGGCGTTCGATCGCGCGGATCGGCGAGAAGGAGCAGTTGATCATCTCGGCCGCAGGGCCGGCGTTTCAGTTGTTGTCGGCGCTGTTGGTGATCGTGGCGGTCAAGTTGGCAGGATTTGAAGTGTCAGCGTTCCGTTGGATGCCCGCGTTTTTGGCAAACCTGCCCTGGGTGACCGAGGGTGCGGTGATGGATAGTCGCGGCATGTTGGCGTTGGTGACGTTCTACATCCTGCCGAGCGTTTTGTGGGCGTTGTTGAACCTTGTTCCGGTCTGGCCACTCGATGGCGGTCGAATCGCGCGCAGTCTGATCGTGATCAACGGTGGCACGGTCGCTCAATCGTTGTGGGTCAGTGTGATCTGCAGTGGTTTGTTGGCCTTCTATGCGTTCAACCATGGCCAACCGATGATGGGCGTGTTCTTTTTGATGTTCGGCTTCAGCAGCTACCAGATGCTCAACCCGATGAACAACGGGTGGCGTTAACGGCCTGTTGATTGAATCAGCCGTATGGCGCGAGCCTACGGGCCCAGTGCATTTTCTTGGTATTGGTGGCCAGTACGCTCACGCGAAACGGCTGATCCCACGTGTGATTAAATCAACTGGCCGGCTAACGGTTGCGTCACGAGGTGATCGGTGGACGTCGAACGCAGTGATCAATCGATGGGTTGTGTCGACGTAATGCGCTTCCATCGATGCATCAAAGCGTTGGTGTAATGGACGACCAACGATGGCAAGACAGTTCAAACAAGCGGTCGATCACAAAAAATTTCCTAAAAAGTTTTGCATGCGTTCGATCTGTCTTCTGAGTGCTGCATGGAGTGTTGTCAGACATGCGTGGATGCATCGAATGATCAACGATCAACATCACTTCGCAAGGCATGGATTGTTGGTCGATGTTCCGACCACGCAAATCAATCAATGCGCACAACGCATTGCTGTATCGATGTTTGCGTCAACACGCGCGCGGTGATGCGGAACGCAGCGAAGTCGATCACGGTATCAATGCATGGTTCGACGCGCGACGTTGCAATGGCGCAAGCGGTGACGCGCGCGGTCGGTGTTCAACGAGCGCGCGGTAGCAGGAACGAACTGTCTTGCAAGCATAATTTTTGCGAAAACATGTTGCGGAATTTCATGCAGCGCGTACAAATATCGCAGGTTTACGTCAGACAGCATTGAATGGTCCGTTGGATAACTGGCATCAACGTTTGTCTGGCACTTACTAGCGAATGGTGAGCCGTGGCCGGTGGCTTGTCGGGGACGTCCCCAAGCAAGTCACAATGACTCGCCATCGTTTCCAATTCCGCGGAGGAAAAACGTGGCTAAAAAGAAAGCAACCAAGAAGAAGGCTGCCAAGAAGAAGGCAACCAAGAAAAAGGCAACCAAGAAGAAGGCTGCTAAGAAGAAAGCCGCTAAGAAGAAGGCGACTAAGAAGAAGGCTGCCAAGAAGAAGGCAACCAAGAAGAAGGCTACTAAGAAAAAGGCAACCAAGAAGAAGGCTGCCAAGAAGCGCAAGTAGACTTCTTGTCCTTCGCCGATTCTCGATCGGCATCATCCATCCATCAGACCGCTCGGGTTACCCCCCGGGCGGTTTTTTTTTGTTGGTGGAACTGTGGGAGGACTCTCGGCGTTGCGGAGAGGCCCGCGGTCGACGGCCCGGAAGGGACCGTCGTACGTTAAGCCGACGGCCCAGCAGGGGCTTAAAGGGTGGGGAGCGTTGGTTTGGGGGGGGTGGCGGCGTTTCGGGCGGCCAGGGTGCGGACCATCGCTTGGCTGATGCGTTCCAGCGGTGCGCGGGCGGCGGCGTCGCTGTCGATCACCGCTGGAAGTCTGCCTTCGTCGCCGGCGATCCGCAATTTGATGTCCAGCGGCAGACCGCCGAGGAACGAAACGTCCATCTGTTCGGCCTTTTCCCGCGCCCCTCCGGCGCCGAAGATGTCGTAGGTTTTGCCGCAATCCGGGCATAGGAATCCGCTCATGTTTTCCACCATCCCCAAGATCGGAATATTGACCTTGCGGAACATCGCGATCGCTTTGACGGCATCCAGCAAGGCGACCTCTTGGGGCGTGCAGACGACCACGCTGCCGGCCAGCGGGATGGCTTGTGACAGTGTTAGCGCGACGTCACCCGTTCCCGGCGGCATGTCGATGATCAAGTAATCCAGCTCGCCCCATTCGGTCATGCCCAAGAACTGATTGATCGACCCGTGCAGCATCGGTCCCCGCCAAATCACCGCTTCGTTGGGGTCGACCAGGAATCCCATCGACATCACGGGCATCGGCGACAGATCGGGATTGTCATCGAGCATGATCGGGTCGATCCGCTTGGACTCGCTAAACCCGGGACGACCGGAAAGTCCCAGCAGGTGCGGGATGCTAGGGCCGTAGACGTCGGCGTCCATCAATCCGACGCGGCTGCCGAGACGTCGCAAGGTCAATGCGATCGATGCCGCGACCGTGCTTTTACCCACACCACCTTTGCCGCTGCCCACGGCGATCACGCTTTTGGCGCGCAGGGCGGTCTGACCGACCCGCGCCGCCGGTCGCGCGTGAGGTTGAAAGGTCACGTTGGCTTGGACACCGGGGAACGCCGTGACAAGTTTCGATGTCACGGCGTCGCGAACGTCGTCTTGGATCGGAAGCGAGTGCGAGGAAAGCCCGAGGGTGATGTCGGCTTGCTTGTCACGGATGCTGACCGAAACGACTTGCCCCATCGATCCCATCGGGCGGCCTGTTTCGGGATCCACGTGGCGATCGAGTAGTTCACGGACGGACGATTCGGAAAGATCGGACATGTTTTCTTGTCGTTTGAAGTTTCAGGTCTCAAGTTTCAGGTTCCACCTTGGCGGGGCCAAGTAGGGCTGTCGCTTCGACTACAGCGTAACGTTTTGTCAACGAAATGTGACCGGGACGGGAGAAAGCGACAATTGGCGTTTTTTACCCGCCGTGCCAGGAAAGTTCTTCATGGAGGGAGTGCATTTTGGGGTGGAAGTCTTGGGAGAGCGAGAAGGCCCACGGATGGCAGCGCGAACCCACGGATCACCGACCGCACAACATCCGTGGGGTCGCGCTGCCATCCGTGGGCATCAGCCTCGTTCCAAGGCTCTGCCTTGGAACGCACCGCGGGTTTGGCTCCCGCCACGCACACCGCGTGCAAGCAGAGGCGGAGCCTCTGGAAATACCCGTTCCCAGGCGGAGCCCGGGAACGAGTCAAAACCTGAAACCTGAAACGAAAAAAAGCGGCTCGGCAGCGAACTGCCGAGCCGCTTTCGCGGTTCACGTCTGAAGACCAGCAGCCGGGTTTAGCACCCGGTTGCTACGCATCGCTTTTTCAGCGGACGTAGCGAGCACTGGCTTGAATGACGCGACGCTTCTGTGAGATGCTCGCACTCGGATCGACGATCGGAGCGGGCGGCATGGGGGCGGCGTCGGTGGCCGGTGCAGCAGCCGGAGCCGGTGCGGGGGCCATCGGGGCGCTGTAGGTCGCTCCGCATCCGCAACCGCTGTCGCACGCCGGGGCGTCGCAGCAGCTGTCGCAGGAGCTCTTGCAGAGGTTGCCGAACAGCTTCTTCAGCAGTCCGCCGCTCTTGGGGCCGCAGCCGCAAGGAGCGTCGCAACCGCTATCGCAGCACGGTGCAGCGACTTCGCAGCCGCAAGCGGGAGCGGTTTCGCAGCAGGGTGCAGCGACTTCGCAGCCACAAGCGGGAGCGGTTTCGCAGCACGGTGCAGCGACTTCGCAGCCGCAAGCCGGTTCGCAGCAACCGCTCTTGTGTTTGGCGAACAGGGCAGCGAGCAGTCCGCCCTTCTTCTTGCAGCAAGACGGTGCGTCGCAGCAAGCCGGTGCAGCGACTTCGCAGCCGCAAGCCGGCGCGGTTTCGCAGCAAGGTGCAGCGACTTCGCAGCCGCAAGCCGGGTCAGCTGCGCATCCGCAAGCCGGGGCTTCGCAACCACATGCCGGTTCGGCAGCACACCCGCAAGCGGGAGCTTCGCAACCGCATGCCGGTTCGGCGGCACAACCGCAGGGGGCTTCACAGCCGCATGCGGGATCAGCTTCGCAGCACGGTGCGGCGGCGCAACCGCTGTCACAACAAGAAGAGCTGCTGCCCTTCATCAGTTTTTGGAGCAAGTCCATCCCTTGAGTTTGGCAACACGCGGTGGTGCCAAGAACGAGGGCCATCATCATCAGTGTCCGGATCATCGGAGCCACGTCTCCCTTAATTTGTTACGCGGGTCGATTTGAAAAGCGGGATTTGTCGTTCGAGTTTGATCTGCCATTCGGGTGCGTTCGCTGGACGAAGTTGCCGGCGATCACATCCGATTTGAGACACCCTTCGAGCACCCGCGGACCGCGGTGTGGGTTACACAGTCCGCCGACTTCGTTCAGCTCGATGGCAATTTGTCGCGGTGGAACAACGTCTTGCCTGTTCATCGGCAAATCGAACTCACACCCCAAATCGCTTTTCAAATCCCCCGATACGTCCTGTGCATCGGGGAATTCTGGGTCGATCGTTCGCTGACGTGTCGGTCCGTGTTCGGGACAAACTGCCAGCTGGGATCACTAACCGTATCGGACCGCTTGCTGTCGGAGATTACTGTTCCGCCCCATTTTCGCCAGCTTGCGAAGCTTTGACGGTTGCGTAGTTTTCTCGTGATCTCGGGGGTAGAAGCGATCCCCGGATTAGTCGCGTGGAACAATCCGCCTGGACGCTATAAACTACCAAGCGGCGTTCGGGTGAGGCGTTGCTGGTCCGCTCGTCAGGGTGGTCGCCGTCTGCATCAGCGTGATCCCCGCATCGGCTTCTCCCGGAAGCGATCACCTGAAACGCTGTCCCAGCGGTGGTGACACAATGTCGCACCGTGGCGGGGCGAACGCCGAAAATTCAATTATGAGCGTTAGGCGAAATTAGTCGCGAGCAGAAATCTTCACGCGGTTTTATCGTTCGCCACCCCAATCGGTCCCTCTGGTGTGGAGAATAATGTTGTGATCACCGCCAATTTGACAGCCCCGAGCGATGGAGACGACGCTTCATGACCGATCAAGGCCCCACCATTGCTGGCCCTACCAGTGCCGGCCCCATGGTTGTCGATTTGGCAGCGTTGCCGGGGGTTCAATGTCCCTGTGGCATCGCCCGCCGAGGATTTGCCGAGCGTGAGGATTTTCCCGGGACAATTCATCTAACGCGAATCGATCGATCGGCCCAAACGCATTACCATAGCGAACACACCGAGGTGTACGTCGTACTGGAGTGTGATGACGATGCGGCGATCGAATTGGATGGCCGATTGCATCCGGTGCGACCGAAAACTTCGATCCTGATTCCCCCCGGCACACGCCATCGTGCGGTGGGGCGGATGGAAGTGGTGATCGTTTGCCTGCCAAAATTTGACCCCGCCGACGAGCATTTCGACTGATGACGCTCCGATTGGCGGCATTGCGACACTCGATCAGCCCAGCGAAGCTGATCGTCCAGTTAAACTAACGATTGACGAGACCCACGTGCGTTGTCCAACTCCCCTCCTGCAACCCTCCCTCCTTATGACGCGATCCATTCTCCACTGCAGTAGTCGACTGAAGGCGGCGCTGAGTTCTCTTTTGATGGTGCCGATGCTGTGGCTCGGTGTTTCGGCCGATGCAGCCGATTGGCCCTACTGGCGCGGTCCGAACATGGACGGGACGGCGGAGGTGACCGGATTGCCCGACGACTGGGATCCCAAGGGCGGCGAGGGCAGCAATTTGTTGTGGAAACGCGACGACATCGGCAGCTTCTGCACGCCTGTGGTGATGGATGGCCGGTTGTATTCGATCCAGCGGCATCTGCCTGACACCGAGCGTGAAGGCGAAAAAGTTGTCTGCTTGGACGCCAAAACGGGTGAGACGATTTGGGAGAACAGCTACAACGTTTGGCTGTCCGACGTTCCCGGAGAACGTGTCGGTTGGACCAGCGTCGTCGCCGATCCCGATTCCGGCAACGTCTACGTGCTGGGTGCCTGTGACATCTTCCAGTGCATGGATGGAAAAACGGGCGAAACCTTGTGGAAGGTCCCGCTGCACGAACAGTTCGGGATGCTCAGTACCTACGGCGGCCGGACGAATTTCCCGATCGTTCACGAGGATTTGGTGATCATCAGCGGGATCATCATCAACTGGGGCGAGTACGCCAAACCCAACCACCGTATGCTGGCCCTGGACAAGCGGACCGGCGAATTTGTCTGGTTCAGCGGCACCCGCGACCTGCCCTACGACACCTCGTACTCCGCGCCCAGCATCGCCACCATCGACGGCCAACGCCAGTTGATCATGGGGTTCGGTGACGGGCAGGTGTGGGGGATTCAGCCCCGCACCGGAAAGCAGCTTTGGAAATACGAATTGTCGATGCGCGGCTTGTTCGCCGCGCCATTGGTGGTCGGGGACAAAGTGTTTTGCAGCCACAACGAAGAGAACGTCGGCGAGTCGGCCAACGTGATGGGGGCCGTCGCGGGATTGAAAATTTCCGGCAGCGGTGACCAGACCCAAGCCACCGAATTGTGGAAGCAATTTGAAGTCGTGGCGGGTTTCAGCGAACCGGTTCTGGTCGACGGCCGTTTGTACCTGGTCGACGACCGCTGCAAGATGTGGATCTTTGATGCCGAAACCGGCGAAGCGATCGTCGAACAAGAACGCTTTGCCGACAGTCGCCAGAAATCGGCCCTGTTGTACGCCGACGGCAAGATCTACGTGACGACCGAAAATGGTCGTTGGTCGGTCGTCAAACCGACCGAGGACGGGTTCGAAGTGGTCAACGACGGGCGCCTGCGCAGCGAAGGTTTTGTCGCTTCGCCGATCGTCGCCGACGGACGGTTGTATTTCCAAGGAACGCGCAACCTGTACTGCATCAGCAACGAATCGGCCCGGCAGACCGACCAGCGGATGAGCGACGCCTATGGAGAGGAGACGCCGGTTTCCGAAGACACCGAGATCGCACAGGTCCAGATCGTACCGGTCGAAGCCGTGATCCAACCCGGTGAAACGATCGAGTACAAAGTCAACGTCTTCAACGCGATCGGCCAGAAGCTGGAAACCCCCGACGGTGTCACCTTTCGTGTCGAAGGCGGCGCGGCGTCGATCGACGGCAACACGTTGACCGCGGCAGCCGACGCGGCACACACCGGCGTCCAGGTCGTCGCTCAGCTGGGAGAGGCCACCGGAACGGCACGCGTCCGGGTCATCCCACCGCTGCCCTGGAAATTCACCTTCGACGACTTGAATGATCCCCCATTGTCCTGGGTCGGCGCCCGCTATCGCCACGTGATTCGCGAAATCGACGGATCACCGGCGTTGACGAAAATCAGCACGATCCCCAAGGGGGCCCGAAGCCGCGCCTGGATGGGGCCGAGCGATTTGGCGGAGTACACGATTTCGGCCGATGTCCGCGGTGCCCGAGCACTCGGCGCGCTTCCGGACATCGGGTTGACGGCACACGGTTATGTGCTCGACTTAATGGGCGAGGCTCAACAGGTGCAAATTCGGACCTGGGCGGCGTCGGAGGAACGCTCCTCGGCCGTTGCGGAGTTTCCCTGGTCGGAAGACCAGTGGTACCGCATGAAGTTGCGTGTCGATTTGGGAAGCCAAGCCCCCGCACAGGTCGCCGTGGTCCGCGGCAAAGTTTGGCCTCGCGATCAGCAGGAACCCAAGGAATGGACGTTGACGGTACGGGACGAATCGCCCAACTTGAGCGCCAGCCCCGGTTTGTACGGTAACGCCAAGGTCGCAGAGATCTATCTGGACAATATCGAAGTCGTTGAGAACACCGACGAATAATCACCACGATAGTCCAGCTGGAAGTGACAGCGCGGATGGAATTGATTCATCCGTCATGTCGCCTAGAATTGATGTCCCCTCCGAATCGCTCTTTCCCACCCCACACATCGGTCAACTGACCCCATCGCAATGCGAAAACAAGAACTCTCGGCGTTCTCGATGATTTTGGCTGCATTTTGTCTCGGCACGCTCGCCACCGTGACGCTTAGCGGTTGCAAGCCGCCGACCGCGGTGCCACGTGCCGCGGCGACCAGCAACACATCGGGTAGCAACACGACCGGCAGCAACACGACGGTGTCGACCGGCTGGGTTTCCAATACCACCGCCAACACCACCGTCGCGGCCGAAACACCGGTCGCTGAGATCCCGATGCCGGCCGAACCGGAAACGCTGGAATTGCCGGCTGCCGAACCGGTCGCCGACACGCCTGCACCGGCTGAAACCGAAACGGCCGAAACCGAAACGACTGAGCCGGTGGCCGGCACGCCCGAGGCTACCGCGCCTGCAGCCAGCGAGCCTGCAGCCAGCGAGCCTGCAGCCAGCGAGCCCGTCGCCAAGGTCGCTGCCAAGCCGGCCGGTGACGCCGATACGGGGCGTCAATCGGACGCGACCACGTTGGTCGCCGAGTATTCCGACCCGGATGAAGTGGTTGCGGCCGGAAAGGACTGGCCCCAGTGGGGCGGATCACGGCTGCGAAACAACACGCCCGGCGTGACCGGTTTGCCACAGACCTGGAACATCGGCAAGTTTGACCGTCGGACCGGCGAGTGGGACAAGAGCGATGTGGAGAACATTGTTTGGTATGCCAATCTGGGCAGCCAGACGTACGGCAACCCCGTCGTCGCCGGCGGTCGCGTCTTCGTCGGGACCAACAACGGAGCCGGGCACCTGAAACGCTATCCGTCCAAGGTCGACTTGGGATGTCTGTTGGCATTCAACGAAGCCGACGGCGAATTTTTGTGGCAACACAGCAGCGAAAAACTGATCACCGGCCGTGTCCACGACTGGCCGCTGCAAGGGATTTGCTGTGCCCCGTTGGTCGAAGGCAATCGGCTATGGTTCGTCACCAGCCGTGGCGAAGTCCGCTGTTTGGACACCGAAGGGTTTCATGACAACGAAGACGACGGTCCGGTGAAGGACGAGGTGGCGTTTGTCGCCGAGTTGATGCTCGCCAGCGACGAAGGCAAGGCGGCGGTGGCCGCGTTGGGCGAAGGCAAGCTTTCCGAGGCACTTGTCGAAGCGCTCGCAACGGCCGGCGAAGAAGTCAGCGGCGATGTCAAAATCGAAGCGGTCAACGAAGGCGCCAGCTGGGTCGCGACGGGCAATTTCGGCGGCGTCGATCGGTCATTCGAGTTGAAAAAGGCCGGCCCGCGATTGAGCGTGTTCAAGAACCTGGGCGTGTCGGACAAACGCGATGCCGACACGATTTGGATTTTCAACATGATGACGGAACTGGGCACCAGCCAACACAACATGTGCTCGTGCAGCGTGACCAGCTACGGCGACTACTTGTTCGTCAACACCAGCAACGGTTTGGACGAATCCCACTTGAACTTGCCCGCTCCGGATGCACCGACGTTCTTGTGCATGAACAAGAACACCGGCGAACTGCTGTGGCAAGATTCTTCGCCGGGAACCAACATCCTGCACGGTCAATGGTCCAGCCCCACCGTCGCTGTGCTCGGCGGCGTCCCGCAAGTCCTGTTCTGTGGCGGTGACGGTTGGTTGTATAGCTTCAAGGCCGATGGCGGCGTCGATGGACAACCGGAATTGCTGTGGAAGTTCGACTGCAATCCCAAAGAATCCAAGTGGGTTATCGGCGGTGAAGGAACGCGAAACAATTTGATCGCAACCCCGGTCGTCTACAACGATCTGGTTTACATCGCTGTCGGACAGGACCCCGAGCACGGTGAGGGCGAAGGTCACTTTTGGTGCATCGACCCCAACAAACGCGGCAACGTGTCGCCGCAATTGGCGATGAAGGTCGAAGGCGACACGCGGACCGAGATCCCGCACAAGCGGATTCAAGCGGTTGAACCGGAAAATGGAGAAATTGCGGTCGACAATCCGAATTCGGCCGTGGTCTGGCACTACTCGCTGTCGGACAACAACGACGACGGCGAAATCGACTTTGAAGAGGAAATGCACCGCACGATCGGCACCTGTGCGATCAAAGACGACGTGATCTACGTCGCCGACTTCTCGGGGCTGCTGCACTGTCTGGACGCCCGTGGGGAGAACGGCCAGGCGAAGGTCCACTTCACCTATGACATGTTCGCCCAAAGCTGGGGCAGCCCGCTGATCGCCGATGGCCACGTCTACGTCGGTGACGAAGACGGTGATGTCGCGATTTTCCAGTTCGGTCCGCAGTACAACGAACCGATCGAAGAGATCAACATGGGCAGCAGTGTGTACAGCACGCCGATCGCCGCCAATGGCCGGATCTACATCAGCACGAAAGACAAGTTGTTCGCCATCGAGAAGCAATCGAAATGACGAAGACTGTTGTCGACTGTGGCAATTGCGGTCCCGATTTTCATTCGATCCGTCAGTTCGTGACCTCCAATTTTGATTGTGTCGTTGTGCAATCGCACAACGCGGAGGAGACCCTGGAGTTGCTGCGCCGGCGCGATGTCGCGCTGGTGACGGTGAACCGGAAACTGGATCGCGATTATTCCGACGGAATGGAAGTTGTCAAAAAGATTAAGGCCGATCAGCAGGTCGGCCAAGTGCCGGTGATGTTGGTCACCAATTACGAAGAACACCAGCAGGCAGCGATGGAGGCCGGTTGCGTGCGTGGGTTCGGAAAACTCGCCTTGCGTGATCCCGGGACCGTCGAATTGCTTCAACCGTTTTTGGGTTCGACTTGAACCATTCCACCACGTTCTTTTTGATCGCCATTTGTGTCGGCCTGCTGGCCGGCGGGCTGCTCGGGACACAGCCGAGCATCAACGGGTCACTCGGGAAAAGTGTCGCGCACCCGTTGCAAGCGTCACTGATTTCGTTCGGCAGCGGGACGGCGATTCTGTTGGTGTTGACGCTGGCGCTGGGCGGGTTTCCGCCCCAGTTTGTGGTGTCGCCGCGCAGTTTACCGTGGTGGATTTGGTTCGGCGGTGCGATCGGCGTGGTGATGGTGTCCACGTCGCTGTTGATCGTCCCGCGAATCGGGTCACTGCCCTGGTTTGCCGCGGTCATGACCGGTCAAACGGTCGCGGCGTTGTTGTTGGATCACTACGGTTTGCTCGGTAACCCCAAGACGCCGGTTTCCACGTTGCGCGTCGGCGGAACGCTGTTGTTGGTGTTGGGCATCCTGGCGATCGTCGGCGCAAGGCGGCTGGAGACGACGCAGGATACTGCGGTCGAGGTCTTGGATACCGAGCAAGAGCACCAAGGGGAGTAGGGGGTACACCGGGCCGCAACGTAGCTGCGCTCGCCAGAGCGTGGACAACACCGTGGGGATCCACCTTCTGGCGAAGGTCGCTACGGTTGAGCCGCGTCTGGTATGCGGTACATGCCAACACGTTGTCAGGCGCGGGCTGACCTGCAACGCGGCCGACAATGCAGGATGATTGGTCCGATTTGCCGCGATGGCACTGACCGCGATAAACTTGAATCGGAGGCTCCGTGCACATGCCAAATGAATTCCAAGCCGACGACACTGATTCGCCCGGCGAGCGCTCCGAGAACGCGTCGTTGGATCAGGTGTGGCAAAACTTTGGCGGTCAGCTTCGCCGCCGCGCCCGCACGCGTCTGCGACAATACGGTTTGACCGGGCAAACCGAGTCGATGGACATCTGCAATGAAGTGATGGTGGACTTGGCAAAGCGAACCGACGCCGAGTCGCTGACGGCGGACGATGTGTTGTCGTACATCCTGCGCGCGATCGATAACGAAGTGGTGGACACGTTTCGCACGCTGGCGCGCCACTGTCGCGATTTTCGTCGCAACGAAGCGACGCCGGTCGAAGACATCAAACTGCGTGGCGGGCAGACTTCGCCCAGCCAAATCGCGTTGCGGAGGGAAGTTGCCGACCGGGTTCGGTCGATCCTGGGCGATCGCGACGCACTCGCGCTGGACATGATGTTGCAGAACCACGACTGGAACGAAATCGGCCAAAGGCTGGGGGTCAAACCTGACACCGCGCGGATGCGGGTGCGACGGGCACTCGATCGGGCCCGCGATGAAATCGGTTTGCCGGAGTCGCCGTGATGGGTGAGCCCCGCCCCTCGTCTTCGTCCGCCGATGACGGCCGCGACACGCCGTTGGGGGGAGCCGCAATCGATGCATTGATCGGATGGTTGCGGCGTCAGCGCGAGATCCATCCGGTCACTCCGCTGGTCGAACTGGTCGACCCGACGTCGTTGCCGGCAAGCGGTCTGGTGGAATTGGCTGCGGTCGACTTGATCGGCCAACGTCGACGCGGCCGGGATGTGATTGCCGAAGATTACTTGCAACAGGTTCCAGGGCTTGCCGACCGCGAGAATGATCTTCTGGATCTGATCGATGCCGAGCTTTGCGTCCGTCGGGAACTTGGCGAGCGTTGCGATGCCGAGTTCTTTATTGAACGTTTCCCCCAGCTGGCCGATTCGATTCGCCAATTGATCCATTTGGAATTTCGGCCGGGCGAGATTCATCGGGGCCCTGCCACGGTCGCTCCCGGCGACAGTCTTGAATGGGATTGCTCGGTGGCCCAGCGTCAGATGACGATCGCAGGGGCGCCGCCTCGCGGCGGCCGGCCGGAGGAAGAGCTTGCCCAAGACGATTCGATCGACGTGCCGATCCCGATCAAGCCTCCTGAGTGGATGGTCGGTGCCCGCTGTATCGCCACGATGCAACTGCCGCGTGGGCGTTGTTGGTTGGTCAAGGGACGTGACACCCAGCACAGTGACACGGTGGCTATGAAGATCATCCCGCTGCCGGCGACGCTGGGGCGTTTGCAGCGGACACGTATTTTGGACATCTGTGAAGGCACCAGCAACGTGACGCATCCCGCCTGGGGCGCGCCGCGGATCGCGGCCATCAACAACGGGCACCTTGCGGTGGTTCGGCCCTGGGTTTTTGGCAATCCGTTCGGGCAGGCCGCTCCGGGATCAGACGCGACCCAACGGTTTTCGATGCTGGTACGTGTGGCGTTTGCACTCGCGGCGGCACACCGCGTGGGTGCCACGCATGGCAGTGTGACGACCAACAACTTGGTCGTCGATCACCGATCGCAGGTCAACCTGATCGATGCCGCGTCGGGGGTCGCCGCCTGGTCGGAATCACTGGCCGCGTGGGACCGTGATCTTTCGGACACGCTCGCCGATCGCATCCGTGGTGACACGATCGGATTGGTTTCGTTGATCACAACGGAGTGTTTGCGGACGCGTGATCGGCAGGTGTCGCGTTGGATCCGACGGATCACCGACGGGATCCCGCTCCATGATGCGGATGCGTGCGCGATGATCGGCGAGTCGCTGCAGCGGCTGATCGACGAGCCGTCGGAGGAGCGGCGCGATGAGGGGGCTTGGTGGCGGAAGCCATTTCGCCGCGATTGAGACCGGCAAAACGATGGGGGCAAAACGATGGGGGCAAAACGATGAGAAGGCAGAATGATGAGAAGGCAGAATGATGTGGGGGCAGAATGATGTGGGGGCAGAATGATGTGGGGGCAGAATGATGTGGGGGCAGAATGATGACGATGGCGGGTGTTCAGGGGCTGATCGCATGAGGAGTCGATGGAACTCGAGTCGCCAGAATCACCGAGTGTCATGTGGGGGAATCCTGTGCCGTCGCAACAAATCTATGACCCGATGTTTGTTCGTCAGCTGTTCAACGAGATGTCGGCGACGTATGGGATCGTCAATCTGGTTTCGTCATTCGGTTTTTGTCGTCGTTGGCGACGGCAGTGCATCGAGCAGGTATCGTATGCCGAGTCGTTGACCGTGGTCGACTTGATGACCGGCATGGGCGAACTCTGCCCTGCGATCGCCAAACGAATCGGTCCACGGGGCAAGATCGTCGCGGTCGACAACTCCCCGGTCATGTGTGGCAAGGCACGACAGAACCACGACGGACGACTCGGCTGCGATTTAGACGTTCGCGAAGAAGATGCGCTCGGCAGCCAGATCCCGGATGCGTCGGTCGATGTGGTCGTGTCGTCGTTCGGGTTGAAGACGTTTTCGCACGAACAGACCGTTGCATTGGCACACGAGGTCCATCGCATCCTAAAACCCGGCGGCTCGTTTTCCTTCATCGAGATCTCGGTGCCGCCGGCACGCTGGCTCCGTGTGCCCTACCTGTTCTACTTACACACGCTGATTCCGATCATCGGTCGGGTCTTGATGGGCAATCCCGACAACTATCGCATGCTGGGTGTCTACACCGTCGCCTTCGGAGATTGCCAGAGTGCAATTTCGGCGTTTCAGCAGGCCGGATTGGATCCCAGCCGGCGATCGTATTTCTTCGGATGCGCGACGGGGCTGGTCGGCAGGAAGCTTCAAATGCCTTCCAGCGCCTCGCAGGGTTCGTAATCGAAGTAGCACTTGCGTTTGATCACTTCGGTGACGGCCTCGGGGACCATCGACTCCCAGGCCGGATCGCCCGATTTGATTTTTTCCAGCACGTCTCTCGAACGCACTTTCAAGCAGGCCGGATCGTAGTTTTGGACGTCGATGATGCCACCGCAGTCACGCAGGTACGCAAACAGGTGTTGAAGTTGCGGATCGATTTTCATGTTGTCACAGGTCATCAGATCGCCGGTCTCGGCATCTAGCATGGGGTAGCAGTAGACCTGCAATCCGTTCTTGAACATGCGTCCGAAGGATTCCAGGATGCCGCCTTGCAGTCCGGTGTAGTATTGTTCGTCGAACAGTTCCAGCAGGCTGCCGGCTCCCATCGTGATCGCGATCTTTTCTTTGGTGTACCGCGACAGGTAAGCGGCAAGTCGATAGTACTGAAAGTAGTCGGAGATCATCACCGGCATTCCGCAGGCGGCCATCACGTCGGCCCGCGCCAGAAAGTCGCTCAGGTCGATCTCACCGGCGGCTTTCAAGTTGTTCATCGTCAGTTCCATCACGGGAACCACTTCCTTGCCGACGACGTTGGGGTGTTTGGAGAATTGCTGGCCGGCGCTGTGCAGCATGTCCAGGTTGACGTTGCAAACCGGGCGAAAACTCCCGCGTTCGACCAGGATGGCTTTGCGGTAAAAGAACTCCGACGGTTGCAACACTTCTCCGCTGGCGGCAAACATGGCGGCGCCGCTGAGTCCCAGTTCGACCAGTTTCAGACTCATCAGGCGATTGTCGACGTGTCGAAAGGCGATGCCCGAGAATTCGATCATGTCGATCTCGATCCGCGAGGTCGACAATCCGTCCAGCAGCGAGGCGACCAGCAATTCCGGCTCGTGGTGTAAGGCGAACGCGCCGTGGACCAGGTTGACGCCGACGATTCCGAGGGCTTCCTGTTGCAGGGCGGCTTCGTCATCCAGCATGCGAACATGGATGATGATCTGGCTGTCGTCGTCTTGCGGGTGGGCTTGGAATTTGATGCCCATCCAACCGTGGCAGGCATTGGTGCCGTGATAGTTTCGCGCCGAAACCGTATCGGCAAAGGTGAAGAAGGTCGTCGTTTCGCCGCGGACGTCGCTCAATCGGTCCAAGTTCAATTTGTGTTCGTAGTCCAGCATGGCCTGCAAGCGTTCGCGGCAGACATAGCGTGCGGCGCGGCCGTAGATCGCGTCGCTGACCTTCATGTCATAAGCCGACATGCTTTTGGCGATCGTGCCGGCGCCGCCACCGACGCGGAAGAACCAACGCACGACTTCTTGGCCGGCGCCGATTTCGGCAAAGGTGCCGTAGCGACGGGGATCCAGGTTGACGTCCAACGCCTTCTGGTGGGTGTCGATGGGATCAGAGTGCTGGAGAGGCTGACGGTTTCGGAGCATCTGTTGTTCTTGCCGGTGGTGGGACGCGTCGGGACGATCGAGGGCGAGCATCAGCGGCCAGAAAGCGTGAATACCACAGGGGCCGCCAAACCGCTCGCGATAGAACATGGCTCGCGATTTGCTCCCGATCCATGCTGATTCCGGCGTCGAGAAGCGATTCGGCCGCAATGAGGACAAACGGTCACGATCGCGCCCAGTTGACCATTCTGTCCCAAAATCGATGAATCCACGGGAACATTGGCTATCTTGAAATCATCGAATTGACAGATTGCGACGCGTAAGCAGGATTGGAGTGGCGAATTCCAGGCCCGCTCGAAAATGCACCGTAGAGACCGTTGAACATGACTGCAGAGAAAAGGATGCGCCGCTCGATTTTGATGCAACGATTGGAGCGGCGGCAACTGCTACACGCCGCGGGCGTGATCACCGGAAATGTCTTTTGGGATTCTGACGGCGATGGCAGTCGTGGCGCCGTGGAGGCGGGCGTTCCCGGCGTCGTGGTCGATTTGTCCTCCGGCGACGGGGCGGTCAGCCGATCGGCGATCACCGACAATCGTGGCAATTACGCGTTTGACGAACTTGAGCACGGGGAGTATCGAATCAGCAAACGGGCGATGCGGGCGGTCGAGTCGGCGACCGATGTCGCGGTCAGAAGTTTAACATTGGAAGACGGTGCGACCGTCAACGTGGATCCCTTCGCCCAGCAAGCGATGCGTCCGGAGTTTATCACCATCGGCTGGTTCTTTGCGTCGTCTCCGCCGGAATCGGAACTGGTTCGCCGGGCGATCGCATTGGGAGAGGAATTGGACGGGCATTTCGCGTTGGCCGAGTCGATACGATCCGGCGGTCAGCAAGCACCTGTTGACGTGAACGAGCCACCTCTCACTCAGGTCGACAGCTATCAAACGGATGTCAATGAGCCGTTGAGTGTCGGTGTAAACGCTGGGGTGTTGGCAAACGATTTTGACCGGGACGGTGATCCGCTGACCGCGTTGATCGTCTCGCAACCCGACCACGGAACGGTCGTGCTGAATTCCAACGGAGCGTTTACCTACGTTCCGGAAACGGATTTTGTCGGCGTGGACACCTTCACCTACCGGGCCGGAGACGGCCGATCCGATTCCGGGGTGACCACGGTCACGATCACGGTCACCGATCCGTCGGATTCCAACCAGATTCCCACCGCCGACGGCGATTCGTATGAAGTCAGCGAGAACACGTCGCTGGTGATCAATGCGGCCGGTGGGGTGCTTGCCAACGATCGCGATGCCGATGGCGACGCGTTGACCGCCCAACTCGTGACGCAGCCGAGCAACGGGACGCTCTCGTTGAATTCGGACGGATCATTCACGTATCAGCCGAACGCAGCGTTCTTTGGGACCGATTCGTTTACCTATGTCGCAAGCGATGGGATCGCAACCTCTGGCGCGGCCAGCGTTTCAATCAGGGTGGCGCCCGTCGACGACGGAACCGCATTCGCTTCAGTCACGACGGGCTCCTTCACCGATCCGAGTCTGTTAGGGACACGTACCGACCTTGTCGCCGGGGCACCGGCAATCACCGCCAATCATGTCGACGGCGAGATCGACTACTCAAACCATTCCAACCCACCGACCTACGGTGACCACCACGGGTTTGATCCCAACGGTACAGATTCCAATCCTGGAATCACGCCGCGTCCGACAGGCATCTATACGACCGAGCAGCCTGACGAAGATCTGATTCATAACCTCGAACACGGTCACGTCTGGATCAGCTACAACCCGAACCTGATCTCTACCGCCGACATCGCCGCATTGGAGCAACTCGTTCGCGACGGAACCGGCGACGCCAATGGCAACGGAGTCGGCGTGATTCTGACGCCGCGTGCGGCCAACGACGACGCGATTGCCCTTGCCTCCTGGGCGCGATTGCTCACGCTCGATCAGTACGCTCCATCCACGATTCGCGATTTCGTGAATACCAATCGCGGCAAAGCGCCGGAAGGGTTTATCACACCTTAGGGTGGCAACCGATCGTGCCGCTCGGCTACCAAGTCCACTCGATTCCCGCCGTCAGACCCTGTGCGATGAAGTCGCTCGTCACCTCGTTCACGCTGGGGCGGGCCGCACCGGAAAGAGTCCCGGGAGGGATCTGAGTCGGATTGATCTGTCGGTCAATCTGATCTCCGGCACGAGTGACATCGGTCCAATGATGGATCGAATACCCGATGTTCCCTGAAACACCCCAGCCTAGGTTCCGACGCAACATGATCGCCAAGTCGTGTTGGACACTGTAGGAGGACGTCGCGTGCGTGCCGAGGTTCGATGGCTGCACCAGCAATCCGCTTTCGCTCGAAGCGGATTGCCCCGATGCCGTTGTCGTGACCGTCCGGGCAATCATGCGATTGGAGTGATCGGTTTCTCCGAAAGCCACTTTTGCGTCAATCTCCAACCTCCAGTCAAGTGGCAACTGAATCCTCGTTAACAGTCCGCCTTCGAAGCCGTGAAACTCATTTCGTGATTCGAACTGCTCCGAAATATTGATCGACGTGCCCGCCGTGATCCCCGACAGCACCAGCGATGAATCGTTGATCGCCAATGAATCGTTGAGTTCAGTGGTGCGGTAACCGGCGGCAAAGTTGATCTGCCAGCGACGATGGCGTGAAACGGGGTACAGGAGCAGGATCTCTTGTGCGAAATACTCCGTGGAAGCGTCGATTTGAACATCGCCCGACAGCGTGTTCGGAAAACCGAGCAATCTGGCGTCTTCTCGGTGCTCCGCGACATTGAAAAAAGGCCGCGCCAGGATGGTCGACGAATCACTGGAAGCCCGGAATGACTCGGTGTGATCCCCCAGTCCGGTGTACGTGTATTCCAGTCCGATTTGCTGGCTGCGATCCAACCAAAAACCCAACGAGACGCTTCCGCCCGACTGTTCACCGTCGGCGAGTGCGCGATTGCCAACCAGGACGCTTGTTGATGCGTCGCCCAGTACCCCCGCGTCCTCTTGGAGTGTTCCCGATGGGCTGGTCGAAACCAACACGGGAACATCGATTCCCCGCAAATCCCAATTCAAATAGTCAACATCGACCCAGTAGGATTCAGTCGCTCGCTGTCGTGGGCGGATCTGTCGTGTATCGCAGTCCGAGCACCACGCGGCATCGCAGCAGACCGGCGATTCGGGTGGGAATCCATGCATGGAATGTCCGCGTCTTTCTGGCGTTGCCCTCGTCGCATGAAATGGCAGCGGACGCGTTGCGATGCGTGAACGATCCGCGGCGTTGACGACCTGAAAGACGAGTAGAGGTAAAATCGTCGCAAACGCCACGGTCGCGTTTCGAATCAAAGCCGAGTTGATCATGGCGGGGGTGCGTTGGGGAATGGGTTTGCGGCAAGGCTCTGGGAGCAGTATCGGCACTCAATCCGGCTGATCGTTAAAGTTTCTTTAGTCGCTGCAAGCTGTGGAATCGGCAAGGTTTTCCAGTCTTGACCCCACCCGAGTTGCTGGTGTATCGAACACGTTGATTTCCAGCATTGGAAAAAAGTTCATCGCGATCCGCCCGACTAATCCCCGGCGAATGTCATTGTCTTGGGTTTTTCTTTCCCCACGCATCGAATCGCAGCCGGCTCTGCCCTGGTGGCAGTGGTCGTGTGCGCGTGCGGTGTCGGCTGTGCCCGTTTGGTGTCGGGAACCAGCGACGCAGATGACCTGGCGACGTATTTGACAACGGTCGCGGATCCTGCGCTCGACCCGGCGACCGACGAGACGCCGGAAATCCGATTGGTCGAACATGCCGAGCCCGTCGAGACGCCGGACGATGGTCCGGAACCGGATCACGCGATCGAGGGCGACCACGAGAACGACCAGGAAGCTGTCATTCCGGTCTCCGACGCGTTGAGTCTTGAGGAGGTGGTCGCGCAGGCCCGGTTGCGACACCCTCGGGTGATTGCGGCCAAGCGTTTGATTGATCAGGCCGAGTCGCAGGTGCGTCTTGCCGCGTCCCGTCAGAACCCCGAATTCGTTCTGGATCTCGATACGCCCGTCCACGACGACCAGGACGCGACGGAGCTGTCCACGCGGTTGACGTTTCCGATCGGTCAAACACCGGCGATCAGATTGCGGGTCCGCGCTGCCAGGGCAGAAGTGGCCCGGGCGGACGCTTCCTATCAGCAGACCTTGCGCAGCGTGATTGACGATGCGTTGTCGGCGGCGATCGATTTGAGTTTCTTGGAAGCGAGAGCCGAATTGGACCGGCAAGCCTACCAATTGGCGTTGCGACGCCACGCGCTTTTGGCACCCGGCAGGAATTCAGGCGACGCGGCTGAGAATCTGGTCGACCATGTCAACGCCGCAAACGCAGTCCGGCAGGCGGCCCAAGACCGGTTCACATCCCGACGCCGTTTGTCGTTGGCCCGCAACCGTCTGGCCGAGGCAATCGGGATGGATCCGCAAACCGAACTGGAGGAGGTGCAAACGCTGTCGGTTGAGTCACTGCTGGGTGAGTGCTCGGCTTCCTTGCCACCGCTAAGAGACGTGATCGACGCCGCCATCGGGGCATCAGAAGAATTGCTTGCGGCCGATTGGGCGACACGCCGGGGGTGGATCGAGCACCAACAGGCTCGGTTGTCGCCACTGTCGATGGAAATGGGGCCGCGCTACCAGGACCGCCTCGGACGCAATGACGATACCGTGGGCGTCCGCTTTCAGTCCGATCTGCCGATTCACGACGACGGTCGGGCCGGCGTCGCGGCGACATCCATCAATGCCCAACTGTTGGAGGACCAGTCGCGACTGAAACGTCACCAAATCATTCATGCGCTCGCGCGCGACTATCGTGAATTGGAATCGATTGCCGCACAACTGGAACATGATCGTGTGGACTCGATCGTTGCCGAACTGGAACGTGTGCTTCGCGCCCAGGACACGCAAGACGTGTTGACCGGCCAGCAGGTGCTTCGAATCGAGCAAGCGATCTTGGATCACCGCCGCGATCAGTTGGACTTGGAATACCGCTGTGCGGTGTTGCGATCCAAACTACGGCTCGACGCGACCGGCGGCGAGGCCTATTGAATCAGCAATTCGACGCGCTGGCCGGGTGTGACGGGGATTCCCGGAGGGATCGGGACTTTGATCGGCACGCCCCACTGGTCGACGTTGGCGTCCCGACGCAGTTGGATGGGGACGCTTTCGAATTGATTGCCCAGCTCCGCGATCGTCGATGTCGTTACAAAGGTGTCGGTCCCGTCGATGCGGATTTGAACCGGGGTTTCCGATTGAACGCTGGCTCGATCGGCCTGGTCAACATACGCGACGATCCAACGACGTTGATCCGATGCGATGGTCATCAGGGGATCGCCGCGGCGGACAAAGGTTCCCGGTCGCTGGTGGATTTCTGCAACCGTGCCGCTGACCGGGGCCAGGATTTCGTTCGCCGAGATCCGGTTGGCCAATTCACGAATCTTGGCATCGTGGGCGGCGATCGCTTGGACGTAGGGTTCGAGCATCGCTTGGGAGTCGACCCCTTGGGACGCATCATCGATGTCGACTGCAGGTTCGGATGCGATGTCGATGGACGAATCGTCTTGCAGCGTTTTCAGCTGCTCGGAGGCATCGGCAAGCCGTTTGCTTGTCGCAGCCAATTGTTGATCCAATTCAGCGGCGTCGTTCTCGAGCATCGTTTCGAGTTCTTGTGCCGTGTGCAGTGAGGTCTGTTGCAGCGCGAGTTCCCGGGCGATGCTTTCACGCTCTGTCGCCGGGCTGAGCCGCAATCGAATCATGCGGTCGACGCGATCACGCCGTGTGAGGGCGGATTGGACGGCGATTTCGGCTTGACGGAGGGAGGCTTGATTTTCGCGGCGGCGGACGGCGAGGGCGCGGATTTGCTGGTCCGTCCGGTTCGTTTCGCTGGTCAGTTGGTCGACGTGTTCTCGTGCCGATTGTCTTGTGCGCTCACGTTGCAGCGATTGATCAACGCGTTGACGGCGTTCTTGATCGGATTCCCATCGCCAGCGCATGGTTTCCAGACGGATCGTTTGTCGCTGTGATTCCAATTCGGCCAGCAATTGACTCCGCTGGGCGGTCAGCGTTTGCATTTCCAACAGGGCATCGGTGACGTCGATTTGCGCCAGCGGCGTGACACCTTGGCGGACTCGGTCAAACCGGGCCAGGGGGGCCTGCGTGGTTGTCAGGATGCCGTCTCGCGACGCCGGGACGACCACGCGGACCATTTCGACTTGTCCCGGCAACACCAGGCGTGGACGGTCGCCGAACCAGAGGGCGGTCACCGCGATCACGCTTGCGACAAATAGCCAGCCTTGAAGCTGCTGGGTCAATAACAGACGGATGCGATTGGACCAGGGAACGGGAATCGGGTCGGCGTTGTCATGCATGACGGCGCTAGACCTCCGATTCATCATCGTGGACGAAAATTGAAATGCGATCAATTTGGTCGATCGCTCTCAACTCGGATTCCAACTGCATGCGTTTGGACGGGTCTCGCATTCTCAACCGATAGGTCGCGTCAAGATTGCCGGGGGTGAGTTCTTGAATCGATGCCAACTGGGTCGTCAGGCTGTGTCGGGCCAGCACGCGGTCGATGCTCTCGTTGATTTCGCCGGCATCGTCGATGACCATCAAGTTGACGATCGTGTCGAAACTGGTGCGGGCGCCGTACTGGGTGATCGCCAGATAGAACATCAGCGCGGCGACAAAGACACAGCCGATCACTGCCAAAGACGATCGTCCGGTGCCGACGGCCATGCCTTCGACGATCGCCCACAACACGAAAATCGTATCGCGGGTGTCTTTGAGGACGTTGCGAAACCGAACGACGGCAAACACCGCGAGCAAACCGAACGCGATGGTCATGTTGTCGGCCATCAACAACATCATCATGGCCACCAGCACCGGCATCACGACCATGCTGGCGGTGAACGATTGCGAATACGACAGACCACGATGGGTTCGTTGATAGACCCAGCCGATGATCTGGCCCATGACGAATGCCAGCAGGAAGGCGAACACGATCGATTGAAAGTCCGCCGACGGCGGACGATCATGACGCAGAAGATTGTCGATCCACTGAGACATCAAGATCGCCCCGTGGGATTGGTTCGTCGCCGCTGCGGGAATTTCGATGGCACCGCACCGGCGGTGGTGATAGGAGACGGCCGATTCGGCACGACTGCAGGCGAATCGTTTGGCGCATCACTGCGCTGGGGCGTGATGCACTGGCGACACGTGACGTACTTCGGGAACGGCCCGGCCACTAAGTTGAAGGTTTGCACCAGATCTCGCATCCAGTTGGGGAAACGGTCGGTGAATTTCAGCTCAAACACGACGGTCTGCTCTCCGCCCGCGGGGACCACGTCGGTCGGAATTCGTAACGGTGATCCCGGCACGTAGGGGCTGGCAACCAGTTGGCGGTCAAACGTCGCTCGCCAATCGGTGTTGTGCGGCGAGACAAAGGCTTCTCGCCGGTAATACACGTACGTCGTTCCGATCGCGGAAATCATGTCGCGCAGGCGACAGAATTCCTGGAACGCAAGCCACTGCTGTTGTGTTTTTGGATCGCCCGCCGACGTCGCCGGCGGACGGACCGCGCCCTGCTGTGTCGATAGAATCGTGGCGGCAATGGTGCGATCGACCGGGCAGCGTTGTTTCTTGACCGCGCTGCCTTCGCGGCGTTTGATTTCCAAGTAGGCGGGTTGCCGCGGGTCATCGTTGTAAATTCGCACCCGCAGCTTGAATCGATTGCGAAGGCCCTGGTTGGTCTGTCGCATCAGCAGGTCGTCGGCACTATCCAGGTACACGCTGCAGACCGGATAGCCGCCGGGGACGGCATGGGGGTCGGGTCTGAGCCGAGCGCCCAGGTAGTCGGTGATGGCAGTCGCTTGCCGCGGATCGATCGTGAATTTCAGCTCGGAGCGGCTCGATTGAATCGCGTCGTGCGATGCCTTGAAGTGCATTAATGTTCAGTTTGCGGCGAGAACAGAGAGGAGACTGACGCGGTAGCGTGATTTTCTGCGGCGTTCGGGCCGATCAGCGGCGCGTATTCCGGCATGTTAAGATTTCATTATGCTCCGCGTGACTTGCGGATTCAACCTTGACCTGAGGCGTGCCAACGTGTGCGTGCCTCGTTCAAATGCGTCGCGTGTTGAGGTGGTTGAATCGCGATGCCCCCCTCTACTGGCGCCCACAGATTGAAAACTCGGTCAAAAAACTCGACACTGATGTCTACATGGCGTCGCCCGTGGTGGTATACCGTTACCCTGCGAATGGGATTCAGTCGGGCTTTTCACGGTACCTTGTTCAATTTTACATCCGTCGTTTAGGGGTGAACGCATCCGATGTCTTGGCAGCAACAGGTCATATTTGTCGTCGATGACGATGAACGCGCCAGGGAATCGGTTTGTGCCTTGGTCAGTTCGATGGGCTTGGAGTCGATGGCCTTTGCGTCGGCCGAAGACTTTCTGGCGTATTACACGAAGGACAAACCGGGATGCTTGGTCACCGATATCCGCATGCTGGGGATGAGCGGGTTGGAGTTGCAGGCGGAACTGAGCGATATGGGGTCGTTGTTGCCGGTGATCGTCTTGACCGCGTTTGCGACAACGCCGGTCACCGTCCAGGCGATCCAGCGTGGCGCGATCACGTTGCTGGACAAACCCTATGTCGATGACGATCTCTGGAATGCGATCCGCAAAGCGCTGGCCCAAGATGCGCGCAAGCGCGTCGAGGAGGCGCACCGCCAAGCGATTCGGGAACGGATCAATGAACTAACACCGTCTGAACGCACGGTGTTGTCCTACGTGGTCGCCGGCAAACCCAATAAGGTGATTGCCAATCGTCTTGACGTCAGTGTCCGAACCGTCGAGAACCGACGCAGTGAGATCTATACCAAGTTGCAAGCCGAATCGGTGGTCGACCTGGTGCGGATGGTGATCGAAGCGGACATGCTGGATACATAAACGATCCTTCCGACGCGTTGCGGGTTTCCACATCGCTTTTCGGTTTCTTCTCTAATTCTTCACCGGGCGATTCTGCAATACTCCGCCCATCGATGGAGTTATTGATTCACCGGAAGGATCTTAGCACGGAGGCGGGGGCTTCGATCACGGAAAGAATCCGCAGAACCAATGGGGCTCTTGGAGAATGTTCCGGCGGCAACGCCGGAACATTCCTCTGAGCCGCCTACTTGTTTCTGAGTTGAATGTGTCGCGACGCACGGAGCACGCGGGGCAGGCGTTCTTGCCGCCGACACGACACGTTCAAGCGATCGAACGAGCTTGCTAGCAAAAGTTGAAGACCGGCAACTCATTGGACTCTTGGGGCAACGGGGCACGGGGCAAAGGCGGCGTCTTCGTCGGTGAACGCGACCACCCGGTTCGGGGCAAGGACCGGGACTCGAACGAGTCGGGTTGCTCACTGGCAAGAGCCGCCTTTTTTTGTGCCGCGTCGGAGATGACGTCGCTCTCTCGGTGACGTAGACTCGCCGCCCGATCCCGCCGCCCGATCCCGCCGCCCGATCCCGCCGCCCGATCCCGCCGCGCAATCCCTCTGACCACTACAACCGCAGTGATGCGTCTTTCGCCGCATTCCCGGGACTCGTTTTGCCGACCGGCGTGTCGGCGTTCGGAAAGCTAAGCTTCCGCACGGTGGGTCGAAAGTACTCTTGCTCCGGGCGATGTGATGCGCAATCTGATGTCTTGGGGATCGATGTTGTGTTTCAGCATCATCGCCCAAATACAAACGTTTCTGTTTTGTGGGCTCGCCTGTGGGTATGCGTTCGGCGTGTATGCGTACCTCAATCTGATGCGCTATGAATTCATCCCACAAGAGTTGCGGCAGGCATCGGGGCAGGAAGACGTCCTGACCGGTGTTTACATCGAGCAATGGGAAGGTGTTTCTCAGGCGGCCCGGGTTGGTGACGTGCGTGAGGTCGTTCAGCAGATGCCGATCGTGGGTTGGTACTTTCTGGTCGGTTTTGCGGTCGGCGCGGTCGTGTTCGTCATGATCGTCAATCTCGCGACGATCTACCAACTGCGTCGTCTGGCGGCGGGGGCATCCAGGTTGGTGGATGACTTGGGGGCCGAACCGTTGCTGTCGTTCTCCGACGCCGGCAGTCTGGATCAGATCTGTCGTGAACTGCTGGTCGATGCGGTGGAAACGCTCTCGCATTTATCCAAGTCCAAACTGAAGGTCTTGGTCAAATGTCTGGTGGAAAGTTTCCAATCCGGGGACGGCGTCAACGTCGATCAGGCGACCTACCTGCGGTACCTGGCGGCACGCTGGGATGTCGCCACGCCCCTGGCTCCCGTCGCGATGATCTCGCAATCCGCCGGCCCGGTACGACTGTCTTTTACGCGTTGAACGACGGCGGGCACTGCAGTTGGGGAAAGCAGTGGTTCTGGGAGGCAGTGATTCCGGGAGGCAGTGATTCCGGGAGGCAGTGATTCCGGGAGGCAGTGATTCCGGGAGGCAGTGGTTCCGGGAGGCAGTGATTCCGGGAGGCAGTGTCGGCTCGGTTTTTCTGGCATTAATCGCGCCGCCAAGCGGTCGCGGATCCCACGCCCCGAAAAGCTTTAGTACAACGTAGGGCAATCATCGACGCCCCTCTTTTCCCCATTCATCACGAAGGCACCTCTCATGTCAGCGACGCCCCAGGAATCAGCCGAATCACAGGATGCACCCTCGCCCCGCAACGATTCCGGCGGCGGTGGCCGCAAGATCTTGCTGTACGGATTGCTGGGATTGATGGTCGCCGCACTTGCGTACGACTATCTGGTTGCCCGGCCGGCGGTCAACGCCGCTTACGATCAGATCACCGATGCCAGCATGACGGCCAATCGTAAGGGAGCCGGATTCTTGTCCAATGAGCAGGTTCGAGAGCTGATCGGGAAACAGCCTGTCCACACCTTCAAGGACGGCCGCTACACCGTCGAGGTGTTCCATTGGCCGGGCGGGCTGATCGTCAAACCGCACAAGCTGTACGCGGTGTACATGAAAAACGGCGACAGTTTGATGTTCAATCGCCACGCGAAGTTCGTCTACGAAGCGGCGGACATCGTGACACCCGATCGCCCGATCGCGCCGGCTCCCGATGATGAACCGCCCGCATCCTACGATGAAGAGGAGATGTCCGGCGGAGGCGGCGGCCGGCCGGAAGCCGAGGGTGATGCAGAAAACGGTTCGGGCGGTGAGGAATCGGAAAACGCCGAAGCCGAATCCGCCGAAGCCGAACCGCCGGCGCGTCTCGAAGCGGAAGACGAGTCCGAGCAATGAACCGCTAGCGGTTTCATGAGACCGGCGGAGCTGGACGCAGGTCACCCTGCGTTTTTGCTGTGGTGTTGCATGCTGGCGATGTGCGGGTCGGTCACGGCGCGATTGATTTCGTCCAGCGAAGTGAGCCCGCGAAGGACGTAGCTGTGCGCGACTTCGGCTAGCCGGAGCATTCCGTCTTCGGCGCAAATCATTTCCAGTTCGGTCGCGCTCACTCGCTTGGCGATTGCCGCTTCGATTGTTTCATCGACCAGCATGATCTCGGGCAATGCGATCAATTGGTCGTAGCCGCCTTCGTGGCACAGGTGGCAACCGAAGGGATCAAAGATGGACGGCTGTGCGTCTTTCATTCGACAACGAATCCGCTCGGGAACCTCCCGGTTGTCGGTGCCGCTGGCCGGTTTGCGACAGACGGGGCAGAGTCGACGGACCAGCCGCTGATTGATCACGCCCGACAGAGCGTTGGCAAGAAAAACGTGGTCGCTGTCGTATTGCAGCATCATGTCGACGGCTTCGGCGGTGCTGGTCGAATGGACGGTTGCCAACACCAATTGACCGCTCGCACCGGCGCGGATCGCCGTCTCGGCCGTCTGGCGATCGCGAATCTCGCCGATCATGATCACATCGGGACTGTGCCGCAGCACGACGGTCAACAACTCGGCAAACCCGAGTCCCACGCGGGGGTTGGTTTGGGACTGCATGACCCCGGAAAGCGCGTGCTCGATCGGGTCTTCGATCGTGTGGATTTTCCGGGTGCCATCATTCAGCCGCTTCATCATCGCGTACAGCGTGCTGCTTTTGCCACTGGCGACCGGGCCGGTGACCAAGATCAATCCGCTGCGTTGTCCGATCAAATGTTCGATCGATCGAACGTCGACCGAATCCATTCCCAACTGGTCCAGCGGTCTTGCCCCACGGACAGGGTCAAACAGTCGGATCGAAACGTCTTGACCGTACAACGTGGGAATACTGCTGAGGCGAAGATGCGCCTTGGAGCCGTCCGGTGTGGTGATGTTCCCGCGGCCTTCGACCGGGCGGACCGATTCGCCGGCATCGGCACCGGCGAGTACCCGCAAGTGTCCTTGCAGTCGACGGCCGTAGTCGCGGGCGAGTTTTCGCACCGGTTCGATTCGGCCCAGTCGCCGGACGGAGATCAGGATCGCACCGTCGATGTCGGAGACAAAGAGATCGCTGGCATGTCGTTCCAGCGACCATTCGATCAGGTTGGCCGCAAAGAGTTCGGGAGGGGAAAGTTCCGTTTCGCCCTCCGCTTTGTCAAGATCTTCAAAATCGATCATCGATTCGTCGTTCACGAGGCGGTCATCCAAGAGGAGCGGAGAGGTCGGACAAGAGGAGTGAGGGGGTAATATGAACGATAACGGCGCGCAACGCAAAAAAACGCTGGCTGCCCCGTTCCCTAGTGGTCCTGGTCGTGAAGAATGTTGGCATGAATGCGCCACCCCCCAAGGAATTGCTCCGCCGCTACTACGGCTTTGATGACTTTCGTCCCGGACAGGCGGAGATCATCGATCACGTCTTGGCCGGGGGGCACGCCATGGTGGTGATGCCGACCGGCATGGGCAAATCGCTCTGCTATCAGATTCCGGCGCTGTCAAGTGCCGACGCAGATCGTTCGCTCGTTCTGGTCCTTTCGCCGTTGATCGCGCTGATGCAGGATCAGGTCGATTCCATGCTGCGGCGCGGGATCGACGCCAGTTTTATCAACTCGTCTCTGGACCGTGAAACGCGTTTGGCACGCTATCACGATCTGGCCCAAGGGCGGTACAAACTGCTGTTCGTCACACCCGAGCGTTTTCGCAAAGACGACTTCCGTGCGGCGTTGTCACGCCGCACCGTCAGTCTGTTGGCGATCGACGAAGCGCACTGTGTCAGCCAGTGGGGACACGACTTTCGTCCCGACTACACGCGTGTGGCCGAAATCCGCGAGTCGATCGATCACCCCACGACGATCGCGCTGACCGCGACCGCGACCGCCGAGTGCCGCCAAGACATCTACCGGCAAATCGGGATCGACGCATCGCAGATCAAATTGTTCCACGCCGGCATCGATCGACCGAATCTGCATTTGGATGTGGTCCCGGTGTTCGACGAAGAAGAAAAATTCGCTCAGCTCCGCGAGGTCTTGCGTGATCCCGAGTACCGATCTGGCAGCGGAATCGTCTACTTCTCGTTGATCAAGACGCTCCAGCGGTTCAGTGACCACTTGCTGGCCGAGGGAATCGATCACGTTTGTTACCACGGGGATCTGCCCCGCCATCACCGCCGGCGTGTGCAGGACGAATTCATGTCGGGCGATGCCGATCTGGTGTTAGCGACCAACGCGTTTGGGATGGGGATCGACAAAGAAGACATTCGATTGGTCGTGCATGCCGAGACCCCGGGATCGATCGAATCCTATTACCAGGAGATCGGCCGCGCGGGACGCGATGGTCGACCGAGTCGTTGCGTGTGGTTGTACGCACAAGAAGACTTGATGACGCAAATGCAGTTCATCGAGTGGTCGAATCCCGATGCCGCGTTCTACACCCGGCTGTATCAGTTGATGGCCGAGCATGGCGAACAATGCCGTGCGTTCGGATTGGAATGGATGAACCGCCAATTGCAGCGCCGCAGCAAACACGATCACCGAATCGCCACCGCGATCTCCATTCTGGATCGACATGGGGTCGTGGCCGGCCCGCGGCCGCCGCAGTGTTTCGAAGTCCTGACGCCGTTGCCGGCCAGGTTGCAAGTCGACGATCAACTGGCGGAAAAGAAACGCCGCGACCAACAGCGGCTGTACGCGATGGTTCAATTCGCCGCCGAACAAGGCGATCGCAAAGAGTTTCTCAATCGCTACTTCGCCGACCCCGAAGGCTGAACCCCCGCCAGCGGAAAGCAATGCCAGCGGGACGCGTCAGCGAGCGGCACGGGGCGCAATCACGGGCCACCGGCTTACGCGGCGTGCTGGCAGGGGGACGTGCTGGCAGACTGCCCGCATCAGCCGGTGCTTTCGCGACGCATCACGGTTTCGGCCACGATGTCCATCCCCTCAAAGGCGAAGAAACCGGGCACGTAGCTGACTTCGGTGATCGGGATCGTGATGCGGACCCGGATATCGTCCCCGGGTTCGGCTTCTTCCAGGAACGAGGGCGTGATGACCACATTTGCGCTGGTGATGTTCATGATCGCCAGTTCTTCGTCGATGCGTGCTTGGACGTCTTCGATCGATGCCGTGGGGCGGATTCCGACGCGGGCGCCCTCGCGTGACGCTTGGACGACCGCCTCCTTGATGATGCTGATTCGTCCCATTTCGATCAGCCCGAAGGTGAAGGTCAACATGACGGGGACGATCAAGGCGAATTCGACCGTCGCGGCTCCGCGACGCGAAGGCCTTCTGCGTTGGCGATGTTTCACTGGATTGGTTGACATTTCAGGGTGTTGTTGAAGTGGATGCTTCGGGCCGACGTGGACCCGAACGGTTGTCGTTGTTTCATTGGGCTGCGGATCGGCTAGTCGACCAGCATGACCGGAGTGAACAGAAACTCGCTTTCTTCGATCGCGGCTTCCCTAAAGACGGAGTAGCGGGCGACCATCGGGGCCGGTTGGATGGTGACGTGTTTCTTCTTCATCGGGCCGGTCAGTTTGACACTCAAGATTCGAATGCCTTCGAAGCGGACGATCGTGTACATCGCGTTGTTGCCGTTTCCGTGCACGCTGGTGAAGATCGGGATCATCCGGGGCTGGCCGA
This sequence comes from Stieleria maiorica, assembly GCF_008035925.1. Classification (NCBI taxonomy): domain Bacteria; kingdom Pseudomonadati; phylum Planctomycetota; class Planctomycetia; order Pirellulales; family Pirellulaceae; genus Stieleria; species Stieleria maiorica. The sequence goes on from NZ_CP036264.1 coordinate 8,162,678, forward strand.
TGATGTCTGCAAGTTCGTCTTTGATCGCGGCACTGATTCCGGTGTCGCCGTTGAGTTCCAGTTCGCCATTGGAATCGAACTCCAGGGGGCGGCCGAAGTCAGCCATGTCTTGGGCGGAGATGCCGTGTAAAATCTGGCGGCTGATATCGCTGGTGCTGTTGTTGGCACCTCCGATATCGACCGTGCCACGGTTGCCCGGCGAACCGGTCCCGGTCGGGTAGAGCGAACACTCAAAGAAACCATCGCTGCCGGACGAAACCGTTCCGCCGGAGTAGCTGTAGTTGTCTTCGGTCTCCTTGGCGACGACCTTTTCCCAGGTTTCCAGGTCCAACGCGATGGGCAAGATGTCCAGCGTCTCACCCGCATCGCTGGGCGTGTAGAATCCGGAAATGGTCTTGAACAGCGCGGCGGTGCTATGCGCTTGCAGCGACTGTTCGGCCCGGCCGGTGACCGATCCGAAGAACAGTGGGATCGCGGAGTTGTTCGCTCCGGTTTGGCGGACGTGGACGCGAACGGCGTTGAACCGTGACGGATCGGAGTTGTCCAGAACGCCCGGATTGTTGCGGTCGTAAAACCCAATTTCGACGTCGCTGGCGGCGTTCAAGGTCGGCGCGCGAGAGCTGATCACATTTTTCGAGGCGATCGAACTGGCCGCGTCGTTGATGTCACACTCCACGGTCGATGCATCGTTGCCTTGGACCACACCGTCGAACAGTTCCCAACACGCCGACATGGCGGCTGCATCGGCGGTTCGCTTGACTTCCGATCGTGAGACGTTGATGTGTCCAAAGTCGATCGCGACCGCGGAGACGACCAAAAGTCCCGCGACCAAAAAGACGCTGAAGACCAGAGCCGAACCCTTGCGGCGATCTGCCGGATAGCGATTGTTTTTTGTTTTGGTTGAACAGCCGCGCGAGCGGGACGCGTTGTCGCTCATGGTTTGTGTGTGGAACATGGGATGACCTTAGAAGATGAAGTGATCGATGGGGATCCGAACGGCGCATAGTTTCAATGTCAGCTCAAATTTCGGGTCGAACGGTAGCGGAAGTCGCCAACACTTTCGGCGTCCAGCCGGGAGGGCCGAAACTCTTGGCGAATTCCGCTACCTGACAATCAAGCTGACACACATTTCTAGTGGGCCACTTGATTGACATGGATGGTCGTGGTGTGACCGTCGGTGTAGGTCAATCGCACTGTCTTGAGTCGAATCGAAGCGACGCGATTGGCGCCGAATCCGATGTCGACCGACTCAAGGCTCTTCTGGGGCGTGTAGTGATCCAGGCAGTGGAGGTTCTGGTCATCCATCTGCACCAGGTACTCGGGGCCGCCGAAGTTTCCCCATTGCATCCCGTGACCGTCTTTGACGGCGAACATCAGTTGCCCGTTGAAGACGGCCATCGCGCTGGTCCACTCGATGTGGTCGTTGTCCCAGGCGAGTGACTGACGGATCGGACTGCGTTCTTCATCAACGGGGATTTCGTTGCAGAACGCCCCGACACGAAATCCACCACTGGAATAGCTGTCCTCGGCGGCGTAGTTCATTTGCAACTGGAAGTAGCAGTCGTCGTGTTCGGAGTCGGGATAAAGAAAGAAGGCGACTTGAGGCGAGTTGATGTTCGGCTCGGGATCGTTGATGGTCATCTCCCAATCCTCTTCGACCATGAAGAGTTCGGGGCCTTCGGCAAACGCCTGGCCATGCAGCATGGCAAGCAAGCACAGCCCCCCGGCGATCAAGCTGGTGCGCGCAGCACCGAATCGTGTGATGGATGGAGACATTTCGGTTCCCTGTTTGGACGAGGCAGAAAAGAAGGGATCACGCGTCGGATTCTGTTTGTCCCCTTCGGTGGCCTGGCGATCCGATCGCATTCGGAAAATGCGTTTCGGACCCATGGCTTTGCGTCCCACGTTCACACGCGGTTTGCCGTTTCGAGGGTCATGATGGGGAACCGTTGGAATCCAACGCGGTAACAAAACGCTATGTCAATTTGCCTCAGCAAAGCGGCGTTTCCTCAGAAGAACGGTTTCTTGGCTGACGCCCCCCCGCGTACGTTATGACGGACGTCGCGGTTGTAGGGCCACGATGAGGGTTTACCCCCCGTTTTCGCAGGCATTCCGAGGGGGGAGGGGCTAACGGCGGGCAACCCTCTATGCACCAAGTTACGATGTCTATTGAATCAGACGCGTTCCGGGGCCGCTGGCGGTCGCCGTTGCGGGGCCTCGGGGAACGGGGGGCCGTTCATAGAGATCGAACTCGGCCCACAGCGGGATGTGGTCGCTGATCGCATTGGCCTGCTGCTCGGTCAATCCCAGGTCGGCCTTCAGATCGATCACGCCTCGCCGCCCCGAATACTCGGCTGTCACGCTGCTGTCGATCAGGATGTGATCGTTCGTCTTGGTGCGATTGATGTTGGTTTGGATGTCGGCGGCCAGCGAGAGCACGCCGGGGATCGATTTGAGTCGTCCGAGGTTCTTTTCGCTGACGTTCAGGTCGCCCAGCAGGATGAAGTCGTCTTCGGAGTACTGCTGGAACTCATAATCCCGCACCCGTTGAAAGACGTCCGCCAACACATTGATTTCGCTTTCTTGATCGTCCGGATCCACGCGATCGGGTTTGGTATGGACGTTGATCATGGTGAATCGAAACGGCGGTTGTCCGCTATCGGGCGGGACGACGGTTTCGAAAGTCGCCACCATCGGTTCTCGGTACATGCGTTTGCCGGGGTCTTGCACCACGTAGGCTGATCCGGGGACCAGATTGATCCGCGATCGATCCCAGACGAAGGCGTATGATTCCAGGTAGGATTCGCCGATCGGGTCACTCATCGTCGCGGCAAAGCTTCCGCCGGATTCATTCAGCAACGCGACCAGTCGCTGCAGGGCGATGCCGTCGGCCCCCTGTAGTTCTTGGATCGCCACGACGTCGAAGGTGCTGACGATTCGTGCGATCGTCCCCAACACATCGACGCCGTCCTCGTTGGTGCGAATGCTGGATTTTTTGTCCGCGAAGTGTTCAATATTGAAGGTCGCGATGCGAATGCGATCCGGCGGCCGGTCGGTTCGGTCGCCCAGGGAAATCGTTTCGCCACGAAATTCGGACGCGGCATCCGGGGTCAGCAATCCATCCAGCGAGGAAAAACTTAAGCCTCCGGTCAGCAGCATGTAGACCGCGTACAACACACCGAGTGTGGTGGCGCCCGGGCCGAACCAGCGCAGCAGCGGATTCGAACTGCTGAAGGAGCTCTTTCGTCGACGTTTGGAAAAGATCCCCACTTCGGCCTCCTTGCCGAATCACCCTCTCGATCGTTTTAGGTTGCTATAGGTAAACTTGGTCGTCTGGGGCAATGGCAATACGAGGAACGGGAGTGCGTGAGATGTCGCAGTGGGATGACGTTCAGCGACGTCTGGAAAGGGTCCGCAAGTTTGCCGGATTGATGGACGACAAATTCGCCCTGCCGGGAACCCGGCTGCGGTTCGGGCTGGACAGTTTGCTGGGGCTCTTGCCCGGCTTGGGCGACGCGGCAACGGCGGCGATGGGCGTCTGGTTGATCGCCGAGGCGGCACGGATGAAGGTTCCCAAGGGCGTCTTGATTCGGATGTGCGGGAACTTGCTGGTCGATGCGACACTGGGTTCAGTTCCCATCGCCGGCGACGTGTTCGATTTGTATTGGAAATCCAATCGACGCAACGCGGTGCTGTTGGAGAAACACCTCAAGAAACGCGCGGCCGGTCGCTGATGCAAATGGACATCACGTTGCCACGATTCACGATTCTGATTCACACCGTCGGCCCCGGTTTCGCCAGGCAGTCGGAACCGGTCATGCATCAGGTTGCGGCCGGCCCGGTGCATTGGGATTGGTTGTTCCAGCGGTCCGTGAATCAACGGGGCGGTGCGGGGGTGTGGACCTGGGCGACCGATCCGTTACCGTGGTTGGCTGAGCAGCTTTCCGGCTCGACCGCTTCAGCCGCAGCAAGTGGAGCTCCGGTCACGACACCGGCGCTGCGATTGGCCGATCACCGTCTGCGCTATTTGGATTTTGAAGGCGACATCGGGAAAGGACGCGGTTCGGTGCGGCAACTGATGACCGGACACTATGAATTGAAGCAGCAAACGGACCGCTGTTTTGAAGCGGTGCTCCGGTGGTCGAATCCTCAGGCAGGAGGCTCCGGCGGGGCCGTTGCCGGAGGCGCGGCGGAGGTGCGGTTTTCCGCGACCGAGCGTGATGAATTGGGGGCGGCGACGTGGTGGGATGCGACGGTGGTCGGTCACTGATGTGTCGATGCCGGCGCGTGACGTGAGCCACGTGGCTCGTGGTGGATGTTTGATGCAGGTGTCGCTCGCTGACCGGCCTGTCGATTTAATTCGCAACCGAAACAAGAGTGAGCCGATGGCGCTAGCCACGGGCCTTGAAGGGTGATGCTGGCACCGCTAGGCCCGCGGCTAGCGCCGTCGGCTCACTAAATCAACAGGCCGTGACGCCGCCCGCTGGCATTGTCGCTCGCTGACGCGCGACTACAACCCGCGTGGCGCGGTCTGTTCCGGCAACCCATCGGGGTTCGGATCGCGCGTCGGATGGGTGCTGTCGGATTCCGGTTCGTCGTCCAGTTGTGCGAGGATGTAGACCGCACCTTGGGGGGAAAACGTGGACGTTTGCAGATCGCCGGTTTGTCCGGAGACTTTCAGTTGATGGTCGCCAAGTTCGATCGATTCGATGATCAATGCACCCTCGGTGTGTTGCGGGTATTGTTCGGGGACGTCTATCAGCGCGATCGATTCGCCGTCACGCGTTTCCCACTGCAAGTTCAGGTTCAACTTCGACGCGATCAATTTGATCCGGTTTTTGAATTGGGATACTGGTAGCGGCAGCGCGCCGGCACGGATCTGATCGATCGCGATGGCCAGACGATTGGGCTTGTCGGTCAACTGGACTCTCAATTCGCACGACAACACGGCGTCCAGGCGTTGGTCCTTGAAACGTGCGGCGGCCATCAACACCCCGTCGTCGATCACGATCCGCGGTTCCTGCAACCCTTTGGCCTTGAGCCTGGGGAACCGTTTGGGCAACTGGTCGATCAACCAGGCATTGATTTGTTCGGCCGCGAACCGAGCCTCCCAGGCTCCGGGCCGGGCGACATCGTCTTGCAGTTGCTGGACGTCGCACTCGAGTTGTTCGATCGACTCGGCGACATCCCGTGGCGGGGGTGTGGCGATGGCCCGTTCGTAGAATTCGGGGACCTTCTTTGTTTCCCGATGTGCCCAGAATGCGGTGGCACCGAGCGAGGCGATCAGGAGAGCGCCGACCAAGAGCATCCGTTTGATCAAACGCTTCCACATAGCCCCGTGTTCTCTCTAAAATCGAATCGGTTTGGGCAACCAGTCACGCAGTCGGTCAGCCACACTTTCCCGTTTTTGGGGGGGGGGTGACGTGATGCGGGAGTTGCTTGCTTCGTCCGCCGGGACCGCCCCGGTTTGTTTTACTACGCCGGCAACCGGCGGAGGGTTTCGGTCGGTCGATCGCGGCGATGGGGTCGGCCGCATCGCGGATCGTGCCATCAGGTCCCGTGACCAGTCATTATTGAGCAGTCCGGCCGCAGGTTTCAAGTTTCCTCGCTGAAGACCCTGAATCGCCAGGAACGCGTTTTCCTGCAGCGCGGTGCGTTCTGCTTCGGTGGGAAAATGGTCGTGCAGATGGATGTCGTCGATCCAAAGTTTACCCGGCGACAGGCTATCGATCGTCAACCGCACGGATTCCATCTGGTCCCGATGGATCTGATCGGCCTCCAGGACCAGGTGCCTGGGTTGCCAGTGTCCGTCACAGGGGACGTCGAATTCGGTCGAAAAACGCACGGGTTTTCGCAACCGATTTCCTTCCAAGGAAACGCGTACGCGGTGACGTGGTGGTTCGTTCGGCGGCGGCTCCGTTGCTGTCGACTTCAGCACGTTGGTCGCGGCCGGGTTGGCGTCCGCCGTTCGCTTGCCGGCGCGAACCGAAAGAGAAACGGCCATGCGCCCCGAGGCCGGCACGGGAATCGGTTCGCTGACCAACCAGATGCGACCTGCCGATGCCGTGTCGGATGTCATTCGGATCGAGTGGCTGCCCTCGATCGATTCGGTGGAGTCGAGCGTGACGGCGTCGGATGGGAATTGAGTGTGCATCCAGCCGACGATGCCGACTTGTCCTTGGATCTCGAAGCCGCCATTGGTCAATTCGTTGTAGTCTTCCGGCGAGGCGAGCGTGCCGATTTTGCCGACAACCGCGCTGACATGTCCTTTCAATCGCTGGAGCGTTTGATCGCCGCCCACCATGCTGCCGTACCACCCGGCCAGCGATACCGGTTCTGATTCGCCGCGCACCTGCAGCCTCACGATTGAGGTCGGCGCGAGCGTCAACAAACGCGAGTCGGAGGCACCGGTCGGCCGAAGAATCGCATTCGGATCGTCGGCGCAGAGAAGGCTGCAGTCGGCGATCCGTTCGTTGGAAAACCGCAATTTGACTTGGCTTGTCCAAGGAGCGGTGTTGATCACGGTCAGATCGATCGACGAAGCTTGATCGGGTGACCGGTTGTGTGATGCTTCGGAAACCAAGACGTGGACGTAGTCCGATTCGGAATTCGACGCGGACCGAACCGGTCGGGCATCCGCTGCGATTGCCCGGCAGTGGTTCATCGTTTGGCGAAAGGACCGATTGAGTGCAAAGGGCAATTCGACCGTCCGGATCGAAAGGACCCGAGACCCTTCGTGCACACAGGACTCTAGAAAACGAGCCGGCGAGGTCAACGAGGATTGACCGCCGATCAACAGGTGCGGACGCGACTGTCGGTCCACATTCTCCATCGAGACCGATCGGTGGCCATGTGTCAAACGCGGCTGCACCCGCAGCCCGCCCGGCGCGGTCCAGGATTCGATTGCTGTTGTGATCGTCTTGACGATCCAAGTCGGCTTGGCGGGGGCGGATGCGTCCGCGGGCTGGCCGCCGGCGATGAAATCCCATTGGTGAAGATCGATCGGAACGGAGACGTTGTCGTAGCCACACCAGGCGGCGTGAGTGGCCAGCCGTGATGTCGCCTTCCAAAGGGAAAACATCAACACTGTGGACTGTGCGTACCCGCCTTGAGACAGCTGGTCCGCGTGGTCGGAGGTCAGGTGGGAGAGCCAGCCCGTGGATTCGACCCAAAACGCGACTTGGCGTGTCGGTGGGGCCGTTTGGGGCGCGGATCGGTCGACATCCTGTTCGGCCAGCACCAGCGATTCGACCGAAAGGGGGTGGTCAGAAGAGTCGTTGGTGATTCTGACGAACTCATTGTCCCGATGGGCATAGTGCAGAATCTGTTGGGTGATGACGGCCGCATCGTCTTCCGAGGAAACATCCATCGGACGTCCCAGTTGCACCGAGAGTGAATCGGTGACCGGATCAAAGTCTGGACGGTTGGCGAATTCGATGCGGACGGTTTTCGGAGGCGACGGGGCTTTCGGTTCGGTCAGCGTGAGGGACAACTGATATGGCTGGTGGACGTTCAAATCGCTCAGCAGCCCGATCCAGGATTCACCCGGGCCGATCGTGTGCGGCTCGTTCCCCGAGGCGGCACGGCGCGGCGTGAAAGGCAGCGACTCGCTCACCCGCTTGACTTTGGGGACCAGTTGGGTCGCCCCGTTGGGCATCCACCCCAGCGGTTGCCAGTCCGACGGATCCAACGGCCGGATCGGTCCCCGTTGCCGCCATTGAAGGGGAGCGATGGCGGGGCCGGATTGCGCTGCAGATTCCGTGGGTTCGCCGAGGTCTTGAAAGACCATCCACGGTGTTTGCACCGACGCGAGTTCATTTTCCGATCCGGTCAGGCGTGACCAGATGCGATCGGTTTTTTCGCTCAAGCGGCAACGGATTTCATAAACGCCGGCGATGCGGGGTGAAGACGCCGCGATCGCGATCGCCGTCGAATCGCCCGACGCATCGAGTCGCAGATCAGTTTGTTCGCGACCGACCATGACGCCGTCATCGACGCGAATCAATTCATAGCTCAACACCAAGTCGCGGTCGGCATGTTGCGGCAACGCCCGGATTCTGACCGAAAGTTGGCATCCGTCGTCGGCACCCACCAAGGGCCAGGCGGGGTTGGCCGAGCGGAATTCGAAGGGGCGTGTGGAGCTGTCCAGACGCGCCCCAGCGTTTTCAGCGGCGACTGCTGCGGCGCTGGCGACCGGCGATTCGGGCTCCGGCATCGATTCGGCCCGCATCGCCATCGGATCTGGCGGTGTTTGGGCTGGGCACCTTGTGGCAGTGCCCGGCGCGACGATCACGATTGCAACAACCGTGATTGCAACGACCGCTCGGGGGGCGAACGTGGCGCGGCGAGGCACTGGAGGACGTCCGTGTCCGATCATGACCATTGGGAGACGTGAGAGTCGAAAAGGAAGGCTTTTCGGAGACTAGCTCGTTTCAACCTTGCCCGGCAAGACGAATCGATCACGAATCCACTCGGCCGCCGTATCAAGCGTTTCGTCGGCGTCGCGAATCTGATACCCCAGTTCCGCCTCCGCGCGTCGACTGGAATACCAATGGTATTGGCTGCTCATCGCGACGCCGGCGCTATTGACATCGGGTTCCACGCCGGTGACGCGGCCCCAGAAATCTCCGGCCAGCCCCGCCAGGTACTCCATCCCGGGCCCGGCCGCGCGGATCGGCGGTCGTGTGCCCATCCGTTTGGCCATCTCGGTCCACAGTTTCTTGTACGTCCAGTTGTGACCGGCGAGGATGAACTCGCGTCCGTTGGGTGAATCCGACTGCAGTGCCGCGATCACGCCTGCGGCGACATCGCGTGAATCACACAGGCTGCAACCGCCCGAGGGGGCGATCGGTTTCCACCCCGTCCCGACCTCCAGCATCATCCGGCCGCTGCTGGGTTTCCAATCCCAAGGTCCGAGCATGAACCCCGGATGGAGGATCACGGTTTGGAGTCCGTCCGCGATGCAGCGGCGAACCAGTTCCAGGGAGGCGCGTTTGCTTCGGACGTAGGCGCACTGCACTTGTCCACCGGCGTGGTCCAAGGGAGTCGTTTCATCGGCGATCGTCTGCGGCGACCCCAGCGCGATGGCGTTGACCGTGCCGACGTAGGCGAGTTTCTTTGCGTGGCGAATGCAGGATTGGATGATGCGTCGCGTGCTTTCGCAATTGACCCACATCGACTCATCGATTTTTTTCCAGCCCAGATGGATCATTGCCGCGGCGTGAACGACACCATCGGACTGTGCGATCGCGCGATCGACCGGGTCGTCCGGGGCGGGAGCGTCGTTTGATCGCCCCGCATCGGGCCCATCCGCATCGGGCCCATCCGCATCGGGCCCATCTGCATCCGGAACGAGCCGGCCGTGAACCAGGGTGACGTCTAAGCCGGCAAACACATCGGCCTCGGGCTCGCTGCGGACGAAAGCGCTCACCTCATGCCCGCGTTCTCTGAGCGTGCGGATCACGGTGTTTCCGAGCAACCCGGTCCCACCGGTGACAAAGACTCGCATGGTGTAGTTTCGCAGCTGGGGGGCGGAATAATCTTTCGGTTGATCGGACGTTTTCGCCAGCGGTTGAGATCCTATCGCGGCATTGGGAAGATTTTCGGGCTTTCGGGGCGTCGAGTCGAATGTTTTTTAAGGTGAATTTAAGTCCCATTAGGGGCGTCCCGGAATCGCACGTGACGCGAAATACTGGGAAAAACGGAGCGGGTTTCGGCCATTTTGGTGGGCCGGCCGGAGACAGTCGAATTGACAACTGGCCAGTGTTTTGACCACCCTGTCGCTCACAAATTTGGAGCAGATCGAACGTGAAACCCTGCGGGGGTTCGCGGCAGCGATGGAGGCCACCGAGCCGGTGGCGTTCCTGGAGCGGATCGAGGCGATGGTCTCGGTCGTGTCCAGGCCCCGGGAAACTCGGGCCAACGCGGTGTCTGCTCGTCCGAATCTGATGAGAGAACTGCATGTCGCAAGACAAGCTTGAACTGATACGCAATGCGGGACCGAGTGTCTTGCCGAGTCTGCTGTTGTGTGACTTTGGCGACTTAAAGACCGAACTGGCACTTCTCGAGGATGCCGGAACGCAGGTGTTGCATTTGGATGTGATGGACGGACATTTCGTGCCGAATCTGACCTACGGCATGCCGATCGTCGAAGGGATCCGCCGCCACAGTGAGCTTCCGATGGACGTTCACTTGATGATCAGCGATCCGCTGCAATTCGCACGGCCGATGGTCGATGCGGGGGCGGATCTGCTGACGTTTCACGTCGAAGCGGTGGAGGATGCGGGGGCGGTCGCGCGTGAGATCCGCTCGATGGGCGTGGGGGCCGGCGTGGCGTTGAACCCGGGCACGGACCTGTCGGCGCTGGACGGCTGCCTGGACGACGTGGATTTGGTGTTGGTCATGAGTGTCGATGCGGGGTTCGGCGGACAGGCCTTTAACCCGGTGGCACTTGAGAAACTCGCGTCGTTGAAGCAGTCCCACCCGGACCTGTTGCTGGAAATCGATGGGGGCATCAACCTGCAGACCATCGCGGCAGCCAGGGCGGCCGGTTGTGACCTGTTCGTCGTCGGTTCGGGGATCTTCAAGCAGGACGATTATGCGTCGGCGATCGCGGCGCTCGATGACGCGATCGCAGGAGCCGTCTCATGATTCGTTCGGCAACATTGACACGGGTGTTATTGATACGCCCCGGTGCGACTGATTTTGATGACCAGGGCCGCATGAAGGGCAGCCTGGACATGCCGCTCAGCAGCCGCGGCGCCGAGCAGGCGGCCGACCTGGCCAGGGAACTGGCTGGCGTGAGCGTCAAAACGATCTATTCCTCGCCCTGCGAATCGGCTCGCGAGACCGCCAAACGGCTCGCCGATGAGCAGCGGGCGGCCGGACGCGAAGTCAAGGTCAAGGTCATCGACGCGTTCAAGAACCTGGATCACGGCTTGTGGCACGGCAAGTTGATCGACGAGGTGCGACGCAATCATCCCAAGGTTTACCGCCAAGGCGCCGAAAACCCCGATGATTTCTGTCCGCCCGGCGGCGAGCCCGTCGCCGTGGCCAAGGCCCGCGTCGACAAGGCGCTGCGCAAGTGCGTGAAAAAAGGCCGCGACCAAGTTGTCGCGATGGTGATCCCCGAACCGTTGGCCTCGGTCGTTCAGTGCCTGTTAAGCGGCAAGGATTTGGCCAGCGTCTGGAAAAGCGAGACCGACTCGGCATCCTGGTCGATGATCGAGACCGAGTTGTAGCGGGACATCGTCGCCGTCCTCTCCGAGGTCGGCGCGGAGCAACGCTCCGCGTTTCGGGTACGCCGAGTTCGGAGAACACGGCGACATTCCGATTCACTCTTGCGGCGACGCGTCCGAGTCCGTTTGGTCGTCATCGGCAGCGGATTCTTCTGCGACCTTCGGATTCCCCTCCTCAGGCTCTGAATCGTCCGCCGTGGATTCATCCGCCTGTGATTCGTCGGACTCCGTTTCCTTTTCCTCTGGCTTTGAATCCTCTGAATCGGCTTTGGGTTCCGTCGATGATTCCTTCGACTCCTCCGACGATTCTTCCGCAGCTGGCTGTTCGCTCGCTTCGGATTTCATTTCTTTGGCGGCTTCAGCCTCGCGTCGACGCTCTTCTTCCTCGAGCTCCTTTTGGCGTTTTGCGGCCAGTTCGGCTTGTTCCTCGCGGAACCGTTCGTAGCTTTCCGGTCCGGTTCGTCCCAGGCCTTGCTGCATCATTTCGGCAAATGCGAGCAGCGGGAAGTCCTCGGGAAGCTCTTCGGAGTCGATCATGATCATGTAGCGTCGGATCGACGCGTACAGGTCTTCGGCCGAATCATCGATCGTCAGGACAGGATAGTCTTCGAAGATCTCGTACCAGATCTGAAACGCTTCCAGATAGAGTTTGATGGCCAAGTCGACCTCGGCCTCGCGGTTGGCTTTTTCCGCGTCATAGATCAACTTCCGCGCCTTGACCGTTCGTTCTTCTTGTTCGGCCATCGACAGGCTTTCCCAATAGACGTAGTTGATCTGCTTGCGCAGACCATCGGTCTTTTGGATCCGGTCGTTCAGGTCTTCCAATTCGTCCAGGATCTGTAGCGCGGGCAACTGTTTCTCCGCGGGCAGGCGTTGGGTGACCTCATCCGGGTTGGGTTCGATTGCCAGCAGGATGTTGGGCATCGCCTGCTTGCCGGCCTCGGTGCGATCCTCCGGATTTTTTTCGTAGACGTTTCGCATGTCGATCGGCAGGGCATCGATCTTTTCTTGTTTCATGTCCAAATAGACGTCTCCGGCAAGCTCACGAAAGCGGTCCATGATCTCGCCGCGTTCGTTTAACAGGTCCGCCAGAGAGCCCAGTTTGACGGTGAATCGGGCGAGCGTCGGGATACTCCGTTTTCCGAATCGGTCCCAATTCTCCGAGGCTTTGGTCCAGGCGCTGATGGCGCGTTGATCCAGGACGCCTTCGTTTTCGATCGCTTCGGCGTGTTTGATGGACCACTTGGGCCCGGTTTCATAGAAGTTGATCGGGGTTTGACGACGGATGGCGACGCCGGCGTCGACGACGTCATAGCCGTGGTTCAACCAGAGGCGTCCGACGAGCCAGTTGTCGGGTTTTTGGAACGGGCCGAGCGCTTCGCTGCTGTCGACCGCGATCCCTTCGTTGGCCAACGAATCGTGCAGCACCGTGTCGTCGGCGAACAGGCGTCGGAATTGCCGTTTTTCGTCGGACATCCCGATTTTCTGGCCGTAGAACCAACCGGTGTACCAAATCAACCGCGGCGCCTTGCGATTTTGGCGGACGCCACGCGTCAGGAACTCGGTGCCTTCGCGGACCATTTCGTAGCGTTGGCGATAGTCGTCAAATTCGACCGAAACGTTGTAGGCCAAGTTATGCGCCTGGTGCTCCCAGACTTTGTCGTAATGGGGCTGCAGCAGGGCGATGTTGTTGAGCGCCGCCTTCAGACGGTCCCATTCGTGCAGCACACGGTACTTGTGCGCTTTTTCCCACAGCAGGGTCGCCGCGACGCCACGCAGGCCCAACGACGCGAGTTTCATCGTCTCGCTGGCCGGGCTGATCTCACCGAGGTCGCTTTCGGCGATGCCATATTGCTGGCGCATCGTTGCCAGCTGCCCGCCCGAATCGGGCGTTCCATCGGAGGGCTGCCCCAACAAGTAAAGCGGGACCAGGGTCGCCACAAGGATCACCAAGTAAATGATCTTGCGACGAAAAGCAGTCGACTGATTCATGCCGCGATCTCACGAGCTTTCAAAAAGAAGTAACTGATCAAAAATGCCAACAGGCAATAGCCGAGTGTCGCCACCGAATGGCGCGCCAGCACGGCGTTGAAAATATCGATTCCGCTGGCGGCATACTCCGCCGTGGAGACCATTCGCGGCAGGTTCGGCAATGCCGTTGCGACGGCGTCCATCGTGTAGACGATCACCGCGTCGGCCGATTTGATCAACGTGTTGGCGACACCTTCGACGTCCAACTGCGTGGTCATCGCGTCTTGTTTGACCAGACGCACCAGCGACTCGATCGGTCCGCCGCCGCGTTCGATGTTGGAATCGATGAAGTGCCGCGTGTCGTAGATGCTTTCGGCAGAAAAACCGAGCAGCACGCAGACGGCGGTTGCCACCATCGCGACCGGCCCGCTCAAAAACGTGCTGAACATCACACCGAACGCGATGATCATCGTCATCTGCAACCAGATCGATCCGTACGCCTTGGTCAAGTTCCATGCAAAACTCGACTCGGCCGGACGCAGGTACAAACCGCTCTTGGTCACCCCCAGGTACTGGCTGCTGTCGAGGCACTTCAGCAAGACCTGCATGCGACCGTCTTCGGTCACCACGTGGTCAAAGATGTTGCGCGTTTCGACTTCGCCGGTTTCCTTGTTCAACCATTCAAAGGTCAGCGGCAATTCCCGTTCATCGATCTGGTACTCCTCCACCGTGAACTGTTTGGGAGTGAGTGAGAATCCGGTGTCGGGGTTTTTGAAGGTCAACGATCCGCGGATGCCCGATTCGATGTCTCCTTTGAACGAGCGATACGCTCGGATCGACAGGTCAAAGGGAATCTTGTCCGGGAAACGTTGCCGCGTCACGTTGTCGAAGGTGAACTCCGCCATCCCCAGCGTCCCGCCTTCGATGTAAGAGTGTTCGAGTTTGCGGTTGCCTTTGGCGACACCGATCAGACGAGAAATCCCTGCCGAACCGTAGCCGCCGGCCAGCCGTTCGGCTCCGACGTCGATACCCGATTCTTTCGGATCGCCGTTGCGATCGTAAAACTGGATTTCACCGTAGGAGGGAATCCGGGCGCGAAGTTGACCGGTGGGTGGGCCGATCGTAAAGCTGCCGTCGTCGTTGCGCGTGACGACGTGCCGGTGTCCGCGGACGAAGTTGGTCAGGCCTTGGGTTTCACCGGGTTCGATGGTGAACGTGTGCGAGTGTTTTCGCACGCGGTCGGTTTTGCCGACGATGCGGCCGTCGATCTCGTCCGCTTCGACGACCTCATAATGCGTGTGGTCAAGTCCGCGGTCGACGAAGATGTAACTGGCCAATCCCATCGGGATCAGCATCACCGTGCCGACGGCGACAAAGCCCAGCATGCGACCGAGCACGATTTCGGTGGCGCGAACCGGCTTGGTCACGATGGTGTAGATCGTGCGGTTTTCGATGTCTTGTGGCAACGAGAACGCGCTGATGAACAACGCCAACGCGAGCACCAGGTAATTGGTCGCGGTGAGCACAAAGCTGATGTACAGCCGCGCCGGGTCGTCGCTTTCGGGGTTCAGGAACCAGCCGGCCAACAGCAAGATGACCACGAACAGGCCGACGACGAATAGCACGCGGCGGCGGATCGCTTCCTTGAACGCCAGTCGCGCCAGCGCCACGATCCGGCTGGGGCTGGTCCCGGGCAGATCGGTTCGTAGCAGGTCGCGGATCGCACGCGCGACCGCGTAAAAGCCTTCGCCGGGACCGTAACGGGCCGCGGAGATCACGTAGCCGACCAGCAAACCCAGCACGATCGACAGGACGATCAGCACCACGCCCTGCAGGAACGCACTCTCTAAAAACGCTCCGGGCCGGAACAGCCATTCGGAGAACGTCCAGAAATCATCTGGTTGCAAATTCATGACTGGTCACTCCCCGATTGCGATCCCTCGTCTGCCTGCGAATCGGCCGACTGGTCGGACGCCGCCTCGGGGGCGGGGGCCGAAACGCGGCGTGCTCCGGGGCGGGCTTCGCTTTCGCGGACGATGTTCAGGAACAGGTCCTCCATCGTCGCGGTCGGGTTGTCCATCGATTTCAGGTCGCCACCGTGACGCGCGATGACGTCGCGGATTTCGTTCTTGGCATCCTCGCTCAGTCCGCTGGCGTGGACTTCGGTCACGTCCTGGACCTTCAGCAGGTCGGTCACGCGACCGAGTTCCTTCAGTTCGCCCTGGTGCAAAATGGCGACGCGGTCGCAGACGTCCTGCACGTCCCCGAGTTGGTGACTGCACAAAAGGACGGTTTTCCCCTGATCGCGGAGAGCCAGGATCAAATCCTTCATCTCGCGGATCCCGATCGGGTCCAGACCGGTGGTCGGTTCGTCCAACAGGATCAAGTCGGGGTCGTTGATCAACGCCTGGGCCAAACCGACCCGGCGACGCATCCCTTTACTGTATTCACGCAGTTGTCGGTGCCGGGCACCTTGCAAGCCGACCAGGGTCAGCAATTCCTCGACGCGTTGTTTCCGCTGCCGGCCCGACATGTCGAACAAACGCCCGTAGAAGTCCAGCGTTTCTTCGGCGTTGAGGAACTGGTACAGGTAGGATTCTTCGGGCAGGTAGCCGATCTGTTCGTTCTTTTTGGTTTCGGTGGCGTCTTTGTCGAACACCAACACGCGTCCGCTGGTGGGAAACAGCAGCCCCAGAATCAGTTTGATGGTGGTCGACTTACCGCTCCCGTTGGGGCCGAGCAAGCCAAAGATTTCGCCCTTGCGGACTTCGATGTCCAAGGATTTCAACGCGTGGACTTTCTTTCGGCCCCAGAAATCCTTGTAAATCTTGCTCAGGTTGCGGGTTTCGATGACGACATCGCTGCTGGTCGCACTCGAACTGGCGGCGGCCGAGGCGGCACCGGCGGGCGTGTTTTCGTCGGCGGAGTCCGCGACGGCGGTTGAATCGGTATCCACGAACAAAGGCTTCCGTAGAAAAGGGCAAAAAGGGTGGGCTGAGCGGGCAGAAACAGGCGGGGCTGTCTGAAAATTCAGCCGGAAAACCGAGGGTTGGATACGCTACGCGGGATCGTTCCCGGCGGTTCGGACATTTTCCCACAGACTCTTTCGATACCGCTGCACGGCCGCTGATCGCCAGCCAGTGCTCGTTCTCAGCCAGTGCTCGCTGTCAGCCAGTGCTCGCTGTCAGCCAGTGCTCGCTGTCAGCCAGTGCTCGCTGTCAGCCAGTGCTCGCTGTCAGCCAGTGCTCGCTGTCAGCCAGTGCTCGCTGTCAGCCAGTGCTCGCTGTCAGCCAGTGCTCGCTGTCAGCCAGTGCTCGCTGTCAGCCAGTGCTCGCTGTCAGCCAGTGCTATCGGGAAGTCGACGCTTTTTGTGCGGCGGCACTGCGATGCGTCGTTGCCAAGGCGGCACCCGCCTTGGCACAATACCGCGACCGGCGCCGGCGACCGATGGTCCCCATCAGTAATCCCACTTCCAGAATCCTTTTGCTGCAGACCGCTTTGTGCTAGATCCGCGTCACGTCCAGCCGCCAAGTCGCCGGTCCGATTTCCAGCAAGCCGTCGCGTATCTGTACGACCGCATCGATTACGAACGGACCGCGGGCAGCCGTGATGACCATCTGTTTCGGCTCGAACGCACCGAGGCGTTGTTTCAGCAACTCTCACTGGGCGACTATCTGCATCGCCCCGCCGACGCCAGCGATTCGCGGCCCAAAGTCCCGCTGATTCATATCGCCGGGACCAAAGGCAAGGGCTCCACCGCGACGATGGTCAGCCAGATTCTGACCGCCGCGGGGTATCGCGTCGGACTGTACACCTCTCCGCACCTGACCGATTTGGAAGAACGCTTTCGAATCGATGGGGTTCCCTGCAGCCGGCAAGATTTGATCGAACTGGTGGAATGCGTCGCCCCCGTGGTCGACCGCTTCGACGCCTCCGGCAATCCGGTCTCGTTCTTTGAATTGACCACGGCGATGGCCGTCCTGCATTTTGATCGGAATGATTGCGATGTGATCGTGCTGGAAGTCGGACTCGGCGGCCGCCTGGACAGCACCAACGTCTGTGCCAGCACGATCGCGGCGATCACTTCGATCGGTCTGGACCACCAACGCATCCTGGGCGACACGATCGCCGAGATCGCGACCGAAAAAGCGGGAATTATCAAGGCCGGTGTGCCGGTGGTTTCCGGTGCAATGCAACCCGAGGCACGCCAGGCGATCCGCCGGGCGGCCGAGCGTTCGGGGAGCCGAGTGTTCGAAAAAGGGGGCGCCTTTGACGTTCACTGCGGACCGACGCTGGCCGTCGGCAGCGAGTTTGTCTATCAAGCCATTTCCGAGGATCTGGCATCGCAAGACCCGGAAACGCACACGTCCGCTGGCGGATTGCCCCTGTTTTTGGCGCTCGATGGCGCTCACCAAGTGCATAACGCGGCGATCGCGATCTCGATCATCCGGCTATTGAACAGTGAGCTGCGGAATCGTGATCCGATCGCTCAGCGGTTATCGGTCAGTGACCAACAGATTGCCGATGCACTGCGGACGGTCCGTTGCACCGGCCGATTCGAACGGTTTTCGCTGACCGGCCCCTCACCGGTCCAAATCATCTTGGACACCGCACACAATCAAGATTCGATCCTGGCGTTGTGTCAAACGGTCGACCGACGCGTGATCGGAGCGGACCCGTTGGCCGCGGGGAGCTCCGCTCAGAGTCCCTCAAAGAGCTCCGCTCGGGTGCCACCCACTGAGTTCCGGCCCGCCGCCGATAGGGCCACCGCGGCGGATTCGTCGGGGCATTTCCGCCGGCCGGTCGTCGTCGTGTTTGGCACCAGCCGTGACAAAGATGTCGGCGTGATGGCGGCGGAGCTTGCCAAGATTGCCGATGAAGTGATCTGCACGCGGTACACCACCAATCCCCGTGCGGCTTCGGCCGATCACCTGCTCGCCGCGCTGGTGCCGCATTGCCAGGGGCGTCAAAACCTGCGTGTTCGTGGCGTCGTCGATCCCCAGCAAGCGCTCCGCGAGGGGATCTCGTCTGCATCCCCCGGGGGCACACTGGTGATTTGCGGCTCGTTCTTCTTGGCCGGAGAGTTGCGACCGCGATTGCTGGCGATGCCCGGATTATTGCAGACCGAAACGTCTGCCCCGGTGGCCCCTGTGACACATCGGGCGTCGTGACCGTCATGGCAGATGAGCCGCGAACAAACGCCTCGCGTCGGTACCATTTGCGTGTTTGGCATTCGGCCACGTCGACCGAGGAGTGTGGCGAATTCGAACGCCGATGCGAGCAGTTGCTCGATCGGGACGAGCGGATCGGTGCCGATCGATTTCGGCGCACGACCACACGGAATCAACATGTCGTCGGTCGAGCGATGGCGCGTCGGCTGCTCGGGGACCGCCGCGTCGCGCCGCAGGAGATTCGATTCGGGATCGGACGACACGGGAAACCGCAGGTCGAGAGGCCTGCCGAAGCGATGGTGCCGTTCAATATCGCCCATACCGATGGATTGGTATTGTGCGGCGTTGCCGACCCGCCGGTGGATCTGGTCGGGGTGGATGTGGAATCGATCCACCGCCGGACGTCGAACGAATTGGCCCAACGCTACTTCGCGGCCCCGGAAGTACAGTTCCTGGAGAGCCAGCCGATCGATCGGCAACAGTACTTTTTTCTGCGGATTTGGACGCTCAAAGAAGCCTTCATCAAGGCCATCGGCACGGGCTTGTACACGCCGTTGTCCGATTTTGCATTCGAGCAGATCGACTCGGATCAGCCGACGATTCGCTTTCTTTCGCCGGGTTTGGACCAGGGGAAAAAATGGAGTTTTGTGTGCTCCTCGCCACGGGAAGGGTTTGTCGCCTCGGCCGCGATCGCTGCCGACACGGCGATCTGGCCGGTGAGGGTCGACTGGCAGCCGTTTGAATCTCTCGTCGGGGGGGCGTAAAATCACTCCATTGACGCGGAACAACTTTGACAAGTTGCTTCAAAATATGTCAGACTATTAACACTCAAGGCTAGGCGGCTCGACGTTTCGAGACGTTGCTTTTCACCCTCCGCCTTCACGCATATGTCTGAAAGTTCAATCACACTGATCCTGAATCAGCTTCGTCAGGCGGGGACCGAAGAGGAGAGACAGCTGGCTGCGGCGAAGCTGTATCGATGCTATCGTCGTCAGGTCGAGCGAGTCGCGCGGGGGCGGTTGACGCCCGGTGGCGGATTAGCCGACGAGGAGGATGTGGCGCAAAGTGCCTTTCGCAGCTTCTTTGATCGGATCGAAACCGGTCAGCTGGATGCCCTGGTGACCGGCGGACAGGCCTGGGCGATTTTGGCCCGTTTGACGCGGAACAAGGCGATCGATTCGGTCCGCTACGACAATGCCCTGTGTCGCGGCGGCGAAGGCGGGCGTCGTGCATCGGAATCGTTGACCGGTGGCGAGGCGATGAAATCATCTCGCGTGAACTTGCTATCCAATCAACCCGGCACCGGCTCGCCCGGCGTGAAACCTTCTGGCGGGACGCACACCGGTGGATCGGCCGCAGGCGGTTCGGCGGTGGGGCGAAACCGTTTGCCGATCGGCGACACGGCGTCACCGAGTTCGTCGCGGATCGAATTCGCCTCGCAGCGGGTCAGCGGGAAACGTGAAGATTTTCCGCTCGACGCGGTCCGCGACGCCAACCAACGCTCGGGCGAGGAACTCGCCGCGTCCAACGAAGCGGTGGAGCGGTTTTTGGAACAGCTTTCCGAAGCCACGCTGCGTGGAATCGTGTCGTTGAAGTTGCACGGTTTTACCAACGAAGAAATTGCCGAAAAACTCGGCTGTGCGACTCGAACGGTCGAGCGAAAACTGAATCTGATCCGTCGGTTGTGGAGTCCGATTTTGGAGAACTCCGATGAACACCGACAATCCTGATCCGCAGGGCGGGTCGGCGGAGGATTCGCGGGAGAAATGGATCACGATTGATCGACTATGTGATGCCTACGAGGCGTCGCTTCAAGAGGGAGAGGTGGAACGGGCTCCGTTTCTGGCCGGCGTGCCGAAGGACTGGCGGGCTCAGCTGACCCAGGAACTGGACGCCATCGACGCGGCCTACCGTGACGCCGAAGAAACCTGTGACCAGACGGTCAAGGTACCCGCCAACGAGCTCAACAGTCGACGGTTGCCGACCAGCAGCCGACTGGCCGAGTTGGCCACGTTGGACCGCGACAAAGTGTGGCTGGGGCGGTTCGAAATTCGCAAACGGCTGGGCACCGGCGCGACCGGTAGCGTGTGGTGCGCCCGCGACGCGCGGTTGGCGCGTTGGGTGGCGTTAAAAGTACCGCACGCTTCACGTGTGACCAGCGAAACCAGCGCGGCGCGTTTTCAAACCGAAGCACGCGCCGCGGCCGCCATCACGCATCCCAACGTGGTCCAGGTTCATGAGGTGCTGATCGAGGACGGTTTGCCGATCTTGATTCAACAGTGGATCGATGGCCCCTCGCTGGCCAAGTACTTGAAGGATCATGGGCCGCTGGACTTCGACCAGGCGGCGGACTGGATGGCTCAGATCGCCGACGCGGTCGCCTGTGCCCACGAACAAGGCATCGTGCACCGCGATCTAAAACCCGCCAACGTGATGCTGAACCAGAACCGTCCGATGGTGCTAGATTTCGGATTGGCCAGTTACCCGCAGGCGTCGTCCGGGTTGACCACCGAAGGCACGGTGTTGGGGACGCCGGCCTACATGAGTCCCGAACAGGCCGAGGGGGCCGAAAACGCGAACCGACCGGCCACGGACATCTACGCCTTGGGAACGCTGTTGTACGAGATGCTGGTCGGGACGCCGCCCTTTGTCGGGAAAACCCGCGAAGTGCTGCAAGCGACCAAGACCGTCATCCCGACGCCGCCGCGCAGCCGGCGGGCCGCGATTCCGCGCGACCTGGAAACGATCGCACTGCGTTGTCTGGCCAAGTCGCCCGCCTCACGCTACCGCTCGGCGGCCGAGCTGCGCGATGACCTGCAACGTTTTCGCCGACGCGAGCCGATCTTGGCTCGCAAGGTGTCGTGGCCGGAGAACGTTTGGGTGTGGGCGCGGCTCCATCCCGCCTACGCGCTGCTGGCGGCCGGAATCCCTATCGTCCTGGTCTTGTTGTTGGGGATGCTGGTCTTCCAGATACGGCACAACCAGATGAGCGATCGTGCGAAATGGTTGGTCCGTCGCAATCAACAGAGCGAGGCTGAACGTGAGGCCTTGCTCGTTCACCGCCACATGGTGGAGCTGTCGCGGGCGTCACACGAGTTGGCCGAAGGCGATCGGACACGTGGGTTGGAACTGCTGCGCAACATTCCCGAATCGATGCGGAAGTGGGAATGGCGGTTGCTCGATCTCATTTCCCACTCGCCATCGGTCCTGCTAAGTGCGGACGTCCCTGGTGTCGCGTCGACGTCGCCGGTCAACGCCCTGGCGTTCTCTCGTCAGCACCGGCGGATGTTTGCCGCTTGCAGCGACGGGACGATCTTGCAATGGCGGTTGCCGACCGATCGAGAGTTCTTCAATGCGGATAAGGAGAAGCGGCGCGGGGTCGGTCGCGCCGAGGTGTTGGTGCAAGCGTCTGCCGCCGTTCACGCAATGGTGGTCAGTCCCGACCAGAAGTGGTTGTGTTGGATCGATCGCGAGAGCGACGTGACGGTTTGGAATCTGGAGGAAAACGAACGGGACCAACAAATCAGTTTGCCAAAGCTGCGGCGTGGCCACGCCCTGGCGTTTTCACCCGATTCCACCCAGCTGGTGATCGGAGGTGGTTCGGCCGCCAACGGCGAACGTGACACCGATGAGCACAGTTGGTTGGCCCGATTGCAGTTGGGCGAGTCGGGGATCTTTGAAAGCACCTATGAACGTCGCTGGGGGGATCGCCCCGCGGTCACTTCAGTCCGCTTCATTGACGAGACGCGGTTTGTGTTGACACGAGGTCGTTTCGAAGATTCGATGGGGACGATGGGGCTGGTTGAACTGTGGCAGTGCAGTCCCGAATCGCTGCGCGCCGAACGAGTGATTTGGCGTGGACTGGGAATGCGTGGCCTGGACTTTCATGCCCCATCCCAGCGAATCGCCTGGTGCGATGACATCGGGATGGCGTACGTCAAAGACCTGCGTTTGCCGATCGGACACCCGCCGTATCAGTTTCAGGCCAGTCATCGACCGGCGTCGCAGGTTCGTTTTTCGCCACGCGGGAATGAATTGGTCGTGACCGGTCGCGACGGCAACGTTTCACGCTGGTCGTTGATCGAATCGCCCGATGCACCGCAGCCCGCCGCCGATGCGGCCGAGTCGTCCCCTGATCCGACGAAGGTGGCCGCGGATGCGACGAAGGTGGCCGCGGATGGCACGAAGGCGACTGAACAGGCGACTGAACAGGCGGCCGAACAGGCGGCGGCAGGCACGGAGTCGGCCGTGGAACCTTCGCTACCGTTGGCCATCCGACATGTTCGCGATTACCGCGGGCACGAAAACAGGGTGGGCGATTGCCTGTACCTGGCTCCGTGTCGTAACCTGCCAGGGAAACCGCGACCGGGCCAACCCAAGCTGCGTTTTTGCGAACCGTTTCTCGTCACTGCCAGCGACGACGGCAAGGTGCTCTGGTGGTCCAACGAAGGCCACGACGCGATCGCAGCGCTGAACGTTTCCGAGCGATTGCTGGTCGACGCCACTTGGATGTCGCCTCGACAAATTGCCGTGGCCACCTCCGGCGGTCGACGTCAGCGCAATCTGTTCTATAAAACACATTCGCTGGCCAAGCACGAACTGGATGTCGAAATGCGACGTCTCCGGCTCGGCCGCGGAATCGGGAAGGCGCCGAATCACCGACAGCAGCCGCCTTCGGTGACACAGCCGCCCCGCGTTGCCATGTTCTCGCGAAACAGCTTCTTCGTATTCGAAGCCGGAATGGTCGAGGTCGTCGCCAGTCGATCGATCGGGACGGAAAAACGCTCGGTGCTGACCGCGGTCACCTTGGTCGATTCGCGCCACCTGATCGCTTGCATGGTGCAGGACGCCGCGCTTCCCCCGGACGAGACCCGAGGGGAGGCCGATGGCGATGCGATCATTCGACAGGAGAGTTTGTTGTTGTACGATCTGCACAGCGACGCGCCGCCGACGAAATTGACGCTGCCTCGATTGGGAGCGATTTCACGACTGATGATGGCCCCGTCGGGCGATCGGGTGTTCGGTTGCACCAGGAGCGGACGCGTTTTTTATGCGTCACTGCAGCGATCCGATGCCGGCCAATGGCGCTGGAGCGGTGCGCCGGTGGAGATGTGGAAGGCACATTCAAGCGCGGTCAATGATTTGGTCTGGCTCGGCGAGCGGAATCAGTTGGCCACCGTCGGCGATGACGGCAGCTGTGCGATCTGGAATCCGCCAGGAATTGATGCCGCGGGTGGGCCCGACGATTCGGTGGCCCACCCGATCCCGCAGCCCCTGGCGTCTCAGATTGATGACCCGACGCCCGGTTCCGCTGGCGTTCAACTGGCCCAGCGGTTGTTGGTCAGCAGCAATCCGGTCACCCGGGTGACCGCGTCAATCACCGGCGACCGGATCGTGACCGCCGGATCCGACCGCGTGATTCGAATCTGGGACACCCGAAGCGGATTGGAGCTGATCGAATTGCAACCGCGGAAAGAGCGTGTGGTGGCGGTCGAATTCAGTCCCGATGATCGTTTCCTGATGGTCGCCGAAGCCAACTCGCGGATCGAAGTCATTCGATTGCTGGAATCAGAGCCGGAGTCGGAGTCGGAACCGGACGATGAGAATGCCGGGTAAATTCGCTCGCGCAGTTTTCTCTGGTCCCCCCGAACCATAGGGAGTCGATTGCCCACGGATGGCAGCGCGAACCCACGGATCCCAGGCCGCATCACATCCGTGGGTTCGCGCTGCCATCGGTGGGCTTGTTCGATTCCTCCAAACCTCCTGCCCGAACGCACGACCTCAAGGAGAGGTTCCTGCCATGGAGAGTGAAACGCGTCAACGCCTTATCTGTCCAAGGTCAAAAACCGCTCGACCTCTTCCAGCGAGCATTTTATTTTCACTTGGTGTGCTTTGTGCCCCTGCAGGTCGCTCACTCCACGTCGCTTGCGCTCCTGGGGTCGACTTGCAAACTGCCCAGGTAGGCGACCAGGTCACGCAGCTCACGCGGCGTCATTTGTTTGACCAGGTCGGCCGGCATCGACGAGTTTCCTTTGCGGCGGACTTCGATGTCGTCTTGCAGGATGCGTTGTTGGCTGCCGTCGGCGAGGATCAGTTCGACCACGTCGTCGGTTTCACTTTTCACGATGCCGCTGTGAACCCGCCCGTCCAGGTCGATAATGACGGCGGTTTCGAAACCTTTGGCGATCTTGGCATCGGGCAAGCAGATCGCTTCGAGTAAATAACGGGCGTCGCGTTCTTTGCCGATCACCGTCAAATTCGGTCCGACTTCCCCCCCGGCGCGATCGACTTTGTGGCAGCGGACACAGGACAGCTCGGTTTTTCCGAAGAACAGCTGGGCCCCACGGTCCGGGTCGCCTCCGGATAGTGAGTCCAACCATTTGCCAAGCGGTTCCGATTCGGCCAGTTTGGCGCGATGTTCGGCCAGCCGTTTTTGTCGGGGTTCATCCAGGTGCCCCTCGGCCGCCTCGATGACATTCAGCTGCACCCGTGGATCGAGCGATCCGTCGATGTACTGGTCGATCGCCTGACCGATAACGGCATCGGCCTTGGGGGTGTTTTGATCGGCCAGGATGTCCCAGGCCTTTTGTCGCATCCGGGTGTCGGCATTGGAGGTGGCCGCCACGAACCGATCGATCGATTTTTCCGCCGCGTGATCGGCCAACACCGATAGACCGGCCAGCCCCAGCGGTCCGCGCGCATCGGCCGGCGTTATCGATTCGGCCAGCCGGATGGCACTCGCTGCGTCGAGGCGAGCAAGTGCGCCCAGCGCCCGAGCACGCGCCTCGGAACTGCGGGTGGAATCGGCGACTTGATCGACCAACGCGCCGGCGATCTTTTTGATCCCTAGCGTCGCCGCGACTTCGATCGCGCGCAACCGAACGTTCTCTGGTGCGACCATCAACAGATCGATTTGTGGTTCCAATGCGGTCGCGGCTAGGCCTGCGTCGCGTTTTTCCAGCGGTCGGTAATCGCCGGTCACTCGATCCAGCGGATCCGGTGCACCCCATTGGCCGAGCATCTCGATGGCTTCGATTCGCATCGCTTCACTGGCCTCGGATCGCGTTGCATACTTGGCGATCGCGATCGCCGCTTCGGAACTGCCGATTCGAAAATTGGCGTTCAACACGCGTCGGGCCAAGGCATCTGATTCCAGCGGTCGATGGATCAATTCGGCAAGCGCCGCGGTTCCAAACCGGATCGGTTGATCGTGAATCGCCCGCGCAGCTTCGACGACGACGCGGCGGTCGGAGTCGTTCAAAAAGCCGGCGACCGCGCCGCTGGAAAGTCGCCGCAGGGCGATGACGCCCAACAGACGCGCCAACGGGTTGGGATGCTTGGCCAGCGCGGCGACCCGATCGGCTTTGACGGCCCGCGACAAATACATCGCGGCGGCGTGGCGGATCGCCGGGTCGGCGGCATCGCCGCCGGTCGCCTTGGCCAACACGGCGTCCATCGCCGAGTCGTCTTTCAGTCGTCCGAGTGCGTCGATGGCTGCATAGCGCACCCTGGCGTTTTCCCGCTCAAGTGCGGCTCGGGCGGTCGTTGATGCATCGGTCCAGCCCTGCTGGCCGACGATCGCCAGTGCCGCGGCACTCAGGTCATCGTCCGTGTCGGCGATCAACTTCGTCAGGACCGACTGGGCCTTGGCTTTCGCATCGTCGTTCGTGGTTTTAGAGCGAGCGATTTGGCCCAGCCCCCAGGCGGCATGCAAGCGTGCTTTGGACGCCGCGTCCGCATCGCCGGCGACTGTGCCGAGCGCGTCGGCCTGGCCGCGTCGGGCGAGTTCCCATTGGCTTTCCAGCCGAAGCCGGCGATCGACGTGCCCGAGCATGTCCACCAGCGTCTCGGTCGTCATCGCCCGCCAGTCGCTCGCCAGCCGTTTCTGGACCTCCGCGACGACGGGATCGTCGGCGTATTCACGATGGCGGAGGCGATACAGCCGCGCCTTTCCCAGCCCTTCCCAGCCGTCGACCCAGTCGCTGACGTACAACGCCCCGTCGGGCCCGAACGCGACGTCGGTCGCCAGACAGGTCCAGATCGGTTGGTCGTCGGCGACCAATTTGTAGCTCGCACCGGCCGGCTGGACTTTGAAAGAGCGGATTCCACTGTTGCTCGGGCCGCCGCGGAAATCACAAATCAGAAACGTGTCGTCCAGCTCGCTGCCGAAACCGGTGCCCGGGTAATACGCCAATCCGCTCGGCCCGTCGGTGAAATTGGCGACCGGGGGAACGATCGAAGCCGGCTGGTCGGCGTTGTGCGGCTCCCAGATCTTTTCCCGATTGAAGGGGCCGCGGTCGCTGAGGTACTGGTAATACATCCGCCAACCGGTATCGCCGTCTTGCAACACGTGCACGATCCGGGCCTGGTCGCCGCTGTCGCTGTTGTTGTCGACCGTGAACCAGTCCCCGCGATCGTTGAACGCGATCTCTTGCGGATTGCGCAATCCACTCGAGAAGATTTCTAGCCCGGTTCCGTCCAGCTCACAGCGGAAAACCGCGCCGCTGGCCGGATCGCTCAAGACCTCTCCTTCGGCCGTGCGAATGTGATAGCCACGGTCGCCGATCGTAAAGTACAGCCGCCCGTCGTAGCCGCGAATCAGCCCGTGCAGGTCATGGCCGCGAAAGGCGACGCGGACGCCATATCCATCCGACAGCACCACACGTTCGTCCGCCTGACCGTCGCCGTCTTGATCGACCAGCTTCCACAGTTTGGGGATGCAGGTGTAGTAGACGTTGCCGTCGACCGCCAGCACGCCGGCCCCGGTGCCTTCTTCGAGCTGATTGAATCCGCTGGCCAGCACCACGCTCTTGTCTGCCCGCCCGTCGCCGTCGGTGTCCGACAGTTGCCGGACCCGATCGTCGTGTTGGGTGTACGTGACCGCCGCTTCACCCAGCAGACGCTTGTGATAGTCGATCCGATCTTGCACCGTTTTGGACGCCAAGTCAGCCATCAGCCACTGTTGGTCGTGCCCGCGATTGTCCGTCACGCCGCGGTTCTGGCGAAACGTCTCGCAGGCATAGACACGACCTTGCCGATCGATGTCAAACGCGACGACGTTGGCCAAATCGGGTTCGGCCGCCCACAGGCTGATCGTCCAGCCTTCCGGAATGCGGATCGCCGCCATCGCTTCGGCCGCCTCCCCGGACGCCTGGGCGATTTCCGGAGGCAGGGCCTGCGGCGTACTCACATCCGCCGCAGCGACGTCCACGCCGGACCAACCCAACAGCCCGGCCATTATCCAGGCGAATGATCGAATCGAACACCTGCGGCCATGGCCGTTTCGAACTGTCAGGCGAGACAACAGCAACCTGCAACGCGGAACATTCATAAACAGTGGTACGGCTGGAAACAAAGCGGTGGCGGGAAAGCACAACAGATCTAATATCGGCGCATCGTCCAGGACGTCAACTCAATGGCTATCTGCCCGCCGGAAAGATCCATTAGAATAGTCGCTCCGCCGCAGTATCGGTTCGGGAAACTCCAACGCCGGCACCATCACAACCATCGTTCATGAATCGATCCGACGACGACCCACTGTCACCGCCAGCGCCGACGCCAGTACAGAACGATGATCGGCAGGCAACCGGGGACACCCCGTTTGTTGCCAAGCTGGTCGATCCGGCATCCAGTCCTGCTTCCGCAGCGCCGGCCGATTCATCAGCGCCGGCCGAATCATCAGCGCCAGTCGAATCATCAGCGCCAGTCCGAACCGGTTCTCCCTTCCGCGTCGATCCGCCAGACGTGCAACCACCGTCGGCTGTAAACCCGGTTTTGACGCTTTCGGGCGAAGCCGCCTACGGGGAGTTCGGGCCGTTCCTGTACACCGCCATGGGGGCCTCGGCCGCCGCGGTCGTCGTGCTGGTGTTCGCGGGGCTGGGCGCCTGGTGGTTCCCCCCGGGCGGTGCCTTGGTCGCAGTCCTCGGCACGATCCTGTCGATCGTCGGGCTGTTTTCGAAACGCCGCTATCGCTACGCCGCGCTCGGGACCTTGCCCCTGCACATGGGCCTGTTCCTGTTGAGCTACACGCGGGCGCTCAGCTGAATCTCCGTCGGGAGCGAACAGAGCGCACCTCGACCATGCAAACCGGGAAATGCTGGTCAAAAATGGGGTGGTTAAAAAATGTGTTGCACGACCCAGGCACCCGGCGGTTCGGTAGCGATCAGGTCACCCAACGAACATCGGCGTCCCACCGCAATCAAGCGATACACGACACATTCGGCTGCATCTTTTTTTGACCGATCACCCCTTTCCGCTCGTCAAGCGTCTCGGAAGCCGTTTCAAGCCAACAACTCGTGCACGACTTCCGCTTCCTCGACCCCGGTCAGGCGAAAGTCCAGTCCCTGGAACTTGAACGTCAATCGTTTGTGGTCGATGCCCAACAGGTGCAGCATCGTCGCATGGAAATCACGGACGTGGACCTTGTTCTCCACCGCGTTGTACCCGAATTCGTCGGTCGCCCCGTAGCTGGTCCCGCGGCGGATTCCCCCGCCGGCCATCCACATCGAGAATCCTTTGATGTGGTGGTCACGGCCGCTGCCCTGGGCCATCGGCGTGCGTCCGAATTCACCGCCCCAGACGATCAGGGTTTCGTCCAGCATGCCGCGTTGTTTCAGATCATGAACCAGCGCCGCGGTCCCCCGGTCGACCAATTCCGCCGTCTTGGCCACGCCCGCTTTGACGCCGCCGTGGTGATCCCAGCCGCGATGGTACAGCTGGATGAACCGCACGCCACGTTCGGCCAAGCGGCGGGCGAGCAGACAGTTGCTGGCGAACGAACCGTCGCCGGGTGTGCATCCGTAGCTGTCGATGATGTGCTGCGGTTCACCCGACATGTCGGTCAATTCGGGCACCGAGGCCTGCATGCGAAACGCCATCTCATAGGCCGCCAATCGCGTCGCGATCTCGGGATCGTTCCGTTCCTCGTTGCGGATCCGATTGATCTGCGCCACCGCGTCGACGATCTGACGCTGTTGATCGCGGCCGACGCCGCTGGGGTTGCCGACATAATGCACCGGATTTCCGCTGGCGTGCATCTGGACACCTTGGTAACGACTGGGCAGAAAACCCGAGTGCCATTGTCGCGAGCTGATCGGTTGGCTTTGTCCCCCGCCTTCGCTGGTCAACACGATGAACCCCGGCAGGTCCTGCGTTTCGCTGCCCAAACCGTACAGCACCCACGACCCCATCGAAGGCCGACCGCTGATGGCCGTTCCGGTGTTGAAGAACGTGTGTGCCGGATCGTGATTGATTTGCTCGGTGTGCATCGATTTGACGATGCACATTTCGTCTGCCAAGGAGCGGATATGCGGGAAGACGTCGGAGATCATTTGCCCGCTGTCGCCACAAGCGGCGAACTTGTGCTGTGGCCCCATCACCTTCAGCTCTTTTCCCTGCAACTGGGCGATCGGTTGGCCTGCGGTGATCGAATCCGGCATCGGTTTGCCGTCCATCTCCGCCAACACCGGTTTGTAATCGAACGTCTCCAGATGGCTGGGGCCGCCGGCCATGCACAAATGGATGACGCGTTTGATGCGTGGCTGATGATGCGGCGAGGCGAGCATGCCTTCCATCGCACGGGTCCCGGACGGGCCGGTCGAAGCAACGCTAGCGGTGGCGGCAGTGGCTGTGCCGGCGAAATCCGACTTCAGCAACGACGCCAGAGCGATCGATCCAAGCCCCGTGCGGCGCAGGAAGGTGCGGCGAGCGAGTCGACGCCCGAGTAGGTCGTGTTCAGAATTCATCGCAGTTTCAAGATTCATCGCGTGTTCAGTAGCGCGTAATGGTTTCATGGAGATTCAAAATCACGCGGGCAACGCTGGTCCAGGCGGCCAGTTCGGCCGCATCCAGGTCGTCGGCGATCGCCGCATCACCGTGGGCGACCAGTTGTTCTGCTTGGTCGCGGTTGGATCGATAGTGTGTCAGGTGGCTTTCAAAAATAGCCGCCAGTTGTTCGGCAATACGAGGTTCGGCCGGACGCGACACGGCACTGCGGTAAGCCCAACGCAGACGCTGGTCGACGTCGGAGCCGCCTTCACGCATGATCCGCTCGGCAAACACTCGCGCCGCTTCGACGAACGTCGGATCGTTCAACAGCACCAACGCTTGCAGCGGCGTGTTCGAACGGGCCCGCTTGGCCGTGCATTCTTCGCGGCTGGGCGCATCAAAGGCTTTCAACATCGGGTGCAAGAACGTGCGTTGCCAGTGCGTGTACAGCCCGCGTCGGTATTGGTTGGCCCCTTGGTCGGCGGCGTATTCGCGTCGCGGGAAGTTCAATTGGGCGTAGTAGCCGGCCGGTTGGTAGGGGTGAGCACTCGGACCACCGATGCTTTCGACCAACAGCCCGCTGATCGCCAGCGCGCCGTCGCGGACGACTTCCGCATCGACCGTGAATCGTCCTTGCCGGGCGAACAGATCGTTGTACGGGTCTTGTTGTCGCAATGTGTCGGTCGGCGTCGACGAACGCTGGTACGTCTGGCTGTTCACGATCGACCGCATCATGTGTTTGATGTCCCAGCCCGACCGGACAAACTCGATCGCCAATGCGTCCAACAAATCCGGATAGGACGGATAAGTCCCCTGGCCGCCGAAATCATCCACGCTGGCGCAGATGCCGCGACCGAACAACAAGCTCCACAAACGATTGACCATCGTCCGCGCGGTCAGCGGATTGTCGTCGCGGCACAACCAGTTCGCCAAATCCAGCCGCGTCGCTCGCGCGTCGTCTGTTTCCAGTTCGCCCAAAAACGCGGGGATCGCCGGAGCCACCACTTCGCCGGAGTCATCCATCCAGTTGCCGCGGGGCAAAACGCGGATCGTTCGCGGAGTGACGCTGCGTGAGACGACGGTCTCCGGTGCGGTTTCGTACTTCGCCTTGCGTTCGGATTCCCGCTGCCGAATCCGCTCCACGTGCGCCTTCATCTGTTCGGATTCGGCCACGTAGTATTCGCTGATTGCCCGTTGCTGTTGGTCGCTGCGTTCGTCTTTTTCGATTCGGAGCGCTTCGGCCACCTGGGGCGGAATGCCGCCGGCGGTGACCACGCCGGCTTCATCCCAGTGGACCAGACCGCCGAATTGCGTGAACGCCATGCCGCCCACCTTCGCGCCCTCGGCCAGTCCGACCTCCTCCGCGGTCGCCTCCAAACGCACCCACTGGCCCGTCGCGGGCAGGTCTCCACCGCGGCGATAGGCGGCGTCGCTTTCCTTCTTCAATCCATAGGGGATGTCATCGCTGCCCCAGACCTTGCGGTGGTTCCAATTGCCATCGTTGAATTGCAGCATGACGGCCGAAGGGGGATTCTTGGGGTCCAGATAGACCCAGCAAAAGAAACGTGTGTCCTTGGCAGCGACGAACGGTTTTTTCGCACCGTCGAACAGGTGTTGTGTCAGGGCGTCGCTTTGTTGTTTGCGGGAACGATCGCCGCGGTGGACGGGATCGGAGTCCTTCGCGACAAAATTCCACTCTCCGCTCTTCCTTGCCTCCAATGACAATTCATCGTCGATCCAAAACGTTTCAACTTCTTGGTGATCGTCCAGGCGGTCGATCACGGTGGATTCCCACTGGTCCTGGTCCGCGATCAACGATTGACGCAGCGGCTCGATCCCCGCTTTCATCGTCTCGATTTCGCGGTCCATCGCCTCCAGTTCGGCTTGCAATTTTTCGCCGGGAACGCGGATCATTGGCGGGCGACTGCGTGCCCCGTAAACGCCGCGTTCGTCCAGATCGGCAAAGAACGCGCCGAGCGAATAGAAGTCGCGCGCGGTGTACGGGTCATACTTGTGGTCGTGACACTGGGCACATCCCACCGTCGCGCCCATGAAGACTTGCGAGACGTTTCGAACGCGGTCGGCAAAGTAGATCGCCAAGTATTCTTTTGCCTGCGAACCGCCCTCTTCGGTCGTTTGGTTCAGTCGGTTGTAACCCGATGCGACCTGTTGATCGAGTGTCGCGTCGGGCAGCAAGTCACCGGCGATCTGTTCGCGGACAAACCGGTCGTACGGCATGTTGTCGTTGAACGCGTTGATCACGTAGTCGCGATAGGGCGATTGAGAAACGTTTTGGTCGCCGTGGTACCCGACAGTGTCGGCGTAACGCACCAGGTCCAACCAATAGATCGCCATCCGTTCGCCGAAGCGGGGTGAATTGAGCAGTCGGTCGACCAGATCGGCATAGGCATCGGTCGATTCGTCGTCCAGAAACGCTTGGACCTCCTCGGCCGTCGGTGGGATGCCCGTCAAATCAAACGACAGGCGTCGGATCAGGGTGATCCGATCGGCTCGCTCGGTCGGCCGGATGCCTTCGTCGGCCAGTCGCGCCGAAATCACTCGGTCGATGGTTTTCGTCGCACTGTGACCGACGCCGTCGCCGTCAATTTCACGCATCGGTTCGTACGCCCAATGGGCTTCGTACGGGGCACCTTCGGCGATCCATCGAACCAGGATCTCGCGTTCAGCTTCGGTCAGGCTCTTGTGGGACGAAGCCGGCGGCATCACTTCGTCTTCATCGGTCGAAAGAATCCGACGCACCACTTCGCTCTCCTCCGGAGACCCGGGAACGATCGCGCCCATCGACGGATCGGTCGCTTCATCGGGCAGGTCCAGCCGCAATCCCCCCTCGACGGTCTGAGCGTCGGGGCCGTGACAGGCGAAACACTTGTCGCTCAGGATCGCGCGGACATCGCGATTGAATCGAATCGGTCGGTCGGCTGCGTTGCAATCCGGCTGGGCGAATATCGCGTTGGCGACCAGCAGAGTCAGCGTGGTGATCTGGAATCGAAGCATGGGGCGGGGCCAGCCGAATGGCCGACGGTAGGGGAGGCGAGAAGTGGGAATGCGAGCTCGGGAATACGAGATTGGGGGAAAGCTACAATACTCGGGACGCTGCAGTCCATCCTGAGAGTGGAACCACCATTTTATGCCCGACGACGCGATATCACAGGCAACAACCGGCGTCTTTCGCCGAATCTTTCGAACATTGGGGATTTGCCTGGTCATTGTCGCCAGTCTGCTTTGTTTCCCGCACTGGTTGCCTTGGATGATTGCCGCTTGGATCCTCTGGCACACGCTCGCTGTGATGAAGGGATCGCCCGGCTATTGGCCACTGTTCGCCTGCACGTTGATCCTCGCGATCCGGCTGGTCCCGCGGACTCCCGCGATGATGTTGTTGGCGGTGGCGATGGTGGCGATTGCAGTTTGGCGATTTCGATCCCGGTCACGGCCCGAGATCACGCTCCGCTATCGCTGGCTCTCGCCAGTCATGCTGGCAATCCTGTGGGGGCTGATGTTCGTTGAATATCGCCGTTCGGCGACCTGCAATCATGAAGTGGGATACGATCCGGAACGCCCGATCGTCTGCATCGGCGACAGTCTGACTCAAGGGATGATCCCCGATCCGGGTTACCCGGGACAACTCGCAACCATGGTGCGTCCGACGGTCATCAATCTTGGTGCCTCGGGGATCGCGACCGGACCGGCGATCGGGATCCTGGAGCGTGCGATGGTGCACCGTCCGCAAGCCGTCATTATCGAACTCGGCGGCCATGATTTTCTGAAGTTTCACAGCCGCGCGAGCACGAAGGCCAATCTGGTGAAAATGATCACGCTCTGTCGCACCAACGATTGTGAACCCATCTTGATGGAGATCCCGCGGGGGTTCATGATCGATCCGTACGCCAGTTTGGAGCGCGAGCTTGCCTACGAATTTGACCTGCAGCTGGTCGATGATCGGTGGCTGCGCCACATTGTTTTGATGAGCCCGGCGGCACCGCCGGGGATGTGGTTCAAGGACGCCCAGCTCAGCGATGACGGGATTCACAGCAATCCCCGAGGCAGTGGGGTGATTGCGACGTTCGTGGCTGACGCACTGGTGGAAGTCTATGGAGATCAAGTGCTTCGATCGCGGAAATAAGGTGTCAAGCACGAATGGCACGGGCATAAGCCAATACGCTGAGCCGTAGGCGCTAGCCTCGGGCCTTGCCGCCGTGTTAAAGCGTATCAAGCCCGCGGCTAGCGCCGTCGGCTCACCATGCCCGTGCCATCCGTTTCGAACAGCTTTTCGGCGAGTTCAACGGACCGTCCAACTGACGACGGCCCGGAAGGGCCATCGTACCCGTACGACGTCCTTTCTAGGTCGTCGCGTTGTGCCCCACGGGCGACGGCCCGGAAAAGGCCATTGCGCCCTCGGAAAAGGCGGTAGACTAAAGTGAGACTCGTCCGAGGAGGTTCTGGTATGCGTTTGTTGCTTTTGATTCTATGCGTCGCCGGCACTTGGGCTGCCGTTCCTTGCCCGGCACAGGACTATCAACTCGTCGAGCCCTCGGGCGTGATCACGGCGGACGTTTACATGCGTCACGGACAGATGGTGGTCAACGACGCCGACGGACGGCAGTACCTGTTTCAGCGCGATCGGTCGTTCGATTCGTTTGACGGCCGCTATGCCGGATACTGGTTGCCGCCGGTCAACCGCGTCGTTCGATTTCCGCGTTCTGGCCTCGGGTTGTTGCAGGTCGCCGATTTGGACCACGTGCTTCCCCGCTACGTTTTCTCGCGACGCAGCGTGCGCCCGGTCGGCCGCCGACCGGGCCGTCCACCGCGACACCACCATCGTCACGGTTGGGCCTTCATCCCTCCGTACTTCGTCAGCCCCTACGGCTATCCCGCGTTCGGTTACGGCTGGCACAGTTTTGGCACAACGCTCAGCGTCGGGCCGTGGGGATGGGGGCCCGCGTTCGGGCCCCGCCGCTATGCCCAACCGCTGATGCAATCCATCGTGGTCGATTCACAAATTGTCCCACGGCAACCGTTACCGCCGGTCACGGCGAACCTGATGAATTCCGCCCAGCGAGAAGTCCGTGTGACGGTGACCGACCGCGTCGCGCCTGATCAATCAAAACGAATCCGGATCGCGCCGGGGGCAAGCGAACTGTTGGTCGTTCACCGTGACGCCGGCGCCGATCTGGTCCGGCACGTTCTGACCTACGCCCCCGACGGATCGCAGATCACCCGCCAGGTCTCCACATCGATCGGCCCGTCACCACGCTACGAATTGACCGTCCACGAATGGCGGTTGCAATCAGTTGCCATCGACCGCACCGGGAAAAGCCCCAACGTGATCGAAGACAGTCACTTTCAAGGCCGCGGCTTGGGCCGGTTCGAGATCCCGCCGGGAGACCAATTCACCGGCGGAACGTTGGACGTCGTTCGAATCGCGCTACAAGCCGGCAATCAAGGTACCGTTGCGCCCTTGCTGGACGATCAAGGCGTCACGCCGTTGCGCCCGGTTTCGTCGCTTGAACAGATGCTGTTGGAACAACGCCGAGCGAGTGGGCAAAAGTGAATCGGGCGGTTGGTCAAAAGATGGGTTGGTCAAAAGATGTGGAACCGTGCTCGATTGAGCGGCTCTCCATTTTTTGACCAGTAAATTTTTTGACCAGATCCTCTCCCCCGCATCGTGATCGGGGCGGATCGACCGGAAGGCTCCACTTCGCGTATCATCCATGCGTCCGTCTTGTTCTGCGTGGGAAAACGATGCCTGACCGATTGCCGATTGAGGATTGTCTTGAAGCAGTGATTGCGGCCGTCGGCGCCGAACGCCCCGTGATCTTGCGCGCCCCACCCGGGGCCGGGAAAACGACGGGCGTTCCCCCCACGCTGGTCAACGGCGATTGTCTACCCGAAGGTCAGGTGATTCTATTGCAGCCGCGGCGGATCGCCGCCCGTGCCGCCGCGCACCGTTTGAGCCGGCTGGCCGGTCAGCCGATCGGCCAGGCGTACGGTTACCACGTCCGATTCGACCGCAAGGTGTCACCGCAGACCAAAGTCGTTTCGATGACGACCGGGATCCTGCTTCGTCAATTGACCCGCGATCCGCTGTTGGAAGACGTCGGCTGTGTCATCGTGGACGAATTCCACGAACGGTCTCTGGAAGTCGATCTCGCCTTGGGCATGCTGCATCGGGTCCGCACCACGTTGCGGCCCGAATTGCGGCTGATTGTGATGAGTGCGACCTTGGACACTCAACCGGTGGAACGATTGATGCCCGATGCGGTGGTGATCGAAAGCCACGGCCGCGCGTACGATGTCGACATCCGTTACGACGAATCCCTCACTCGCCCGTCGAACACTCGTGGTGCCATTGCACAATCCGTTGCTGCTCGGATTCCCGACGCACTGCAAAGTCGCGACGGCGATGTGCTGGTGTTTCTGCCGGGCGTCGGCGAGATTCATCAAGTGGCGAACCTGGTCGAAGGCCTGACGCAAAAACAGGGTGTTCAGGTACGTAAACTCTATGGCGATCTGTCGCCGGCCGACCAGGATGCCGTGCTGGCGTCATCGGATCAACGCAAGGTCGTGCTGGCGACCAACGTCGCCGAGACGTCGATCACGATTCCGGGCATCACCTGCGTCGTCGACAGCGGGCTCGCTCGGGCGATGCAATACGACACCTCGGTCGGAATTCCCAGTTTGCGTCTGCAGCCGATCTCCAAAGCCTCTGCCGACCAGCGTGCCGGGCGTGCTGGCCGGACCGCACCCGGTGTGTGCTTTCGCCTCTGGCCGTCGGCGATGCATCGCAGTCGGCCGGATCACACACCGCCGGAAGTCGCAACCGCCGATCTTTCATCGGCGTTGTTGATGTTGGCATCGTGGGGCGAGCGGGATGTCTTTGAATTTCCATGGGTGACATCGCCGACCGAGCATGCAGTCGCCGCGGCCGTCGATCTGCTTGTTCAACTCGGTGCAATCGACCGGTCGCTCGCGATTACGTCGCTGGGCGAGGAGATGAATCGATTGCCGTTGCATCCGCGATTGTCGCGTCTGATGCTGGCGGCGAAACAATACGACTGTGTGGCGTCTGCGTCGGTCGCCGCGGCGCTGTTGTCCGAGCGTGACCCGTTTGAGCGGTCGTTGGGGTTTGATGCGCACCACGAAGGCCTGCAAAGTGATTTGATCCATCGCGTTGTTCGTCTGCAGCGTCACATTGATGGGACGCCTGATCCCGGCATCCATCCGGCGGGTGCTAAGAATATCAAGCGTGTCGCCGAGACACTCGGCAAGTCGTTGCGCGACACGCCCGACCAAACTGTTACAACCGATCGAACCGGCGCGGGCGATCGGCCGCCGACCGAGGAGGCGATTTCGCGGTCGTTGTTGGCCGCTTTTCCCGATCGGTTGGCCAAGCGTCGCGCGCCGGGATCGGAATCCGGGGTGATGGTCGGCGGGCGCGGCGTCAAACTGGATCGTTCGTCAGCGGTTCGCAGTGCCGAATTGTTTGTTTGCGTCAGCGTGGATGGCAAAGGTGAAGAATCGCTGGTGCGGCTTGCCTCGGCGGTTGACGAAGCCTGGTTGCCCAAAGAGCTGATCGAATCAAGACGCGAACGATTCTTTCATCCCAGTTTGAAAGCGGTGGTCGCACGGGACCGGACGTATTTTTTGGATCTGCTGATCAGCGAATCGACCGCACCGTGCAACAGTGACGACGAAACGACCGAGTTGTTGTTTCAGCATGCGAAGTCGAACCTGGATTCGATCCTGCCTGGCAAAGACAAGCCGCTGGAGAGTATCATCGCGCGCTGGCGTTTTTTATGTGAACATTGCGAGGCGTCGCCCTTGCCGATGTCGATTGATCAAGCACTCGAAACGGTGCTGCGAGAGCTCTGTCGCGGTCGAACGACATTCAGCGAATTGGCCCGTGCGCCGTGGATCGACCATCTCAAGGGGTTGCTCAGCTACGAGCAATTGCAGTGGTTCGACCAGCAGGCTCCCGAATCGCTGGTGGTTCCCAGTGGCAACCGCATCCGACTCGCCTACCCGCCGGGCAAAACGCCGACGTTGGCGGTGCGGATCCAGGAGGTTTACGGCTGGGCCGCGACGCCGCGGATCGCCGGCGGATCGGTCCCGTTACAGCTGCATTTGCTCGGCCCCAATCACCGTCCCCAGCAGATCACCGACGACTTGGAAAGTTTTTGGAAGACGACGTATGTCGAAGTCCGCAAAGAATTAAAACGCCGTTATGGCAAACACCATTGGCCGGACGATCCGACCACCGCGGTTGCGACGCGAAACGGACTGAAGCCAAGAAAGTAGTCTGCGCAGCGGCGTTATTCCTTTTGGGAATGATTGTGATGAATCCCTACCAGCCGCCTGAGGACGACGGCCCACCGCCTCGGCAGATGTTGCGGGTGTGGTGGAGCGTGCTTGGAGGGATCGTACTTCTTTTGCTATTGGCGATGTGGCTGATCCAAGCCTGGCACATGTTCGTTCCTGATTTCGGGTTTTTTGATGTTGAATTCGGACCGGTCCCGTAATTGCCGCGAACCGGAAAACGCAGGGCGTTGTCAAACGGACTGATTCTCTTTCCGATCCCTGGTCAAACTCGGCCGCGGGCGGTTAAACTTTCCGCACGCCTGATGCCCGGGTGGTGGAATTGGCAGACACAGGGGATTTAAAATCCCCCGGCCAAATGCGGCTGTACCGGTTCGAGTCCGGTCCCGGGTACTCTCATCTACGTCTGGCGGACGCTCGGTCGATCAAGCAGAAAGACAGAATGATCCGGGGCAGAATGATCAAGCCCCGAGCAGCATCCAAACCATCATTCTGCCCCGAATCATTCTGCCTTCGGTCTGGTTCATTTTTCTGCCCGCCATTTTTCTGTCCTCTCCCGGCGACGCTTTCATCGTCATCATCGCTAATAGCGCAAGTGTCAGCCTGATCGGAAGAGCTTATCGACGGCCGAGGGAAAACCCTCGGGTTTCGCTTCGGTGAGGGTTTGCCCTCGGCCGTTAACGGTAGGGACGAAGGTCACGTGTTACGCGTCGGGTACGCGTTTCGGGTGCAACGTGACTTGCGATTCATCCTCCCTCAAGTCTTCGTGAGCTGCGGGCGTTCCAAGCGTCGCCAGCCACGGAGCCGGCCACCACAATGACTCCCACCCAGCGCTCCAACCTTCCTCCGCGTCGTCGTGTTTCCGATTCCGTCGAAGATCGCGTCTTGATCGATGCCGACGTCGCCGATTACATCGCCATGGATGGCGCCCACGATGCACGTGAGTCGATCCGTCGCGATTCGGCCAGCCGACCGACCCCGAAGACGCAGACGGTTTCCTGGTACGGACGCAAAAAGGAAAACTCGCTCGGAACTGCCGGGCTTTGTCCCCGCCAGTTTGCGTTTGTCGATTTAAGCGTCGGGGAACATGAATCGCGGGTCGACGATTTGGTGGCCAACGGCCAACCGCTGGAAATCGTCTACTTGGACCCGAAGCACGACGGGATCAAACAGATGGCCGAGGCGCTGGCCGATCAGGCCGAACTTGACGCGATCTTCTTGATTTCCGATGGCTGTGATGGTGCACTGCGATTGGGAGAACGCTCGATCGATCGCGCCGATTTGGCACTCGACCATGCTTCGTCGCTGCGCATCATCGGTGCTTCATTGGCACGTGACGGGGATATCCTGCTGTACGGATCGGGCTTCACCGGGACGACGCGAGGATTGCATTTGATCGACGCACTGACTCGATTGACCGGCGTCGAAGTGGCGGCGTTGGACGCGGGCATCGGAAAGGCGATGGCGGATCGTGACTGGGCGCTCGAAGCGTTGCGCGGGGCGCCGGTCCAGATGCACTCGGTCTGTGTCTCGGCCTCGGGAATGGAATCCGACGGCGTCTTGAAGGACGTGGCGATCGCGCCATTTTCTGGCGCGCCCGAGGACGGGGCGGCGGAGTTTCAATGTGCCGGGGCAATCCCCGGCGGGACGCTGGATTGCAACCTCGTCTTGGCATCCACGTCCTGTGATCCTTGGCAGGCCGGATTCTCTCCCGCTTTTGACCTGTTCGGCCCCCGCGGCATCAGGGTCGACGGGATGGCCATTTACAGTGGCAACCTCTCGCCGGCCGTCGCCAAGAAACTCGCCGCCGCACAGGAACTGGTCAACGTCGTGGCCACCAACATCGAGGCTGACTGGTTCCCCGAGAATGCCCAGTGGGTCAACGTTTCACCTACTACGTCGAAGATGACGAGCCAGGCGAAGGGGCTGTTGGGGGTGGAGGTTGGGGCAGTGTGATGGGGGCAAGACGATGGGGGCAAGACGATGGGGGCAAGACGATGGGGGCAAGACGATGGGGGCAAGACGATGGGGGCAAGACGATGGGGGCAGAATGATGGTGGGGCAGAATGATGGTGGGGCAGAATGATGGTGGGGCAGAATGATGGTGGGGCAGGAGGATGGTGGGGCAGGAGGATGGTGGGGCAGGAGGATGGTGGGAGGTTAGACGCACGGAGTTGTTGATCGTGGTTCTTCCTGGGGCACCCTGCCTGCTTTCTTGGTCGATGCAGGGGTGATTGACGGAACTTGTCGCCCCTCGAGTCGATCAAAGGCGATAGACTGACAAGGCTGTTCACTTGTCACGTATTCTTGTCGATTGCCTTTTCTCGATGCCGGGGAGTGGATGTGACTGGCCGAATCAAGTTTCCCTGCGGAATGTGCGCGCAGACTTTGGCGGTCGATTCCGCATCGGTCGGACGACAGGTTCAGTGTCCTAAGTGCCAGTCCTACTGTGTGGTTCCGGCACAACGCATTCCGGCACAGGGCGTTCCGGCACAAGCCCCCGCCGCGGTGACACGACCCACGAAAACGCCGATTCCGCAATCGACCGTCGTCGCCTGCCCCGGTTGCCAAACGAAGCTGTCTGTCAAACTGTTGGACAAGCCGGCTCGGGTCGCCTGTCCGAAGTGCAACACGCAGGTCGCATTGCCCGCGCGGGGGCAACCGGCGGTAACGAGCCGGCCTGCATCGCCCCCGAAAAGCGGGAGATCCGCGCCGGTGGCGGCACCGCCGGACGTGGACTTTGCTTCGTTGCCGCCTGGTCCGTCCGATGCTGCGTCGGTCGACTTGGGGCAACTCGATGTGCCTTCGGCTGCGGGACCCACGCCGGCCCGGTTTTCCGCGCAATCGCGTCGCAGCTCTTCGGGCGGAACGGTCGCGACGAAGCTATTGGGTTGGATCGGAAATCATAAGATCGTCACGGCGATCGTCGCGATCAACGTTGTCGCCTTGCTCTCTTGCGTCTTCTTTCCTCCGTTGCTGGTCTTCTGTGCGATCGAGTTGCCGGTGGGCTTGATGATCGCGGGGGCCACGTTTCTTCCGCGATACCATCTCGTCCAGAAAGTCTCCCAGGGCATCGGCGCTCAAATGGCGGGGCTGGGGGCCGGCGGCGTCTTGTTGTTGATCTTGGCCGTCGGTGCG
Organism: Stieleria maiorica; assembly: GCF_008035925.1. Lineage (NCBI taxonomy): Bacteria > Pseudomonadati > Planctomycetota > Planctomycetia > Pirellulales > Pirellulaceae > Stieleria > Stieleria maiorica. The sequence continues at coordinate 8,204,295 of NZ_CP036264.1, forward strand.
AAAGCGGGGTTGCGGATCGCGCGGCGCGCCAATCGCAACGAGAACTTGGACTTTTCGGGATTCGATCCGTCCAGCGTCGGCGCGATCGTCGGGTCACTGGTGGTCTTTCTCTGCATCAGCGCCCTGATCGTGTTCCTGTGGAAACAGATCGGCATCGTCCGTGTGGCCGCCGCCGGCTACCTGTTGCAGATGTCTCTGTTGACCGTGTTGATGATCATCGGTGGATCCGTCAAGTCGTATCGGGACGCCGAGATCTCGCGCCGCCACGAAGAATCGCTGGCCAGGATGCGGGGGCCGGGTTGGAGCCCGCCGGCGTTCCAATCGCCCTCATCGCGAATGAACGCGGATCAACGGGGTGCGATGGGCGGGCCGAGGGAGTCGGAGATTCGGATCATCTTGATGCACGGTCCAAACACGGATTTGAGTGAGGTGCGGAAGACGTTTCTGGCCCAGGTCGGTAATCCGGAGTGCGACGTGCAAACCACCGGGGCGATGATGACCGAGTGGATCGTTCAGGAGTCACGCGATCCGCAGGAGCTCGCGGACTTGATCGATTTCGGCCGCGTTTTAAGCGTCAGCAAGTTCGGCCGAACCATTCGCGTTGGGATGCCACGCGTTCGTCCTGGTCGCTAGCTACGGGGAGCTGGTTGCTTCGGCAGTCGCCGCGGCCTCTTCGCTGTTGGGGCGAATGGCTTCGAAGTAGGTTCGCACGGTTTCCCGGACGCCCATCGGCAGCGGTTCGGAATCGAGGACGGCTTCGGCTTGGCGGCGGAAATCGTTGTACTTTCCGGCATACGCTCGAACTGCGTTTTGTTCCCCTTCGGGTGCTTGCGTGATTTCGGTCTCGCTGGCCCCTTCGCCTTGAACCCCCGTCAGTTGTTCTTCTTTGCGGGTGCTGTTGATGTTGGTCGCTTTGTCACCGAGCGGTTGACCGCTGGAGGCCATGCCGGCTTTGGTGCTGGGGCTGTTGGACTTTTTGGCGATTTTCGATTGGCACTGGCTGCGGCACTGGCCTTTGCATTGGGAGAGTCGATTGAGTTGGCACGACATGCACTGACCGATCTTTTTGCACTGTCCTTGTTTCTTGCACTCACCGGCCAGTTTGGACAGGCACGCTTTGCATTCCTTCATGTTCTTGCTGCTCAGCCCTTCGGCGAGTTGGGCGATCGACTCGCTGAGCTGGCCGTTTTTTCCGGGGCTAAGTTTCGCGACCATTTTTTTAAGGTTGTCGGCGACGGCGCGGCGTTGTTTGTCGCCGATTTTGGACGGGTCGACCGATTCCAATTCTTCGCTGGCCTTTTCATAGTCTTGCGACTGGAGCGCTTTGGCGGCTTGTTGAAGTTGATCGGACGGTTTGATGGCGGCCGCCAGGGCTTGCATGGTTGCGTCGGTCATTTCCAACTGCATCGCCTCGCGGGCTTCGGCCAGGGCCTGTTCCATTTCAGAGAGCGAGGCCATCAGGTCGCTTTCATCCATCGTTTCGGACTCCAGCTCGTCGACCTTTTCGCGAAGCTCCTCCAGCAGTTTCTCGATCTCGGGGTCTTCGTGTTCCTTGGCCAGTTCTTCCAATTCGGTCAGCATCGTTTCGCGAAGCGTCATCGATTGCTCGGTCGCTAGCGCCAGCACGGGGTTGGCGTCCACTTCGGGCAACCCGCTGCCGGTCAGAGCGAGGACGAGGGTTAAACCGGCGGCTAATCCTGCGGCCCATCGCAGTGGCCGTTTCCAGGATTGGATCGGAACGCACTGGTGGGCATCGATCTTTTCCAGGTGTGCGTTGGCCTCTTCGATCTGCAGCCGTTTGGCGGTCTGGTTGTCGGCAGACGACTGGTCGGCCGCGGCGAGGAATTCCAGCGTGGTGATCGACCGGTCTTTTAGATTGAAGTGCTCGTCGATCATTCGCGCCGCCGACTGGGCGCTGCGGATTCGCGAAGCGCCCAAAAGCAGCCCGATTGCACCGCCCAGCAGTGAAATCGCAACGGCCCATCCCCAGTGGGTGGCCGGTGCCAGGATCGCCCGTGCCAAGGCAAACACGAGTGCGGCCGCGATTCCGATCAACAGCCCCGACGTCACACCCTGGACGACCGAGGCCAGCCACAGTCGCTTGCGTACCGAACGGGTCAGGGACTCGATGGGACTAGTCGTCAGCGGGTGGTCGTGACGAGAGGATTGCGAATCGTTGCTCATGTCGGCCTCGAGAAAGATCTCAAATGGGCGGTCGGGCGTTCAAGACTCGCTGTCTAGGGTAAGGGGTTCCCACCCACGCGGTCAAGGATTCCGTGCGACAAAATGTGCCCGATGTTTGGTGCCCCTGATTCGCCGGTCCCGGATGCGGGGTGGGCGTCGTTTCAGGCGGCAATCCTGGCGCAACCCTTGCGGGGCGTCGGAATCGGTTTGATCGCGCAGGGGGCGACAAAAAGTGGGGCGATGCGTCGGCGAAGTTCCGTGCCAGCGGTAACGGGTGGCGCATTTATAGGCACCGAAAACGCTGGTCTGTCGGCAAACCCTCAAACCGCAGATTCCCCAAACAGGTGGTGTCGATCGTCGGTCGCCCATCGGATGGACGATTCTGCGGAACTTTGGCGGCGTTGGGTCGTCCAACGTCGACGTCGGAGTGTGCCGAGAATGCCGATTTCGCGGGAATTCTCGTGCCGGAACCGCCTGGAAGGGCCGGTGGCGGATTATCTCATTCCAGCGTTCGCACCGTCATGATCGGCAGGGTCGTCCCCCGAAAAATGGCTGCGTTGACCGTGGAGCACGCATTTATTTGCGGGTTTTTTCGGTCGAACTATACTCGGCTCTCGTTTCTCGACCGTCCTCCAGGTCGAGGAGCGACTTGTCATTTTGCCTTGTTTTTTGGGCGGTTTTTTGAACCCGAGATCGCCCGACCCACAACACGATTGTCCACCCCACCGGCCGGTCTGCCGCATCAAGCTTCTGCTCGACGTACGCAGCAACGCCCCCATGAAGGTCTGGTCTATGACTTCGCGTGAGCGAAAGAACTCAACGTCCAACAGTGCTCCCCAGGACGTCATCGAGTCGAACATCATTGAGTCACGTTCTGCCGCATCCGTTGTTTCCGGTCGAAGCAAAAAACGACGTTCGTCCAAGCCGCGTGAGTTGCGGCGACGTCAGTTGTTCGAATCACTCGAACAGCGTCAGTTGCTGGCCGGTCCGCAATTGATCGGGATTCAGCCCAATGAGGGTGAATTGATCGTCGACGGGACCGTGCGTGACACCGCCCCGCGGTCGCTGACGTTCCGATTTGACGAGAACCAGCAGATCGATCCGGCCACGTTGGGCGCGATTCAAATCACCCGCGACGGCCCGGACGACCAATTCGGAACGGCAGACGATGTCCGGATCCAGCCCGGATCGGTCTCGCTGGGCGCTCTGGCGGACAACGAAGTCGTGGTTCGGTTCGCCGACTCGTTGCCCGATGACAGCTACCGGATTGATGTGTTCGGCTTCGATGCTCCGACAAGTGGCATCGTCGGGTTGCGTAACGTGCAAGGCGAATTGTTGGTCGCTCGGGACGGGGTGGGAGACGCCGAGCACATCAATTTCGAATTGAACCTGGGGGCCAGGGTCGAAGCCGTCGTGCCGCAACCGGTTGTGCGGCTTGATGGGGGCACGTTGCAGCAACGGCGCGATGAGATCTTGGTCTACTTCAACGACGACGAGTTGTTTGTCGAAAACGATCCCGCCACCGGGTTGCCGACGGAGCGATCGGCAGAGAACCCGCGGTTTTATCAGTTGTTGTTGACCGAAGAAACGGTTCGAACGACCGACGACACGATCTATCAGCCCAACCGAGTCATCTACGACGCGCCGACGAACACGGCGCGATTGATCTTTGACGACGACCTGAATCTGTTGCCCGGCGTGCCGCTGGAGGGCGGGACGTTCCGATTGCGGATCGGAACCGCGGTCGATCAGGCGGAAGATCTGATCATCCAGCCGACCGAATTGAACGTCGTTCCGCGGGTTTCCAGCAATCTGGGCGCCGCGTCGGACCTGCAAGTGCAGTGGGTTTCCAAGGTGTTCGGTGAAGCCAGCGGCAATCGGCTGATCCATTTCACCAACAGCGGAGCGGGTGGGCTGAGCGTCTCGATCGACCCGGCAACCGACGACATCGTGTACGACTTTGGCGGGACCACGGTGACGGTTGCGCAGCTCCGAAATGTCACGCAAAACACGCCCTCGGTGGACGCCGTCGTTTCGATCTCGTTCTCCCGCGGCGGCGTTGCGGGTTCCGGCGGCGGCCTGGTCGTTCCGGCGACATTGGCCAACGGGGCCCCGCTGCAGTTGGCCGCGGTCGGCGACACGTTGACCACGGCGACCGACATCGGCGTGTTCGGACAATCCAGCGGTCAGCTGTTGTCCAGCTTGTTGATTTCAGAATCGATCGACCCGCTGCCGTATGGGATTCAATTGCCCGGCGCGCAAACGGATCCGGGGCGAGCCGATTCCAATGGGGCGTTGGCAGAGAACATCAACGACCGTTTCGGTCCCGATTCGACCGACGGGATCACCGAAATCGAATACAACTTCCAAGGCATCTTCTCCGGCGGCGTGGGCACCGGAATCCCCGCCCAGTTGAACAACATCACGGCGATCCAAAAACGCCGCGTTCGAGAAGCCATTTCTCTGTGGTCGCAGTACCTGGGCGTGCAGTTCCGCGAGACCAAGGATTCGGGAATCACCTTCGCACTCGGGACGCCGAGTGAATTGACCGCCGCGGCGGGGACGGAAATCCGTTCGATCCCCGTTCTCGATGCCGATTTGCGGATCGATCCGACCTTCGCCGAATCGGCGATGGTGTTCAGCAACCAAGCCCACTTTGACCTGAACTACGGCGAGGACTTTTTCCGCAAGGCGATGACCGGAATCGGGTTCTTGTTGGGGCTGGAACAAAACAACGACGTCACCGTCCAGACCCTGATGGCCCTGGACCCGGATTTCCTGAATCAAACCATCGACCCCACGGCGTTTATTTCGCCGATCGATCCCTTCATCCCTGTCCAAACCTCGTTGCAACAGACCATCAATCCGGCGATCGATTCGCTGACGATTGATGACCCGCTTCCCAATGCCCTGGAAGGCGACGAGCCGATTTTCCCCGGCCGGTCGGACATCTTGCACGGCCAGTTGCTGCATCGTCCGGACAGCGTCGACGTCGACCTGTACCGCTTCGAAGTTGCACTCGACGCGGGCCGCGAGTTCGGAACGTTGACCGTCGAGACGTTCGCCGAGCGACTGCCCGATTCCAGCTTGCTCGACACGTCGCTGACGCTGTTTCAAGACGTCTCGGCATCGGCAACGAGCAACTTGGGCCTCGGGTCCGCGGTGACGGTTCAAATCGATTCGCAGTTGCCCGGCGATCTGGGGAACCGTTCGCGAATCGAGTTCATCCAATCGGACCGAGTCGTCGGTGATACCGCCGTCAAGATCGGCCGGCTGACGAGCGCCAACGGTGAACTGGTCGAAAACGCGATCCGTGTCGATCTGCCGCGTCGCGGTGCGAACGTCAATCGGGTCACCGTCGGTCAAGTCATCAACGCGATCAACAACAATGCGTTCGCCGCCTCGCTGTTCAGCGTTTCGCTGGTCGAAGGCGACATCAACGCCAACGTGATCGATTCTTCACTGGGAAGTTTTTCTCCGATCCGGTTGTCCGGCGGCGGAACGGTCGCGCTGACGCGCAACGATGATTACTTCAGCAGCGACTCGTTGATGACCGCCAAACTTGCCAACGGTGTGTACTACATCGGGGTCGCGGCCAGCGGGAATGACCAATACAACCCGACAGTCGCGGGCAGTGGATTCGGTGGACGGACCCAGGGCGACTACGAATTGCTGGTCAAGTTCGAACCGCAGGTCAGCCGCAACGACGTGATCCGTGACTTGGATTCGGACCGCGTCGGCGTGCCCGGAACCGCGCTCGACGGCGATTTGGACGGCAAACCGTCCGGCGTCAACAATTTCTGGTTCCAAACACGTCCGCTGGATCGGATCCTGAATGTCGTGTCGGACGGCAGCGGGATCGTTGCCGGTCAGACGATCACCATTCGCGGCGCGGACAACTCCGTGCGGACGTTCGAATTCGTCCCGGTCGGTCAATCGGCACAGCCGGGCAACATCGCGGTTCGATTCAGTGCGGTCAACGCCATCGCCGACATCGCGGTGAACCTGGCGTCGGTCATCAGTGCCAACGGTGGCGCGCTCGGTGTCAGCGCGAGCCCGCAGGTCGACACGAGCGATCCTTTGGCCCCCGCGCAAATTTTCTTGACCGGGGAACGGTCGATCCAATTCAGCCCGGTCTTCCAGGGCATCGAAGCTTTGGGGCGGACGTTGTTCGTTGACAAGGTGGCCAGCGTGGTTGCCGACGGGAGTCTGGATCAGCCCTTCAATAACATCGCCGGTGCGGCGGGACTGGGCGCGTTTTCGGCCACCTTGCCGGGCGACATCGTTCGCATCGTCGGAAACGGCGGTCAAGACAACGACATCACCACGCTCGGGGACAACTTTGCCTATCAGGTCGGTTTGACCGAGATCAACGGCGGCATTCTGCCGGACGGACGCCATCTGGATGTCCCCCGAGGCGTGACCACGATGATCGACGCCGGGGCGGCGTTCAAACTCCGCGGTGCGACGCTCAGCGTGGGCAGCAACAACCTGCTCAGCAATCGCAACGGTGGAGCGCTCCAGGTGCTCGGGACGCCGACGTTGTTGCAGGTTTCCGATCCCAGCCCGCTCGGCGCGGCAAACTTCGATTCCGGACTGGTCGATTTGAATGCCTCGGGCAACGTGGTGTTCACCAGCACCCGTGATCGTTCGGTCGATTTTACGGCATCGGGCAATAGTCCCCAGCCGGCCGAGGGCAACTGGGGTGGAATCATCTTCCGCAGCGATTTCGACCGCAGCGAGGGCCGCCCCAACCTGGAAGACGAGGGGATCTTCTTGCAGGTCGTCAATCATGCGGACATTCGCTACGGCGGCGGCAGCAACATCCTGATCAATTCGGTTCAGCAGACGGTCAACCCGATTCAGATCGTCGATTTGCGACCGACGGTGACGTTCAACCGATTGACCAACAACGCCAGCGCGGCGATGAGTGCCTCGCCCGATGCGTTCCTGGAGACCCGCTTCCAGGAGCCGAAGTTCCAACAGGCCGGAACGTTCACGGCCGACTACAGCCGGATCGGTCCGGACATCAAGCAGAACTTGGTGATCGACAACAGCATCAACGGCCTGTTCATTCGCACGATCACCCAGATCGGTCAACCGGCGCGCCCGATCACCGTTGCCGCACACATCGATGACGTGGACATCGTCCACTACATCGCCGAAAACGTGGTGATCGCCGGCCAACCCGGTGGCCCGATCCAAGACGGATTCGTTCCCAATTCCTCGTCGGTCTCGCTCAACGCGACCGGCGGCGGCTCGCTGCCGGTTGGAACGTTCGACTATCGCGTCACCTTTGTCGATCGATCCGGATTCGAATCGTTGGCGAGTGCTCCGACGATCAGCGTGACGACGACCGCCAGCGCGCGTCAGGTTCAAGTGTTGAACTTGCCGTTGATCACCAGCGGCTCGGATTATGTCACGCGTCGGCTGTACCGATTGGACCCCGTCGATGGCGCGTATCGGCTGGTGACCGAACTGAACCGTTCGTCGTCGTCGTTTGTCGACGACGGTTCGACGTCCGGTGGCGCGGCGTTGGACTTGAGCCGAGCGGGGATACGCGGTCGGCTGAACGGATCATTGGTCGTGGACCCGAACACGGTGGTCAAATTCCGTGGCGCCCGGATCGAACTCGATCACGGAACCCAACTGTTGGCCGAAGGTGTCAGCGGTCAGCGCGTCGTCTTTACCAGTGCCCTGGACGACCGATTCGGGGCGGGCGGATCCTTCGACACCAACAAGGATGCCGGCACACCGGGCGGCGGAGCGGACCCGCAGCGTGGCGATTGGTCGGGCATCTATGCCGGTCCGACGGCCAATGTCAGTCTGGACAACGCGATCGTGGCCTACGGCGGCGGCGTCAGTTTGATCGAAGGCGGACAAAGTCGTGGATTCGCCGCGTTGGAACTGCAGCAGGCCACTGCCCGCGTGACCAACACCCGTTTCGAATACAACGACAACGCACAAGATGGCTCCGGCCCGGTCGGGCGAAACGGTCGGCTGGCGATCACGCCGGCAACCATCTACGCGCGATTCACACAACCGGTGATTGCCGGCAACGACTTCGTGGACAACCACGGAGCGATCATCGATATCGATCTCGCGTCGATGACCGACGAGCTGATCGTCGATTCGGGACGCCAAACCGGTGCGATCGATCTGCTGTCCGGATTCGGCGATAACCATGGCCCGCTGATCCGCGACAACACCAGCGACAGCGAACCGGGTGACGTCGACGGCAGCCGTCAGCTGAATGGTCTGCGGATTCGCGGCGGTGAAATCACCGGCGGGACCGTGTTCGACGACACCGACATGGCACACGTGTTGTACGAGTCCGTGATCGTCGGCAATCTCGTCTCAACGGCGGGCTTGACGCTCAAGAGCCGGCCGGATGAAAGTCTGGTCGTCAAGTTTGCCGGACGTGGAACTCCCAACAGTGCGACCGCCGGAACCGGGATCACCGCGACGGGGTCGACCGCGGATATCGATGACCGCATCGGCGGAACCGTGCACATCATCGGGCTTCCCGGAGCACCGGTCGTCCTGACCAGCTTGAAAGACGACTCGGTCGGCGCCGGGCGTCGTTCCGACGGCACCGCGCAAACGGACACCAACGGTGATGGATTCGGAAGCCGGCCCGACAGCAACGATTGGCGGAGCGTGCTTCTGGATGGGTTCAGCAACGACCGCAACGTCGCGGTTCTGCTGGAAGAGGAATTGACCACCACCGCGCCTCCGGGACGCAACGCTTCGGTCCAGAACGCACAGATCCTGGGCGACCTGGCCGATCGGCTGACCGCCAGTGACGACCAATTGCGTCTCGGTTTTGAAGTCGACGGCTACATCAGCGCGCCGGGCGACATCGATACCTACGGCTTCACCGCGTCGGGGGGCACGCAGATCTGGATCGATGTGGATCAGACCTCGCTCGGTTTGGACACCATGATCGAATTGGTCGACGATCACGGGAACGTCATCGCTCGGTCGGACAACAGTTTCCAAGAGGTCGAAGATCCCTCCCAGCTCGATCTCCTGGCCCCAGGTGTCCTCGCCGGCGGCCTGGGCAATCAGGACAACCCACAGATCAAACGTTGGGAAAACGGCACCTATTACGACGTCGGATCGACGAACCTGAGCGACGCCGGATTGCGCGTCACCTTGCCGGGCGTTGTTGGCACGCGAAGTGACTACTACATCCGGATTCGGGGGGCGTCTGTCGATCCCGATGACATCGCCGGCGGATCCAGCAGCGGTTCCTACCGATTCCAATTGCGTTTGCAAGAAGATCAGGAGTTCCCCGGCAGTGTCGTGCGGCACGCCGACATCCGCTATGCCAATCACGGCATTCATGTCCAAGCGCTCCCGGGCTCCTCGCCGCTGTTGGGCGAGGCACAGGAGAACGAAGCGGCCGATCCGTATTCGCAAGCGGCGCGGGATGAAATTGACCTGAGCACCGGTGGCTTGCCGATCGCGGGCGGATACGGCATCGACGGCGAACCCCGTTACGGCACCGACTTGTACGCCAGCAACGACCAGATCAACGGCGGGTTCTACGGTCCACAAGACCTGCTCAATCCGACCGTGCTGAACTCTCGGCCGCAGAACCTGGGCGATCTGATCGAGACCAAGACCGGGACGATCAGCGTCGGCGGTCAGCTGGCCGACGTTTCCGACGTCGACTTCTACCAATTGGACATCGATCGCGACGGATCGCTGACGGACCTGCGACGATCGACGACGTTTGACATCGATTACGCCGCCGGGTTCGATCGACCCGACACCAACCTGAGCGTGTTCTATTCGCCCACGGGCAACCCCAATCAGGCCCGGTTGGTCTTGTTCGGCGAAAACAGCAACGTGTTGGACGACCAGTCCAGTCCGCTCAGCACAGAACTGATCGGAGAACTGTTGGAGCGTGGATCGATCAGCGAAAGTGATCCATTGATCGGTCCGGTGGCACTGCCGGCGGGAAGCTATTTTATCGCCGTGACCGAAAGCGGCCGTGTGCCGACGGAATTGATCGACAATCCGCGCGTCCGTCGAACGCCCGTCGATTCGGGTGTGCGAATCTTCGATGACCACATCGAAGTCATCGGTGGCGCGACGGCCGAAGCGCCGCGCGAGTTGGAGTTCGTTGCGACTGCCAGCGGCGGATGGTCGATCACGACCAATCGCGACGTCGATCTGGGGCACGACCGTCCCAGAACGTTGTCCACGTTGACCAGCGATGATGGCGCCGAAACGGTGCCGGCGGTGCCGACGATTCCTGTGACGGGTTTCAATACGGTCTTCAATTCCGATTTCTCGATGACCAATTCCGACGACGGCACCAATTCAGGTGACCCCGTCGTCGGCATCGAAGCGGATGACTTCGTGGCCGATCGGATCGTTCTGGCATTCCAACCAGGGGTCTCGGTCGTCCAGCGAAATCAAATCCTGAATCAGAACGGATTGGAACTGTCCAAAGAATTCGATTCGATCGATGCGATCGTCGTCAAAACCCAGCCGGGGGCGGATATCCCCGCCGAGGTCAGTCGTTTGTCGCAACTGCCCGAAGTCAAGTACGCCGAGCCCGACTTCCTGTACACCACCTCGCTGGTCCCCAATGACCCGTTGTATCCTTCGATGTGGGGTCTGGATAACACCGGGCAGACCGGCGGGACGATCGACGCCGATATCGATGCGCCCGAAGCGTGGGACATCACGCCCGGCAACGCGCAAACCGTCGTCGCGGTGATCGACAGCGGGATCGATCTGACGCATCCCGACCTGGTGGACAACCTGTGGGTCAACCCGGGCGAAATCCCCGGTGACGGTATCGACAACGACAATAACGGCTACATCGACGACATCAACGGACTCGATCCGTTTGACGGCGACAGTGTGCCGCAAGACACGGTCGGACACGGCACCCACGTCTCGGGAACGATTGCCGCGGTCGGTAACAACGCGATCGGGGTGACCGGGGTGAACTGGAACGCCAAGATCATGACGCTGCGTGTCGGCGACGTGAACGGCATTCCCAACACGGCGGTGATCGAAGCCCTCGATTACGTCACGATGATGAAGCGTGACTTCGGGATCAACGTGGTCGTCACCAACAACAGTTACGGCGGGTTCTTCCCCAGTTTTGCGATGCGTGACGCGATCCTGGTCAACACCAACGAGGGGATTCCGTTCGTCGCAGCGGCCGGCAACAGTGGGCTCAACAACGACCAATTCCCCGCGTATCCGGCCAGCTTTGACCTGCCGGGAATCATTTCGGTGGCAGCCACCGATGACAATGACGACCTGGCCGTGTTCTCAAACTTCGGACTCGGTAGCGTCGATTTGGCGGCTCCCGGGGTCGACATCCTCAGCACGACGTTGGGTGGCGGCTATGGACTCAACAGCGGAACGTCGATGGCGTCGCCGCACGTCGCCGGAGCCGTTTCGATCCTGGCCGGTTTCCAGCCTTCGGCGACCGTCACGGATTTGAAAACCGCGATCATGCAGGGCGCCGATCCGCTGTCCAACTTGACGGGCACTTCGGTTTCGGGGGCTCGGCTGAACCTGTTCGGAGCCTTGGCGAATTTGCCGTCCGGAAGTGTCGGCAACGAATCCTATCACTTTGATCGCAGCGAAGCGGTCGGTCGGATGACGTCCAACGCGTTTGATCTGACCGGATACTCCGCCGCGGATCTGCCCAGGTTCTACTTCGACTACTTCGTGGATCGGGCCGCCGCTGACGATATCAGCGTGCAAGCGTTCAGCAACGAGCAGTCGACGCCGGTGGAACTGGACGTTGATTTGGATGACCCGGCATTGGCCGGCCAGTGGCGCCAAGCGGTGCTGTCGCTCGAGCAGTTCGCCGGCGATACCGGCATCGTGATTGAGTTCATCTACAACACGGATCTGAACGATACGGCCGAAGGTTTGTATCTGGACAACTTTATCGTCGGATTCGCCGAACGCGGGGAAATGGTTTCCGACGCCCTGTTCGGCGAAGCCGACTTCACGACGACGTTCACCGGAACCCCCGGCGAATACCAGTTGGAAATCCGCCCCGGTACCACCTACACGCAGTCGATCCAGGGAGGCATCCTGGTCGAACGCGCCCTGGAAGCGGCGCCAAAACTGATCGACCCGGTCTACCTGAGTGTCCAGGCGGGACGGGCGATCGTTCCCTACGACACGTTCACGATCGACGTGCTCAATACGGTCACGGGAGTCGATGAGACGCTGACGTTCCAATACCAACCGGTGGAAACCGCGCGTCAGGATGCGTCGTTGGTCGATCCGAACGCGGTCCCCGTTCCGTTCGCCCGCAACGATACTCAGACGGGCATCGTCAACCGAGTGGTCATCGCGATTCGCGGTCTGACCGATTACGCGTTCTTTAGGGTCAACGCGGAGAATATCGAGCTGACCGAGTCGTTCGACACCAACGATCGCCACGGTGACGATTTGACGCTGATCGCTCCCGCCGGCAGCCAACTCAGCGAAGGCGATACGTTCCGGTTGGGCGACGGAAGCCGCACCCGTACGTTTGAATTCAGCACCGATTCGGTGGTCAGCTTCGGGAACATCCGTGTGCCGTTCTCTCCGGGTGACTCCGCCGCACAGGTCGCGCGTCGCATCATCGAAGTGATCAACTCCGGCGTCGTTCAGGGCAGCTTGCAACTCCGTGCGTCAACCGTTTCGGGCGAGTGGGACTTCAACAATCCCACGGCGCCGGATCCGGTACCCACCGACGCCAGGATCGCGCTGCACGGCTCTGCGGCGGGCAACTTCCATGCGGTGCAAGGCATTAGCGATGCCCCGCAACCGGGAACGCCGCTGCCGGTCGGCGACGACGGCTCGCTGATCCTCTCTGCCATCTTCCGCGACAGTGTGGGAGACCGGAATACCGTACGTACGCAGGGGCAAGTGATCGTCGAGAACAACCAGATCACCGAAGTCCACGCGATCGGCATCTGGAGCGACCCCGGATTCCGTGGCACCGATCCCGAAGACAACCGGTCACCGGATTTCGTGCCCGCTCCGACCGGCAACAACTTCATCGACATGCCGCCGGTGGGCAACACGCAACTGGGCGGCGTGATCAACTTCCCGGAACTCAACGATTCGGTCCCGGGCGGATTGGCGCCCGGACTGGTGGCCCAAAACAACATCATCGACCAGGCCGGTTACACGGGCATCAAGGTCGACGGCGAAACCCGGCCGCTGGTCATCGAGTGGAACAATATCATTTGGACCTACTTGAGTGGCGGAACCGAGATGCCCAACCGTGGTGACATCATGGTTCCCGATGGATTCACGTTTGCCATCGACGCCGGCGGAACGCGAGTGGTCTTTGAATTCGAGGACATCGGTGGAACGCCGGTCAACTTCGGCGGCAGCGGAGCGGCCGGTGGTGACGGATTCGTCGACGGTCACGTTCCGGTTTATTACCGGCTCGGTGGTGGTCCGACCTACAACCCTGCTTTGCCCGATCCGGTTCGAAATGTCGGATACACCAGCCATGAAATGATGATGGCGATCTACGAGGCGATCCAGGGCAGCATTCTGGTCACCAATGATCTGGTCGAACTGGTGCGTCCGACGCTCGGCCCGTCGTTGACAACCTTCGATGCGCCGCTCGTTCAGGCGGAAGATCTGGATACCCTGTTGCGTCCCCAGATCATCGACCCGAACTACTTGGACTTCTTCACCCCGGCGATCTATCTGGAAGGTGCGACGGCCATCTACACTTCGGCTGCGTTCACCAAACAGAATCGTCCGATCATGCTGAACTTGGAGCGAAGCAGTTTCACCGGTCCGCTGGAGATCGACACGATCTTCAATTTCCAAACCGGTGAAACGAGCAACACCGCGGCGGCGATGATGCCGATCGCCGAAGCTCCGCAACCGCTCGCCAAACTGATCAACAACACCATCCGAGGATCAGACGGTACCGAGGGTGCGATTCTTGAAGACGGCTCGCTCTCTCCCGCGGTGGGTGCGGCGACCGACGAACCCAATGACGTCATCGCCAATGCGGTCGATACCAAGTTGGAAGTCAGTCATCGCGGTGGTTTCTTTAGCGACGGCACGATCGGTGACAACAACAACTTCTTGACCGCCGATCAAGACGTCGACTTCTTCAAGGTCGAATTGGCAGTGGGCGATCGGCTGATCGTCGACATCGATACGCTTGTCGACGGACCGGCCACCCAGTTGCGTGTCTTCGACGCGACGGGAACCCAGGTCGCCATCGGTGAAAACGGGGCCCTGGCGACTCACCTGAAACCCGGTTCGACGGTCGAGTTCCCGCTGACCGATAACGCCAACGCACGGGACGGGTTCATCGATTTCACGGCCCTGGAAAAAGGCACCTACTACGTGGGTGTCAGCAGCGCCGGCAATGAGACGTATGAAGCCAAAAGCTTGACCGAACGCACCACCGGGCTGGGCGGAACGGGCGACTACAGCCTGGGAATCGACGTGCTGGCACCGAAGTCGTTCGTGTTCTCGCTGGACAATCACCCGATCGGCCCGTTCGGCAACGAGGACATCAGCGGCAACATCAACGGCACGCAAGGAGAGGGCGGTCCCGCCGGTGCCGGCAGTCTGGTCGGAACGACGTTCACGATTTCCCAGATTCCCGATTACCAGGTGCCGACGCGAACGGGAGATGCCTACGCGGGCGTGGTTCCCGATGGAAACCGCGTGACGTTCGAATTCACCAACGGTGTCAACAGCATCGTTCTGAACAACGGCAACATCAACGTCCCGATCTTTTCGACCAGCTTCCTGGGCGCGGGCGGATTCCGAGTTCCTGACATCATGCGGTCGATCGCCAATGCCATCAACGGCTACTTGAACAACCCGGCGATGCCCAACCACGAAGTGGGGAACGGGCCGGACGGTCGCGATGGCCCCGTCACACGGGTCGAGGCCCAGGCGCTCGGCGGCACCTATGGCGATAACATCGGCATCAACAACATGATCCGGCAAAGCGGGTGCGACCTGTTCCTGAACATCGACGCATGCCCGTACGGAATCTTCGGATCGATCGACTTTACGACCGGATTCGGGCACGACCGTCGCGAAAGCGGATCGCTTGACATCGTTCCCAACGGCACGTTCACCGATTCCCGCGGAACGAACGAGTTGTACGTGTTGATCGATAACGCGGCGAAAATCGAGTTGAGCCCCGAGGCGCGTGCGGCGGGTCTGAAACTCGGCCCGGACAACTCGCGTTTGGCCAACGGCGACTTGCGGAATTCGGAGTTTGCGACCGAATCCGATCAACTGTTGGCCGAACAAGGGATTTATGTCGGCAGTGGTGTCAGCGCATCGATCCTGAACAACGTTGTCGTCAACACTCACCAGAGCATGGTGAAAGAGGAATCCAGCGTGTTCGGATTCGGCGGCCGGATCGACGCGCAGAATCCGGACATCAGTATCAAGCAAGGCAACGTGGTTGCTGCGGGTAACGCGTTCCAGTACGACGACTATCGCAACACCCAAATGCGATCGGACATCTCGTGGTGGGTCGGGGTCGGCGGCACGGTCAACCGCAACCAGTCGCTGGACACCAGTCTTTCGACCGATCTGCGGACGGGACCAAGCAACATCGCCGGTGGCAATTCGGACTTCAACTTCGTCGTCCAGCAACCGGGAACCCCGGGGCAAACGCCGGGGAACTTCATCACCTTCATCGGCGATGACGTTCTCGAAGACGGTGCTGCGGGGCGGTTCACTCCGGCGCTGAATTCGTCGATCATCGATAGCGCCGTCGACTCGCTTGATCCGAACGTCGATCTGTTCACGCTGAATTCGCTGTTGGGAATCCCGACCCGGTCGATCAATGCACCGAAACGCGATTTCTCCGGACAATTGCGTGCCGACGAACCCACCCAGGCGCCTCCGGGAGGCATCGGGGCGGACGTCTTCAAGGACCGTGGTGCACTGGACCGTGCCGATTTCGTCGGTCCCACCGCGACGTTGGATTCACCACAGGACAATGATTTCGCCGGACGGGATACCGACCCGGCGACCAGTTTCGTCAACCGTAAAACGGGCGTGTTCACCGAGTTCCGAATTCTGGTTCAAGACCTCGGGGATGATTCTAACCCGTTTGTCGGTTCGGGAATCGACAACGACACGATCGTCGTTTCGCCGATCGACGGACTGCGCAATCCCGGGGCGAACCTGACGTTGTTCGAAAACGGCAATCTGCTGGTCGAAGGCATCGATTACACGTTCAGCTTCGACGAAACCGGCGGCGTGATCACGCTGAAACCGCTGGCCGGCGTTTGGCGAAATGATCGTTCGTATCGGATTGAGTTGAATAACCGCGACCGTACCGTGCTGATCGCTCCGGATTCATCCTCGGTCACCGACGGCGACCAGCTTTCGGTCGTCGACAGCAATGGCGGCACGGTGATCTTCGAGTTCGAGTCGGGCTACTTGATGCATTTGCCCGAAGCACTGACGTTGGAAGTGCCGCGTCAGGGCACCAACCAGGGCGGTTTGATCGATGGCGGAGTCTTCTCGATCGGTGACGGCGTCAACCCCGACATCATTTTCGAGTTCGATTCCAACGGGACCACCGTTCCGGGCAGTGTCCCGGTCACGCTGCCCGCGACGGCCACACCCGTCGACGAAACGCAACGCCAACTGTTCCTGGAATCGATCGCCGAAAACATTCGCGTGGCCATCCAGGGCGTGATCGACAATCCCGGATTGCTGTTGGACGTCGACGTCCGTACCGACGGATCCAAAGTGATTCTCAGCAGCGAGCCGGGCACGCGGGTCGATGTGTCGACCAGCGGTTTGGTCGCCGCCGCCAGAACACTCGGGTTGCAAGTGCCGTTGGCCGGAGCGGATGTGGGCGGCGTCATTGTCGGCGAAACCTTCGTGGTCGACGACGGCAACACGACCCAAACGTTCCAGTTTGTCGATGCCACCAACCCGGCGCCGGCCGGTGTGGTCGGTGTGGACATCAGCCCTGTGACCGGCAACACGCCACTCAATTCCAACGAAGTGGCCGCCGCGATCCTGGCATCGATCAACGCTTCGAGCCTGAGCCTGACCCCCGAGATCATCGGCCGCACGGTGTACTTGGATCTGCCGGTCGATGGTTCGGCGGATGTTCCGTCGGGTCGACTGCGCGTGATCGGCATCAGCCGCACCGCAGGTGACGGGGACCTGATCCGAATCACGCCCACCGATGGCAGCCCCCAAGTCGTGTTCGAAATCAACCGAACCGACGAGCGTCAGGGCGGGCTGATCGTCGATGACGGCGTCGATCCGAACAGCCCGACCAACATTCCGATCAACATCACGCGAGATGTCACGGCCGATCAACTGGCCGGAATCATCGAAGCGGCGATCGAAAACGAACTCGGCGCCAACCCGATCGCCGGGCTTCCGATCAGCGATATCCGCGCGGTCGGGCAAGGCATCTTGCGGATCGGCGGGGAAGAAGGCTTGGGGCTCGCCGTGACCGGCAACAGCCTGGAAGTGACCGGGACGCCCAGCGTGACCGGTGCGTCGACGTTGGAGGTGTTCGGCCCGCTGTTGATGGAAGTTCCGTTCACCGCGCCCAACGACGGTGACACCTTCACGGTGGTCGATGCCAACGGAGCCATCGTCCCGTTCGAATTTGATTCCAACAGTATTTTGCTGGATCCCACCGCACAACGAATCGTCTTCACCAGGTTTGATGATCAAGTGGCGGTCGCCACCGCGATCACAACGGCGATCAATGCGGCCGGCATCGGTGTCACCGCGACCTATCTGGGTGGCGGCGACATTTCGCTGGGCAAGATCGCTCAAAGCCGAGTCGATACGTCGACCTCGGCCCTGACGACACGACGCGGAATCGTTGCCGACGGTGAATTCATCACCATCACGCAAGGCTCGGTGAGTGTCCGCTATGAGTTCGAATCGATCAGCAACGGCGGCGGTGTTCGCAGCGGGGCGATCCCCGTTCCGTTCCAACCCGGCAGCACGACGCTGGATGTCGCCAACAGCTTGGCGGCCGCCATCAGCAGCAACCGGGGTGGATTGGTCTTCACCGACGATCCCGCGGTCACGCCACAAGGCCTGGTCGCGCTCAATGACGTTCCGGGCACGTTGATCGATGTGGCGACGGCTCCTTCTCTGATCCTGGGCGGCGTCCCCGGCGGGGCGGTGGCGGTCAACTTCTCGCCGGCCGATTCCAAGTTCGACATCAACCAGGCCCTGCTCAACGCGATCAATTCGATCGGATCGGGATCGACCCTGTTTGCCACCGATCGCGGCGGAGCGACGTTGTTCGTCGAAAACGGCCGGTTGTTCGAAGGGGTGTTGGATTCATACTTCTTGCCGGCGATCAAGGACGTCAGCGGCAACACGTTGATGCCCAACCGCGAAGACAACACCACGCAGTTCACGCTGCTGTTGCCGACGGTCGCCTTGGATTACGGCGATGCGCCCGATCCACGCGATCTGATTCCCGGACGTTATGCCTCCTTGCTGCTGAACGATGGTGCACGGCACGTCGTCACGCCCGATCTGAAACTCGGCTCGCGGGTCGATTCGGAGCCGGATGCCCAAGTCACCGGCAACGCCGATGGCGACGATCTGGTGGTGTCCATCTCGACGTTCCCGGTCAACGGAGGACTGTTCGGAGCGTTGAAGGGCAACGGTTTCGCAGAGATCCAAGTGCTCTCGAGTGTCGATCCGCTGACGCGTGACGGCGACATGGTCACGCTGACGTTGGCCGACCGAACGGTCACGATCGAATTTGATATCGACGGGATCTTCGCCGAGCAGAACTTCGCCATCACGCCGACCGACCCGACGTCGACCGCCTCGATCGCCGAAGCGGTTGCCGCGGCGATCCGGCAGACGGGACTCGATGCGGGCGAATTGGAAGTCATCGGTGATCGCGTGATCGTCTACAGCGACGACGAAGACGGCGTCTCCTTTGCCAGCGAATTCAACCCCAACGGAAACCTGAGCAAGGGGATTCCGACACCGATCAGCGTCACCGTGACCGGAGGGGGACACCTGCAAGGTTGGATCGACTTCAACGCCGACGGCGACTGGGACGATCCGGGCGAGCAGATCATCGGTGCGTCGACGCCGGGATCGGTGTTCAGCGACATCGGATCGCCGGTGACCCGCGTCTTCAACGTCACCGTGCCGCCGTTCGCCTCGCCGCCACCGGAGTCGGTGACGACGTACGCCCGCTTCCGCGTGTCGCGCGAAGGCGGACTGCAACCCGACGGTTTGGCGCTCAGCGGTGAAGTGGAAGATTACAGTGTCTTGCTGGTCCCCGGATCGGCGCCCACGATCCCCGCGGCCCAACGCAACCCGATTTACACCGCCCAGGAAGACGGTTCGCTGTTGGTGTTGGACGAGGACGGTTCGTCCACGACGACGCCGACCGATGACGGGCTGCTGCGTGGCATCTTTGATCCCGACGGCGACCCGGTGGCGATCTATCGCGGCGATGTCGGCGTTCGAGACCTGTTCACCGACTCGGGAGAGAAGGCCGGTGAATTGGATCTGGCCGCCAACGGCACGTTCACCTTCATCCCCGAGCCCGACTTCAACGGCCAAGTTTCCTTCACGGCGCTGGTCACCGACGTCAAACCGGGCGCACCGGGAACGGAGTTGGTCAACCCGAATCCGCTGACGGTGACGATCGATGTCGCCGCGGTCAACGACAAACCGTTTGCCACCGTTTCGGACGTGACCACCAACGTCACGATCGATGAGGACCAGGTCACGATCTTCACCGCGGAGGACCTGATCGATCCGTTCTACCTGCCGGGACCGGCCAACGAATCGGATCAAGTCTTGATCTTCCAGTCGGTGTCCAGCCCGGTCTTCGGCGACTCGGTTTCCTCGCTCGGCGGAATCCTGGAAATCCTGGCCGACGGGCGAAGCGTGCGTTACACACCGCCGCAAGATTACAACGGCACCGCGCCGGATACCTTCAACTTCGTCGTTGCCGATGTGCTGCAAGGAAGTTTGATCACTCAGTCGGCGGATAAACCGGGGACGGTTTCGATCACGATCAACGCGGTCAATGACCCGCCGATCGCCAACCCCGATTTCTTCCTCGATGCCCAAGAGGACACCAATTACTCCATCGCCATTCGTGGCGGCGGATCGATCGTGGGGATCTTGGACAACGATTCCGCCGGACCGGCCAATGAGGTTCCACCGCTCGGAAACCAAACGATCACGCTGCCGTTGGATCAGTTCAACGGCGGGCTGAGCACCCAACGCGGTGGGGTCGTTCGCCACGTCAACGGACAACTGGTTTACACGCCGCCGGGACTGTACAGCGGTCCGGACGGTTTCACCTATCGAATCGTCGACAGCGAAGGTGCCGAAGCATTCGGTGCGGTCACGATCCGAGTCGGCGGCGAAAACAACACGCCCCGATTCGAAGGCATCAACGGCGAAAAGGATCTCAATGGGAACCCCGTCGACACGATCACGTTGGCCGAAAGCAAGCCGAATGACGCGACCGAGGTCTACGTGCTCGATACCTGGTTCTCCGATCCGGAAAACGACAACCTGGCGTACTCCGTGACCAGCAGCAACAGCCAAGTGGTGGCCGCTGCGGTCGACAACGGTTCGCTGACGTTGACCCAAACCGCGTACGCCTTCGGTAACGTGCTGTTGACGATCCAAGTCAGCGACCTGGACGAAAACAACCAGCCCAAATCGACGATCACCGAAACGGTGACGATCAGCATCGCCAACGAAAATGACCCGCCGGAGTTGCTGGACGATCTGGGAACGGTCACCGCGATGGAGGGCGATCAGGTCACGCTGCAACTGACCCGACCGACGCGAGACGGTGTCGGGGCATTCTTCGATCCCGATGGCGATACGCTGACCTATCGCGTGGTGCGAATCGGTGACACGCGTTACACCACCGATCCGCCCGCCGAACCGCATCCGTTGATCGACACGATCTCGACCGCGGGCGGTCAGTTGACGATCAACCTGGACTCCGATGCCAGTGGGTTCGTCGAGATCGAAATCGAAGCGGCCGATTCGGAATCGCTGATCCGCGATGTGTTGACGTTGAACGTGTTGCCGGTTCCCGACGCTCCGGTCGCGACCGACGATGCCTACAACGTCGCGATCGGTGCGACGTTGCGAGTGCTCAATCCGAACAACGGCTTGCTCCGCAACGACTTCGACGCCGACAACGACCCGATTACCGTGGACCTGGCCACCGTGACTCAACCGTCACGCGGGACCTTGGAAATCAACGCCGACGGCACCTTCGTCTACACCAGCATCGGCGGAACGATCGGTCAAACCGACTCCTTCACCTATCGCGTGATGGATCATCCGGCCAGCGGTTCATCCCGGTTCAGCGAGTTCCGAACGGTGACGTTGACGCTCAGTCAGTCGCAGTACCAGAACCCGATCGCCGGACGCGCCGCCGACGTCACCGCCGACGGATTCGTCACCCCGATCGATGCCCTGCGGATCATCAACTTGCTGGCCCGCCGCAATCCGCCGACCGGGGCATTGCCGGTTTCGGAAATCGGTACCGCGCCGCCGGACTTCTATGACGTCGACGGCAACGGAGAGATCTCGCCCAACGACGCGTTGGTGGTGATTAACACGTTGGCGTTGATGCAAAACGCCGGTGGCGAAGGCGAAGGATTGGCGGGCGGAGCCTCGGCAACGGCCTTTGCCGCTCCGAGTTCCGATTTCCTGCCCACCGCCGACCGCGTTGCCGCGCCGATCGTACCGCAAACCGAACCGGCCATGACGGTGACCGAGTCGACCGACGCCCTGTTGACCGCGGGTCTGCAGATCGAATCGGTTAACCTGGACGCCGCCGGAAACGCGTTGGCAGACCACACCGCCGGGGAGACCGATGAATCGTCGGTCGACGACGCGTTGGCCGACTGGTTCGCAGAATTGGAGTCGCCGCTTGATCCCTAACCCGCCCCCGATCGGCTTCGGTCCAGGCGGGCGACGCCCGACCACAGGGTGGCCGCCCGACCTGGACAAACGGCCACGACCCGACGCCGACATCGATTATGCTGTCACGGACATAATGTCAGAACTGATTTGATTGAACGGACGGTCGCACGACGACTTTCCCTTGTTATACCTCCCTGTTTATTTCCTCACCGTTCTAGGCCAAGGTCAACCTATGACCTCTCGACGAAACACTAAGCTCAAGTCTGCTCACAAGTCTTCGCGACGCACGCAACACGAAACGCTTGAGCGACGTGAACTGCTGGCGGCGGAACTGGAAGCACCGCGTTTGATCGCCGTCTCGGCAAACTCGGGCGAGCAGTTCGATCTCCAAGACAACACCGTGCTCTCGACCGCTCCGACGGAATTGAAGTTCCGCTTCGGTGGCGACCTGATCGATGCGGCGACGCTCGCCGGGATCCAGTTCAAACGCGCCGGCGGCGACGGTTCGTTCACTCCCGATGCCAATGAAGCCGCCGCGGGCCTGCCCGGGTACCAAGTCGTCACCCCTGGCTTCTTGGGATTTGAGGACGACGACGGGACCAACATCATCGTCGCCCGCTTCGCCGAGACGTTGCCCGACGACCAGTACGTCGCCGAACTGGCTGGGTTTGACGATTCCAACCAGCAAATCGTCGGCCTCCGCGATGTCGACGGGGACCTGTTGCACACGGTCGGTGCAACCGACCCGGTCCGCCCGATCCAAACCGTCCGATTCGAAGTCGAAGTCGGTCCACGCGTGGTCTCGGTCGTCCCGCAGCCGGTCGAGAACATCAACGGAACGTTGACCCAGCAACGCAACCAGGTGTTCGTTTACTTCAACGATGATCCGCTGTCCAACCCGCTGGCCGGACCGATCTCGTCGGCCACCAGTTCGCTGCCGGTGGTCAATCCGTCGTTCTACAAACTGATTTACACAGGCGAAACGGTTGAGAACACCGATGACCTGGTGACGGCGCCGTCATCGATCGTCTACGAACCACTGCTCAATCGCGCCCGATTGACGTTCCCGGGCAATGATCTGGTCGATCTGTTGCCGCCCGATGCCAACGGCGATCCGATCGTCGGGGGGACATTCCGCTTACGCGTCGGCCGCGGTGACAGTTTGCCCTTGGCTCCGCAAGAACTGGCCAGCGGCGGAGGCGGCGCGGATACCTTTGATGCCGCGATGCCGCTGGGAACAACCTTCGGCGCCGGCACACAAAGTGTTGTCGTGACCGAGGGCCTGATCAAAGCCTCCAATCCGATCATTCCCGATTGGCCGGGCGCCTATGACGCTCCGGGGCTGAGAGACCAACGCCGCGATGCACAGCAAAACGGACAGTCCGATACGACGGTCGGGATCAACATCTTTCCGTACAACTTTGCGCGGATCTATGGCATCGATCCCCAATTCAATCGATTGGAAAACGCGATCACCGAAGCGCAGAAGCAGCGCGTTCGCGAAGTCCTGGATCTGTACAGCGAACGGCTGGGTGTGGAGTTCGTTGAAACCACCGATGCCGGATTGCAAATCGTCACCGGCGACATCCGTGCCATCGTCCAGACGGCTGATACCGGGGCCGGGGCAGACACGCCGCTCAGCCTGTACCGTGTCAATGAACGGGATCAATCCAAGGGCCTGTTGGTCCTCGATGCCGGCGAGAACTGGTACGACGGATACGGTTTCTCGCCCGACAACCGGTTGAGCTATTTCCAAGAGGCGCTTCGGGGCGTGGGCGACTTGCTGGGGATCGGGAACCTGTTTGAACTGGCCCCGGGCGTCGCGGCCGGCGGCAGCAGCCCGGACGAACCGAACTCGGTGCTGTTTTCTGACCAGTACCTGCCGAATCTGCCCGTCGAGCCGGAGTTCCTGAGCCAGAGTGACATCACGATCGGGCAAGCATTGCATCGGCCCGAAAGCAACGACGTCGACTTCTACTCCTTTACCGCGACCGAAACGGGCCAGATTTCGATCGAAACGATCGCCGAACGTCTCGACGGCAGCAGCCTGCTGGACACGCACCTGAAACTGTACCGTGTCATCGATGCGGCGGCCGACCAGTATGAGTTGGTCGCGCAGAACGACGACTTCTTCAGCGAAGACTCCTTCATCGGTCTGGAAATCGCCGCGGGCGATTACATCGTCGGCGTCAGCGCGAGCGGCAACGATCAGTACAACGGTTTGATCTCCGGCAGCGGACTCGGTGGGACCAGCGAAGGCACGTACGAACTTCGCATGACCTTCAAATCCTCGGTCGGTCAAACGATCACCGACTCCAACGGCACGCAGTTGGACGGGGACGCCGATGGCGTTGCCGGGGGCGAGTTCAATTTCTGGTTCCGTGTGGCTCCCACGGTAACCAACGCCACCGCCGGTCAGCCCCGCACGATCTTTGTCGAAAAAGTCACCGGTGACGACGGTGTCGACATCAACGGCAACCCGGTCAACGATGGTTCGCTGCAGCGTCCCAAACGCACGATCGCCGCGGCGCTGCGATTGGCCCGCCCCGGTGACGTCGTGCGGATTTTGCCCAACGGCGGTGTCGACGGGTTGATCCACACCCAGCAGGACAACCTGGCGTATGAAATCGGCATCGGCGGTTCGAGCAATTCGGCGCTCAGCGACGGATCTGAATTCGTCGTCCCCAAGGGCGTGACCGTGATGATCGATGCCGGTTCGTTGTTCAAGATGAAAGACGCCAAGGTCAGCGTCGGTAGCGAAACGGTCGACGAAGATCGCTCGCTGGCCGCGCTGCAGATTCTGGGAACGCCCGTGATCGCGGGCGAGACCGGAGGGACCGGCGAAGTGTTCTTCACCAGCTGGGACGATGAATCGCTGGGGGTGGACACGAATCCGCTGCCGACCACCGCCCAGCCGGGACAGTGGGCCGGCATCGAGTTCCGCAACGATTTCGATTATTCCGAAGGCCGTCCGGTTTGGGAAACCGAGGGGATCTTCCTGGACTTCGTCTCCCACGCCAACATCCAGTATGGCGGTGGCAGTATCAGTTCCAACGATCCGATTGTCACGCCGATTCAGATGAACGAGAGTCGGCCGACGTTGATTTACAACACGATCCGCAACAGCGCTGATGCGGCGATCAGCGCCGACCCGAACAGTTTCCTGGAAACCAATTTCAACGCGCCGGTCTACCAGCGCGCCCAACGGTTCACCAGCGACTATGACCGAGTTGGACCGGAGATCTCCGGGAACCGGTTGATCAACAACAGCATCAACGGTCTGTTCGTCCGCGTGGAGACACCGGCGGCCGGAGAGCTGGAGCCGATGACGGTCAGCGGCCGATTTGACGACCAGGACATCGTCCACGTGCTGAGCCAGGTGCTGGTGCTGCAGGGACAACCCGGCGGTGCGATTCTGTTGGAAGATCGGCCCGACGTGCTGAGCGTTTCGCCGACCTTGCGGGCCGACGGAACCCTGGTTGAAAACGTGGCGTATGACTATCGCATCACCTACGTGACCGCCGCGGGCAACGAATCGCTGTCCAGCTTGCCGACCGCTTCGATCGTGACGTCCAGCACGTCCAAGACGATCCGATTGGCAAATCTGCCGACGACGCCGCCGGAGTTTGTCGGCCGACGTTTGTATCGAAGTATCCCCGGGTCGACCAATTACGAATTCGTCACGCAGCTCGACCGCGTGACGACCGGCTACACCGACAACGGATCGGCGCGCGGGGGATTGCTGCGCGAACAAATCCGCCCCGATGCCAGTGGAGTCACGACCACCGCCGGTGCCGGCGGATCGCTGATCGCCGGCACGGCGTACGATTACCGCCTGACCTTCTTCAACGCACTTGACGGGGAAACCCAGGCCAGCGACTCGACGGCGTCCTTCGTCGCGCCCGCCTCGGGGTCCATCGAGCTGGCCGGATTGCCGGCCGTTCCCGATGGATTTGTCGGTTTGCGGATTTATCGTTCGATTCCCGGCGGCAGCCAGTACGAGTTGATCGACCAACTGATCGCTGGAGAAACGTCGTACGTCGACGAGGGCCGCGAGATCGATTTGCCGCAGCGGATTCTGCGCAATGACGGCAACAACGGCACGCTGTTCTTGCCCCGATTCGACGCCCGCTTGTCGATCGACCCCGGTCTGGTCATCAAGCTGCAAAACGCGCGGATCGAAGCCGGTTTTGGCGCCGATTTTTATGCCGAAGGGGAGGACGGCAAAGAGATCATCTTCACCAGCCGCCGTGACGACAGCTACGGGGCCGGTGGAACGTTCGATACCAACAACGACGCGATTGCCGACAATGCCGCCCCGGGCGACTGGGGCGGGTTGGTGTTCCGTCAAGACGCCAGCGGCAGCCTGGACTTTGCCGAGGTCCGCTTTGGCGGCGGATCGACCGCGATCGACGGTCAGTTCACCGAATTCAACGCGATCGAAATTTTGCAGGCCGATGTTCGCATCGCCAATTCAACGATCACCGACAACGACAGCGGGTTCGCCGCGGCGTCCACTCGTGGCGGTATCGGGTTCAACGATGAGGCCGCCATCTTTGTCCGCGGCAGCCAACCCGTTTTGGTCGGCAACACGATCGAAGGCAACATCGGGGCCGCGATCAGCATCAACCCCAACGCGCTCAATGCCGATCCGATGCTGGACTACGGCCGATCGACCGGGGGCGTGGGAATCTTCACCGTCGACATGGACAACCAGGGGCCGGTGATCGCGGGCAACCGTCTGGACGATAACACGATCAACGCCGTGCGTGTCCGCAGCGAAGTGCTGACGACCGACAGTGTTTGGGATGATACGGATATCGTGCACGTGGTCGAAGGTGAAATCGCATCGGCCACCCATCATTACCGCGGCGCATTGCGGCTCAAGAGTGACCCCAATCAAAGTCTGGTGGTGAAGTTCGGTCCCGGCGCCGAGCTGGTCGGCACGGGGCGTCCGCTGGACATCGAAGATCGGATCGGCGGCACGGTGCAGGTGCTCGGCACGCCCGGCAACCCGGTCGTGTTGACCAGTTGGAACGACTCCACCGTCGGCGCCGGATTCACGCCTGACGGCGAGCCGATGAATTGCACGCTCAGTGCGTTGCAGTGCGAAGACATCATCGTCGAAACCGATGTGCCCTATGTCGACGTCGTGGTCGTGATGGATGAATCCGTTTCGATGGGATTTGTCCAAGATTTCAGCGAGCAATTCATTGTCGATTTGGAAGCGGGCCTGACGGCCGCCGGGATCGGGGTCTCCGCGGGCAACCGCTACGGAGCCGTCGGATTCGGACGATCCGGCGCCGGGCAGTTGGGCAGATCGCTGCTGGTCGGCGGCAATTTGTTCGGCAGTGCGACCGACTACGCCGTTGCGGCGCAGAATTTTGTGACCGCGGGGTCCGCCGAAGATGGATTCGCGGGCATCGATTTCACGCTGCAAAACTATGCCTTCCGACCTGACGCGGCGAAGTTCATTATCCTGGCGACCGATGAACCCCGCACGAATCTGGTTCAATCCCTGACCCAAGCGTCGACGATCCAAAGCCTGCGGTCGGCCGATGTGGCGGTTCAAGGCATTTTGGGAGTTTCGATCCAAACGGACGGTGGCGTCCGTGCCCTGGCGATCGACAACGAGGATGTCTACGTCGAAACCGGGAACAGCTTTGTGACCGAACCCGGCGGACAGATCACCTTCGGCGCCAGCCTGGCCGACTATGTGCCGCTGGTCCAGGCGACTGACGGAATCACCGGCGACCTGTCACAGATCGGCCGCAGCACTCAGACGGCACAAGTCTTCGGTGACGCGTTGATCTCTTCGATTATCGGCCAGGCCGGCGGGTCACAAGCCGACCGCGGTGCCCCGGGCGACTGGCTAGGTCTGCGGCTGGAGTCGTACATCAACGACCGCAACGTCGCCTACGTGCTGGAGCAGGAGACCGCCGACCCCGCCTCGATCGCGACCAACGCCTTTGCCGACAACGCGCAAATCGTCGGTGACTTGGCCGGCGGCGAATTCGCCGGCGATGAAAACGAACGACTTGGATTCAATATCCGCGGCGCACTTGCGTCGCCCGACGACGTCGACACCTACAGCTTCACCGCGACCGGCGGGACGGGCGTCTACATCGACATCGACGAAACCAGCGTGGGACTCAACACGATCGTCGAACTGGTCACCGCCAATGCCGAGGAAGTCGACGGGGATGTCGAAGTCCTGGCCCGCAGCGACGATTCGTTCCGCGAAGCCAACGACCGCTCGCTGTTGTTCTCCGCCCTGCCCGACGGCACGGTCCAACCGCTGTATCAACTCGGAACCGGCAACGTCGAATCGGCAAACCCCTACGACGCCGGGATGCGGGTGATCCTGCCGGGATCGAATTCCAGCGAAAACACCTATTACGTTCGCGTCCGCAGCGACGGAAAGTCGGCCGGTTCCTATCAGCTGAGCGTCCGCTTGCGGGAAACCGAAGAGGTCGCCGGGTCGACGATCCAGCTGGCCGACATTCGTTTCGCCACCGACGCGATCACCGTCAACAGCGCGCCGTTGCACTCGCCGCTGACCGGAACCGCGGGCGAGAGTCTCAACTACACCGCGACGGGCACGCCGTTCACTCAGGAAGCGGCCAACAATCGTCTTTCCTTCACCAACGCCCAGGCCGATCAGCTGGGCAACCTCGGGACGTCCGATCGCGGCTCGTTGGTCGTCAACGGCGAGATCGGGAATATCAATTCCACCAATGCCAACATCCGATTGGAAGACGTCGATGTTTATCAAGTGGACCTGTTCAACGAGCAGCTTGAACCGGACGTCTTTGACAGCGAGAACCGATTCGTCACCACGACGTTCGACATCGATTACGCCGACGGTTTGGGACGCCCCAACACATCGATCGCGGTCTACGATGCTGCCGGCCGATTGATCCTGCACAGCCGCGATTCGAACATCGCCGACGACCGCGGCCGTCCGCTCAACGGCGTCGATTCGGCAAATCTGAACGGCGGATCGGCCGGCTCGCTGGATGCCTACATCGGCCCGGTCGAATTGCCCGAGGGAACCTACTTTGTGGCGGTCAGCAATGCCGCCGTGGTCCCCAGTGATCTGGATCAATTCTTCAATCCGACTGCAGCCAACACGGACGTGCGTCTGATGCCGATCAACTCGACCCGTCGATTGGTCGATGATTCCCTGGACCTTTACAACCCATTGTTCATTCCGGCCGATTCGGAATCGTTCGCCCTGCTGGACCAAACCAACTACTCGGCCGAGCGTCCGATTATCGAACCGGCGTTTGACGTCGAATCGATCGTGCCGTATTCGCTCGACGACATGCGGTTGTTTATCAGCGTCGATTCCGGAATCACCGGAACCAACCAGTCGTCGTTGGTCAGCGTCAATCCGGTCACGGGTGTGGTGGAGCGATTGATCGGTCAGTCGTCGCAGCCGACCGGCGACATCGCTGCTCGTACCGACGGTGAATTATTTAGTTACACCGTCGGTCCGCCGGCCGGAACGGCACCGGACGATGGCAACATCGGCGGCTATGAAAACATCAGCCCGGTCGACGGATCGGTGCTCAGTTCCAGTGACGACGGCATCGTCTTCAGTCGAACCAACCAGGCCGGCAACGGGATGGAAGGCGACGACCCGGCCCAGCTGATCGTCGAAGCGATGGCGTTCCCCTTGTCCGACCGCGGCGGCCCGACCGGCACGATCACAACCAACGCGCTCAACAACAACGGACAAGGATTCCTGGTCGGTTACCGCGACACGCTCGGCCGTGGTGAAATCCCGATCGAACTGACACGCAACATCTTGTATTCGTTCCGTCAGGTCACTGGTGAAATCACGACCTTCGGAAGTCTCAATGCCAACGCCGACCGGACTTTTCCCGCACAGGCTCCCTACAGCACCCGGTTCGGACCCGCATCGGATGAACGCGAATACGGGATCATCGACACCGGAAACATCTTCCCGACCGGCGGCGACGGCGGGGACATCACCGGTCTGGCGAACTTCCCCAACAGCAGTTTCCAGTTCTATGCGGCGACCGACCAGGGTGGGATCCACTCGTTCGATTACACCGACACCGTCGATGCTCCGCGGACCAGCCCGGCGTTCGGCTACGGCAGTGTGATCCCGACGACGTTCCACGGCGTCGTCCAGAAAGACCCCGCGCACGCGGCGGTGTCCGGAAACTTCCCGCCTTCGTTTAGCGGTTTGGCACTCGGACCGAGGACGATCGAAGACGGCGCGTTCCGCGAGACGATGTTCTTGACGACCGATGACGGTTGGTTGTACGCCGTCAACCTGGATGAAGACGGCCGCGTGCAACCCGCGCGGGTGCTCAACAACGGTCGATCCGCGATCCAATTGTCCTACAGCAGCGGGATCGTCGGTGTCGGCAGCCAACCCACCGGTCTGGCATTCGGCAACCTCGAAGCCAGTCCCTGGCACTACACGACCGACCGCAACCTGGATGACGGACACGGCATCAAGGACAACTACGACAATAGCCGCGCGGAGTTTTCGACGCGTGGTGGCGGCAGCCTGTATTACGGCTTTGAAGTCAACCCGGGGACGAACAACGGCGGAAACAACCCGCAAGGGAACACCATCTCGCGTGCCGACGACAGCAACCTGGGCGAACTCGCACCCGGTGGGTCCCACGGCACGATCGTTTCACGCCCGATCAATCTGGAAGGATACAGTGCGGCTGACAAGCCGACGTTGTACTTCAGCTACTTCATGGAAGTCGAGGCGGACGACGACTACCGACCGAACCGTCTGCAACGCGACAGTTTCCGAGTCTTTGCCGCCGGGGACGACGGCGAATGGAAGCTGCTGGCGACCAACAACGATTTCCGACAGCTGCCGTCGCTTGACGAGTACGACTACTACAACGAAACCGGGATTCCGGTCCAAGAGTTGTTTGACGACAGCAACGCCTGGCGACAAGCACGCGTCGATTTGTCTCCGCTTGCCGGTAACGAGAACGTGCGTCTGCGGTTCGACTTCTCGACCGCCGGCGGCATGCGTCCCCACTTCGATTCGGTCGAATTGGTCGGCATCGAAGGTGATGAGGTTGTCCACGGTCAACAGATTTCCTTCAACGACGAACTCGGAAACCAAATCCTGCTGGAGAACGTTGTCGGGACGACCGTCGTGTTCCCGGCCGGGGCGGACATCGCCAGCGGCGACACGATCACCTTGTCCAGCGCCAACGGAAACGTTGCAACATTGACCTTCGTGACCGCAAATGCCGGACCCGGCGAAGTGGAAGTGAACGCGTCGATGAATGCCAGTCAAGTCGCCGCCGCCGTCTTCGACGCGATCGACCGACACACCCGTCCGATCAACCTGGGAGGCGGACGAATCCGCTTTGCCGCGGTCAGCACCGTGACTTCGACGGTGCAACTGGGGCTGGCGAATCCGAACCCGGTCCTGGTTCAACGTTTGGATCCGGTTTTCAACGGGAACACCCAGTTCGACGGTGCGTTGCAACTGGTGATCCCCGACGGCGATCAGATCTTCCCCGGCGACCGGATCGAGATTTCCGATCGGCTGTTCAATCCCCTCAACCCGACGATTCAGGATCAGTTCACGTTCGTCGAAACCTTGACCGGTGCCCCGAACGAGATCCTGTACACCCGCACCGACACGGCCGACACGATCGCGCGGGCGCTGTTCGCCTTGCTGCCGTTGGAATTGCAACCGGTCTATGAAGGCGACGGCGTCATCACGCTGCTCGCCGAGGTCCAGGCGGGGAATTCGATTCAATTCATCGCGGCCACCCCGTCACCGTTGATTCAGCCCCAAAGTGACCTGAATCTCAGTCGTATCGAGGTTGATTTCTCATTCACGACGTCGTTTGCCAACGAGGTGTACACGTTCAAGCACGCCGAAGGCATCGATCGGATCGTCATTTCCGCCACGCCGGTCAACATCCCCGGCGTGACCAACGTGCTGGTCGACTTCTTTGCGTCCCCGGCTGAAATCGCCGCCCAAGTCGCCCTGGTCTTGCCGCCGAGCGCGGGCGCGTACGTCACCCCGCAAGGCGAATTGTCCTTCAGCGGGGCGTCGGTCACCGTCGCATCGTCGGCGACCACAATGTCACTGGGTCGAGTCAATGCCCGCACGATCACCGTTCCCGACGGGACGGGAATCCGCTCCGGCGAAACGATCACGTTGGTCGGCGATGACAGTATTGTCACGTTGACGATGGTTCAAAACCCCGCGGTCGGTCCGCCGAATTCGGTCAACTACAACACGACCGATACCGCGGCAACGATCATTTCCAACATCGTTGCGGCGCTCGGTGCCGATGCCGAAACCTTCGTCAGCGGGAACGAACTGACGGTCCTCGGTGTCTCGACCGTGATGTCCGATGACCCGACCACGAACTTCTCCAGCGTCGGCGCGCTCGACTACCACGAAATCGTAGTGCCCGTTGGCAAT
The DNA here is from genome assembly GCF_008035925.1 of Stieleria maiorica. Taxonomy (NCBI): domain Bacteria; kingdom Pseudomonadati; phylum Planctomycetota; class Planctomycetia; order Pirellulales; family Pirellulaceae; genus Stieleria; species Stieleria maiorica. The sequence continues at coordinate 8,236,861 of NZ_CP036264.1, forward strand.
CAGATCACCGACGGCCAAACGCTGACCGTCGACGGCCGAGTCATCACGTTTGTGCTCAACGGTGCTCCGGCCGTCGACACCGTTCCCTATGCAAATAACGAGTCGGGTGCGGTGATCGCCCAACGGCTTGCCGTCGTTCTCGGTTCGAGCAATCCGTTGCGTCGCGACAATCCGTTCGCCAACACGCTTCGAGTCCAGGCAACCACGATCAATCTGTCCGGATTCAATCCGACGGCCAGCTTCACAACGGACAGCTACGACGATACCGGTGTGTTGTTGCCGCTGACGGATCTGGGCCAGTTGCGAACCGGATTGCGAATCGAGGTGGACCCCAATGGATTCGGAATCCCCGGATTTGGAACCACATTGGTCTTCGTTGAACGCGGCTCGACGATTCCGCCCAGCAACGACGTCGAGATCTACTTCAGCCGAAACGCCTTTGATCCAGCGGTGGAACTGCAGGACGTTTACCAACAGATCATCGACGCCCTCAGCAGTGGATTCAATCCGGTGCAGGTCCAGATCGATCCGTACGGTCGCGGGCTGTTGATCTTGGACAACAACGCACAGGTCATCCTGCCGACGCCCGATCCGACCCGATTCACGCTGGAAGACCGCGACGTCAATGAAAGTGCAGTTCCGATCAGCTTCCCGTCCGGTGATCGCATCACGGAATCGACGACGGTCACGGTGATCACCAAGGGCGACCCCCAAGGGGCGGCACCGATCGTGCTCTCGTTCGTCACCGCGGCCAACGCCACGGGAGCCTTCGGCGAGATCATTTTTGATCCGAGTGCTTCCAACACGCCGACGATGGTTCGCGACATGGTGTTGTCGCAATTACCGCTCGAATTGCAGGGCTTCCAATTCGGCAGCGACCAGATTCTGTTGCTGGACGCACTGTCGGTCGAAATCCAAACGCCGTCGGGTGTCCCGTCCAACATCGTCAGCTACAGAGCGACGACCAGCGGCGTGATCCCGATCTTGGTCGACAGCACGATGGACTCGCGCGCCGTCGCGGAACGGCTGAAGATCGCCTTGAACGAAGGCGTCGCACAGTACGTCGACGGCGGTCCGACTCAATCACAGACCCGTGACTTCACGGCCTACGCCGGCGACCGCATCCGGTTGTACAACCTGACACCCGCCGACGTCGGCAACTATGGCTTGTCGGGCTACGAATTGTTTGACAACGGTTCGGGTGCCTTGACGACGTCGGCCGTTCCCGGCGACGAATTCGGGCTGGGGCGACCGTTCGGATTCGCCAACAGCGAAATCGATACCCGAGGTGCATCCAACAACGAAGTCGAAGGGGTTTACATCGACGACATCATCGTCGGCTTCGCCGAGCGTGGAGAGATGGTGGTCGAAAGCACCAACGGCGAACGGACGTTTACGTTCAACCCCGAAACGTTGCCCGACACACACCCGCAAGCGGTTCAACCGGAACTGCAAAACGAAATCCTGACCGGCCCCTACTCGCTGGAAATTCGTACCTCCGACGAATATGGCGTCCCGCAGGATTATTTCCCGATCAACCTGCAATTGGGTGAATTGAACAGTTGGGGCCGCTCGTTCGACACCAACGATCGATTGACCGGAGGCGCGGTCAGCCTGATCGCACCGCCCGGGCTGGAGTTGGTCGATGGGGACTTCTTCGTCATCAACGACGGCTGGCGAGAAATGACGTTCGAATTCGACAGCACGCTTGACCGCGGTGTCGCGCCCGGGCACGTGCCGGTCGTGTTCGACCCGATTTCCACGCAGACCTCTGCGACGGCCGATTCGATCCGAAACGCCATCAATTCGGCACAGGTCCAAAACGTGTTGGACATCACGGCGGCAACGTCTGACAGTTTCCAGTCAGCCGCCAGCACGAGCAACCGTGTCGAGCTGTACGGATCCTCGGCGATCACGATCAATCCCAGCGGCGGGCGGATGATCAAATTGGATTTGGTGGACGCGGAGACTTCGCAAGGGCGTGAGACGTCACGGCAAATCCCGATCGTCGATCAGGTCACCGAAAGCGTCCAAGGACGGATCTTTGCCGACGAACTTGATCGCAGCACGCCCAGCGGGTTCATTGACGCCGCACGCGATACGGTTGTCGCGATCGGTAAAATCGGTGACGCGGTCAACAGCGGCCAGCCCCCGTTCAACCTGCAGGATGATGCGGTCATCGTCGCCTCCGATCCGGGAGCCGATTTCGACTCGGTGCGGATCTTCCTGCGTGAGGGAGAAACGGTCGACATCGACGTCGATACACTCGGATTCAGTCGGGCCGGAGAGATTCTGGACCTGCCCGTGATCACGGTGTTCAACGACGGCGAGATTTTGACCGAGGATTTGTTCGGATTCTCGATCGATCGCACACGCCAATCCAGCTTGTTCGAAACCAGCGTCGCACCGGGTGAATCCAGCGGCGGGGCATTCCTGCAATTCACCGCACCGCAAACCGGTTTCTTTGACGTCGTCGTCAGCTCGGCCAATGTCTTCGGGACGCAAACGATGACCGTTCCGGAATTCGTCACCGGGGCATTGTTGGAACAGAGTTTCTTTGGCACATCGGCCGAGACGATTTCGATTTCGTCGGGTACGTCGCAGGTCGTGTACGAGTACACCACCAACGCACAAGTGGTCGCCGGGAACGTTCCGATTTTGATCAACGCGACCGACACGCCGGAAATGATCGCGACGAAGACGCAAAATGTCATCAACGCGACCCAATCGGCCGTCGTCCGCGTCCAAGCCGATGGTCGGTTCCTGAACATCATCGAAATCGCCTCGCCGGTGACGATCACACATGGTTCGACTTCCGGGTTCTTCTTCGGTTCATTCATCTCCACTCAAACGCGTGAAACCGACTTCGGCGAATACGCGTTGACCATTCGTCCGACCGTCTATAGCCAACCGACGGCGGATCCGAATCTGCCGAACCTGTTCCCGGCCAATCCAGACATCCCGGTGCGGGACGTGCTGATGGTCGACTACCAGTTCGGCATCAGCGACCAGAACCGTGTGCAGGACCAAGGGCAGCTGGTCATCGCCAGCAACTTCATCACCGAATCGGCCGGTTCGGGCGTGGTTGCCGTCAGTGACACCCGCGGTCAGCGACTGGTCAACAACGGCGGTTTGGCGGTCAATCCAGGACCGGATTCGTTGCCGGTGCCGGGTTCGGCGCGGCTGTTGCGGAACCAAAACAGCGACAGCTTGATCCCGGGTGTCGTGATCAGCAACAACGTGATCTCGGACTCCGGCGATGCCGCGATCCACTTCGGCGGCGACGTCAACACCAACGGCCAAGTGCCCTCGCCGGTTTCGTTCGGTCGGATCGTCAACAACACCGTGGTCAACCGAGGCAGCGGTGACGGCGTTCGCATCAGCGGAGCGGCCAGCCCGACCGTCTTGAACAACATCTTCAGCGGTTTCACCAACGGCATCGCGACGACCGCCAACCAGTTCGGTCAGATCGTTGTCGGCGGCAATGCGTTCCAGGACAACGGCACCAATTCGTCGGTTCCGTTGGCGACGTCCTCGTTCGTCGTCCCGACCGGAGTGCCGTTGTTCGAAGATCCCAACCGCGGCATCTACATCCCGGCGGCCGGAAGTGCGGTGATCGACAGCTCGTTCGCATCGCTGCCGGACCGCAGCAACTTCCTGCAAACGGTCAAGCAGCCGGCGGGGATTTCGCCGTCGCCGATCATCGCACCGGAATTCGACGCCTACGGGCAACCCCGTGTCGATGATCCGTTGGTCGCGACGCCCGGCGGGGTCGGGGCAAACGTCTTTATCGATCGCGGTGCCATCGACCGCGCCGACGACGTGCGTCCGACGGCCGTGCTGACCGGACCGCAAGACGCGATCGGATTCCGCATCGATGGCGGTGACCAGGATCGCGATGGATCCTTTGTCCGACTGACCGAGGGCACGCTGTCGTTCTTCGAAGTCCAATTGCTTGATCCGGCAGGGACCGGGATCGATCCCGACACCGTCACCGACGAAACGGTCATTCTGACCGAAAACGGCGCGCGACTGATTCCCGGCCGCGATTACATCTTCGGCTACAGCAGCAACAGCAACACCATTCGTCTGACGCCCCTGACGGGAATCTGGCGACCCGACGCGGTTTACGAGATCACGCTCAATAACAAACAGCGAATCGAAGTCTCGCTCCGATCGGGCGATCAGATCCCCGATGGATCGCAAATTGTCATCACCGAAACCGACGGAACGATCACCAATTTCGAATTCGAAGCCGGGTATAGCGTGGTGATCCCGGAAACCACGACGTTGACCGTCGACGGTATCAACCTGAACATCATCGACGGTGAAACGATCACGATCAACGACGTGAGCGGAAACACCCGCGTCCTGGAATTCGATAAAGACGGCTCGACGACCGCCGGATCGATTCCGGTGGACGTCCGCAGCGCCGGCACGATCGTCCAAGTCCGAGATGCCATCCTGGCGGCGCTCTCGAGCGTGGACCCCGGTTCCAATCCGGCCGAAACGGTCGCCCAGGCCATCGGTTTGGCACCGATTGCCGTTGGTTCTGACAAGATTCAACTCGGGACGGTCAACGGCCATCTGGTGACCACCACCTCCACCGCGATCCTTCAGTCGGGTGTCGATCAAGGGGTTTCCCAAGGCGACCGTCTGGTCTACAGCAACGGGATCAACACGGTCACGTTCGAGTTCACTCAAAATACGACCAGCGATCCGACCTTTGTCCCGGTCCTGTTCTCGCGGACCGACACGCCGGATCAGATCGCCCAGGCTCTCGCCGCAGCGGTCTCGACGCAGCCGATCGGATTGGGCAACGCCGCGGCGATCGACAATGCCCGCGTCGCGTTGGGCGGACAGATCGGCGACACGGCGTTTTTGACCAGCACTGCCGCTTCGTTGCAGGGGGCCCCGGGCGTCTCGGTCGGCGCGATCGCGCTGCCGTACACCCAGACGGCCGACTTCACCGCCTCGATCGCCGCGGCTCGATTGCAGTCGGCGATTCGCGACGCCAACCTGAACGTCCAGTCGTTCAATCCCGGCGGCGGAACACTTCTGATCGAAGGCGCGGTGTTGGTCGACGGCAACTTCGATGGTGTCTTGATCAGCATCGGCAACAATCTGCCGCCGATCGCCGACTTGAGCGGAAATCGTGTTCGCGAGACCCGCATCAACGACGAGACGCGATTCACCATCGTGATGCCCGAGGTCGAATTTGATTTCGGTGACGCCCCGGTTTCTTACAACACGCTTTTGGCCAACAACGGGGCACGCCACACCGTGTCCGGGGACAGTGTGACTCGATTGGGCGTCTACTTGGACACCGAAGTCGATGGTCAACCGTCGCCCGCATCGGACGACGCGCTGCTGGCGATCTCGTTCAACGAAACCGGTGACCTGTTCACGTTCCAACCGAACACCATCGTGGTTTCCGGGGCCGTCGCAGGTGGGGAAACGCTGGCGGTCACAATCGGATCAAAAACGGTCACCTTCGAAATGATCCGCGCGACCGACAACCCGACCGGCGGAAACGAGCCGATCACCTTTGTCGACGGCGAATCGGCCGACAGTATCGCGCTGAAGATCTTCCAGCAGATCCGAGCGAAATTTGATGTCATCGACACGTCGGTGCTGATCAATCTGTCCGGCGACACGATCTCGCTTCAACCGATCGACGATGAAGACGGCGTGCCGGTGGGAACCTACATCAAGGACAACGTCCCGTATCTGGTCTTTGCCGACGATCCCACGATCACCGGCAATTTGAACGCCGACAACGTCGTCGGATTCTTGAACCCCAGCGACCCGTCCGGCAGCACGATCCCGGTCTTCGTGACCGGCAGCGGCCTGGTCGATATCTGGGTCGATTTCGACGGCAACGGAACCTTCGACGCGGACGAAAAGATCGCCAGCAACGAAGCGGTCAGTGAAAGCTTGAATCCGAATCCGATCATCATCCCGCAAAGTGCCTTCCCGGCCGACGCGGTACCGCCGGGACACGTTCAGGGCCAGAAGTTGCCAGACCGCTGGATGCGGGTGCGGCTGAGCCAATCGGGTGATCTGAGCCCGACCGGCGTCGCCGTCGGCGGTGAAGTCGAAGACTACATGGTTTCGATCGCCCCGTTCGATCCCCCGGTGCCATCGCCGGATGAATACACCGTCGCCGAAGACAGCACGCTGGTGATCGACACCAGCATCGCCACGCCTCCGACGTTGATCGCCAACGACACGAACTTGGATCAATTGTTGCCCGTTCGCTTCTTCGTCGGACGACAACCGGCCAACGGAACGTTGGTCATCAACCCCGGCGACGAACTGACCGGTTCGTTCAGCTACGTGCCCAACAGTGATTTTGTCGGCCAGGACACCTTCACCTATCGGCTCAGCACCCAACGCAATAGCGGTTCGGTCGCGGCCAATGCGACGTTTGCGACCGTCACCATCAACGTGACGCCGGTCAACGACGCACCCGGTGTGCTCGATCAAAACCTGGTCGCGCTGGAGTACCAGCCCGGTCAAACGCCGGCCGACCAGCCGGAGGTCTTCCTCGCGTCGACGCTGTTGGCAGGGGCGACCGGCGATGGCGATCCGATGATCCCCGGGTTGCCATTCGATGAATCCAACCAGGACGCCGGATTGCGGCTGATCTCGATCACCGTCGGCGGTGTGACGATCGACGCGGCAAACCAATCCGCCGTCGGCACCACCCCGCGAGGGGCGACCGTGACGGCCGAGTTTGACACCGAATTGGCCGACCCGCTGGATCCCACGACGTTCGATCGAACGTTCATCACGCGGATCTTCTATCAGGGAGCCGACTACTTCAACAGCGACAACCTGAGAGCAGATACCGATCCGCCGCTGTTGGATAACTTCACCTTCACGGTTCAGGATGATGGCCGAAGCTTGGACGGAAACGGAATCATTGTTGGCGGAACGCCGCGAACCGCCGATGGGGTGGCCAGCGTTCGCGTGACGCCCCAGAACACCCTGCCGACGCCGTTGCCGGAATTGATTTCGATTTCCGATGACAGCTATCGCAACTTCTATCTGAATCAAGGGCTGCAGGTTCCGACGCCGACCGAGGACAACGCTCTGCTGATTCCGTCAGCGTTCCTGCTGGCGAACGATCTGCAAGGATCGCCGCAAGCCGAGGATGAAAATCAGGGCATCAACGGAAACGACGGAAACCTTCGCATCACCGCGGTGTCGATCGATCCCTTCTTCGGAAGCGTCGCCCTTGATGCGACCACCGGCGACGTTCTGTTCACGCCGGCCGATGACATCTACGGCCAAGTCGAATTCGTATACGAAGTCGAGGACCAGGGACAGGATGAGGCCAAAGACGGCACGCGGACGGACAACTTCCGACGCGCCAGCGTGACCAGCACGATCTTTGTCGAACCGGTCAACGATGCACCGGTCGCCTACGATCGCAACCTGAGCGTGGTCGAGGCGGTGGAACCGGCCGGACCGGCGATCCTCAGCTTCACCGCCAACGACTTGATCGTCGGTCGCGGTGTGGTCCCATCACCGATCATGACAACCTCCAATTCGATCACCGTGGTCGATGGGGCATCGATGGTGGACGGCCAGACGGTCGTGATCACCAACTCGCTCGGTAAACGCAGTGTCGTCGAGTTCAGCACGTCGCCACTGCGATCGGTCGGCACCGATGTGCTGGTGACCTACTCGGCCTCCGACACCGCGGCCGACATCGCGGCACGTTTGCAAACGCTGTTGCGGGCTGCCGGCCTGGGCGGCGTCAACGCCACCGATCGGGTCGAATTGACCAACGTCACCTCGATCGCGACCAGCAGCTACACCGCGGTCACCAACGCGTCGGCGGCCGGATTCGATGTTCCGGACGGATCGATGGTTGTCGGCGGCGAGATGATCGAGTTCACCGACAGTCGCGGTCGAACGACGACATTGGAATTGAGCACGACCGGTGTCTCCATCACCGGTGCGGATCTGCTGGTGGTGGTTTCGCCCGCCGACACTGCGGCGACGGTCAGCTCGGCCGTCAAGGCCGCGTTGTTGTCGGTCGGCATCGGCGGAATCGACAACCCGACCCCGCCCGCCGGACGCGCCGGGGTGCAATTCAGCAGCACGACCGTGGCCGGGTTCACCAACCCGAGCTCCGCAATCACGTCGACGGTCGACGGATTGATCATGGCCGATGCCGACGACCTGCTCGAAGGCGAAACGGTGATCTTGAACAACAGCCGGTCTGGACAGATCCGGGTCGAGTTCAACAGCAGCGGTTTGCCCTCGGCCGGAACGGATATTCTGGTTCAGTTTGCCGCCGGTGAATCGGCGCTCGTGCTGGCGAACCGCCTGGAGGCCAGTTTGCGAGGTCTGGAGGTCGGTGCGATTTCCAACGGCGACGGCAGCGTGTCCTTCCGGGCGGTCGCATCGGCGGTCGAGTTCGCCCCGATGTCGTCCATCATCGCGTCGACCGGACTGGTCGTCTTCCCCGCCGGGGCTCAATTGATCGATGGCGAAACGGTGTCGATCACCGATGGCGGCGGCAACGTGACGGTCGTGGAATTCAGCACGTCGGCAACGCCATCGGCTGGTACCGACGTGTTGGTCACCTATTTCTTGACGGACACGGCGACCGATGTCGCGACACGATTCCGAAGCCAGCTGCAATCGTCCGGTTTGGGCGGATTGGTGGCGACCGATACGGTGACGTTGCCGGTCGTCTCGTCCGTCTCCACGACCGTTTACACCGCCGTCAGCTCCGCGTCGGGAAGCGGGATTTCCGTCCCCGACGGTTCGACGTTGATCGGCGGCGAAGTCATTCGCCTGACCGACCAGAGCGGTGCGACGACCACGGTCGAACTGAGCACCAGTGGGATTTCCATGACCGGTGCCGATCTTCTGGTGCAATTCAACCCCGCCGACAATGCCGCAACCATCAGCGCGGCGATCAAGGCGGCCCTGTTGGCCGCCGGCATCGGCTCGGTCGACGATCCGGCGCCGAATGCCGGACGTGCCGGATTGTTGTTCAACCACACTTCGGTGACAGGGATCAACGATCCGAATTCCCAGATCACCTCATCGGCGTCCGGAATGACACTTCCCGACGGTGCCGGACTGATCAACGGTGAAACGATCACGCTTGCTGACGGGCTTGGTGGCGTGTTGACCGTTGAATTCAACACGACGGGCACGCCCGCGGCGGGGACCGACGTGGTGGTCCAATACGCGGCCGCTGATCTGGCCGCGGCGATCGCCGCCAATTTGGAAACGGCACTGCGTGGTCAAGGTCTCGGTGTGACCGACAACGGTGACGGGTCGCTTTCGTTCAGTGACATTGTTGCCGGTGCGGTGCTTCCTCCGATGACTTCCTTCACCGTCTCGGCGACCGAAATCGTCGCCCCCGAGGCCAACCTGGTCGTCGACGGCGAAAGGATCACGTTGACCGTCGATGGCAACCCGGTCGTCGTGGAATTCAACACGACGGGCATTGCCGCCAGCGGTTCGGACTACGTCGTCTCGTACGCCTACGGCGACAGCGGCGACTTGTTGATGGCGAATCTGGAAAGCCTGTTGCGGGCCGACGGATACGCGGTCACCGCCGACGGCAACACGCTGCATCTGTCCAACAGCTCCGACATCGTCGTGACGGAACTGCCCGATGTTGCCGGTGACTTCGACGAAAACCTGCCGGCACCGTACAACGAAATCGAACAGTCGCTGCGGGTCGTGGCATTTTCGACCAACCAGGGCACGGTTCGCGTCGGTGCCGGATTCAGCGGCTCACAAACGCTGGGCACCGCCAACGGCGGCTTGCTGACGTTCAACTTTGCCAACGGCATTTTCGTCAGTGGAACGTATGCTCCACCGGTCAACTACAACGAACTGCCTCCGTTTGCCCCGGTCGACTTGTTCACCTACAAGATCGCCGACAACGGACGCACCCGCCTGCCCGTCGCGAATCTGATTCGGATTCTGCCGGCCCAGGAGAGTGTCCAGCAGGCAACGGTCACGATCAGCGTCAAACCGGCCAACGACCGGCCCTTCATCGTCAACGAGGATCAGGTCGATGTGATGGAAGATCCGACGGCGGCCCAGGCGACGATTCCCGACGTCTTCACGACCGTGTTGCCGGCTCCGAGTTCCGCCGAGGACGAGTTGCTGACGCAAGGTCGGCCGACGGTGACCAACATCAGCGTCACCGATGTGCGTGGTGTGATGGCGCAACTTCCCGACGTCGACGATACCGGCGCACTGACCGTGTACCCGAATGCGGATGCCGTCGGATCGGTCGTCTACGTGTTCACGTTCACCGATGACCACCCGACCAACCCGCAGTCGACCGATGTCACCGTGACGGTCAACGTCCGTCCGGTCAACGACGCACCACGGTTCAACCCGAGCGTGGCCGGAAGCTCGGCGGTCAACAACGCCGACGACGCCTACTCGGTCGCTCGTGGAGTCGACCCGAACACGGGAGCGATCATCGATGCGGCGATCACCTACACGCTTCGCGAAGACAACACGCAACCGGTCGGAGATCCGCCGCGACAGTACTTTATCCCGCTACGACGTGATCCCTCGGTGATCGGCTACAACCGGGTCGGGTTGTTGGATGTGTTCACCGTCGGCCCCGCCAATGAGGCCAGTGCGGCGATCGAAGGCGGAAACCAGACGCTCGACATCGGCCAGGTGCCGCCGCAGACGGTTCTGGGCGGAACGCTGACCGTCGGCGTCAATTCGTCGGGCGTCCCCGGCGTCTTCTACACGCCGCCGCAGGATTACAACAATCAAATCGGCGGTGTCGACCAGTTCACCTACTCGGTCATCGACGACGGCACCACGTACGTTAATGGACAGCTGGTCTCCGACCCGCAGTCCAGCACCAACGTCGTGCGGTTCAACCTGAACCCGGTCAACGACAAGCCGCAGTTCGCCATCAATCTGCCGCCGGCGGATCTGAACGATCCCACCGGACCGCTGCAAACCATTGAAGTGCTCGAAGACAGCGCGGCGACGACGATCGACAACTTCGCCTTCGATATCGAAGCCGGTCCGCCGACGACGGCCTTTGATGAGGTCAACTTTGCCACCGGGCAAAACGTTCGCTTCAGTGTCACCTCGCTCGGGTTCCCGCTGTCCCAGGCCAGTGACTTCTTCACCGAGTTCCCCTCGATCACGCCCGATGGCCGGTTGAATTTCCGTCCCGCCCCGGACGTCTTCGGCAGCTTCGACTTCGAAATCGTGCTCACCGACGACGGTCCCGGCAATGAGACCCGTGGCGATTTGATCTCGTCGGACCCCAGGACGATCACGATCGACGTGCTGCCGATCAACGATCCCCCGGTGATTCGGCCCAATTCGACGCCGCTGGATTTCGCGATCCTGGAAGACACCAGCATCGACGTGATGAGCATCGGCGACGGCACGACGCCGGGCTTGTTGGACGTCTTTGCCGTCGGCCCCGACAACGAAGCATTGAACATCACCCCCGGTGGCAATCAAACGCTGACGCTGAAAGAACCCACGCCGATTCAATCGACGTTCGGGGGAACCGTCACACAGATTCGTGAAAACGGTGTCCTGACCGGACTGCGGTACACGCCGCGGGCGAACTTCGTGGGCATCGACACGTTCACCTACAGCGTGACCGACAACGGGATCACCGTCGACTTTGGGACCGATGGTGCCGAACGGCCTGATCCACGGATCGCTTCCAACACGGTCCGAATTCAAGTCAATCCGGTCAACAACGCACCCCAGTTCAGCGGGCCGGCCAACGTGGCGGTCAGCGAGGATGCCGGTGCCGTTTCGATCGCCAACTGGGCCACCAACGTGCTGGCCGGTCCGCCGACGGCAATCGACGAACTGAGCAGCCAGGCGGTCTTCTTCACCATCACACGGATCGATGGTGGAGACCCGGGGCTGTTCGCTGTGGACCCCGTTGCCGTCGTCGACAGCAGCAACAACACCGCGGCGCTTGAATTCACGCCGGCACCCGATGCCAACGGTGTGGCGACGTTTACCGCCCAGTTGTTCGACATTCCGACCGATGGCACCACCCAGGCGTCGAGCTCCGTGCGGACGTTCACGTTGCGGGTCAATGCGGTGAACGACCCGCCGACGTTCGATCGAGTGGACAATCCGATCACCGTCAACGAGGACAGCGGCCCTTACTCCCAAGTCTGGGCGTCCAACATCAGCCCAGGGCCGATGGACGAGTCGTCGCAAACGGTTCGATTCGAAGTCGCCACGCCGGTCGACGCGCAAAGCCTGTTCCAGCAATTGCCGACGATCAGTGACGACGGGATCCTGCGATTCATTCCTGCGGCCAACGCCAACGGGTCGGTCGACTTGACCGTCACCGCGATCGATTCCGACGGCGAATCGAGTGCCCAGGAAGTGTTGCGATTGGTGATCACCGCGGTCAACGATCGTCCGACGGCCGTGACCGATAGTGTGTCGACCGACGAAGACTCGGTGCTGACAATCAGCGTGGCGCAGTTGCTGGCCAACGACATCGATCCGGACATCGACAACCCCAGTGATTCGCTGACGATCGTGCTGGATGCCGAGTCGTTCTCCCTGAGCGGTGCTCGGGTGTCCTACGACGAAGCAACCGGTGTGATCACCTACGACCCGTCCACTTCGATCGCCTTGCAGGCGTTGACCGAAGGCAGCTCCGGTGTCGACTCGTTCAATTATCGAGTCGTCGACTCCCAAGGGGCACTCAGCAACATCGTGTCGGTTGCCGTCACGGTTGAAGGACGCAACGACGCCCCGGTCGCACGTCCCGATAATCCGACGCTTAACCCGAGCGGCCCCACGATCATCGAGATCCTGGCGAATGACACCGATGCCGATGGCGTTTTGGTTCCGACGTCGATCCAAATCACGCTGCAACCGGCGTTCGGATCCCTGTCGATCGACGATCAAGGTGTCGTGACCTACACCGCCTTCCAAAGCTTTGCACTGGAAGATGTGTTCCGCTATCGGGTCGCGGACAACGATGGCGAGTACAGCAACCAGGCTTTGGTGACGATCGCGGCCAATGCGGCGCCGATTGCCCGCGACGATCAGGCATCGACATTCATCAACGAAACGATCGTGATCAACGTGGCCGCCAACGACGTGGATCCCGACGCGGTCGCAGGTGCACCCAACCGCGGACTGGACCTGACCTCGATTCAGATCGTCGACTCGCCGTTCAGCGGTGATGTCGTGCCACTCGGCGACGGAACCATTCGCTACATCCCGGCCGACGGGTTCTTGGGAATTGATTCCTTCACCTACACGATCGCCGATCTGGCCGGACGCGTCAGTAGCCCCGGAACGGTTCAAGTGCAGGTGACCGGCAGTCGATTGCAAAACCCGGATCTGAATCCCGACGTCAACGACGACGGGGACATTTCGCCGATCGATGCCTTGTTGGTGATCAACCACCTGGCCCGACAATCCTCGGCGAGCATTCCGGTGCAAGACACGGACGTCGGACCTCCGTACTACGACGTCAACGGCGACAAATTGATTTCGCCCCTGGATGCACTGGCGGTGATCAATGAATTGGCGCGTCGCCAGGCGATCAGCGGGCTTGGGGAGATGGTCGAAGGAGAGCAAATCGGTGACGAAAGCGATTCCGAACCGGTCAGCTCCGCAATCGCCAGCGATTTCATCGACGCGATTGCAGGCGACGACGATGACGAGGACGACCGCATCAACGCCCTGGACGCCGCCTTCGGTGATCTGATCTGATCCCGATCGAGTCGCAACAGTGTCGAACTGCTGTCCTCAGCTGTTCACGTGTGGCCGCGAAGCGGACACGTCCAAAACACCCGGTCAGCCGATGCGGCTGGCCGGGAGAGCCGTTGAGGACAATCGCTACATTTGGTGGGTGGCGTTGAATCCGGTACCCCCGTTGTCGGACGTCCAGCGAACTCGATCGATCAGCCAGTGAGTGAAGGATACGAGTGATGAAGTGTTGTGGGTGGACGATGTCTTGCAATCTCATCCGTCCATTTGCGTTTGTGGTCTACGCGCTCCTCGCGCTCGCCAGCCATTTGGGGGCCGACGAGCCGCGACGAGACGATTTGTGGTGCCGGTACCGCGGACCGTCCCATGGCCGCGCGCACTTGGCCGATGCGCCGGGGCCGCCACTTACGCTCAAATGGACGATCGATCTGTCGAAGTTCAACCCGACGCTCGCTCCCGACAACAGTATTCTGTTTGGGCGGAAAAGACCGTTCGAATTTTCCCCCGCCGGATTGGGGATCGCTTGGCGGATGGACCAAGATTTCCTTTACGCGTTTGAAATCGGTTTTTACACCAGTGGCAAACGCGTCGCCGTTTTTGATCGTCGTACGGGAGAGTTTCTGGGGCGGACGTCTGACGGAAAATCGCAACCGTTGGCTAATAAACGTGTCGTTTCGATTCACGACGATCCCGGTTTTGGAACCCCCTTCGTTTTCTATGGAAACTTTTATTCAGGCCAGCGGCTTTTCGGAATCGACTCCGGCGGAAGTCTCTCGCCGTTGGATCTGACCCAGATCAACATGCGGAAAAAGATCGCTGGGCACGCCTGTGAAGGACCTCGCTGGTTGCAGGGCCGTTTCTATCTCAACGGCGGCGGGGCTTGGATCGATGCCGGCGCGAGTTACCGCTGGGGGAGCCATTTGGTCCGCTGGGGACCGGATGAACATCAAGTCGTTTTGCGGGACGTCTCCGTCCCCTGCGCCGTTTGGGATCACGACCAATTGATCCTGTTTACCCGCGGAGGGCTCAGCGGACACCGGCCGGATGCGGTTTTTTCTTGGCAGGAGTACATCAAAGTCGGAGTCGAAGACGACCGGGGCGTCATCCTTGCGCGACGACGCGTCACGAATCGCGACAACCCGACCGGAGAGGATCTGTTCGAAGATCCGATGCCGACCAGCGACGACCAACGAATGACCAATCGCGCACGAAACGCCGTCAATGCGATGGCCATCAGCGTTGACGGTCAATTCGTCTATTGTCAGGAAAGAGTCACCGCCGGCGAACAGCGAATCGTCCGCCGAAAAATTGATGACTTTTCCATCGATGGAGTGATCCCATCGGCGATTCTACCGCCGGTCCGTGAACAGAGTACCTTTGGGCACGCGAATCTGGAGTTGGGTGTTGGGATGGCGGTTGACGATCAACACTTCTACTTGCATCTGGTGGATCGAGTCGTCGCGCTGTCGCTTGACCTGAGGACCATTGCGTGGTCGGCCAAGCTACCGCCCCGACAACTGGACGGCCACTGTGCGTTCAGCATGAATCGCTACCTTCCCAAAAGCAATCAGCAATACGCGTGCCGCGGTACGGAGAACACTCTGGCAGTCAGCGGTCGGCATCTTTACCTGACGACAGATAGCTCGCTGCAGGTCCACAGCACCGCGACGGGAGAGAAACTGTGGAGCTATGAATTCAACAGCCTCCCCCGTTTTTCCGAGTTGGTCACGCATCCGCATACGAAAGCGATGACCCGTTTGAAGGCGTTCGGTTATCCCGGCGATATCCTATTGGCCGACGATGCGGTTTACGTCAGTACGCATGGAAACCAATCGCATCTTTACTGCTTTGTCCGCAGCGACACTTTGCCTTCCCAATGACGACATCGCGGTCAGCGACCTTCCTACCTGACGGGCCGATTTCGCGACCTCCAGCGACAGCCGTCTGCCGACAGAGACCATCTGCCTGCTGAACGGTGCTCTTTCAATAACTCACTCAACTGCATCGCTGCTTTCAGTCATTGCGGCCCGGTGTTTCTGGTGGATGGAACCCACATTGCGACCGGTTTTGCCCACTTCGCCGACCGCGATTAGCAGCCTTGCCTGGGCCGCAACCGGATCAGTCCCCGCAAGATCCAGACCCAACTTCGGTTCGGCTTGGTGGGGAGGCGCCTTTTCCCCCGATTGGCTGGACTCCGTCACAAGTTTGACCGATTACACCAAATGTAATTGATTTATCAGGCCGAAATGCTGACACCGACATGAGCAGAATTGCAATTATCTTTATGACCCACCTCATGTTGTTGGCATTTGTACCGGCCAATGCAGTGGACCCTGAAGTCGAAGTAGAACACGACCCTGCTTCGCTACTCCAATTGCCATCGAGCCTGAACGACGGCCCAGCGCACTCAGGGGACACACCTACCGAATGGTTGCAATCGGAGGAATGCGTCGCTGCGACGTCTCTTACCAATCGAGCCATCAATTCAATGCTGGGAAGAGATGATTGCCTGCGAAAGGTGGGCATCACTCGGTACCGAGTCCACCCTCAAGATGGCACGACATTGTTCTATGATTCCGATAGCAGGGAATACCGATTACCGCTCGACGAGTTGCCGCCTTCGGCTGATCCCAACGATTTTCACGCCAATCCATTGGTCTCCGATCCCGGGTTGAGCGTTGCCGCACAATCTCGGCTTCTACAATTCCTAGCCTTGCCGATAGGAACGCAATACGCCAACGCTTTGCCGACAACGTCCTACGCTCTGCAGGTCCGTCCCGGCGTGTACTATGACACGGGCGCTTTTGAGTCGACACCGAATCGATTTTTTCCTGGCAATATTGCGTTGGACAACACTGCAGCAGCGCGCAAGCGTGGCAATGCGGTCTTCAACGACTTGGAAGATAGCCTGCAGAATATCCCCGTTCGGGCACAGTTGAACAATACGTTCAAGGGCCTCTTTGCGTCAGATCTCCTGCAGGCCTATGCAGATTTTTTCTACGCCGGTCGTGGAGATTTGCGTGGGCGTAGCTACTTTGCCCGGGGGTACTCCGGAGACTTCGGTTTTCTGATTGGAAAGGCGGAAACCGCGTTTGGTGACCTGGGATCAGCACCAATGTTGGTATCTCACGGTGCGGTTCCCGTTGGAGCACCCGGGGTAATTGATCCAAGTACGTTTACACATGCTGGTATCAATCAGATCCGCCTCACGCGCCATTGGGATTCAGATACGATTGAAACAACATTCGCGATTGAAGAATCATTCACTGCGAGCGACGTCATCGCAAACGACCAAGACCTTCATGACTGGCCGGCATTCGTATCGCGAGTCAGATTCAGCCCTGACGATTTCGACAGCTATCAAATCGCTGCGATGTATCGGCCGATCGGATTCATTAGCCCGACGTTTGTCGACCGCACGACCGACGGGTGGGGATTATCTTTCATTGGAAGGCGAGCCAATTCCGAACGAACAAGAGCGATTTACTGTGGCGCTGTTGGCGGTGAAGGAATCGGCGGGTACATCTTCGGCGGTGTCGATGCGGCCGTCGTCACGTCGCCCGAACAAATAAACGCTTTAACGAACTATGGCGGATACGTTGCGTTTCAGCAGGTGTTAAGCCGATCGGATGAACTGTCAAACCTGACGACCAACATTGCGTACGGATTTGTTGACTCGGATGCGGTTATGGCGAACCAGAATGCAGTGCTTCAGCAGGCTTGGTGGAACCTGTTGTGGAATGCAACGGATTCGGTCGCGTTGGGGATCGAGTACCAATATGGGTACCGCAAAATTCAGGACGGAAACAGCGGTGACAACCATCGATTCAGCTTTATTGCCCAATTCACGACTCCGAGCGCCCGTTCGACAGCAGCCGTCCTGAAGAGCACACGATCTCCAAATCAAACGCTTGTCCGGAACCGAAGATTGTAACGCCAAAATAAACGCTAACAAAACGCGCCGGCCACGTCCCAGGATGAAAGGAAACCGACCAGCTTGCCGTTTTCTTCGACAACTAGGTGATGGCGGGAACAGGTCGATAATCGCTTGGCGGCGTCACACAGCGGTGTCTGTGGCGAGACCGTCTCGACCGAGACACTCATGATCTCGTGGACCGGTTGTTGATCTAATTTCCGATGCGCCAAGTCCACCGCCCACAAGCAGTCTTCGTAGTGCGGGTAACCGCTGCGGAGTGCCGCGTTGGTCTCGCGAATCAACCTCACCAAGTCGGTCGCCGTGACGATCCCCACACACTTGTCATGGTCGACGACCGGTAACGCGTGCACTTGATTTTCCTCCATGATCTCCAAGACCTTGCCGGTCGGCGTTTCGGACGAGACCGTCTTGACCTTGCCCTTCATCACGTCGGCAACGAGTAACCGGCCCGTGGATTCAGAAATCATGTTGAAGCTCCCCTTTGACGCTCCGGCGGATTCTTGCAGGTGAGACAATCATGATCCGCCGACCAAACCGTCTCCCGGATCGCTCGTCCCCGGCATCAACATGCCAACGCGATCCGCTTCGCTGCGTTCATGCTGCTCCATTTCCTCGAAGAACACGTCCACTTCGTCCATCGCGTCGGTCCAACTGGCAAACGGAGGATCCACCTCCTTCAGCCGGTCATGCAGTTCGTCCAAACGAGAGAGCAACAGACGATGATCCGCACTCGTTTGCCGCTTGAACGCATTGACCTCCGGCGATGCGGCGGGATAGAGCTCGGCCAACTTGGCCAACATCGTGTCCTCACGCTCGAAGTGCTCCGTCAAACAGTCACGCAGCGGCTGTAATCGGGATGCGGTTTCGCCGAAATGCGGGACCCCCAACTGATTGACCTCCGACATCCAGTCACGGATCTCGTCGACACATGCGGCCAGTTTCCGGTCTTCGGTTCGCCAGTCAGCGAACAGATGACAAAGTTCGGAGGTCCCTTTGCTGTTCATCGCAATCTCCAACGTAGGTGCGCGTTTCCGCGCTCGGTGGAAAGCCCGAGAGGTTGCCCGTTATTGTACTGCAAAACCGATGCCGTCCATCGCGAAGAATCGATCGAATAACGGGTGGTCGGTCCCCGCCCTGCCGAGCCGTGCTGATCGGAGAATTCAATCGGGACGTTCGGCCGAGCATGGTTCGGCCGCCGTTTGGCGACAACAGCGACCTCACTCGGATTCAGGCCCGCCATCATTCCGCAGCGATTTGTGGCATTCGACACAGCTGACGGTGAGTTGGTTGAAGGCCAGCGTCGCCCCCTCGATATTCTGCTTTTCGGCCTGACGCTCGATTTCCGCACTGACGCGGCTGAACGTGTTCAAATGCACCCGATAATCGGGGTTCCTGCGACGCACAAATCCCTCCACCCGGTTCAGCAACTTCAACCGACCGGCGTTGTATTTCACGTCCTCGAAATCGCCCATCGCCAACCCACGCAGGATGGCTTGGGAATGTTTCAGTTTCTTCTCCATCCAGACACTCATCGTCTTGGCATCGTCCTGATCAAGCTTCGGCGCCGGATCCCTCGTCTCGGATGCCGCTTGTGGCCCAATTCCCCAGCCGACCACCGGTAGCAATGCGATCAGAAGTACAATGGCGAGTCGTTTCATCGTCAAATCCTTTTGGCTGAAGGTGCACACCGAATTCGAAGGCCAACACTGTCCCGATGCCAGCGCCGGCGAACCGGGGTCCCCTAGGCAAGCAATCGCTGTGCCGCACGTAAAGTACGGCTCCAATCCACACCGCGGTCACTCCGCTGGACTGGATGTCGTGCCAAATCGCCTCAGCTGGGCGAATACGCACATTCCAACCGGATTGCCCTAGCCAACGCGATCGCGATCGAGTATCCCGAAATCATGATCCGTCCCGCAAACCTGTTGATCCCGCTGCTGATCGCCGCACTCGCCGCGTCCCCCGCGACGGGGCAACAGAATCCACCGGCCCCTGCTCAGCCGGTCCCTGCTCAGCCCACGTATCGCTACTGGACCACCCACTGGTCGCTCAAAGACATCGCCGTGGGGGACTTGGCCAACAAACTGCGCGCGATCGGCCTGGGGCTGCCCATCAAAGTCGACGGGCTGGCGACGGTGGAATTCGACGTCAGCGTTCCGCTGAACGCACTTCGCACCGGCAAGGCCTATCGGATCGAAGGGGCGCTGACGATCCGTGATCTGGTCGCCGACCAAATCCGGTTCGATTTATTTCAAGCCGAAGTGACCTATGCCGATGGCCGATTGGACCTGGACGCCCTGCGCTGCATCGAGCAACTTGATGAGTCCGGCCAGGTCGCTCCCGGCGGCGGTCGGCTGACCGGAACCGCTTCGGCCGAACTGTTGCCTCGCGGCAAGTTCAACGCCGAGGTCAATACCGCCAACCTACGTATCGGACCGATCGGAAAGCTGCTCTCGCGTTTCGGTTTCGTCGATGCCCGGGGTGTCGTCCAAGGCGCGGTCACCGCCACGGTCTCCGTCGATGGGCAAGTCGACCAGCTCAGCCAGCCGGAACATCTGACGATTCGAGGCGATTTAGCGGCGACCGACCTGCGCCGCACTCCCGCGATCGGATTCAACTTGGCCGCCAAACAGTTCCGCTGGGAACAGCGTGAACTGCACCTGCCCGAGCTGCGGATCGAATCGCGTGACCGTCCCGACTTCTTCATCAACGCCGACGCCAATGTCCGATTCGCCGACTCCACTGCGTTCAATGCCAACCTGTCGGCCAACGACGCTCCATTGGACCAGCTGCTGGGACTGATCCTGGCCGACGCGGAATCCATCGTGCAGGGCAAACTGGATGCGAAAGGCAGCGTCAACGGCGAAATCGGACCGCAGACGACCGTCAAAACGCTGGACGCCAACCTGACCGTCGCGTCTCCCTCGGTCGCACTCGGTGGCGTGCAACTGGGCTTGTTGGAACACGACATCCGTCTGACGGAGAATCACGTTTCCATTGCCGCTCGCAGACCGGCCGGTTCGGCGAACAACAGCGCACCGCAATCGGCTCCGCCGCCCGAGTTGATCGTTCAGTCGTTGGATGCCGATTTCGAAACGACGGATCAAATTGCACGGTTCAGCAATCTGAATGGACAGCTCTTCGGCGGTACGGTGACCGGCGAAGGGCAATTCGCTCGGGACGCTGCCCTGACGCATCAATTGGATGTGCGTTGGCAGAACATCAATCCGGAATTCACGCTGCCGTTCGGCGCGCTAGCCCAGAACGCCAAACTGTCGGTACAGACCTCCGGCGACGTCCGGTGGAGTGCTCCGGCGGACAAACTGATGCAACCCAATGTTCATCGGGGAGAACTTTCGATCCAGGTGCAGGCGTTGAAGATCGGCCAGGAAACGGTCGGTCAAGCCGACGTCCAGGCCAAGGTGGCGCCCGAGTCGCTGGAACTGTCGGTAGGCGGAACGCTGCTGGGCGGCACCTTCTTGATTGAATCCGACGCGGCACTTGAAACGACAACCCGTTGGGACCAGATTCCGGCGACGTTGCGTTTCAACGAGTTTCGTTTCGACCGACTTTCGCTGCGACGCCTGATCGGTCTGACGACCACCAACCGGTCCCGCTATGACGGACGTTTGGGGCTGGTCGTGACGCCGACCACCGCAATGTCGATCACGTCCGAGACCGCCGAGACGAATGCGGCCCTGGCGATTCGGTTGGACGGGGTAACCGCTGACGGAGTGTTGGTCGCCCGGACGCTACGAATTGACGCCGATTTGGTCGGCCTAACGCCGGTCATTCAGTCCGTCCGCGGCACTTATGCCGGCGGCCAACTGGATGCAGAAGGCCGTTGGACGCTCGGGGAAGGCGAAAAACTATTGACCGCCAGGCTGAACCGCGCCGATGGCCGCAGGATCTTGTTGCCGATTCACCCGCAAGCCGACCAGTGGGTCGGAGGTCTGGTCATCGGACGCGCGACGTTGACCGGTCGCGGGGACGGGCTGGTCGATTCCCTCCGCATCTCCGGTTCGGTTCGGGTCGAAAAAGGGACAACATTCGGCATGCCCGTCGGCGACGCCACCAGTCCGATGGACGTCACCGTCGACTTCACTCCGCTGACCTGGAGGGCACGTTTTCCCGCCATTCGTTCCACATTGGCCGGCGGCCGGGTGACAGGGAATCTGGCGTTTCGGTCGGCCGGAGCAAACGTGGACGGAGTCCACTTGGACAGTAATTGGCGCGTCAACCATGTCGATTTCGAGTCCTTGCTGGATACCTACGTGGGCACCAGCACGATCGGTCGCGGTGACCTGACGGGCGACTTCCGACTGAGAGGGCGAAACATCAAAGACGCGCGCGACTTGGAGGGCCAATTTCGCGTGCGCCTCGGCGGAACCGACGCGACCGCCGTCCCTGGACTTTCCTCAGCCGGCTCGCTGCTCGGCGCGACCTCGCTGGTCGGTGTCCGATTCGAACAGGGCGAAGCGGTCGGCCGCATCCGCAAAGGCGACTTGCTGTTGGAATCGGTCGCGATGACATCCGATCGCGTCCAGGTCACGGCCAGCGGCAAGGTCGGCCTGCTTAATCGCCGACTGGACATCGACACCGTGATCTCGACCGGAAACTTCCAAGGCCAAAACGTGCTGCTTCAACGACTCGGCACCGAAACACTGACCGAGATCGTTCCGATCGGTGCGGTCAATCGAATTCTGAGCGATCGTACCATCGTGATTCAGATGGTCGGTCCGGCTCGTGATCCGGTGATCCGGCTGATGACCGGCGAAACGCTGCGAGCCAACGCCAGTCGCTTTGCACGCCAACAAGCACTCGGATTGATCATCGCCGACTCGCTGCTGATCGATTAGTGATCCGTTCCCCCCGACGTCTTAATCCGTAACGGGTGGTGAAACTGTAACGCCTGGTCTGTTTCTGTGATTCTGGTGCGACCGGTCATGCCGATACTCCGGTTATGACTACCACGCGAAACTTGATCCCGTTGTTCTTGCAAATGGCCCTACTGCCGCTGCTGGCGGGATGCAGTGCGCTCGGGTTTTCAACCTATCCGGTCGCCCACGTGATGACCGACGATACCAAGGCGGTGCTGGAACAAACGCCGCGCAACTTGGACGTCGCCCGTGAATTGTCCAAAGAGGTCCAGGTGGCCCACTACCTGCAACCCGGCGACGAGTTGCTGATCGAAACGATCGACGCGGATGTCGATTTTCGTCTGCCCGCCGATCAACGCGTCCTCGCCGACGGAACGATCGATCTGGCACGCTTCGGTCGCGTCGTCGTTGCCAGCAAGACCTTGGAACAAGCCGAAGCGGCCATCCAACGCCTGATCTATGAAGTCACCGACCGGCCGACACACGTCAACGTCCGATTGATCGATCCCATTCACCGCTACTACGTGATCGGAGAAGTCAATTCGCCGGGGGCCTATTCGTTGACCGGCCATGAAACCGTGCTGGACGCGATCATGGAAGCCGGTGGATTGACGCCGCGGGCCTCGGCGTGCGATCTGTTGCTCGCCCGACCGACCGAACCGGGATCCTGTCGGGTCACGCTGCCGGTCTGCTACCGGGCGATCACCCAACTGGGCGATACAACGACCAATTATCACTTGAAACCGGGCGACCGGATCTTTGTGTCTCGTCAATCGCTCTGTGAAGAACTCACCGGGCCGCTGCTTGGCGGACGAACCTGTGACCGCTGTTGCAAGCGACAAGTCGCCTGCTGTGACCCCCGCGTCGCCCCCACCGATCTGCCCAATTTCGCCGCACCGATGGTCGATTCGATCGCGCCGATGGATCCGCCCGGGTCGCTTGTTCCCGACGCAAGTATCCCGGATCAGGAATACGTCCCATCGGCACCGCGAGATCAAGACGCGGTGGAACCGTTGCGGCGGCCCGCCGAACCGCCGAAAGAGACATCACCCAGCCTGGATGGTGAACTCGACTTCGGATCGTTGCAGGGTTAGGGGATGGCGGACTGTTGGGGCGTTGCGCGGCTCACGCCTCCGCGACCTTCCCTGGAAACGTCGTGCCGCTAGGCCATGGGCGTGAACGGCCTTTGGCGGAAAAAAACGCACGACCTCCCCGAGGGAGGGTTGGGTCATCAAATCTTTCCTCTGGCGTTCGACTTGGACCGGACGCCAGGGTTCTACGGGCCCCGAAAACGACTATCGAGTTTCACGCACGGTGCGACCAGCGGGCGCTGCTGCAGAAGACGGCAAATCGCTAGCAACTCGCCCGCTATTTGAACTCTTTAACCAGTCGGCGGGGACCGTAAACAGCAAGCCATGGACTGTCGAAATGACGATCTGGGAAGTTGAAGGACCGTTAGACGCCGCTTGCGGATTGATTGTGCTCATTTGTGATCTCGCTTCCGATGATGAGAAGAATCTGGTAATGGCTTATCGGCAATCGGAAAGCAACATTCATTCCAAACTTGAAATCAAGTCAGGAAATCGCCGAATACCGATGGTTCACGCACTCCCCCAACGGAATATCCCACCTTCACTTGCACTGAGGACGTGATCCCGATGAAATGTGCGATATCGTCACGGTGAGGTTCAACTGGAACGTTTTGAACCACCGGTGATCCCCCAACCTCTCGATCACAACAGAGATGACCGACAAAACCAACCTGCCGATCATTGGTTGGCGCGAATGGATCGCCCTGCCCGAATTGGGCATCAAATTCATCAAGGCCAAGATCGATACCGGCGCCCGATCTTCCTCATTGCATGCGTTCGACATCGAGGTGTTTGAACAAGACGGTGGGCAATGGGCGCGATTCAAAGTCAATCCGGTCCAGCGGAACGAGACGTGGGAGATCGAATCGACCGCTCCGGTGATCGACATGCGGGCGATCCGCAGTTCCAGCGGCGAGACGCAGGTCCGCCCGGTGGTGAAGACGGCGGTGAGACTGATGGGCCAACAATTCGACATCGAACTGACGTTGGCCGACCGCAACCAAATGGGTTTCCGAATGCTGCTCGGACGGGAAGCGTTTCGCCGACGCTTTTTGATCGATCCCGGCAAGTCCTATCGTGGGGGAATCCCCAAAAAGCGGAAACGTCACCCCTAGGTGTTCGCGTTTCTTCCACTCGCGGTCGCCGTCAGCGTCGGCTCCACTCCCCCACCCCGCCAGACATGGTCCCATGAAACTCGGAATCCTTTCATGCAGCCCCCGGGCCTACAGCACGCGTCGATTGCGCGAGGCGGCCGTCCAACGTGGGCACAAGGTCAAGGTGCTCGACACGTTAAAATTCGCGATCGATTTGGAACGGGGTGCGCCGGATCTGTATTTTCGCCGCAAACATCTCAGCGACTACGACGCGATCCTGCCCCGGATCGGCGCATCGATCACGTACTACGGCACCGCGGTCGTCCGGCAGTTCGAGCAGATGAACGTGTTTTCGGCCAACACGTCATCCGGGATCGCCAATTCACGTGACAAGCTGCGCAGCCTGCAGATTCTCAGCCGCCACCAAATCGGGATCCCCCGCACGACGTTTGTACGTGACAAACGGGACGTGTTACCGGCCATCGAGCGAGTCGGCGGGGCGCCGGTGATCATCAAACTGCTCGAAGGGACCCAGGGGATCGGCGTGCTGTTGGCCGAGACGATTCAGTCGGCCGAGACGATTGTTGAACTGTTGCAAAGTCAAAACCAAAACGTCCTGATTCAAAAATTCGTCTCCGAAAGCAAGGGCCGCGACATCCGCGCCTTCGTCGTCGGCGATCAAGTGATTGCGGCGATGCGGCGTGTCGCTCAGGGTCACGAGTTCCGCAGCAACGTGCATCGCGGCGGCGTCACCGAAGCGATCGAACTGGATGACGAATATCGCAACACGGCGCTGCGGGCCACCCAAATCATGGGGTTGCGCGTGGCAGGCGTGGACATGTTGGAAGGCCGTGACGGCCCCCAGATCATGGAAATCAACTCCTCGCCGGGCCTGGAGGGCATTGAACGCTGCACCCAGTTGGATATCGCCGGGGCGATCGTCGACCACATCGCTTCCCACGTCGACTTTCCCGAAATCGATCTGCGACAACGATTGACGGTCAGCCGCGGTTATGGCGTGACGGAAATCAGCATCCCCGAAGGAGCCGACATGGTCGGTTCGACGATTGCCAGCAGCGGGCTGACAGACAATCATGTCAACGTGCTGACGCTCTACCGTGATGCCTCGGTGATCCCCAACCCACGCGGCGATCGTGAACTTCAAGCCGGCGACCGATTGCTGTGTTTCGGTAAACTGGAAACCCTCCGCCATCTGGTCCCCAAAAAGACGCGCCGGCGACGACGACCGGCCGTCAAAGAATTGCCGGAATTGCCGGTGGCCAATCAGGTGCACGAAGATCACGAGGATCCGATCCCCGGCCCGCTGCGAGAAGCGATCTGACGGACCGAACTGCACGACCGACCTGACGCCCCCACACGATTGCAAGCTCGGCTCATGGAATTCCTACTCTACCTCGCGTTGATTCCCGCCCTGGCGGTGGCCGCCCAATGGATCGCCTGGCGGACCAATCTGCCCGGCATCTTGCTGTTGCTCTTGATCGGCGTGGCCGTCGGCGGACTGACGCGTCCGGATGACCTGCTGGCCGAATTGGTCAATGGCGACCCGACCACGACCGGCCCGCGATTGCTGTTTCCGCTGGTGTCGTTGGCGGTCGCCGTGATCATGCTCGAAGGCGGATTGTCGTTGAAGCTGAGCGACTTGCGCGAAGCCGGTTCGCCGGCGTTTCGACTGTGCACGCTCGGTGCCGCCATCACCGCGATCACCACCACGATCGCCGCCCACTTCTGCTTCTGCTTCGGTTGGCGGTTGAGCGCGCTGCTGGGCGCCATCCTGGTCGTCACCGGTCCCACCGTCATCGGCCCACTGCTCCAGCAAGTCAAACCGAGTCGCCGTGTCTCCAACACGCTGAAGTGGGAAGGGATCGTGATCGACCCGATCGGAGCGGTGCTGGCGGTTCTGGTGTTCGAGATCTTGCTGCTGCATCCCGGCCAGGCCAACCTGGGGCAGGGGGCGATGCTGTTGGGATGGACGGTCCTGGTCGGCACGGTGCTGGGGGCGGCCGGTGGTCTGCTGTTGACCTACGGCATCCGGCGTTACCTGATTCCCGATCACCTGCACGGCGTCGTCGCATTGACAACCGCGCTGTTGCTGTTTGCGGTCAGCGACCATTTCGCGCACGAATCCGGTTTGATCACGGTGACCGTGCTCGGAATCTGGCTGACCAACCAACACAACTTCGATATCGAACACATCATCGAATTCCAAGAACACCTGCGGACACTGTTGATCGGGTGCTTGTTCATCGTGCTGGGATCTCGCGTCGACATCAGCGCGGTCGGACAGGTCGGCTGGTCCGGTTTGTTGTTCGTCGCCGTGTTGATCCTGGTGGTCCGCCCGGCGTCGGTATTTCTGTCGCTGCTCGGCAGCGGGCTGAATCTCCGCGAACAAGCGTTCATCGCGACACTCGCCCCGCGCGGGATCGTGGCGGCGGCGGTCAGCAGTATCTTCGCGTTGCGGATCGAACAGACCGCCAAAATCAATGTGGCCGACGCCGACCAGCTGGCCACCATCACCTTCATCGTCATCGTCGGCACCGTCGCCGTCTATGGCCTGTTGGCGTCCCCGATTGCTCGCTGGCTGGGGCTTTCCGATCCCAATCGCAACGGGTTGCTGATCGCCGGGGCGGACGACTGGGTGATCCGCTTGGCGATGGAGCTGAAGAAAGTCGGTTGCCCGGTCGTCATGATCGACACCAACTATCGCAAGGTCACCAAGGCGAAATTGGAGGGGTTGGAGGCGATCTGCGCCAACCTCATGAACGAACACGCTCGCGAAGAACTGCCGTTGTCGGGAATCGGACACATGCTGGCCATGACCCCCAACGACGAAGTCAACAGTCTGGCCGTCCGCGAATGTCGATCGATCTTCGGACGGGCCAACACCTATCAGCTGACCTTCAAATCAGAAAACCCTCGCGGGATGACGCGGCACCTGATGGGCCGTGAACTGTTCGAACCCGGGTTGACCCACACACGCATCAACCAACTGTTCGCTGCAGGGTTCGAATTCAAGACCACCGCGATCAGCGATGAATTCACCTTCAAAGACTTTCAAGAGCTGTACAGCGAACAGTACGTCTTGGCGATCCTGACCGAAAAGAAGTCGCTGGAGATCATCACCACCGATGAACCGGCCGCGCCGGCCGCCGGCGACACCTTGTTGGCACTCGTCAACCCGACTCAGCCAGACCCGTCGACCTAGCAATCCGTGCGGTCGGACCAAACCGTCCAACCATCCGTACTGCTTTCAATGTGCTGATGTTGATCATTCGCCTATTCAGAAAAGACGCCACCTTCGTCAACCCTTCTGATTCACTCGTTCAGATTCACCAATCAATTGGCAAGTCTGGACGCGGCGATTCGATGACAACCATTGAATCGGGGGCGATTGACGTAAAAAACGCGGGCGCGAAACGCTCTCCGATGATTGCCCCTCATTGGGACAGACCCGGAGATTGTTTGTGGACGGTTTCGAAGACATCATCAAGGAATTTCTCGTCGAAAGCTACGAGAATCTCGACAAGCTTGACGGTGATCTGGTCGCCCTGGAAGGTACGCCCGAGGACCGCGAGCGGCTGGCAAGCATCTTCCGCACCGTCCACACCATCAAGGGAACCTCCGGATTCCTCGCCCTGCCCAAATTGGAACGTGTCACCCACGTCGGCGAAAACCTGTTGGTGCCGCTGCGTGACGGAGAACTGACACTCACCCGTCCGATCGCCGACACGCTGCTTGAAATGGTCGATGCGATTCGCGCGATCCTGCAACGCGTCGAATTGGGGCAAGGTGAAGGCGAAGAGGACTACGACGGACTGGTCAACCGTCTGCAAGCGGCACTGGAACAATCGCAGGATTCGGAGGGCTCGGATCCGGCGGATGCCACAACCGCCCCCGCAGACGCAATCGCCACTGAGAAACCGGACGAGGCGAATTCCGACGATGTCACCGCAAAGGGGGCGAGCGATGCGAACGACGCGTCCACCCAGAGTGGTCCCGCAGCGTCGGCTCCCTCCAAACAGGAACCCTCGCTGGTCGATGCCTCTGTGCGTTTGGATGTCGGATTGCTCGACAAACTGGTCAACCTGGTCGGTGAACTGGTCCTGGCACGCAATCAGATTGTCCAGTTCAGCCGATCGATGGACGACGCCCCGATGCTGGCCGCGGCACAGCGTCTGAACCAGATCACGACGGAGTTGCAAGAAGGCGTGATGAAAACGCGGATGCAACCGATCCGCAACGCTTGGGGAAAACTGCCACGTGTCGTTCGTGATCTGGCCGCTTCTTGCGGCAAACAGATCGACGTCCGCATGGAGGGCGAGGAAACAGAAATCGACAAAACGGTCCTGGAAGCGATCAAGGATCCGTTGACCCATATCGTCCGCAATGTGATCGATCACGGCATCGAACCGCCGCAGCAACGCATCGCTTGCGGAAAACGCCCCCAAGGCACGCTGCAACTCAAAGCGTTCCACGAAGGCGGCCAGATGATCATCCAAGTCATCGACGATGGGGCCGGCATCGATACCGACGCCGTTCGCGCCAAAGCGATCGAAAAAGGCATTCTGACCGAATCACAGGCTGCAAAGCTCAGCCAAAGCGAATTGACCAACCTGATCCTGTTGCCGGGGTTCTCGACCGCATCGTCGGTGACGAACGTGTCCGGCCGAGGCGTCGGAATGGATGTCGTCAAGACAAATATCGAGTCGATCGGTGGGACGTTGAGCATTCAAAGTGAGCCGGGCAAAGGCACCACACTGCGAATCCGAATTCCGCTGACGCTGGCGATCATTCCCGTCCTGCTGATCACCGCCGACGGCGATCGATACGCGATCCCACAGGTCAGTCTGATCGAACTGGTTCACATCGATAGCCAGCGGGCCGGACACGAGATCGAATTCATTCACGATGCCCCGATGTTCCGGCTTCGCGACCGGTTGTTGCCACTGGTCTATGTAGACGAACAATTGGGCCTGCACCCGCCGCGTCATCGTGGTGATCGACCGACGGACCTGAACATCGTCGTGCTGCAGTCCGACGGGCGTCAATTCGGGTTGGTCGTCGATGAGATCACCGACACCCAAGAGATCGTCGTCAAACCGCTCGGCCATCACCTGAAAGACATCCCCGTGTATGCGGGCGCGACCATCATGGGCGATGGCAGAGTCTGCTTGATCCTGGATCCGATCGGTTTGGCCCTGGCCGGAGGTGTCACCGATGGCCAGACCGAACGCCAGCTGCCGACAACCATGCCCTCCCAACGCCCCCACGCCGCGTCACAACAATCGCTGTTGATCGTCGACATCGGAAACGATGCCCGCGCCGCGATTCCGTTGTCCTCGGTCGCACGGTTGGAGGAGTTTTCCGCATCAAACGTGGAACATTTAGGCGGATTTGATGTCGTTCAATACCACGGCCAGACGATTCCGTTGTTCGCTTTCAGCCCGTCGCTTGAATGTCAACCTCTCATGATGACGTCCCAACACGGCGGCACCTCGTCGCCCTTGCACACGGTCGTCTTCCGGGACGGAAATCGTGTCGCCGGGGTCGTCGTCGGCACGATCCTGGACATCCTGCAGCAACGATCGCTGCGCGAATCAATCGCCGACGATGACCGCGATCCGACTCATTTGGTGATTCAAGGACGTGTCACCCAGGTCATCGACCTGAAATCATTCCTCCAAAACGCCCTCCGGCAATGGGACCAGGCCGGCTTTGCCGCATAGCACGACGGCCCGCCGATTGGCGAGCTCGTCCCGAGACCACCTACATGACCAACACCACCACGCACCACCGAGCCGATTCGTATTGCACGTTCCTCGTCGACGGGCTGTTGTACGGCATCGAAGTCGAAAAGGTGCAAGAAGTCCTCCGAACCCAGCCGACCACCCGCGTCCCGCTTGCACCGGGCGTCGTCCGTGGGCTGATCAACATGCGCGGCCACATCGTCAGCACCCTCAGCCTGCGCAGCGCACTCGGGCTGCCGGCCGGATCCAACGTCCGACAAGAGATGAACGTGATCGTTCGCTCGCCCGAAGGACCGGTCAGTTTGCTCGTCGACGAAATCTGTGACGTCGTTCGCGTCGATCAAGCGGACTGTGAACCGATCCCGGGAACGCTCCGACGCCAGCAGCGCCTGTTCCTGCAATGCGCTTACAAACTGCAACAACGCCTGCTCTTGATCCTTGATGCCGACCGCGTCGCCACCGTCGCCCATTGACTGCCACACTGCCCAGCAAGCCACACTGCCCAGCAAGCCAGACTGCCCGCCACCCCAACAACGTCCAACCGTTTCGCCCGAAAAGGAATCGATTCGTGTCCTTCAAACGCCTCACCGTACGCACCAAAATCTTCATCCTGGTCGGTGCCTGCGCACTTTCGTTCATCGGCTACGGACTTTGGTCCTGGAACACGCTCGCGGTCGCCAAAGTCCATGGGCCGTATTACAACCGCATCATCCAGGGCAAGGACCTGATCTCGGACACGATTCCGCCGTCAAACAATTTGATCGAATCCTACCTGTTGTCGCTGGAAATGGCCGATGACGTCGAGGAGGGGATCGAACGGGACCAGATTCAATCGCTGGTCCGACGTGGCACCGACTTGAAACGAAAATTCGAAGCCGGACATCGCTTCTGGGAACAGGAATTGACCGACGGGGCGATGAAAAAGATGAAAACCATCGACTGTTATGAAACGGCGATGGAGTTCTTCCGCGTGCGTGACCAGCAATTCGTTCCGGCGTGCTTAAGCGGTGATGTCGCGACTGCCAAATCGCTTTCCCGGGGCACGATGAGGCGGTTGTATGAAGAACACAAATCGGCCGTCGATGCGGTCGCGTCGATGGCGACCCGACGCAACGCCTCGGACGAAGCCGCCGTGGACGCCTTGGTCGATGCACGCATGGCCCTGTCATGGGCCGGCGCTGCGGTGATCTTGTTGGCGATCGCCGGGTTCGGGTCCTACGTCGCCCGCGAAACGATCCAACCGCTGCGCCGCTCGGCAACCAATCTCCGCTACCTGTCCACGCACGACCTGACCGACGTCAGCCGGCGACTTCGCTGCGACGCCGAAAACACCTCCGTTCAAGCCACGATGGCCAGTGGTGCGGCCGAGGAAGTCAGCGCCAACGCACACGCCTTGGCGACCGCGGTCGAACAGTTCGAAGAAAGCATCAAGGAGATCGCCGCCACCGCCGCCAACGCCGCCTCGGTCGCCCGCAATGCCGTCTCCGCGACCGAACAAACCAACCACACCATCACCCGGCTGGGCGAAAGCAGTGCCGAAATCGGCAACGTTATCAAAGTCATCAATTCGATCGCCCAGCAGACCAACCTGCTGGCCCTCAATGCGACGATCGAAGCGGCACGGGCCGGCGAAGCCGGCAAGGGATTCGCCGTCGTCGCCAACGAAGTCAAGGAACTGGCCAAAGAAACCAGCCGGGCCACCAAACACATCATCGGACGCATCGAAGCGATCCAAAGTGACACCCAAGAAGCGGTCAACGCGATCGGATTGGTCAGCGAAATCATCCGCGAGATCGATGAGAGCCAGAACGTGATCGCCGGTGCCGTCGAAGAACAAACCGCGATGACCTCCGAAATCTCTCGCAACATCTCCGACGTCGCCTCGGGCAGCTACGAAATCGTCAAGAGCATCACGATGGTTGCCGAGACGGCCCAGAGCACGACATCCGGCAGCGACGCAACCCTGGTCACCGCCGCCAGCATCGAACGGCTGGCCGCCGACCTGATGTTGCTGGTCGGGCAATCCGGCGAGTTCGCCGGACGAGACGATTCCGGCGACGACACCGCGTCCGACCAAGTCCCCGCAGAAGGCAAGTATCGCCTGGCGGCGGCCAAAGAAGACGAGTTCCTGGAAACGCTCTAGCGGCCGCGAAGGGGACCGCTGCGAAAGGGCGTCAGGCCCGAATGGAACGGACTTAGTGAGCCGACGGCGCTAGCCGCGGGCCTTGACACGTCTTTTTCATACGGCGGTACGGCCCGAGGCTAGCGCCTACGGCTCAGCGTCTTGGCTGAAGCTGGAAAAGGGGCCTGACCCCTTTTGACGCGTCTGTCCGTCTTCCCTCACGTTCTGCAAAATTCGGACTTCGTTCCGACCCCGCCGCTGAACGCCACCGACAATTGCCCGACTCTTCTACGCAATAATCATACGTGGTACATCAGATGACCGTCGAAACCTGCTCACCACCCGAAAAGCTCAAGCAAGCCCTTTTGAAGCGGTCGGACGAATTGGCCATGCTGCCGGCCGTTGCCACCGAAGCGTTGGAGTTGGCTCAGGATCCCGACTGCGTCGCCTCGGAATTCGCCGGCGTGATCGAACGCGACGTCAAACTCGCCACGGAGATCCTGTCGCTTTCCAACAGCGTGTATTTTGCAGCCAGCGCCCCGGTGGTCAGTCTCCGCCAAGCCGTCGTTCGGCTCGGACTGCGGCAATGCCGAAATCTGATCCTGACCTCCAGCGCCGCCAGCTTGATGAAGAGCATGCCGTTGGAACAGGAGTGGGTTCGCGAAGTCATTTGGCAACACAGCTTTCGGACGGCCAAGGCAGCCACCTACATCAACAAAAAACTTCGCATGGGATTCGAGGGCGAAGAATTCACGGCGGGACTGCTGCACGATTTCGGCCGCCTGTTGTTGGCCGTCGCCGCCCCGGAATCGTTCGCCAAGGCCGATCCGCTGGCGTTCGTCGAAGACGGCCAGTGCTTGACGGCCGAAAACGAGATCCTGGGCATCGACCACTGTGCCTTCGGGGCTTGGTTCGCCACTCACAACGGACTCCCCCGTGCCTTGGTCGCGTCGATCGAACTGCACCACCTGCCGGAAACCCATCACCCGGACAGCAAGCTGATCGCGTTGGTCGCCGCCGCGGACCACATCGCCAACCACTTCCAACGCTACGAAGAAGCCACCGACTATGACGTCGGCCTCAACCGCGGGGCACACGTGATCGCCAAGATCGGACACCCGCAATTGCTGAAGAACGAAAACGGAATCGTCGATGCGCTGTTCGGCGAAGTCCTGCCCGAGGCCCAGGGTGATCCCAGCGATCTTTCCTAACGTCGAAGGAAGTCAGACAATGAACAAAGAAATCCGCGTCATGCTCTGTGACGACTCCGCGATCATGCGCCGGTTGATCAAAACCGCGCTTGACCTGGAGCCGTCCTTGAAGGTGGTCTGCGAGGCAAAGCATGGACGCGAGGCCGTCGACCAACTGGAAGAAACCCGTCCCGACATCGTGGTGATGGACATCGAGATGCCCGTCATGGATGGTGTCGAGGCCGTGCGGGAGATCCGCAAACTGAATCGTTCACTGCCGGTCATCATGTTCAGTTCGCTGACCAACCGCGGCGCCGAAGCGTCGCTCGATGCGATCGCCGCCGGCGCGACCGACTTCGCCACCAAACCGACCGGCGCCGGACACATCCAACAGGCTCTGGAGTCGCTGCGGCGTGACCTGATTCCCAAATTGCTGCAGTGGACCGCGGGCAAGCGAGATGATTCCGGTCTTGCAGCCCCGGGCGCCGATCTGGCCCCCACCGCGTCCTACGAATCCCTCGAAGCCGAGGACGCTAAACCGAACGTCGCTGCCGTGGCCATCGGCGTCTCGACCGGAGGCCCCCAGGCACTGTCCAAATTGCTCTCGGGACTGCCCGAGGATTTCGCGGCGCCGATTTTGATCGTTCAACACATGCCACCGGTGTTCACCGGATTGCTGGCCCAACGCCTGTCCGCCCAAACCGGACACGACGTGCGGGAAGCGGTCGATGGCGATCGGCTCACCCCGGGGACCGTCCTGATCGCCCCGGGGGATCATCACATGTTGGCCTCGCGCGAGCACGACGGAGTCCGCGTGCGGTTGAACCAAGATCCACCGGAAAACTCCTGCCGCCCTTCGGTCAATCCGCTGTTTTGTTCGCTGGCCAAATGCTTCGGTGAACACTCGCTGGGAATCGTCTTGACCGGGATGGGGCAGGATGGAACGCGCGGCGCCAAAGCCCTGAAATCGTGTGGCGGCCGAGTCTTTGTCCAAGACAAGGAAACCAGCATCGTCTGGGGAATGCCCGGCCAAGTGGCCCAATCCGGGTTCGCCGATCGCGTTTTACCGCTCGACCAAATCGCCTCCCACGTCGTTCGCGTCGTCGGTTCGGGCGTGCGTGAATCCATGACCGTCTCGTCCAGTTGATTTCCACGACACAGCCGGTCGCCGTCGCAATGTCTCTCGCCACTGCCGATTTCACCTTCCTACGCGAGCTTGTCGCCAGTCAATCGGGACAATGGCTTGCGGCACGTCACGCCGCCGTGCTCGAACAACGCCTGGCATCGGTCGCCGGGGCCGTCGGGTTGCCCAGCGTGACGTCCCTGGTCCAGCGGTTGCGGCGCAGCGATGACGCGGACCTTTCGGCGCAAGTGGCCGAAGCCGTGACCGTCAATGAAACCAGCTTCTTTCGCGACGCCAACGTCTTCGAAACGATCGCGCACCGCGTGCTACCGAAAATCATCGCGAACAACGCTGACCGCAAACACCTGCGGATCTGGTGCGCCGCGTGCTCCTGCGGTCAAGAGGCGTACTCGATGGCCATGCTGCTTGGTGAACACTTTGCAGACCTGGATGACTGGGACATCCGCATCACGGCTTCCGACTTGTCACAGAACATGATTCGGCGGGCGGAACTGGGCGCGTTCAGCGAGCTGGAAACCGCGCGCGGGTTGCCGCCACAAAAACGGCTTCGCTACTTTGATCGTCACGGTACGGCGTGGCAGGCGAAACCCGAGCTGCGTCAGAGGATCCAATTCCATCGCATCAACCTGTTGCGTCCCTGGCCGTACCTGGGGCCGTTTGACCTGGTGCTGCTTCGCAACGTGCTGCTGTATTTCGATCCACCGACCAAACAAGACATTCTGAAACGACTTCGCGGTGCAATGCGTCCCGACGGCTATCTGTTCATCGGAGCGGCCGAAACCCTGATCGGATTGTGCGTTCCCTACCAAAGGAAAGAAATCGATGACACCGTCCATTATCGACCCGCTGCCATCTGAGCGGCCGAGCGACGCCGAGATCGGCCCCGAAACGCTTGCCCCGATGGTTCAAGACGTCTTGGCAACGATGCTCGAATTGCCGCGTCTGGCATGGGACGCGTCGCCGGAATCCGGCGGCCGGGATCAACTGATGGCGGCCATTCGGATCGCCGGAAACTGGAGTGCAACTCTGCAGATTTACGCCCCCGAGAAACTGGCCCGACACATCGCCTGTGCTATGTTTGCGCAAGCTCCTGGCGTCCTGGACGACGAAGACGTTTTGGACGCTTTCGGCGAAGTCGTTAATGTCATCGGTGGGAACTTGAAAGGAATGATCGACCAGGATTGCACGCTCTCGCTGCCCTGTGTCGGCCCCGCCCAACCGGATCCGACGTCAGGCGGACTGACGATCGTGCAAGACGTTTGCGGTGCCCCACTGACCATCGTGCTGTTCCAAGAATGAGCCCCACCCCGACTAATCGCCCATCGTTTCGAGGAGAACGAAGATGAAAATCCTGATCGTCGACGACAGCAAAGCAATGCGAATGATCGTCTGCCGTACACTCAAGCAAACCGACTTCAGCGGTTTCACCGTGATCGAAGCAGAAAACGGAATCGAGGCGCTCTCCAAGATCGCCAGCGAATCTCCCGACCTTGTCCTGTCGGATTGGAACATGCCGGAAATGAAAGGCATCGACCTGCTCAAACGTGTTCGTGATTCGGGCAACCGCGTCCGCTTCGGTTTTATCACTTCCGAAAGCAGTCTGGAAACCAAGAAATTGGCTCACGAATCCGGCGCCGACTTCCTCGTCACCAAACCCTTCACGCCGGGCTCGATGCAAGCCGCACTCGATCCGATCCTCGCCTAGCGTGTCACTGCGGTCCGAAGTCACGATGCCCCGTCCAACCGTTTTTGACTGATTCCATGTCTATCGCCAGCCCTGCTCCCCTTGCCGACGAAATCGGCAAATTCATGACTCACCTGTTCGGATTGAAGGTTTCGACCACCGAAATCAAGTCCCAGGAACTCTGCCAGCCACTGGCGGCCGTCGCAACCTATACCGACGGTCACGATCTGATTCGCGGCCAGATCGTGTGTGACCTCCGCTGCGCCTCCATTTTGGGCGCCGCGCTGACGCAAATCCCGATGGGCGTCGTCGACGACAGTCTGGAATCGGGCGAACTGTCCGCCAATCTGAGAGCCAACGCCTACGAAGTCTTCAACATCTGCGTCAACCTGTTCTCTTACCCGCAAAGCCGTCGCGTCGTACTTAGCGAGGTGCGATTCGAAAAACAGGCCGAGACGCCTCCGATGAAACCCACCTGGAGAAGCGACGCGTTTCAAGTCAACATCGAACGCTACGGAAGCGGATTCCTGCGTTTGATCCACTGCGCGTGAGTAGAGCGGCACCGCCGCATCCAACTCCGCCAACCGTTCGTCCGACTCCGTCAATCACTCCGGCCGCTCTTTCGTGCCGTCCAATACAGACCGGTGACGTCCTTGCCGGCCTCTTTTCTCAAGACCGACTCTGACATCCGGATCTCCGAAAATCCGCATCGCTCCAGAGTCTCGCGCACATAGCCCGCATGATGCGCGTACCGCCCCGACGCATTGAATTGATACCCCGTCGTCGGATCCGTCACCTCCCATTTTTCGAGCGAAAAAACCAGCGCCGCTCGATCCCCACGCAACGCCCGATGCGCCGCGCGAAAGACGGCGGACAATTCGCCAAAGTAGATCAACGTGTCCATCGACACGATCAAATCAAATTGCTCCGGATGATCGATCAAAAACGCCCCCAATTCCGAGCACACCAGCGAGTCGTAGCCACGATCTCGGGCCCGAGAGAGCATCTTGGGCGACAGGTCCACGCCGACAAGCTCCGATGCATACGGACGCAGAGGTTGCCCCATCAACCCTGTGCCGCAGCCCGCATCAAGCACGCAATGCCTGCCATCGGCCGCCACGTCCAATCGGGCAAGCAGCGTGCGGACCCACTGCGGCGCCGCGTAGCCGAGTGAGTTCAGTTGATCGTCAAAGGTCTCGGCGAATTGATCGAACACGTCGCGAACATAGTCGTCGGGCGCCCGCGCGGGCGCCGCCGCGGCGCCCGCGGCCAGCGATTCCTGGGCGGCCAAAAGGTGACGGGCGATCGAATTGTCGGGCTCTTGATCCAGCCATTCGCGAAGCGTTTGGGTGACGGCGTCTTGATCGTCCAACCTTCGGTACGCCGTGACCAGCTTTCTCCTCGCTCGGGCGTGACCAGGATCCAACGTCAACACCCGCGACAAGGCGTCGGCCGCCGACCGCCACGACTCGGTCGCCATCAACAAGTCCGCCAGCTGAACCGCCAGCTGTACATCGCCCGGCCAACGCTCGACCGCGGCGCGACAATGCCTCAACGCGACTTCGCACTGCTCGGATTCCTCTAGCACCAAGACCAGATTGCGGGCGATCGCGATTTCATCCGGATGCTGCTGTCGTAGCGTTGTCAAAACCTCGATCGCTTGGTCATGCCGTTTCGCGGCGAAATAGGCCTTGGACAGATCATTTCGGATCGCCAACGCTTGCGCGGCGTTCGGTTCCGCTTGGCTGCTTTGCTGTGCAAGCTCAAGCATCTCGACCGCCTGATCAAAATGCCCTAGCCGGGTCAACGCGACGCCGTAAACATGGCTGGCCAACGTCGACAACGGAACGAGTTTCCGCTGTCGTTCGCACGCGGCCACGACTTCATTGAACCGGCCCTGCTGGGCCAGTTCGACCATTGCTTGTTCAAAATCGGCGTGACGGTGTCGTTGTTTACGCCGACGCGGTGGACGTTGATTGGCCATCCAGTGGTGATCACCCCAAGGATCCGCAGCGTCGGATCCCGCTCGCGAGTTGTGTGAAGGAACTCGCGTAGCTTAACAGATCGTCGCGGCAGCGATATCGACGACCCTGACGTCGGTTTCGGGAAACGTGTACCCACGCCCAAAACCGACCTTGCGACGATCGATCGTGACCCAGTTCTTCAAACGAATGAACTCCGGGTCCGCGTGAAAACGCTGAATGTGAAACGGATCCGCGCCGGGGAAATTGTAGGCGCCGTAGGCCGAGCACACGCCCCGCAATCCCTGTTCACCCGCCAGATGCACCGCCGCCGCGCTCAGGTTGTTCGTCTGTCCGTACGGAAATGCGAAGTAGCGGATCGGCCGGTCCACCAATCGGCCAAGCTCCTCCGTCGCGGTGACGATTTCATCGACCATCGTTGCCGCATCTGCGATCGCCCCGACGTCACAATGGGTGCGAGTGTGGGCCCCGATTTCGATCCCCGATGCAGCCATCTGGCGGAGCTGATCCGGCGTATTGACTGGCAACGGAATCCCCCGTTCCAGATCGTGCGGAAAAGGCCGAGCGTGGACGACGAAATCCAAGGCCACGAAATACGTCATCGGGATCTCGTGCTCGATCAAGAACGGGATCGCTTGTTCACAGTTTTCCGCATAACCGTCGTCAAACGTCACCGCCACGGCCAACCGATCGTTGCGGCCACGTCGCATCCGCGTTTGAATCTCCGGCAGCGAAACGACATCGGCGTTCTGTTTCAACCAACGC
The DNA here is from genome assembly GCF_008035925.1 of Stieleria maiorica. Classification (NCBI taxonomy): domain Bacteria; kingdom Pseudomonadati; phylum Planctomycetota; class Planctomycetia; order Pirellulales; family Pirellulaceae; genus Stieleria; species Stieleria maiorica. The sequence goes on from NZ_CP036264.1 coordinate 8,276,255, forward strand.
ATCTGGCGTTGAAATTCGCGATTTCCGATTGTCCAACCGTTGGGATGTGAATCCGCGACCCGGTGATAAAACAACACGCATAGCGGTGCCTGTCCCGCGGCCTCCAGCCGACGGCGGTACCGCATTCGCATCGGCAACGTGCCGTAGTAGTACGCGTGTAACGCAATTTCTCGTGCTTTCTTCATCTTCTGCGTCCTAAGATTGCGGTTGGCCGATCCCCAGGCCCGACTTGACCAGATTCTTGAACGTTACGCCGGCGCGGACGACTTGATGGCGCAACTGTGCCGCACGCCGGGGACTGCAGACACGAATTTCCTGGGCCGGCAAAAGCTCGGCCCGCCAACGCAACTTGTACGGTTCGTCACCGCGCATCATGTCGAAGGTCTTGCGCCCCGTCACGATCGACTCGCGGATCGCATGACAGAACATGCTTAATCCCGGTCGCAATGCCTCCGCATCCGGATCCATTCCGGATTGATAGAAATACCAATGGTCCTTGTCGGCGATCGCAAAGTGGGCCGCCACCGCTGCGCCGTCGTGGGTCGCGATGATCAGCTCCAGCAACCCCGCGTCGAGCAACTGCGCGGCCGCATCCCGCAGGAACGCCTCAAAGGGTGGATGATCAAAACATCCCGTCGTCCCCGACGCATGGCGACGACGCTGGTGCAGCGTGACGAATTGGTCCCAAACCGAATCAAGTTGCGGGCGGCTTTCGACGCGTTGCACCACGATCGTCCCGGAGTCGATGTTTTTAAGCGATTGTCGAACCTCGCGACGTCCACTCTTGGAACGCATCCGGACATACTCGTCCCACGTCGGCGGCAGATTGATCGCGTAACACCCCAGACCCTCGGTTTGTTCCACGTCCAACCCGACCGTGCGCATCGCCCGGGCCAGCGAGTTCATCGCCGCGTCTTCCTGATCCACTCCGATCAATTCGATGGCATCCCAAACGAGATGCTGAACGTTGGGGGTTTGATGCTGGTCGGCCGAACGGGCCAACCAGCCGGCGACCGCCGTACACACGGCTTCGCAATCGCCTGCGGACACCAACAGCGACAGGTGGTCGGTACAGGCCTTTCCCGATCCGAGAAACTGAATCGTCTTTCCCGTCCCGACTCGGTTCTCCAAACACCACGGCACGAAGGCGATGGTTTCGTCTTGCCGACGGACCTTGACGATCGAAAGGCGATAATTGTGTTGGTACGCCCTCCACCAGCTTCCCAACCACTCCCAACGCTGCAGCGGGTTATGGGCCAGCTCGTTCCAACGATCAAGATCACCTTGTGATAACTGGTCGACACTGCTGATCAATTCAATCGATGGAGTCATGCTTTGGTCCGGTCAAGATTCGGATACCTCTGAAAGAGGTGCGTGGATCAGTCCGCGCTAAAAAATGTGGGTTGAACCATCGCGAAGGCAACCGTCGGAGAAGAACTTCGGTCCGGATCCAGGCTTCACCCGGCAGTCCGTCATTGCGACCGGACCAATCGCACTAGCCGGAACTGGGCTCGTGGGCAAAACGATCCTGCGGTCGCGATCGGCGCGAGCGGCTTTCTTCGCAACGTAAGGTTGCCCAACCAGGGGTCGTTCGTCACGCAAAATCGCGGTTCGGGACACAAGAACGACTGTCAAAAACCGCCGATCGCACTGACATTTGACGTTCACGCTTCTCCGGTCCATGAGCCAAGCCAGCCTTTCCCAGTCAGCGACGAAATCGGCCAAGACACTTACCGCCGATACGTTCTCGCAAAGTGTGTTGCTGATCGGCGGCTTGATGGTCGTGCAGCGAGGCATCGGATTCGTCCGCAGCTTTTACGTTTGCGGCACATTGCCGGCGGCCGAGGTCGGGCGCTGGGATCTGGCGTTCAGCTTCTTGATGCTGGTCGCCCCGCTGGCGGTCCTCGGGATCCCCGGCTCATTCGGTCGCTATGTCGCTCGATTTGAAAAGAGCGGTCAACAGTGGCGATTCCTTTGCCAGACCCTCGCGGCCTGCCTGGCGTTGACGCTGCCCGCCGCGGCGTTGATTTGGCTGTTTCGCGACGCGGTGGCGCGGTACTTTTTCGGCAGCGCCGGGGACGCATCCCTGGTCTCCATCCTGGCGATCGGGCTGCCGGTCATTGTGTGCTTCAATTTTTCAACCAGCTGGTTTTCCGGCAAACGGCTCAATCGATTCGTCTTCCGAATCCAGTTCGCCCAAACACTATTCTTCGCATTGCTGTGTGTCGTCCTGTTTCAATTGGCCGCGGTCAACGCCTCGTCGGTCGTCACGGCCTACCTGCTGTCCTGCCTGGTCGGCACAGCGTTGGGCGCCAGCTACTCGCTGCTGGACCGGCGCCAGACGCCACCCCAAGAAGTCACTCCCGACGCCGCGGGCACAACCGTCGGTGTTCAGGCTTTAGCCGCCCAGCCTCGCCGCGTCGCGGCGACCGGGGATCGCTTCAAGGCGAGACACCAACGGTTGCTGCATCGTTTTTTTCCGCCCGAGACCGATCAGGCCGATTCGATTTGGCGAAAGATTCTTCCGTTTGCGGTCTGGGTCTGGGTCAGCAACGCATTGATCAACCTGTTTTCGGTTTGCGACCGATTGCTTCTGGTCAATTTCTTTCCCGATCCGTCGGTCGACATTCAATATCTGGTGGGCCAATACCACACCGCATGCATTTTCCCCTTGTTGCTGATGACGATCGGCGCCATGGCGGCATCGACCGGGCTGCCTTACTTGAGCAAGGACTGGGAATCGGGCGACCGTCAGGCGGTGGGCCGGCGGATGAACCTGATGCTCAAAGCGATCGGCTTGTTTTGTGTGACCGCGTCGGTCGCCATCCTGCTGCTCGCGCCGATTCTGTTCGGCGAATTCTGGAAAGACAAGTTTTCGCTCGGCGAGTCGCTGTTGCCGATGACGCTGTGTTACTGCTCGTTGGCGGCGATGACGATGGTCGCACAAAAATACTTTTGGTGCCTGGAGAAGACCTGGATCAGCAGCTGTTGCTTGCTGTTGGGGCTGGTTTGCAATTTCCTGGTCGGTCTGGCATTGATCGGCGACTTCGGGATCGACGGTGTTGTGGCCTCCACGTTGATCTCCCATGCAATCGTCTTGGGCGGCGTGCTGCTGATCTGCAAACTTCACCGGCTGCGAATCGATTCCGGTGTGTTCGTCGTGTGCGCTGCTTTGTTCACGATTTGCCTGGGTAAATGGATCGCCTTACTGTCCCTGGTCTCGTTGCTGCTGGCCGCCTGGTACACCCCGCTATTGGTTAGCGATGCGCTTCGTCGCAGCGCACTTGTAAAACTCCGCTCCGCTTTTGGCATGAACCCTTCATGAGTTTGGCAGAACTGATCGATCAACCAGAGTCCCGCCAACAGGAACCTCCGCAACCGCTGACCGGCAAGGTGTTGTTGTTGGGAAACGACGACCGCGTGCTGCTGGCCGTTGCCCGGGGCCTCGGTCGCAATGGCATCTCCGTCGATGTCGGCTGGTGCGATGCAAATTCGCCGGCACTCAAATCGCATTACGTCAACGCGTTTCACTCGCTTGCCCCCTACACGGCCGATGACGACGGGTGGCTTGATGCGTTGCACGGGTTGGTCAAACGCCACCACTATGACCTGGTCATCCCGTGCAACGACTTTGCCGTCGTTCCCTTGCAACTGGAACGCGAAAAACTCGATCCCGACACGCATTGGTATTTAATCAACGACGACGCGTTCCAAGTCGCCTTTGACAAAGCCAAAACCAGCGAACTCGCGGCGGAATTGGGGATCAATCTGCCGCGTGAATGTGAAATCACGGCGGAGAATCTGGAGCGAGGATTCAACGACCGCAAGTTCACGCTGGTCGATCGGCGACCACTCCGCTTTCCGGTTTTCGTCAAACCGCGTTCATCGATCACCGCCTGCGACGTCGCGAACAAACGCGCCGCAAGGCACGTCGAAACTCCCGATCAATTGGCCGAAGTCCTGATTCATGAATTCCCTGACGATGGCGTGCTGATTCAGGAAAGCTTTTCCGGCGAAGGGATCGGCGTCGAAGTGCTGGCCCACCAAGGGAGAATCCTGATGCAACTCCAGCATCGACGCCTTCGTGAAACCATCGACGGTGGCAGCACGTATCGCGAAACGATCTCGGAGATTCCCGAGCTGACCCAGGCGACCGCAAAACTGGTCCAGCGGTTGAACTACACCGGTGTCGGCATGTTCGAATTCCGCTACAACCGAGAAACCGGTGGTTGGGTGTTTTTGGAAATCAACGCCCGGTTTTGGGGGTCGCTGCCGCTGGCAATCGCGGCCAAAGCGAATTTCCCGTTCGCACTCTATGAACTATTGGTCAAAGGCAAAACAAACTTTTACACAAATCACACGACCGGTGTCCGCTGTCGCAATCTGATCAAAGACCTGCGTGCGTTTCGGCATCAAAAGGCATCGGAGTTTGAACTGGAGAAACTGTTGTTCGGCAAAGACCACTTGGACTTCTATGCGCCCGATGACTGGCGACCGCAAGTGGCGACGCTGATGGAATTCGCCCGATCGCTATTGGGTAAAGTCACGCGGCGAATCGAAACGAGTGTCTAGGCTGGGCCGGGGCGTGTTGAAGTCGCTGACTTCGCCAGAAGGCGGTTCCGCTGCGTTTTCCACGCTCTGGCGAGCGCAGCGATGTCTCAGAGACAGGTCCGTCGGGCGATCGGTCGGTAGGAATCAACCCCCGGGTGCGATAGACTACTCCGCGCCGATCCCCAGACTTCTGCTCCACCGCAACACGCTTTCCACCTGATGCCGACGCCCGTACCGCTGACCGATGAAGAACGTGCCACGTACGAGTGGCAGATGTGGGTTCCCGACTTCGGCGAATCCGGCCAAGAAAAACTGAAAGCCGCCTCGGTGATGATCTCGCGTGTCGGCGGCGTCGGCAGTGTGGTCGCTTATGAACTCGCCGCCGCGGGTGTCGGCAAGTTGGTGCTCGCTCATGCCGGCAACGTCAAACCGAGCGATCTGAATCGCCAGCTGTTGATGACCCACGACTGGATCGGCAAACCGCGGATCGAGTCGATTCGGCGCAGGCTGTTGGAATTGAATCCACGGCTGGAGATCGTGGCCGTCGGTGAAAATGTTAGCCAGGCCAACGCCGCGGATTTGGTCGCCCAGTCGGACATCATCGTCGACTGTGCGCCGCTGTTCCCCGAACGGTTCGCGATGAACGAACAGGCGGTGCTGCAAAATAAACCGATGGTCGAGTGTGCGATGTACGAACTGGAAGCCCACGTGACGACGCTGGTCCCCGGTCGATCGGCCTGTCTGCGATGTCTGTTCCCCGAACAACCGCCGACCTGGACCCGCCAGTTCCCCGTCTTCGGCGCCGTTTCCGGCACGGTCGCCTGCATGGCCGCGATGGAGACGATCAAGACAATTGCGGGAATCGGCCAGCCGCTGGTCAACCGATTGCTTAAAATGGACCTGCGGGACATGAGCTTCCATCGGCTCAACGTGAACCGACGTCCCGAATGCCCCACCTGTGGTCATCTGCCCCACGCTCCCTCCACGGCTGTCTCATGAAAGTCATCATTCCCACGGCGCTGCGAAAACACACCGGCGGCCAGAACCATCTTTCCATCGCCGCCACCACGGTCCAAGACGCCCTCGAACAGGTCGTCACGGCACACCCCCAACTGCGCAGCAGTCTGTTCGATGACCGCAACCAATTGGTCTCCTACGTCAACGTTTTCGTAAACGATCGCAACATCCGCGACCTGGAAAACGAAGCGACACCGCTCCGCGAGACCGACGAGATTCTGTTGGTCCCGGCGATCGCGGGAGGCTGAACCGATGTCGGACCAAGGCATGCTGGCGCGAGAAGAAACCGCTCGCTATGCGCGGCATCTGACGTTACCCGAAGTCGGCACCGAGGGCCAAGTCAAACTGAAATCGGCCTCGGTCCTGGTCGTGGGAACCGGCGGGTTGGGATCGCCGGTCGCTCTGTACCTGGCCGCCGCCGGCGTCGGCCGCCTGGGGATCGTCGACTTTGATCGCGTCGAGTATTCGAACCTGCAGCGACAGATCATTCACGGGTCCGACGACGTCGGCCGCCCCAAAGTCGATTCGGCTGCCGAATCCATCGGCAACGTGAACCCGCTGATCCAAATCGACCGGCACGATCAAGCGCTCACCAGCGCCAACGCGATGCAGATCGCCGCCGACTATGACATCATCATTGACGGCACCGACAATTTTGCCACGCGTTACCTGGTCAACGACGTCTGCGTGCTGCTGGGCAAACCGAATTGCTACGGCAGCATCTTTCGCTTCGAAGGCCAGGCCTCGGTGTTCGGACTTCCCGGCGGCCCCTGCTATCGATGTCTGTACCCGAAACCACCCGATCCCGGCATGATCCCCAATTGTGCCGAGGGCGGCGTGCTGGGGATTCTGCCGGGCATCGTCGGCACGATCCAGGCGACCGAGGCGATCAAGTTGATCCTGGGGATCGGTGAGTCACTTTCCGGTCGGCTGTTGTTGCTCGACGCGTTGGAAATGAGATTTCGCGAACTGAAAGTCAGCCGAGACCCGAGTTGCCCGGTGTGTGGCGATCAGCCGACGATCACCGCGCCGATCGATTACGACCAGTTTTGTGGGACGCCCAAACAGGACAGCACGCAAAGCCCCTGGGACATCGAACCGACGGAATTCAAACGACGACTGGATGCCGGAGAGCCGATGACGGTTTTGGATGTTCGCAAGCAGCACGAGTATGACATCTGCAATCTTGGCGGGACGTTGATTCCGCTCGATGAATTGCCCACGCGTCTCGGTGAACTCGATCGATCACGGACGATCGTCGTCCACTGCAAACTCGGCATGCGCAGCGCCAAAGCCGTCCAGATCCTCCGCGACGCCGGTTTCCCCGACGTCAGCAACCTCAACGGAGGAATCATCCGCTGGTCGAAGCAAATCGATCCCACCATCCCGACCTATTAGGAAGCCAGGCTTCCAGCCGCCAAGTGTAGAGCCGTTGTCCCCAACTGTTCCCCCCGGAAAGCGCAGCGCCACACCCCGGCACAACCCCGCAGCCGCAAGCGACTGCGGGGGCACAATTGAGACAATGGTGCTACACTGCCCTCCGGCCGCCAAGTGTAGAACCGCTGTCCCCAGCTGTTCCCTCCTGAAAGCGCAGCGCCACACCCCGCCACACCCCGCCACACCCCGGCAGCCGCAAGCGACTGCGGGGGCACAATTGAGACAATGGTGCTACACTGCCCTCCGGCCGCTGAGTGTAGAACCGCTGTCCCCAGCTGTTCCCCACTGCAAGCGCAGCGCCACACCCCGGCACAACCCCGCAGCCGCAAGCGACTGCGGGGGCACAATTGAGACAATGGTGCTACACTGCCCTCCAGCCGCCAAGTGTAGAACCGTTGTCCCCAACTGTTCCCTCCTGAAAGCGCAGCGCCACACCCCGCCACACCCTGGCAGCCGCAAGCGACTGCAACAGCACAATTGAGACAATGGTGCTACACTTCCCTCAACACTCCCTCGTGAAGTTCGAACCGTTGATCCGCCAAGACTTCGGCTTCTTCGTTGCTGTGGGTGACGTGCAGCGTGGTCACTCCGGTCGTCTCCTTGACCCGTTTGAGCAGGGCGTGCATTTCCGCGCGGGTCGATTCGTCGAGGGCACTCAGGGGTTCATCGAGCAACAACACTGCGGGTCGAAATGAGATCGCCCGCCCGAGCGCGACACGTTGCGATTCGCCACCACTGAGCGCGTCGACCTTTCGCCCCAACAACGCTTCGATCCCGAGCACTTCGGCAAGTTCAGCGATCCGATTATCGATCTCTATCTGAGGCCGCTTTCGCAGCCGCAGCGCGAACGCCAAATGCTGTGCGACCGTCAGCGTGGGAAACAGCGCCAGGTCTTGGGGGACATATCCGATCTGACGATCTCCCGGCAACCAGGTCGTCACGTCGACGCCATCGATCGAAATCCGCCCCGAAGACACCTTGCGCAAGCCGCAGATCGATTCCAGGATCGTCGTCTTGCCGCGTCCGGTCCGGCCCATCAGCACGGCGTAGTGACCGCATGGGACGTGCATGGAGATGCCCGAGAGCGAAAAATCGCCGGCATGAATGGCAACGTTGTCCAGCTGGATCACGCGTTTAATCCCGTCCCGAGCACGCGGAGAATCAACAACACGACCACGGCCATCGCGACCATCAACAACGACACGGCGACCGCGGCGTTCAACTGACCGATACTCAATTCCAAGAACACGGTCGTCGAAAGCACCTCCGTCCGCATCCGCGTTGCCCCGGCGAACACGAGGATCGGTCCGAACTCGCCGAGCGCCCGCGCCCACGCGATCGTCGTCGCGGCGATCATCCCTCGCCACGCTTGGGGCAGCGCGATCTGCATGAACGCCTGGCCCCGCGTGCAACCGAGCGTCCGCGCCACGTCTTCGGCGCGTGGATCAATTTGGTCGAACGTCACACGCATCGTTCGCACCGCAAACGCGCACGCCACTGAAAACTGGGCCAGCACCACCGCGGGCCACTGGTACGTGACCGGGAATCCGACGCTGTCGCGCAACCACGCCTCCAATTCCCAACCAAAAATCGGCAGGTGAAACAGGATCAACAGGCTCAGCCCCAACACCAACGGCGGCAACACGATCGGAATATCGACCAGGGTGTCGACCAACCAGCGTCCCGGAAATCGATAGCGTGACAACAAGTACCCCAGCGGCGTCGCGACCCACAACGACAAGACGGCCGCGGCGGAGCAACTCAGGATCGTCAACCGAAACGCCGCTTGAATCTCCGGTTTGCGAAGTGCATCGATGAAGTCACTCGGTGAGGTGAACACGACGTCCGCGACCAACAACAGCACGATCAAGACGATGAAGCAGGCGGAGATCCCGCCCATCACCAGGAAAAATGGCGTGTCGCTGCGGCGCCGAAACGTCCGTGAAGAAGTGGAGTCCACCGGCTCACTCATCGGTCGCTGCTTTACCAAGATTCTGCCAACGAAACCCTTCGGCGGCGAAGATGTCTTGTGACTCGGTGGAGCAGATCTGCTGGAACAGGCGCGATGCCAAGTTCGGATACGGTGACTCTTTGGCAACCGCCCATGGTTGAGTCGCCACACTGCACTCGATCCCCTGAATCCGGATCGCGTCCAAAAACTCCGACGCTCCGGCGGCGTTGCTCAAATAAGCCACCGCGGCGTCCAGCGAACCGGTTTGCAACTGGTTGACCAGCATGTCGCCGGTCGGTGTCTGCACCGTCACATTGGGCATGATCTCCTGCTGAACGCCGCCTTCGCGAAACGTGTTTTGCGTGATCCAGCCCATCGCACACTGTTTTTCGTGGCCGATCCCGACACGCAACCCTTCTTTGCCCAAATCCCGCAACGAGGCGATCCCCTTGGGGTTACCCTTCTGGACCAGGATCACGAGTTCGTTTTGCGAGACCGGAACCGGTTCGGGAAACAGATCGTGAACCTGGTTCATGAACTCACTGTCACACGCAAAGTAGGCGTCGGGGTGCTGGCCGGCCTTCATTTGTGCCACCAAGATCCCGCATCCGTTGTAGACGCGATTGACCTTCACGCCCTCGCGTTTTTCGAACGCTGCGATCGTGTCCTCGATCGCCGGACGCAACATCGAACCGGCGAACACCGACAACTCGGGATGGTCCGCCCAAGTGTCACCGCCGGAGACGCGAAAGCCGTGCTCGGCGTAATGCTGTAGCCCTCGATCGGCTGATGAAACATAGCGAGCAAAATGCAATGCATCGGCTGCATGCTCGGTCGACGCAATCACACCGACCGAAATCTGCGATGCCGTCGCGGCCAGTTCGGGGATTTCGACGAAGGTCAAATCCGGATAGGTGTGCAGCACCGCGTCGTACACGATCCCGGCGTCGGCCGCCCCGATCTTGATGTCATTGGCCACTTCATTGACCGTTCCACGATACGCACTCGTGGCCTTGTCCAACGAGTCCCAGCGACCGAACGCATCCAAGGTTTCGCGGACGACTTTGCCGATCGCCGCCGAATCGGGACTGGCCAGAACGACACGGACGTCATCACGCAACAGATCGTCCAGGCTGTTGATCGATTTCGGATTCCCCTTGGGGACCGCGATCACGGCTTGCATTTTCGCGATCGGAAGCTCTTCCGCGATCAGTCCCTTTTCCTGACCCAGTTTCAGATAACTGTCGTCGGCCGGCAAATACAGATCCCCTTGGTTGGCGACTTCGATCGACGAAAGAAGTGTTTGCGACGGTCCGTACTGGATTTCAACGCTGCGGTCGAACTCCTGCTCGTACTCTTTGCGGATCGATTCCATCACCGCACGGTTGCTGGCGGCACAGTACAACATCACCGCTCGCCCGCTGGTCGACGGCTTTTCTTTTCCGCCCAGCATCACGCCGATGGCGATCAGTGCGACCAGCGAGCCGGCCATTAAGATATATGTTCGATTCATAGCTTTAGTTTATCTGCGACCCTGTGGTATCGGAACCAGGACGGGATTGCGATTGCGGCCTTCTTCGGCGCTGCGATCCGGGGGACGATTGTCGACGTCGCCGAACAGTTCACCGTCCCAGTCGGCATCGATCAGCAAATCGAAACCGGGATTCTGTTCTTTGACCTGGCACGAACAGGCACCACTCAGGAAGATCGTCAACTCTTCCATCAACCGCGGCGTCATGTCACGTGCCGGGATCACTTCCAGTGCCCGACCGCGGCCAAAGACCGGAACCAACAATGGTTCGCCTTCTTCGAACGCCTGTCCGCGCAATCCGGAAAGCAAACGGACCAAGAACCTCTCGCTGGGATCTTTCGGATCGATCTCCAACAGACTGAATTTCACCACCAACGGCAAGTCGGCGTACAATTCCGAGCCCGGCAATCCGATCCCTTCAGGCAACTTGATTTTCGACTGAAGTGTTTTGAATGTGTCTTCGACCAGCAGCTTTGCAGCAGCCGTTTTTCCATCGTCGGCCGATCGAACCAATAACCAGACGACACTGTGACCGGCCAGCAACCGATCGCGGAGTTCGTTGCGAACCGGTGATTGAAAAATCCCCATCCGATCCGCATCGCCGAGCGCTGCGTGCCAGTGGTTGACGGTGCGTCCCTGTCCCAGCTTGGTCCGGACCAGGACATGCGGCAACGTCGCTTGATCGTCCGCACTGATTTCCTGCCACAAAGTCTCGCGCGAGCGGTCTTTCCCACTGGCCAGATCGACCGCGATGACCTTGGCGTTGGCGTGCCCGCCGTGGTCGTCGGTCGAAGCGGTCAATCGTTTCATCAGGCGGGCGTCGGCGGGCGAGAGCGGTCCATCGTGAAAAACAATCACTTCGCAATCATCCGGCGTCCATCGTTCCAGTGCGTAGCGAAAGACGGGAATGTTGCACGCGCCGGCGCAAGAACTCCATGCCAAAAGGATGAAGGTTAGGACAAGTCCCCGCGAAGAATGGCAGGTGGGACCAAGACTTGGGCGACGGAAAATGCTCTTACATGACATCGTCACTGATTCAATCGTCCTCAATGGCTCCCCTCTCCCCCGGATTCTGGGCAAGCTCCACTTGCCCAGAATCCGGGGGAGAGGGGCTGGGGGTGAGGGGGCATCCGACGCACCACGATCGAAACGAGCGATCATGCGGTATTCATGAATCGAAGCAGCAAACATAACAACCAGTTTCAAACGTGGTCTAAACAATCCGGCAAAGTGAAGTGTTCTGAACTTCAAAAGCTCACTTCCCAAAACACATCACACTTCCGTCGAGCGTTGAAAGAAACAGACTGCCATTGGCGCCGGCCAGTCCGTCCCACGCTGGTAACGTGTCCAGCTTGATCTCATTTTCGATTTCGCCGGTGTCGATGTTCACCGCCAACAACGACGACCCATCCTTGCCCATCAAGGCCGCGTCCTGGTCATCGAGCAACGCTTGGACTTCCGGATCGCTCTCGCTGAGTTGCTGGAACGTTTCTTCTTCGTTGATCGTGTCCGGTGGACCGACGATGAAGAGCTTGTTTCCGGCCAACACCATGCCGCGTACGTAAACCGGAACATCTTTGGCCCACTTCGGTTTGACCAGCGAATCACCGGGTTTGACATTGTTGTTCCCGCCCTTCTTCGCGGTTTGATTGCGGCTGGTGAACTGGACGGCCATGCCGAATTTCCCGTCGACCAGTTTGCCGCCTTCGAGGGTGCCGTTGTTGCGATGCAAGCTGTGATCGCGAGCGGTGCCGTCGTCAAAGCTGACCGCCAGCACGGCATCGGCCGAGATCTCCGAACCGTCGCCGTAGCGTTTGGCGACCTGATCGGCGGTTGCCGCCAGGAAATACAACCGCACCTCGTCGATCGCTCCAGAGAAGGCCAACGGAGACGTGTAATCACCGACGGCGGTTTGACCATCGGCCCCGACATCCATGCCTTGAGCGGGGTCGACGTGAATCAATCCCGATGACTTGCCGCTGGCAGCGAGTTCTCCATCGACGTACAGCGACATCGACTTGTCTTCACCCAACACGCCGACGACGTGGTGCCACCCGCCGACGATCCGTTTGGGCCCTTCGATCGTCGACAGCCCTTGTTCGCTGCGGACCAAGAACTGCGGTTTGCCCGCTTTCAGCGTCAGCGCGAATCCGGCTGATGGACCGCCGCGCGCGATGATCACTCCCTGGGGCTTGGTCGATGTGATCCAAGCCTCCACCGTGATCGGTTTACCCTGTGGATTCAAACTCGGCGATTTGGGGAACGACGCGGACGGTGCCGACGCCCCGCCCCCTCCGCGTTTCTTTCCAAACCCTTCGGGAATCTCCGGCGGATTCTGTTCGGCGGAAAACAACTGGTGCTCCAGAACTGTCGTCCAACGCAAGTATTGTGGTTTGCGCCCGTAGCCATAAACGTACCCGTCACCCTTGACCAGGATGCGTCCCGACGGCGCGTACTTGCCGGCTTGATAGTAGCCGCCATGACCGCCGGCAAAACTCTGGCCCAGCACCCAATACGAGCGGTGGAACCAGGTGTCGTCCAAAAAGCCCATCGGCGCGAAGATGTGGGCGTCTTGGCCGCGCTGCTTGGAGGCTTGTGTGGCGAAGTCGCCCGAATTCGGTCCGATCTCTAATCGGTTGAGGTCAAAGTCAAATTTCTGGCTCTTCATGAACAAGTGCCGCCCGTCGGTGGACAAGATGTCGGGAAGCCCGACCGGCATTTGCAGGATTTGCAGTTTCTCCTGCAGGTTGTTTCCGGTCTCCGGATTGGTCTCGTCCATGATCGTTTCGGCCAGCTTTTTTCCGCTGGCCAAATCCAGCCGCAACAGCCGCATTCCGCCGTCCAAAAAGTTGGATCGCCCGGCAACGGTGTATACCGAGTCGTTGTGAATCAACACGCTGCCGTGCACCGGCCACAAGGATTCCAGTTGTTCATAGGCCATCGCACGACGATCGATCGGCGCGGCACGGTATCGCCAGACGAGTTCGCCGTCGGTGGTCAAACAATACACCCAGCCGTCGGCGGCACCAAAGACGACGCGGCCACGATGCACGGTCGGCGGCGAATCGATCCGCGCCCCGGCGGTGTAGCTCCATTTCGCATCGCCCGTTTTTTCGTCCAGGGCATGCAACGTGTGCTGGTCGATCTGGGCGACATAGACTTGCCCGTCGGCGATCACCGGGGCGGTCAGTCGGCCGCCCAAGTCCGCGGTCCATCGGGGGGCGACGTCGGAGCGAATCGTTCCGACAGTCGCGCCGCTGCGTCCCGCATCACGGCGGTAGGTCGGCCAATCGTCTGATCCGGCCGGGTTGGCGGCGGCCAACGCCACGTCGAACGCGGGGCCTTTTTCACGTCGCCCCGCTTCGGCGACCTTTGTCGGGATCGGACGGGTCGGGGCCAGCGGCGCCAGAGCGTTGAACCCGAACAGTTTGGCTTCGGGGTAACAGGCACAGTTGTGTGGCGGTGCGTACGTCAAACCGTTGCAGGGCATCACGCCGTACAGACACCCGCCGCGAACCCAGTGATGGATGTCCCAATGTTCTTTGTCGGGATCAACAAACTCGATCCCGGTCCGCGAAGGCATCAAGAAATTGTCGGTCGCCTTGGCGATGTAGCAACGGTGGTGAAACCAATACGTGTCCACATCGGGCGCAAATGATTTGACCACCTCGCCGGTTCGCGGGTTGCGTCCGGTGTAGACGCCGCTGTCCCTACCCGATGTCAACGGCGCCAACCAGACCAAACCATCGACGACCATCAAGTCCTGCGGTGATTGATAGCCGCTGTTGGGAAAACTCGCCTCCCACAGTTTTTCTCCGCTCTTCGCGTCGCTGCTGATCATCTTGCCGTCGCCGCCGGCGTACAACACCACGTCTTCGTAAACCACCAAGCGGGGACCAAAGTTGAACGTGAACGAATCGCGACGCGTCACCGATTCACTTTCCCAGACGATGTCGCCAGAATGTCCATCCAACGAGATGATCTTCTCGCCGTCGTGAAAGAAAATCTGTGAATCTTGGGCCGCCAACGTCAGCGGAGACACCTTCGTCTGCTTGGCCCAAAGCTGTTTTCCGGTGCTGGCTTGAAACGCCATCAACACGCGAGGTTCTTCGTTCCAGAAAAAACTGCGCGAACGCGCCTGGTCACCGACGGTGCCGTGCAGCGGGGCGTAGTCCTGCAGTTCCGCTTTCCCTTTTCGCACCACCAGGAACAACAGATCGCCGGTGGAGATGATTTCCTCGGTCGCATCGCTGCCTTCATAGGTTCGCAGCAACTCGCCGGTCGCCGCATCCAATGCGGTCAGCGGCGCGTTGAATCCCAGTGTGACGAAGACTTCCGATTCGGTCGAAACCAATCGTCGCGACAATTGCGTCGGACCGCTTTTGAGCGGCCAGAGGTGCGGTTGCCAGTTGTCGATGTCTTTTTTCCACAACACGCTGCCGTTGAAGGCATCGCGCGCGATCAGTTTCCATTTGGGCGGCAACTGGATCGAGATTCGGCTGCCTTCGTCCATGATGTAAAACATCCGCCCGCCGGTGGACACCAACGCACTCATGCTGGCCATCCGGTCGTGGTGCCGCGACCATCGCGGGCTGCCCACCCATTGTAGGTGTCGCGGCGGGGCGACGACGTCGTCGTGGGCGACCGAGTTGCCCGTTGCGTCGTGCAAGTAGTGAGACCACTCGTCGATGTTGTCCGGTCGCTCCTTGCGATGTTTTTCCCACCGGTCACCGTTCTTGACCAGGGCGACGCCGGCCGGCACCAGCACCCGCAGGACCTCGTCCATCGAGACGTCACCCAGCGATTCGGCGATCAGCAAATTCACCATGTTGTCGACATAGGGAAGCTGATAGCCGTCGAAACGGTCAAACGCGATGTCACCATAGTCGCCTTGGGCGATCACCCGGTCGCGGATCGAATTCAACTGATTCGCATCCCGGACCAACCCGTGAACCTGAGTCGCATCGTTTTGGCGCAGCGCCGCGGTCAGCCGGCCGTCCCCGGCATCCAAGTGCACGAAGAACCCGGCGTTGACGCCGGCCTGCTCGATCAGTTCGGACGCATCCTCGCGGATACCACCGTCCTCGCGGGCATCGGCGCGGCTGGCCCCAGAAAGACAGGTCAACAGAACGACCAAACAAGCACCAACGACATCTCGAATCGGTAGTCGCGACATGAAACAGCTCCGGACGAAGCGAACGGTGGGGAGAAGGGCAAGGCCCTGATTGTAACCGTCGCCGCCAGCCAGCGGTGTGGTGCCGCCGTCACGAACCTGCGGAAATCTACGGACGATCAGCGGTTTGGCACAAGCTATGCCTCTGACGACGAATCCCCACCGCCCGAATCCCCAACACCCGAATCCCCGACACCCGAATCCCCAACACCCTGCGCGCCTCGACTGCGTGCCTGCACCGCGCCCGATCGCCTGTAGACGCCCGTTTGCCCCCCATTCGGAAATGTCAACGAAGCCTGCTAAACCGTCAAAAAACGGTACGAAAAACGCGAAGTCGAAGTCAAAAAAGAAGACCAAACGTCGCAATCGGCTGGTCGCTGAGGGTGACACGTCACCTTCGCTGACACCACAGGAGTTGGAGGATTTCGAGGTCGATCGGTCCGTCGCAGCGGCCCTGCAGAGCAAAATCAGCGCCGTCCGAGACATCATCGAGACGACGCCCCCGCACGATGTGCACACGCTGGCCAAGACATTGGACGTGATCATCGACGGCGCTTCCCCGGAAGACGCCACCGTGCTGCGCAACGCCTTGTTCAAGAAGTCACACCCCAGTGCTGGCGGTCGGCGACGCAGCAGCCCCGACGACCAACTCTCCAGCGGCTGGCGCGACGGCGCATTCCCCTATCGCAACTTGATGTCGCGAAAGACGTATGAAAAACAAAAGTACCAGTTGCTGGTTGAACTGCTGAAACTTCAGGCCTGGGTCAAGGAATCCAAAGAAAAAGTGGTGATCCTGTTTGAAGGATGTGACGCGGCCGGAAAAGGGGGGACCATCAAACGATTCATGGAACACCTGAGTCCTCGCGGTGCACAATTCGAATGGACTCGTCGCCTCGTCCACTACGCGAAACCAAGCGACGTCCAAGTCACGCCGGCGGGTGAGGATGCGATGCCCCACGGCGCAAACGATACGCTACTCTATTAACGCGTTCATTTATCCCGCCGCCCGTCAGACCAAAGGCTCTCAGCATGTCCGCCGCAAATCCCTATGAATCGTCCGCCGCTCCTCCATCGATGACGCCCACGCGGCGGACCGTCACGGTCAAGCGGCTGGACGTAATGTCCTGCGGAACCATGCTGGGTGTGCTGTACGCGATCCTGGGGCTGATCGTCGGTGCGATGTTCACGTTGATGGCGTTGGTCGGGGTCGCCGCGCAGGGCGGTGATGCGGTGGCCGGGCTGATCGGCGGCATCGGCGCCATCGTCCTGATGCCCTTGTTTTATGGCGTCGGTGGCTTCATCGGCGGAATCATCGGGGCACTTCTGTACAACATGTGCGCCACCTTCGTGGGCGGGATCAAATTCGATTTGGAGTGAGCCCGGCCCTCAAAAGACGTGAATGTCTTTGCCGATGATCGCGTGTCCGGCGGCATCGACGACATTGGACCAGATCTGCCACTCCTCCTCGATCCGGCGGAGTGCGGCTGACCAGGCGTCATGCCGATGGTTCCCGTCGCGATTGCTGCTCATGACCTGTTCGTACAGCCTGATCGTCCGCGCCGCCATCTCCTCCATCGAAAACCGCTGCGCCGTCTGCCAGGCCCCGGCACTCCACTGCCGATAGCGATCGTGCGGGGCATCGTGGACTTGAATCAATGCATCGACAAATCGATCCGAGACCACGTCAACATCACCGCCCCCGGGAATCGGGGACTTGATCAACAGACCATTTTCGCCGTCGCGAACCACGTCGCGGACTCCCGCAGCATCGACCGCCACGATCGGCACCGACGCCGCCATCGCCTCGGTGATCACCATCGCTTGTGTCTCACTTTGCGAGCTGAACGCGAACACGTTCATCGCATGGTAAAGGTCGACCAGGTCGTTGCGTGGCAGATTGCCCAACAGCTTCAAACGGTCCGACACGCCGTGCTTTTCAAACACATCGCGCACGGTCTTGCCCGATGGCCCCTGGCCGGCCACCACAAACATGGCGTCAGCACATCGCTGGACAAATCGGGCGACGCAAATCGCCAAACACTCCAGTCCCTTTTCCGGCGCCAAACGCCCGACATGCCCAACCACAAACGGACCCTCGTCGATGCCCAGACGTTTTCGCGCCTCCGAGCCGTCCCCATGACGAAAACGAACGACATCCACTCCCGTCGGGATTTCAGCCATCGGTCGGGTCACCCCCTGCTCCCGTAACCGCTTGTAGATCGTCTTGCCCGGAGCGATCACCGCGTCACACAAATTGCAGTAGCCGACCGCCAACTCGACCACGAATCGTTGCATGGTTTTGGAATCGCCGGGCACATAGTGCGTGTACTTCTCGTATTGCGTGTGGTGCGTGAACACGATCGGAATGTCGCGCCCGGCCGAAACCCGGAGCGCCGTTCCGCCCAGCAAAAAGGGATGGTGCGAGTGGATCAGGTCCGGCTGGAACTGATCCAACGTCGTCTTCAAATAACCCGGAATCGGCACCGGCACCGAAAAATCCGAACCGTTGAAATGCTGCACCGCCGGAATCCGTACCACGCCCGTCTCATCGGTCGGCGCACCTTCAAACTCGGGTGCCACGATCAACACCCGATGCCCAAGCGCGCGAATCTCCTGGGTGAACTGCTGCACGCTGCGACACACGCCACCGACATGCGGTGTGAATGTGTTGGTAAACATCACCACCTTCATCGCTCGATCTTCCGTCTGGCGTCGTTTTGTTTTCGATTCGGCTCTACCGTCGCCGTCCTCTCCGAGGTCGGCGCGGAGCAAAGCTTCGCTTTTCAATCAGCCGAGGTCGGAGAACACGGCGACTCTCCGAACGCACCGTCGACCCGAAAATTGAGTGGCGGTAGACTGGGAGCGATGCGGTGCAATTGACAGGCCAATGCGGCCGCAGCGATCCGAATTCCAACCCGCTTGGTCCGCTGTTTGCATCACAGGCCGGTGTTCAGCGAAAGTCCCAAGCCCTTGGGTGGATCACGACGAGGAGAGATCGTGGAAACGAAACGGCCATGTGAATTCACCAGTACGGCACGTTGGCCTTGCCAACAGTTGCCGATCGCACCGAATTCGCCGACCGCCGATCGCCAACGATGCTCTCTCCGTCCCACGGCGGTGGCGCGCGATCCGGACCGGTGGGGCCTCGCGACGGCACCGTCATCGAAGCGGAAAACCACGTGCCGACCGTGCACTTCCGTCACGGGTGTGCGAGAATGCACACTCGGTAGTCGATCTCACCCACGCACCCGGAGTGGCTTCAAGCGATTACCAGCGGCTTGGCATCCTTGATCGCCCCCTCGACCTACTTCACCCGCATCACCTTGCCAACGAGTCCAGCGAACCACCATGTCTAATTCACCGATCAAGCTGCTGCTTGTGGAAGACGAAGACGATTTCCGTGAAACTTCCGCCCGCTGGATGGAGCGAAAGGGGCACGACGTCAGCGCCGCAGCGAGCGGAGCGGAAGCCTTGGAATTGTGCGCCCAAGACAGTTTTGACGTCGCGGTGTTCGACATGAATATGCCGGGGATGTCGGGGATGGAGTTGCTGCAGCGGGTCCAGCAAGACAAGATCGAGATGGAAGTGATCATCTTGACCGGCCAGGGCACGATCGAATCGGCGGTTTCGGCGATGAAGTTGGGCGCATGCGATTTCTTGACGAAACCATGTTCGCTGGGCGACCTGGAACACCATTGCATGTTGGCCCGCGATCGAGGCCGTTTGCGTCGCGAAAACAAACAGCTCAAAGCGATCATTTCGCGCAGCCGTCCCGCGTTGGAACTGGTCGGTGAATCACCGTCGATGCGGCAAGTCGTCAAGATGGTCCACAAGGTCGCCCCCACGGACAAACCGGTCTTGATCCAGGGTGAAAGCGGCACCGGGAAAGAGGTGGTGGCCCGCGCGATTCAACAGAACAGCCGCCTGAGCGACAGACCCTTTGTCACCATCAACTGCGCCGCGCTACCGGAACAGTTGGTCGAAAGCGAACTGTTCGGCCACCAGAGAGGATCCTTCACCGGCGCGACATCCGACAAACCCGGTCTGTTCGAAATCGCCGACGGAGGCACGTTGTTTATCGACGAAATCGGTGAACTGCCGCTTTCTTTGCAGCCCAAACTGTTGCGTGTCTTGGAAGACGGCTCGATGCGACGCATCGGATCGCACAAGGAACGGTTCGTCAACGTGCGAATCATCGCCGCGACCAACCGGGACCTGGCCAAGGAAGTCGAATCCGGGAATTTCCGCGAGGATCTGTTCTACCGCGTCAACGTGCTCTCCCTGCAACTCCCCCCACTGCGGGAACGCAGCGGCGACGTGGATCGATTGGTCGATCATTATTTGCCGGTTCCGTGGCATGTCGACCAGACCGCCCGCGATGCGCTCAATCGCTACCCCTGGCCCGGAAACGTTCGGCAGCTGATCAACGTGATCCAACGCGCCACGATTCTGGCCGATGGTCACGATGTGACGCTGGACGACCTGCCCTCTGAAATCGCCGATTGTGCCGATGGCGACGCCCCGCGGCACCCCAGCGACCGTGGCGGCAACGCCGATTCATCCGAATCCGATCACGGCGACGCGGCCTTTAAACCCGAATCGCTGAAACTGGACGACATCGCCAAAGCACACGTGATGTACGTGTTGGCCAAAGAGAATGGCAACAAAGCCAAAGCGGCTCGCGTGTTGGGCATCCACCGACGCAAACTCTATCGATTGCTGGAACGTTTCAACGGCAGCGAAGCGGAAGCACCGTTGAGCGCGGTCGAGTGATTCCGCGACACTCGCTGGCTTGGGGATTTACCCGTCGACGTTGGCGTCGCCGGTGATCTTGTCTTTGTACAGTGCCAGTCGCCCCAAGGCGTCATCGACGTCGCGTTTGGAGGCGCCGTAGTCTTCCATCGCGTCGGCGAAGTGCCCACAGAATTTTGCGAAGTGCACCGCGGTGATCCCGCGACCGGCATGGATCCGGGTCAAATCGGCCCCCGAATACTCGGCAGGCCCGTCAAAGGCCGACGCCAGAAAATGGAATTGCATCGTCCGCAAGCGTTCCATCGAGACCCCCTCAAAAAACGGTGCCAACTCCGGATCCTCCAGAACTCGGGCATACATTTCTTGAACAATCGCAGCGACTGCGGCGGTGCCGCCAAGACGGTCAAACAGGACTTGAGAATCGTCAGACATCAAAATCTCACTGAAAGTGGACGGCAACGAACTTCACGGGGACAAGTGTTGGTGTCTAGCCTTTCGGCCAATGCCACTTACTTTTTGAGCCGACGGCGCTAGCCTCGAGCCTTGGATTTCCCTTGTAAGGCCCGAGGCTAGCGCCTACGGCTCAGTTTGTGACCGAAAGTAAGTGGCATTGGCCTTTAGGCGATTCCCGGTCGCTGCTTCGCAGCGGCAGAAGACGCCTCAAGGCTGGACACCAGCGTTTGCTGCATCCCCTCACATTTATCCCCACGCACGCCGGGGCGGCAACGCTACTGTTGTAACCTTGGACACCGATTCTGTCAGGAACCGGCCGCCTCGACTTTCAGGATGTGCATCGTCGTCTTCAACACCGAATCGGGGGTCAGGGAAAGACTGTCGATCCCCTGTTGGACCAGAAACTCGGCAAACTGCGGGTAGTCGCTCGGCGCCTGGCCGCAGATTCCGATCTTGCGGCCGCTTCGCTTTGCCTGGGCGATCACGCTGGAAATCATTCGCTTGACCGCCTCGTTCTGTTCATCGAAGACGTGGGCCAGGATGGCCGAATCGCGATCAACCGCCAACGTCAATTGCGTCAGGTCATTGGACCCGATCGAGAACCCATCGAAAATCTCCGCGAATTGATCGGCCAGGATCACGTTGCTGGGGATCTCGCACATCACGTAGATCTCTAAACCGTTTTCGCCACGCACCAAGCCGTGTTTCGCCATCTCCGCTTGCACGCGTTTTCCTTCTTCGATCGTGCGACAAAACGGAACCATCAGCTTGACGTTGGTCAGCCCCATCTCCCGGCGGACCCGCTGGGCGGCTTTGCACTCGAGCGCGAACGAATCGCGAAACCGGTCGCTGTAATACCGCGACGCGCCCCGAAAACCGATCATCGGATTCTCTTCCTTCGGCTCATACGCCCGGCCCCCGATCAGATTCGCGTACTCGTTCGTTTTGAAATCGCTCATTCGAACGATCACATCTTTCGGATAAAACGCGGCGGCAATCATGGCGATGCCTTCGGACAAACGGTCGATAAAGAATTGTGGTTTGTCGTCGTATCCGTACGTCGCCTGATCTACCGCGGCGCGGGTGCTGGGGGCCAGTTGGTGAAAATCGATTAATGCTTGTGGGTGCACCCTGACGGAGTTGGAAATGATGAACTCCACCCGCGCCAGGCCGACTCCGTCGTTGGGGAGTGACGACAGCGCAAAGGCCTCGTCGGGCGTCGCGACGTTCATCATGATCTTGGTTTTCGGTCGCCCGATCGCGCCCAGATCAATCGTCTCGACTTCGAACGGTAGTTCTCCGTCATAAACGACGCCGACATCGCCGCTGGCACAGCTGACCGTGACGACCTGGCCGTCACGCAATCGATCGGTTGCCTCGCCGGTGCCGACGATCGCTGGCAACCCCAGTTCACGGCTGACGATCGCTGCATGACAGGTCCGACCGCCGCGGTTGGTGACGATTCCCGCGGCACGCTTCATCACCGGTTCCCAATCCGGATCCGTCTTGTCGGTCACCAAAATCTCGCCGTCTCGGAAGTGGGATAATTCATTCACATCGTGAACCAGGCGGACCGGGCCCACCGCGATCTTCTCGCCGACCGAGCGTCCCTCCAGCAGTTGCTCGCCCTGACGTTGAAGATGGTAACGTTGTAATTCATGCACCGAGCGCCGCGACTGGACCGTCTCGGGCCGGGCTTGAACGATGAACAATTCCCCCGTATTCCCGTCCTTGGCCCACTCCATGTCCATCGGGCAAAACGTACCGCGCAGGTCGCTGTAGTGGTCCTCGATCACACACGCCCACCGCGCCAGCTGCAAAATGTCTTCGTCGCTGAGCGCCTGACGTTTGGCCATGTCATCGGCGACCGGCACGTTCTTGGTCATCTTGCTGCCGCCCAAGTCGTACACCATCTTGATGGACTTGGACCCCACCGTCCGCTTCAAAATCGGGCGATAGCCGTCGCGGAGCGTCGGTTTAAACACGTAGTACTCGTCCGGATTCACGCTCCCCTGGACCACATTCTCGCCCAGACCATAAGCGGCGTTGATCAACACCGCGTCACGAAAACCGGTTTCGGTGTCGATCGAAAACATCACCCCCGACGACGCCAGATCCGAACGCACCATCTGTTGGATTCCGATCGATAGCGCCACCTGCATGTGGTCATAGTTGTGGTGCGCGCGGTAGGAAATCGCCCGATCGGTGAACAACGACGCCAAACAGCGTCGACACGCGTCCAACAAGCTGGCCTGTCCGCGAACATTCAAATACGTCTCCTGTTGGCCGGCGAAACTGGCGTCCGGTAAATCCTCCGCCGTCGCGCTGCTGCGGACCGCAACGTCGGCCAATTCACCACGCTCCTTGGACAACCGGTGGTAGGCGTCGACGATCGCCTTGGACAACTCGTCCGACAGCGGCGTATCGAGGATCATGTGACGAATGATCCGGCCGTGATGTTGCAGCGACCCGACGTCCCGATAATTGATCCCACTGAGAATCTGCTGGATCTTGTCGTCCAGCCCGCTCTCCGATAAATGCCGACGATAGGCCGACGCCGTCGTCGCAAACCCGTTGGGAATCCGCACGCCGCGGGGCGTCAATTCGCGATACATCTCGCCCAACGAGGCGTTCTTGCCGCCAACGATGCCGACATCGTCCATGCCGACTTGGTCAAACCAGCGAATCGCGTCCGTGGCGGAGTCTGCTGCCGTACTCATCGTGACACTCGGGATCAGGTGGGAACAGGAATTCGGTCGCCGTTGACTCGATGCAATGCGCATGCCATCGCCCTTGTTCGCATCGAATCGGCACGGGCGCGCCATTTCGCACAGGTGGGACAATACGCGCGCTGCGCAAGCCGATCTCACTCGCCCCTGACGATGTTTTGATTTTGGCACAAATCATGCAAACCTGTCTGCCGAACACCCCCAAGGAAACTGCCATGCAACGATTTAAGAACATCTTGGTTTATGCGGGAACGGATGACCCGGAAACAGCGATCGCACGGGCCTTTGAGATTGCCAAGGAAAACAAGGCCGTGGTCACGCTGATGGATGTGATTAAACCCTTGCCCAGTGCGATCGGAATCATGACGCACGAGGCCAGTCCGGATAAATTGGAGCATTTGCTGATCGAAGACCGCGGACAGAGGTTGGTCGATCTGGCCAATCAGTTCTGCCGCGAAAGTCTGTCGGTCGAGATCCTGGTCCGTTGCGGTTCGCCCGCTCAAGAAATCACCAAGCGGGTGCTCGCCGGCGGGCATGATCTGGTCATCAAGACCGCCGACGGATGCACGACGACCGGGCGTTTGTTCGGCAGCATCGCTCGGACACTGCTGCGAATTTGTCCCTGCCCCCTTTGGATCCTGAAACCCAAGGTCCACGCGGCGTTCAACCAGGTGCTCGCGGCCATCGACTTGGATGCCGATGATGAAACCCATTTGAAACTGAACAACGACATTCTGGAATTGGCCTATGCGGTCGCCCGGCGTGACCAGGCAAAATTGCATCTGGTCAGCGTCTGGGACATGTGGATGGAACAATCCCTGCGCAGACGCGCCGGAGACGCAGAGGTCGATGCGGCGCTTGCCAAACGCGAAGCCAAGGTGCGCAATCGCCTGGATCGGTTGTTGCAGCCGCCGTTTGAAGGCGGCGACGAAATCGAAGTCCACCTGCAGCGCGGGCAAGCGGCAACCAATATTCTTGGTGTCGCCGATGAGATCGAAGCCGACCTGGTTGTCATGGGGACGGTTTGCCGCACGGGAGTGGCCGGATTTCTGATCGGCAACACCGCCGAAAACCTGCTCTCGGCGATGAAGTGTTCCGTCCTCGCACTCAAACCCGAAGGATTCCAATCCCCGATTGAAATCAATGAAGACGACGAAACGGCAGAATCATGCATGTTGCCGATGACCTAACCGACGGATGCGCCGATTGGACAAGGTGGTTTCATCAATGGCGGTCCGTGTGACACCCTACAGGTACGACGATGAGTCACGCCGATGCCACCGCGACCGCCAACCGTCCGACGGATTCACAACTGATCCAGGCACTCACCCGCCCCGAGGCGTATCCCAAAATCATCGCTTCGGGCCGCGATCCCGGACCGATCGAACTGCACCAGACGCACATCTCGTGGGTCTTTCTGGTCGGCGATGTCGCGTTCAAGATCAAAAAACCCGTTCGCAATGCCTTCCTGGATTATTCCACGCTGGAGAAACGCAAGCACTTTTGCGAAGAGGAACTCCGCTTGGACCGCAGGTTTGCCTCGGATCTTTACCTCGATGTCGTTCCGCTTTCATTGTGCGATGGACAACCGATCGTCGAGGGCTCGGGAGAGCCGTTCGAATACGCGGTCAAGATGCGGCGATTTCCGTCGGGCGCGCTGCTCAGTGAACGCATCGAATCGGACAAGCTGACGACCGACGAAGTGTTCGAACTGGCACGATGTGTGGCGGATTTTCATCAATCGGCCGAGCGTCTGGACCTCAAAACCGGGAACAAGCAACTCGGTTCGATCGAATCGGTTTACCGAAACGCGACCGACAACCTGACGGCACTTCGGAATGTGGTCGGCGGCGATTCGGCCAAGGTCGTCCGCGTCCTCGGCGATTGGACCGACAGGTACTTTCACGAGCACCGCCGCGTCTTTTCCCAGCGTGTCGCCAACGGGTTCATTCGTGAGTGTCACGGTGACATGCACCTGGCAAACATCGTTCACTGGGGCGACCAACTGATCCCCTTTGACGGAATCGAGTTCAACGAGTCATTTCGTTGGATCGACGTGCTGAGCGATGCGGCGTTCGCGGCGATGGACTTTGCGGCCCGAGAGCGATTGGATCTGTCACGCAGCTTTATCAATGCCTACTTAGAAAACACCGGCGACCACGCCTCGCTGGTCGTGCTGCGTTGGTACCTGGTCTATCGCGCGCTGATTCGTGCCAAAGTGTCGGCGATCCGTGCGTCCCAGCCCGGCATGTCGGCCGCCGATCAGACCGCCGCGATGGACGATTGTGAACACCATGTCGAATTGGCATACCAGTTTTCGCTGCGTGACCGCCCCCAATTGTGGATCACGCACGGGGTCAGCGGCAGCGGCAAAACGACCGCCAGCCAGTGGGTCGTGCAGCAACACGGTGCGATTCGTCTGCGCAGCGACATCGAGCGCAAGCGGCACTTCGGATTGGCCCCTTCCGACCGCGTCAGCGACCGGCAAAAGCAAACCCTGTACTGCGAAACGGCGCACCATGCCACCTACGAACGTTTGCACAGGATGGCACGCTGCATCCTTCGTTCCGGCTATCCGGTCATCGTCGATGCGACCTTCCTGCGGCAGGCCGACCGCCAGACCTTTCGATCCTTGGCCAGTCGCGAAGGGGCGACGTTCGGAATCCTTGATTGCCGCGCCGACGAACAAACGCTGCGGCAACGGATCACCGACCGCATCGCCCGCGACGAGGATGCTTCGGACGCCGATCTGGCAGTGCTCGATCAACAGCTTGCCAGTCGCCAACCGCTTTCGCAGCAGGAACAAAACAGCGTGGTCGAAACCCGCGACTAGCTGAGCAACCCCACGCTGCTGTAGCGACGCTCGCCGACGCGTGAAAACGCCGCCGAACCACCTTCTGGTGAAGGTGGCTACGACGGTCGGGCGGATGGTGAGGGCTTACTTGGCTTTCACCGCCACCCGTTTAGCCTTGCTGACTTCGCCTTTGGGCAAATGGATCGTGATCACTCCGTTGTCGGCTTCGGCGACCACGTCTTCGGCTTTGGTCCCCGGAGGCAGTGCGATGCTGCGATAGAATGATCCATAGCGACGTTCGATGCGATGCACCTTGGTTTCCTTGTCGTCGGTTTCCGCTTCTTCTTTCCGCTCGCCCTTGATCGTCAACCGATCTTCGCTGACGCTGATTTCAACGTCTTCGGGTTTGATCCCCGGCAAATCGACTTTGACTTGCAATGCTTGGTCGGTCTCCGAGATGTCAACACTCGGTTGCCATTCGCTGGCCGGCAGCATGCTTTCGAAATCGCCGTTTCCACCCCAGAAGTTTTGCAGCGCGCGATCAAATTCGTCTCGCATCCGATCGATGCTTGTCGGAAAGGAAGAACGATGTCTGGTCAGAAGTCCCATCTCACTCTCCTTCATTGAAAACACGTGATACATTGTTTGGCAGACGTGCCCGGTGCACATCGTCGTTTTTGATGAATTGCAAAATCCATACCATTTCATGAATGCTGCTCCCCTGACGCTGGTTTGCTCCCACTGCCTTGCCGTCAATCGAGTCCCCGCAGATCGTCTCCATGACCGACCGATCTGTGGCAAATGCCAAACCACGCTGCTGCCCTCCGCACCGGTCGCGCTGACCGATCAGTCCTTCGGCAAGTTCGTCGCACGCTCCGATGTCCCGGTGCTCGTGGACTTTTGGGCGTCGTGGTGCGGCCCCTGTCGAATGATGGCCCCCGCATTTACCGAAGCCGCCGCAGAACTGTCTCCCCAGTTCATCCTGGCGAAACTGGACACCGACGCCGCACCGCAAACGGCCGGTCAGTTTTCGCTGTCCGGTATTCCGACGATCATTTTGTTTCTGCGGGGCAGCGAAATCGCGCGCCAATCGGGCGCGATGAACACCGACCAAATCGTTCACTGGGCCCGATCGAGCGCGCCTCGGGTGTGAACCATCCGCACATCCGACGGGGCACCCAACCGCGGTCTCGAGTTTTTATCCCTCGTCCCTGGGTCAGTCTGGTAACATTGTCTTGCTCGCAAGGGTACTGGTCAGCAATAAATCTTACGTCCTCCGCCTCCAGATGTGCGGCCGTGCGTGGCTGGAGCCACACGTGCAGTGCGTTCCCAGGCGGAGCCTTGGAACGAGACAAACGCCTGGCATGCTCCTGCGTTGCAACGCTCCCGGTGCGGCTGCGAAATTTGCTATCCTGAGGCTTCCCGCCCAAGCCCACGCTTCGCCCCGAACCCAAATGTCCGCACCGATCCCCCATCTTGACCGCGAGCAATACCAGCGCGACGGGTTTCTGCTTCGCAAGTCGCTGTTCGACGCCGAAGAAATCGACCTGCTGCGACGATCCGCTCGGGAAGACAAACAGCTCGACGATCACGCTTTCGGTCGTGCCGATGGCGAAGGTGGGACGGTGCGATTGTCGCTTTGGAATCATCCCGGCCAAGGCATCTATGGCGCCTTCGCCCGCTGTCACCGGATGGTCGACACCGCCGAGCAACTGCTCGATGACGAACCCTATCATTACCATTCCAAAATGATCATGAAAGACGCCCGCGTCGGCGGCGCGTGGGCCTGGCACCAGGACTACGGGTACTGGTACGCAAACGGCGTCCTGACGCCGAACCTGGTCAGCGCCTTCATCGCCGTGGACCCCGCCACCCGCGAAAACGGTTGCTTGCAGGTCATCCGAGGCTCCCATCATTGCGGACGGATTCACCATCAATTGACCGGTGATCAAGCTGGGGCGGACGTCGAACGGGTGGGTGAGATTTTAAAACGAATGGAATTGGTTTATGTCGAAATGGATCCCGGTGACGTTTTGTTCTTCCACGCCAACCTGTTGCATCGCAGCGATCAGAACAAGTCGGACAATCCGCGTTGGTCGATGATCTGTTGCTACAACGCAAAATCCAATGATCCCTACAAGGATTCGCATCACCCCCGCTACACACCGATCCAACGCTTGGACGATTCGGCGATCAAGACAATCGGCGTCAAACGATTCGATGAGGATACCGCCGAAGCCGCCTTTCTGGATCCCGACCATGACGCCAGCGCCAAGTCGCTGCAGGACGAGTAACGGTTTCGATGCCTGACCGCCCCGCCCCTGAACCGCTGGACTACCTGCCCACCTTGCCCCGAAATCTGGACGTCGGCATCGGGTGCATCGGCGCGGGCTTCATCATGGCCGACTGCCATCTGGTCGCGTATCGCGAGGCCGGATTGCAACCGGTCGCCATCACCTCGCGCACGGCCGAAAATGCTCGGCGGGTCGCCGAGCGTCATTCGATCGGCTCGGTTTACTCGACCTACCATGAAATGCTGCAGGACCGGCGCGTCGAAGTCGTCGACATCGCCGTCCCGCCGGATTGCTTGCTCGATGTCGTCCGCGACGTTGTGAAATCCCCGCAGATCCGAGGCATCCTGGCACAAAAACCACTCGGCGTCTGCCTGGACCAGGCCGAACAGATCGTTCAATTGTGTCGCGATGCGGGCATCACGCTGTGCGTGAACCAAAACATGCGTTACGACCAATCGGTCCGAGCCTGTCATCATCTGATTCATCGCGGTGACCTGGGCGATCCGGTCTTGGCAACGATCGACATGCGAGCGATCCCGCACTGGATGCCTTGGCAACAGCGTCAGGGTTGGGTCACCTGTCGTATCATGTCGATCCATCACCTGGACACCATGCGCTACTGGTTCGGCAACCCGGATCGCGTCTATGCCAGCTTTCGGACCGATCCGCGGACTCAGTTCGATCACCACGACGGCATCGGGCTTTACATCCTGGAATACGAATCGGGGCTGCGCTGCATGATCTGCGATGACGTCTGGACCGGACCGGCACGCGAAGGGGCCGCCCAGGCCATCGGCATCACCTATCGTGTCGAAGGCACCGAAGGGCTGGCACTGGGGGAAATCGGATGGCCCAAGTACCCGGAACGAACCCCCAGCACGTTGCAGTACAGCACCACGTCGACCGGCATTTGGCATCGCCCGCAATGGGACCAGGTCTGGTTTCCCGACGCATTCTTGGGACCGATGGCGGAATTGTTGGTCGCATTGGAAACCGATAGCCAACCGGCAATCAACGGCGACGACAATTTAGCCACCATGGCACTGGTCGACGCCTGCTATCAATCAGCCCGCGAGCACCGGGCAGTGGAATTGGATCGGTAGGGCAGGCCGTTGGGATTGCGGCTGAGATGACAGAAAAATGGGGGGCAGAAAAATAAAAGACAACAACATCCCATAGTCCCGTTCCGAGTCCCCCACAATTCGTTTTCAACCAATCTTCTTGTCAGCCATTTTCCTGTCTAACTTCCTCTCCCATTTTTCTGCCCCCTATTTTTCTGTCATCTCCCCACCGACCGCTTTGCAACGGTGCAGCGTCATCAGTGCGAACCCGGTACCGTAGGGGCGATGGTAATCGTACAACGGGTAATCCCACCACGATCCGTTCTTTTCTTGACGATCCAAGATCAGCTTGGCCAGCATGGCCTGAAAGGGCGCCCGATCATCGGGCGGAAGTTGTTCCAAACAGAGGGCACCGTAGTAGTGTCCGAAATAATAAAAGTAGCCCGCCACTTGCATCCAAGACTCGTGCGGAATCGGCCGTTTGCGCCCGATGTCCAGCCATCCGTTGCGGACATACAGTCGGTACAGCCAGGTTTTGACCACGTCGTCGGTCACCGTTTCGTCTCCCCACGCCCGGAGCGCGGCGTTGCAGCACTGCGTCCGTCCCAAACTTCCGCCCGGGCGATTGATTTCCCGGGCCGGTCGATCTTTCAGATACTCACCGTACAAGTAACTGAAATCGGACTTCTTTTGGCGGTTGGTGGCGGCGACGGCCCGTGCGACGATTCGCTCGGGAGGCTCGACTCCGATGTCACGGGCCTCGGCCAACGCGATCAATACGGCGCCGTTGACGAAACTGATCGAGCTGGATGTCGGTTGATTCGCCTGGTAGCGAAAATCGTAGTAGCCCCAGCCGCCGTCGACCGATTCATACCGCTGCAGCATTTCAAACTGATCGCGGATCAACGCGACAATTTTTTCTTGGGCGGCACTCTCACCGGCGTGTCGTCGGTGCAAACGCACGAGTGCCTGGATCGAGTAGGCGTGTCCCCAGACGTTGTAGATCGCATCGCCACTGGCGCGACGCAGGGACCCGAGATGCTCGTACAGCCAAGCCTCGGCCTGATCGATCGTCGCTTGGGCTTTCGGATCCTCGGGCGCGACTTCCAACAGCGCCGACAGTGCCAGCGAAGTTGTTCCGGCGCGAAAGGCATGGTGCGCCCCCGGGACCGGCGCATAGATATTCAACCCCTTGGTTTTGGTCGGCGATCCCCACGACCCGTTTGCGTTCTGGTCGGCGATCAAGAACTCGACGCCGCGTCCGATCGCAGTCTGCAAATCGTCTTCCGCCGCCGGCTCGACCACGGGCAACGGGCGGACTTCATCCCCGATCCGAATCGTTTCCTCAGTCCGAGCGTCGGACGGGCCGAGCATCAGGACGGAAACCGCCGCCAGCAAACATCGCGCAAAGGAGTTCATTTGGCCGGTTTGTCCTGTTTCGGTTCCGAGTCGTCGGCATCGTTTTCCGGTGCATCAAAGTGCAACTCACAGGTCATCGCGGGCAACACTTCGGCAGGCAGTTTGCCTCGCACGTTCACGATGCAATCGAATTTGCCGGCGGCAAACGGGACGATCGAAATCGATTTGACGACGCCATCAAGCTCGGTATCCGAGACGCCTTTGGGAACGACCGTGCAACGGTCCCCGACATGCACGACCTTCAATTTATCTTCCGGCAGCTCGACGCGGACACGCAGCTTGGAGGGGTCAACTACCGTCCCGACCACTTGTTTGCCGGTGACCGCCGTATCCTTTTCCAGTTCGACCGGTTTTGCCGGCAACTTGCCTCGGGTGATCGCGCCGTAAACAAAGATCCCATCGATCTCTGATTTCAGAACCACCTTTTTTCGTTCGGCCCGCATCTCTTCAAACGCCTCGACCTGTTCCTCCAGCTTGACGCGTTTGCGTTGCAATTCCAGATCGCGTTTCTGTTCGTCGATCGTCATCGCGTGCATCGATTTTTCGTATTCGATGTCGGCCCGCGATAAAGCCTCTTCCTGCTCGGCATCGCTTCGGGGGACCGATTGTTTGATCGTCCGGTCGTGTTGAATCTTGGCCCGCTCGAGAGCGAATTCGGCCGTCTCCATCGCCCGCTTGGCGCGGCGCAACACGATCTCTTCCGACTCCTCGGTCAGGTCGTCTTCTTTGTACATTTGTTCCAGCTGGCGATACTCTTCGGTCGCGCTTTCGAGCGAGAACTCAGACGACGCGAGCGAAAACGCCGCCTGTTTGATCGTCCGCTCGCGATCGGTCCGCTGGTAGTTGTCGTAGGCCTGCTGCGCCAAATCGCGCGTTCGACGCGTCTTCGCCTTATCGAGCGTCTGCTGTTTCAAAAACTGTTCATGTGCGAATTCGTCTGCTTTGAGGTCCAGACGTGCGATCGCGAGGTCCGATTCGGCGCTGCGGATCTTGTCGTCCAGCGGCTCGGTATCAAACCAAACCAGCGACTGTTCTTTTGTCACTTGGGTGCCATGGGGAACGATCCGCTCGATCAGCAATTGCGTCAGATGTTCGTTGCCCGGCGTGACTTCGAATTGCCGAAGCGCCTCAAACGTGCCATCAATCTTGATCGGTTCTGCAACCGCATTGTCGGCGGGCGCGGCCTTTTCATCCTTCTCCTGTGCATAGCCGCCTGGGACAAACACGCACAGTAGCAAGACCAGGGGGGGCATCGGCCGGCAGAACGCTGGCCCGCAAAATCGTGTCATCGTGGTGTCGCTCTTCGTGGCAGAATCGAGATCGTGTCAACGGCCCCATGATTACTCATCCTCCGGCCGAGGTCCAGTTTTTCTTATGCTCCAGGGGCGATCCACGCCGCTTTTTGACCGCGGTCGAATGACCGAGTGGCTATGATAAGGGAAACCGAGTCCTTCCCCAGTTTGTCGGTTTGTCGCCATGGCCAGTGCAGAAATCGGAAGTCCTTCCAACAACTCCGAACTCGAATCGAGTCCAGCCGATGCAGGTCCGGACGATGCCAATTCGGCCATCGGCCACCACGATGGTGCGAGCTCAGACGCGCTCGACTCGACTCTCGCGCTCCCGGACCGTTTGCTGAAACACTCCTGCGAGTGCCGCTGGACCGCTACTCTGGATGGGCCTCGGTTTCGATGGATCGATGCGGCGTCAGAGAACGTGTTTCGCAAAACTGCCGCAGAGCTGCTGTCCGAACCGGATGCCCGATTGGAATTGATCGACGAGGAAGACCGCTCGTTGATTACCCGAGTCTGGCGGGATCTGGAAAAAAACGGACAGGCGCAATACGACTATCGACTGGCGACATCGGAGGGGCCGGCGATCTGGATTCGTGAAACCGTCATTTTGGTTCACGATCAAGTGCCGGAGCCGCTGCTGTGCGGGGCCAGCCACGACATTTCCGAACAACGGCATCTCAGTCGTTCGCTGGGTGATTCCGAAGCCGTCTATCGTTCACTGGTTGA
Source organism: Stieleria maiorica (assembly GCF_008035925.1). Taxonomy (NCBI): domain Bacteria; kingdom Pseudomonadati; phylum Planctomycetota; class Planctomycetia; order Pirellulales; family Pirellulaceae; genus Stieleria; species Stieleria maiorica. Next base: position 8,309,435 of record NZ_CP036264.1, read on the forward strand.
AAGTCTGCCGTTGTGCGTGCTGCGCAAGGACACGCGTGGTCGCTTGCAATACGCAAACGAATTGGCGTGTGACGTGATGGGCGTCTCGGCACCGGCCATCATCGGAAAGACCGACTTTGACCTCTTCCCCGCAGACCTGGCCAAAAAATACTTGGCCGACGACCGGCAAGTGATCGAAACCGGAAAACTGCACCACAACGTCGAACGGCACCAGGATTCCAGCGGCAACCTGAAACACGTCGAGGTCTGGAAGGCGCCGGTTCACGACGTCAACGGCAAAGTCGTCGGGATTCAGGTCATGTTCTGGGACATCACCGACCAAAAGAACGCGGAACATCAGGTCGAGTACGAAAAATTCCTGCTCTCGATTTTGCTCGATACCGTTCCAGATGCCGTCTATTTCAAGGACGTCGACAGCCGCTTCATTCGGCTCAGCCGCAGTTGCGCCGCCAAACTCGGTGTGGATGATCCGCGTCAGGCGATCGGAAAATCCGATGCCGACTTCTTCGGGCGTGAACATGCCCGCGAGGCGCTCGCCGACGAACGCCGAATCATGGAAACCGGCGAGACGATCTTGGCCAAGATCGAACGTGAAAACTACCCCGATCGCGACGACACCTGGTGCAGCACGACGAAGGTTCCGCTGCGAGATCTCAACGGCGAGATCGTCGGGACCTTCGGGATCTCACGCGACGTCACCGATCAAAAGAAAGCCGAACAGGAACTCTCGCGCGAGCGCGATTTGTTAAAAACGATCATCAACAACGTCCCCGATCTGATCTATGTCAAAGACCGCGCGGGGCGTTTCATCACCGCCAACGCAGCTTTGGTCGATCTGCTCGGGTTGCAGTCGCCCGAAGAGCTGATCGGAAAAACCGATTACGATTTTTCACCGGCGGAGATGGCATGCAACTATGTCACCGATGATCAAAACGTCATGCGGACCGGCGAACCGCTGATGGATCGCGAAGAATCGCACCACGGTGACCGCGGCGAAGAACTTTGGCTGTTGACGACCAAGGTCCCGCTGCGCAGCCCGGAAGGGGACGTGATCGGTGTGGTCGGCATCGGCCACGACATCACCGAACGGAAGAAGTTTGAGAAGGAACTGATGGAGGCGAAAGAGATCGCCGACAAGGCCAACCGGGCCAAGAGCGACTTTTTGGCCAACATGAGTCATGAAATTCGCACGCCGATGAACGCCATCATCGGCATGACCGATCTGGTGCTCGACACCCGCTTGGATGCCACCCAGCGCAATTTCCTTTCGATGGTCCAAGAATCCGGCGAAGCGTTGCTGGCGGTGATCAACGACATCCTCGACTTCTCCAAAATCGAGGCGGGAAAACTGGAGATCGAATGCCAGACCTTCGACCTCCGCGAAAGCCTGGGCGATACCATGAAGACGCTCGGTTTGAAGGCTCACGCCAAAGGATTGGAACTGGCCTTTCGCGTCGACCCGGCGATCCCACGTTACCTGACCGGCGATCCAGGGCGGCTCCGTCAAATCATCGTCAACTTGGTCGGCAACGCCATCAAGTTCACCGAACAGGGGGAAGTGTTCGTCGAAGTCGAGCTCGTTTCACAATCCGATGAAGAACTGGAACTTCAAGTCTCCGTGCGAGACACGGGAATCGGGATTCCCGAAGATCGATGCAACGCGATTTTCGAAGAGTTCGAACAGGCCGACACATCCGTCACACGCCGCTTCGGTGGCACCGGCCTGGGGCTCGCCATCTCGTCCCGCCTGGTCGGATTGATGGGCGGAGCGATAACGGTCAGCAGCGAAGTCGGCCAGGGCAGTCAATTTGCCTTTAACATTCACCTGCGACAAGCGCCCAATGGGACCGAGGCCAGTGCGCTCAATGGCTTGGTGTACGTCGGCGGTTCGAAAGTGCTGGTCGTCGATGACAACACCACCAATCGAAGGATCCTGCAAGAGATGCTCGGGAACTGGGGGATGGTTCCCGTCCTGGCCGACTCCGGAGAGCTGGCCCTTGACTTGCTGCGTGAATCCGAACAGCGTGACGAACCCTGCAAATTGGTCATCAGCGATGTGCACATGCCCGAAATGAGCGGGTATGACTTTATCGAAGAAGTACGTCGGGACCCGGACATCTCCGAAACGCCCATCATCGTGCTGACCAGTGGCGGTCGAGAAGGCGAGGATGCGTTGCGAGACCGGCTGGACATCTCCGAACGATTGATGAAACCCGTCAAACAATCCGAGTTGTTTGATGCCATCGTTCGCACGCTCGGGGTGACGGCGCCCGAGGACACGCCGGACTATGACTTCAATGAACCCGTTCATGAGTCCATCGACAATTTGAAGGTTCTGTTGACCGAAGACAACGCGATCAACCAAAAGCTGGCCATCGGAGTCCTCACTCGGTTCGGACATCAAGTGACCGTCGCCAACAACGGCGCCGAAGCGGTCGAAGCGTTTCAGAACCACGACTTTGACGTCGTACTGATGGACGTGCAAATGCCCGTCATGGATGGCTTCGCCGCCACCGAAGCGATCCGCGAACTCGAAAAAGAAACCGGTGGTCACGTTCCGATCATCGCCATGACCGCGCACGCCATGAAAGGCGATCGCGAAAAATGCATCGATATCGGAATGGACGAATACGTCGCCAAACCGATCCGTATCGGTGTCCTGAAAGAAAAACTCCTCAAAGTGCTCCAGGGCCCCTCGCCCGACGATGCCCAGCCGACCTGTCAGCCGCCCGAGTTTGCCGAATCTGCATGCGCGAGCGAAGAGTCGGCGGAGGCGGAGACCGACGGCAGTGCAGAAATGGAGTCGGGGGATATGGAGTCGGGGGATATGGAGTCGGGGGATATGGAGTCGAGGGATGAGGGCAGCGCTGGGGACGGCGACCTCGATCGGGCGGTCGGCTACGACTTAGAACCCGTCCGCACCATGGTCGCGGGCAACGAAGAACTGATGCGTGAACTCTTGGTCATGTATCTGGACGAAAGCGAGATGCTGCTGGGGCAGATCGAATCGGCGATCTTGGCCAATGACGGCGAGGGCGTCCGCCGCGCCGGGCACACCCTCAGTGGGGCCTCCCGCAGCGTCGGCGCGGCGGAGACATCCGAGATCGCGCAGGGGTTGCGTTCGGTTCAAGACGAGGGGCCGTTTGACGACGCCGCCGAGTGCGTGACACGGCTCCGCGCCTCGGTCGCCGACGTGGCCAAAGTCATGAAAGACTACCTCGCCACCGACCCCGCCTGACCCGCCATCGCTTCCATCGCTTCCATCGCCCCCCGCTGACGTGTCGGGCTGGCACAGGCACGCTGGATCGGAAGCGTCGGGAAAATCAACACGCCGTCGCCAGCGATTGGCCAAGACGTCGACAAGCCATGGCGGGTTTTGCCGGCCCGCAGACATTAGATCGTTGTCGATGTAGCAATCTTTGCGTTCGTTGCCCCTCAGTTCTCCAAGCCCATGAAACTCCGCTTCTCGCTCTGTGCCGCCTTGCTTTCCACGGTCGCAGGATCCACCGCCATGAACACCCGTGTTTCCGCTGACGATCCGTCAACACTCTCCGTCCAAATTCAGGAAACGGCGGCCAACGCTTCCAAACGCTATCCGGCCGAAGTCCTCCAAACTTTCCAAACCGGAATCGAAAACGTTCGCGCCACCGGCATCGAAAAATCGGCGAAACAAGTCGGTGACACGGCTGCCGATTCGACGCTGAAAGGTTGGGACGAACAGCCGGTCACGCTCAGTGAAGTGTGGGAGAAGAACCCCGTCATTTTGATGTGGTATCGCGGGGGGTGGTGCCCCTATTGCAACCTGCAACTACGAGCGATGCAGAAACAAATCCACGCGATCGAGGGGGCGGGGGCCAAGCTCATTGTGCTGTCGCCGGAACTTCCGGAAAACGCGAAAGAGACCGCCGAGGCCAACGATCTGGACATGCTCGTCCTGCATGATGCCAACAATCAATTGGCCAGGAAGTTCGGCATCGTGTTCCAATTGCCGGATGCCATCCTGCCGGTCTATCGAGACAAGCTGCAACTTGCCAAACGCAACGGCAACGACGCCATGGAACTGCCCTTGGCAGCCACCTACGTCATCAACACCGACGGCAAGATCATCTACGCCTTCCTCGACGCGGACTACAAGAAACGAGCCGAGCCCGCCGAAGTGGTCGCCGCCGTGAACCAGTTGCGATAGAGAGCATTGTCTATCGGGAAAGGATGGCAGAATAATGAGGGGCAGAATAATGAAGTCAGGGTGGGATCTAAATGATCATTCTGCCCCGAATCATTTTGCCTTCCTACGCTCCCCGCGGTCACCATCCGATCTGATCTGCCTGTATCACGCTTCGATTTGGTGTCACGCACGAACCTAGCCCCGCCACGGCCCCCAACGGTAAAATCAGGTTTTAGGAACTGACAGCGTTTGGTCGCGAATTGGGGAATCGTCATGCGTCACGGGGCCAACATTGACCCGCCGAACCGGTTCGAAGCATTGCATCGGGAACCTGACCTCGAACACCTGGAATGGGACGAGGAGCATCTGCGTTCGCTGACCGATCGGAAAATCGAATACATCGACGACGCTTCTCAGAGCATCGTCTCGCAGAACTCCTCTCCCGACATTCCGTTTCGGTGCAGCCTGAACCCGTATCGTGGGTGCGTCCATTCGTGCTCCTATTGCTACGCTCGTCCGGGGCACGAATACTTGGGGTTCAACGCCGGGCTGGACTTCGAAACCAGGATCGTCGTCAAGCGAGACGCACCTCGATTGTTCCGTGAGTTTCTGTCCAAGGGGAACTGGAAACCCGAGCCGATTACTTTTTCGGGTGTCACGGATTGTTACCAGCCGGCTGAACGAGAGTTTCGTCTGACTCGGAAGTGTCTTGAGGTTGCCTTGGAATGCCGCCAGCCGATCAGCATCATTACAAAGAATGCATTGGTTGTACGTGATCTGGGAATCCTCCAGCAACTCGCTGCGGACAAGCTTGTCCATGTTTATCTCTCCATTACCAGTCTCGACCCAGAACTCTCTCGGGACATGGAGCCTCGGACCAGTATCCCCAACGCCCGATTGCGAGCCGTCCGATTGCTCTCCGAAGCGGGGATCCCGGTCGGCGTGATGACGGCTCCGATCATTCCCGGCCTGAACGATTCCGAGATCCCACAACTTCTTGAGGCGGCCAAAACGTCGGGAGCGATCACGGCCGGTTACACGCTGCTTCGACTCCCGCTTACGGTGGAACCGGTCTTCATCGAGTGGCTCCGGCGGGTCCGCCCCAACCACGCAGAAAAAGTGCTGGGCCGACTCCAGCAGGCTCGGGGTGGAAAACTAAACAGTTCCGCTTGGGGAGAGCGGATGGTCGGCCAAGGGATGGTCGCCGATCAGATCCGAAACCTGTTCCGCATTTTCCGTCACAAGCACGGCTTGGACCGCCAAATGCCACCTTACAACTGCGATCTATTTCGGCCTCCCGCCGCCAAATCCGGTCAGCTGCGGCTTTTCTAACCATCCTGATCTTCTTGTCACCCATTTTCCTGTCGCCTGTTCGCTCTACTGTCGTGTCCCATTTTTCTGTCATTCTCAAAATGGGTGGCACCAAATCGTATGCCTTCTCGTGATCTTTATTGGTAAACTTGCGCAGTAGCAATGCGTTGGAACCGAGGGGAGACGTCAATGCCATCTGAGAAGGCTATCGCAAGATCTTTTTGCTATGCATTGTTTGCATTGCTCGTTTCATGGAGTGGGGTGAATAATGCCTGGGCAACCGATAGGTCACCACTGGAACGCAGGGTCATTGAGGCGTGGGGCAAGCGGTCCAGTCGTGCCCCGTCCTTACACTACTCTTTCAGCGGCACCTCAGTCTCAATGCCTGGACGCTACAACAATTCGCTGAGCGCTCGTCAGCGGAAAGGCAAAGATATCCCTGGTCAAGAGACGGCGTACCCACAAAAGCGAAGCCTATCGATCGACTTCAAAAGCGGGAACTTCAGCGTCGAAGAATTCGATTGGTTGATGAACACTGACACCAGCCAAATGGGCTTTGCGCACACCAGGCACTGCGTCCTCGAAGGCGCGTATACACTTCACAATATCGATGCAACTGGGAAAAAAGCGGGGGGAACGTTTCTGGAGTACGGTGTTTTCGGAGGACCAAGCACCTACATCCCGTCCGTCGCCAATTTCTATTATGGACTCTTTGCATGCCATGGCTTTTTCGTGGCGAGCGATGACGGCCCCTTTGCCGTGGTTAACTTGAAAAAACTAGGCGATAATGGAAAAACCTCGTGTTCGACGCGCGAGGAGGCGGGAAGCGTCTATGTTACGATCCGGCATGAACCGATTCGCAATTACGTTTTCCGGACTGAATTTGCTTGCGATGCCGACAACGAGTATCGACCGACTCGATCCTCGCACTACTCCAAGGGGAGGCTCATGAACGAGATCTCCTATACCTACGCTGGGAGTGCCGGAACCAAAGACGATTATGTTTCAGCAATCACTGTCAATCGCTACGAATTCATTCGTCCTCACAATTTGAAGGGGCCTTATGCGATGGACGTTCTAACGAACGATGGGTTTCGTTTATCCACTAGCGGATTTGATGACAGCATTTTTAGGATCGACCCTGCGGAAGGCGCCTGGTGCATTGACTATCGCAATATGAAGCTCTTTCGCTGGCACCAAGAAGACATTCCGTTGGCATGGTCAGCAGTTCCAGGTCCATGAGTCGTCGCAGCGTCTATTGCGACAAAGCTGGCGATCAAGCGGTAATGCAAGATTGCTTCACGCTGAAAACGTTTACAGAGCGATTGTCGGCCAAGCAATTCTATGATCGTTGAGTTTCCGGAAACCTCTTGGGTGGGTTCCGGAAAACGAAGGGTTGTTGTCGAGTGGCACCCAATTTCCTTTCACCTGTTCTTCCGACCGTCCCGTCCCATTTTTCTGCACCTCATTTTTCTGTCATGCTCATGATGGATTGCACCAAACGACGGCCCGCGAGACGCCAAGCTTGCCGAGTCCACATGAGGGTGGGGACCGGAAAGAAAGCGGGGGTCAAAAAATCTGTTGGTCAAAAAATGGAGCCACCTCGCAGCAATGACTCCCAAGTCACCAATATTTTTTGACCAACCCATCTTTTGACCAGATCTCCCCAACCTGCCTGAATGGCGTCTCTGCCAGAATGGTGCCATTCACAAACCACGCCTGACCTTCGCTTTGCAGGCGTTAGCGTGCCCAATGCCCATCGCTACCCGACCTGATTGATGGCTGGCAGCAAAGGACGGTTGGGGAAAAGATTTCTGTTTTTCCAGTGTCAATTGTCGATCTCGCCTGACGTCGTTCGACAACTTTATGATCGCCGGATCAAAGGGTCGAGAAGGCCGACGAGAAGGCGAGCGTAACTTCCACTCGGAGAATCACTCAATGAGCAAACAGATTTTTGTCAACTTGCCCGTTTCTGATCTGCAACGCTCCACAGCGTTTTACCAAGCACTTGATTTCAAGAACAATCCGCAGTTCTCCGACGAAACGGCCGCCTGCATGGTTTGGAGCGAGGCCATCTTCGTCATGTTGCTGACCCACCCAAAGTGGCAAACGTTCACCGATCGTCCGATCTGCCCCGCCACATCCAGCGAAGTGATGCTGGCTTTTTCTTGCGATCACCGCGACGCCGTGGACAAAATGATCGAGGTGGCCGGGGAACATGGTGGCACCGTAGACATCAATCCGGTGCAAGACCACGGCTTCATGTACGGCCGATCCTTCGCCGATCTCGACGGCCACGTCTGGGAGCCGTTCTGGATGGACCCCCAAGCCGTGGAGCGATAGGCCGACGCTCTGGAAGCGGCCCTTTTGCAGGCTTGCAGTCCTCGGGTGCGGCAGGGCAGTGCTTCAGGGGCTACGGAGAGCAGCAAACACGAATTGAATGGACCACTTCATCAAGGAGATTGACGAATGCCAAACCGAATTGTTAGTCGAACCGAATGGAATGAAGCGCGCGCGGAGCTGCTTGCTCGCGAAAAAGAGCAGACGCACGCCAGCGATGCGTTGGCTGCAGCTCGGCGGCGGCTACCGATGACGCCGATGGAACCGGTCACGGTCATCGGGGCAAATGGATCCGTTGGGCTGCAGGAGGTGTTTGAGGGCCGGCGACTCTTGATCGTTTACCACTTCATGTGGAAAAACGGGAAGCCACACCACCAGCAGTGCGAAGGGTGCACGCACAGTCAAGCGGCCATGACCGCTGCGGTGTGTGCCTATCTGGCCGAGCGAGATGTGACCTACGCCGTCTTCAGCAGCGGCCCGATCGACGAGATTCTCGCCTATCGGGATTTCATGGGCTGGACGATGCCATGGTACTCGACCGCCGACTCCCCGGACGTCTTGGCGACTCGAAATGGCGGCGACCTCCGCTGCTATCTGAGAACCGACGATCAGGTGTTCCAGACCTACGAAACCAAATGGCGTGGAATCGAAGCCATGATGCCTTCGCTGCAGTTGCTCGACCTGACAGCGGACGGCCGCCAGGAAACCTGGGAGGACTCGCCAGCGGACGTTCCCCTTGCCAAAGCCGGTTCGTGGTGGCGCCGTGCTGGCCGTCCGATTGCTCAGTGGACGCGCACCGATGAAGCGGTTGATTAGAGCGGGCAAAAACTGAAGACGGCGGCACGAAGTGCTAGCCAATTCAATCCAAGCGGTCGCCAGTCCCCGGATCGCGACGCTGACGCCTGTGCAACATCTTCTTGTCACCCATTTTCTTGTCGCCAGTTCGCCCCACCGTGGAGGAGGCTCGCACATGGTACGACAGCCCGGCCTACCAGGAAGCCGCTCAGCATCGTTTCCGTGGCGCGGTCAACCGCGGCCTCATCGTGGAGGGGATTTGACCCGGTGAACTCCCTCGCCAAACTCCCGACAAGTTGCGTCCGTAGTACCCTTGCAGAACAGGTCGATGGTTTCAGCGAGGCTGCGAGCGAGTCACCGAGAAGGCATTCTCCCTTTGTCTATTCCATGGATTCACGAAGCCGACGGTCGACTGCAATCGCAATCTTTCCTTGCACACCGTTGTTGGAACTCTCAAGACGCGCATGTGCGAGCGGAATGTCGGCGAGCGAATAGACAGCGCCCACGTGTGGCTGGAGCTGACCGCGCTCTATCAATGCACTCAACTCATCAAGCTTGCCGCGGTTTTGTCTTGTGAAAACGAAGTGATAACTCGCGTTTTTACCCCAGGCTTGAATGAGGTTTTGTGGCAGCGCGGTGTCCACGATTGTGACAACGCGGCCAAGTTGGGCCAGCGCGTCGGGGCTGCGCGACAAGGTGTCGCCGCCGATGGTATCGAACACCACATCGACTCCTCGGCCACCCGTTTCCCGCATGATGGAATCGACGTAGTCCTCCTTTTGGTAGTCGATGATCACATCGGCCCCCATACTTCGTGCGAACTCAGCGTTTGCTTCGCGCACGGTCGTGAACACCTTCGCTCCGATGGCTTTTGCGAGCTGGATCGCCACATGACCGACTCCTCCTGCGCCACCGTGTATCAGAATGCATTCACCAACTCTTAGCACCGCACGTACGATCAGTGCTTCCCACACCGTTCCGCCAACCAAGGTCAGGCTTGCCGCCTCAAGATGGCTCAACGAGGCAGGCTTCTTTCCGATGATGCTTTCGGCGGCAACGTGGTACTCGGCATAACTCCCGGGCCCGTCAAATATTTGCGGGGTGTACCAGACTTCGTCTCCTGGAGAGAAGGTCGTCACACCCGCTCCGACTTCTTCGACCACGCCCGATACGTCGTGTCCGGTAATGGCCGGCAGTTGCACCAGGTCGTGATAATCGCCGCGTCGGACCTGGTAATCCAACGGATTGATGGAGGTTGCATGTACCCGGACCAGGACTTGCTTCGCGTGCGGCACCGGCTTGGGGACGTCACAAAGCTCGAACGATTCCGGGCCACCAAACGACTTCAGTATTATCGCTTTCATTGCAATCTGCATTTCGATACATCGATGAACGATTCTGCTGAGCAACCGAGGCACGCTGAACAATAATGTGCACCAAGTAGCGGACATGCGGCCCCGGTCAGGTGCAGGGGATGGTTCGGCGTCTTCGCTTGCTCAGCGAGCGTAAATCACTTCTTCGCCCGCGCCGGCCTCGAACCTGTCCAGCTTGGTTTCGCGCCCATCGCGTTGCACGCTTTGCGCCTTGTCGTAGCTCTCCATCAGCGCCCGGTAGTGCGGCACCAGGTCGACCATGACTGCCGCGAAGTCCATCGCGTCGGGGCGGTTCCAGGTGCTCATCAGTTCGCCTAGTACGGCGAACGTGTCGATCGGCATCGCTCCAGCCTGAGCGATGCGGGCGAGCGTCAAGTCGGTGGCCAGTTGGGAGTGGTTGCCCGAGGCGTCGATGATGCAGAAGACCTTGTACCCCGCGACGACGGCGCTGATTGCGGGAAACGCCATGCAGACGCTCGTAAGCGTGCCGGCGATGAGCAGCGTCTTGCGGCCCGTCTCCTCGATGGCCTCCACCCACAGCGGGTTGTCCCAGGCGTTGACTTGGCCAGTCCGCGAGATGTACACCGCCTCCGGGTTCTGCTGGTGGATTTCAGGGATCAGCGGGCCATTCGGCCCGTCCGGAACCGAGGCCGTCGTGAAGGTCGGAACCTTGGCGAGACGAGCCACCTTCGCCAAGGCGATGACATTCGATCGCAGGACGGGGAGTTCGATGTCCTTGACCAGTTGAAATAGCCCGCTCTGGTGGTCAATTAGCAGCATCACCGAATCGTCCGGGTCGATCATCCACTTGTTGACTGTGCTCATGGTTTTCTCCAGAAGAGAAGAGTTCTCTGTTCTGCACCGCGACACCGCGATGTCTGCAAAGCAGGATAGAAAACCGGATGAGGAGAGTATCGGCGGTTATTGCGGACTCTTTGGCGATTCTTGCTGTCTTCAGGCGAATCGCCTGGGAGTGACGCCGACGAGCCGTTTGAAGTGCCGGTTGAGTTGGCTCTGATCACTGAAGCCGACCGCGATGGCGATCTGGACAAGCGAGAGTTGCCGCGCGGCGATGAGTCGCTTGGCGCGCTCAACGCGCTGGTGGATGACGAACTGATACGGCGGCAGGCCGGTCGTCTGCTTGAACAGCCGCGCGAAGTGGAATTCGCTCAGGTGGGCGACATCGGCAAGGTCGGCAAGGGAGATGTTTTGGTCGAGATGCGCGTGGATGTACTCTTCGACCGCCCGCAGCGCATGTCGCGGCAGTCGGCCGCCTGCCTCGCGGATGCCCCCGCCCGAACCCTGCCTGTTGGACATCTGTCGAATCAGTTGGACGACCAGCACATTCGCCAGCGACTCGGCACACAGTCGCCCGCCCGGACCACCGGTAACCAGCTCGCGGCGAAGGGCCGTGAGGGTAGCGATTACCTCCGGGCTAGATTGGTCATAGTAGCGAACTGGAAAATGAAAGCGGGCCGGGTCGAGATCGAATGCCTGTTCCGCAACTTTGGCGACCAACGCCGGGGACAACTGGTAGTGGGTCGAGTCGGTCAAGTCGCCCGTGTTGCGCCACCGCCATCGGCTTTCGACGCCGGGGGGCAGAAGATTCACGGCGTGCGGCAAGCCGTCCCCGCTGTACCGGGCGTCATCGCAACGGTGATCGGCACGCTCCGGAAAGATCTCGCCCGTGAGGACGAGCATCAGACATTCGAGCGGCGGATGGACGAAGTCGCTCGCGGGCTGCCGCGTGTTGTATTCGACCCGAAGTCCATTCCAGCCGAGCGTCGCGCTCGTGTGCCGGAACGCATACGGCACGTGTCTCAGCCGATCATCGGGGGTGAGCGGATGCAAGGATTTCAGTGGTTGGACTGTCCGCGTCATGATGCAACCTGCTGGTCTATGCCTCCTTCGCCGACCGCCAAAGCTAGCCGGCAGGAGTTGCGGAGGAACCTCGGAACTCCGACAAGCCGTGAAGCGGCACGGCCTGTCGCAGCATCATTGAAACACATTGTTCGGCATTACCGACCAGCTTCATGGTAGTGCTTTCGAGGCCAACTTCATAGCAACCGGATTGGAATTCGACCGGTAAAACAAAGGACAGGGTTTTCACAGCGCATCGCCTAGCCGCGAAGTGAATGACGTTGTCTGATTTGGGATCGGCATACGCGACAGGTTAGACCGTCACTTGATCGTCCCTTACAACGATGGGCTCGTATTTTGGCCGTTCGGACAACAATACCCCCAAACCTTCCGCGGTGGTGGGATGCGCGAAGATCGCATCCGTCAACAGGGTGTACGGCACTGGTGCCAACATCGCCGTTTGGACGGCCGCCAGCATCTCGCTCGCTTCCACACCAAATGCCGTGAACCCGAGAAGGCGATCGTCATCTCCCACGAGCGCTTTTACAAACCCTCGAGTCTCCGAGAGTGTACGACTGCGCAGCACAGCTGCCATAGGAATCTTTGCTACCCGGAACGCAATACCTTGGCGTTTTGCCTCCGTTTCGTTCAGTCCCACGCGAGCGAGTTCGGGGTCAGTGAACATTACCGAAGGGATCAAGCGATTGGTGGTCGTGCGATTGCCGCCTGCCAAGTTGTCGCGAACGACGCGGAAGTCGTCGTAGCTCACGTGAGTGAATTTCGGGCTTCCCGCCACCTCGCCTAATGCCCACACCTCTCTTGCCGTCGTCTCAAGGCGGTCGTTCACACGAATGAAGCCTGCTGCGTCGAGTTCGATTCCGCCTTTCGACGCGTCCAGGCGGTCGGTGTTCGGCGTCCTTCCTGCGGCGACAAGAAGGTCGGTTGCGGTAATCATTTCGGTTTTCGGTTCATCTCCGATGCGAAACGCGATTCGAACTTGGGCGCGCGTACCAGTTGCAATGAAGACCCGTTCGCCGCGCAGCAGCCTCGTTCCACCCGATCGCAACTCGACGGCGATCGTCCGGTCTTCGACAAATCGCCCTTCCCCAACGACAACTTCGGCGCCACTGGTGTTAAACCGCTCAATGTGCAGGTCGGCAAGCCCGTCGATCATACCTTGCTTGCGACGCACCACGCCTCGCATATCGACCGAAATGCTGTCCGTCGAAATACCAAACTCTTCTCCGCGGCGCAGTAGCGAGGCCACTTTCGCGCTGTGGATCACGTTCTTGCTGGGCAAGCACGCCACGTTGGGGCAGGCACCACCGAGTGCGCTGCGCTCGACGACAATCGTCGACTGATTTTGACGGGCAAGAGTCCAAGCCAGGAACTTGCCCGCTTCGCCACTGCCAATGACGACATTGTGATAATGCTCTTTCCTCATGCTTGATCCGAGATTGTGGATGTCAGTCGCGGGAATGGCTGAGTCGGTCATGGGGATCTCCTGAATGAAAGGTGACGCATCGTGAATACCGATGGCTATTCGGAATCGTGGGACGGAGGCGTTGCAGGGGAGTGTTGATTGGAATCGCTCAAGCGATAGTCGTTGCGTCGCTTGGTTTGAGAGAACGCCCATGCAAGCGTGTAGGATGCCACTTCTTCCCAGCCACGCTCGGCAATCAACAAATGAGAGCGGCCGGAGAATTCTTTGAAATCGGTCACCGAGTTTGAACAAGCATGACGGTGTAAGACGCGTCGAGTGATCGTGTTTGGGACTAGATGATCGTCGCTACCGGAAACCAGCAACAATGGTGCTCGTTTGTGATTGCAATAATTCACGTAAAGTGGTGAGCGCGGGGTCAGGTTCGAGAATGCTAGCTCAAAAAGCACGCGGGCAGGCGCCGGAACCACATAACGATCGAAGAGCTCTGCTGCCTCGTCGTCGTCCACCGCATTTGCGACCACACTTCGGAACCGATTCGATGACAGGGATACCGAACGCCCGTCGTTGAACGGATTGAGTAACACAGGGGCGATCATGCGGAGTTGTACGAACGTATACCGCCACACTCCAGGTGCCGCAGGCGCCGCGATGGCTACTCCTGCGCTGCCCCAACCACGGTCTAACAGCAATTGCACCAGGAGGCCGCCAAAGGAGTGTCCGATCAGGAGCACCGGAGTGTCGAGCTTCTCAAGCAACCGCTCGTAGTGCTCGAAGATTTCGGCCGTGCCCAGCTCGGCAATTGACCTTCCCCGCTGGCATGTTTGACCTACCGTCTCACCAAACCGAGGCCATTCGGGGACCAGAACGTTGTATCCCCGCGATCGGTAGTACTCTGCAAAGCGTTCCAGACTCTGCGATGAGAGCCAGAGTCCGTGTATTAGAACGATTGTGTAGGCTGTGGGAGACACTTCGGGGAGCAGTCGCTTGAGAGAAGGAACCTGTTTCTTTCGGCAGTCTCATTGAGCGTAGGAGGTGGACACCGGACCGCAATGACATTCGTTGACGCAGCAGTCAGGCCGCGTTAGGTGGTGGTGCCCTGTTCGGCAAATGTCGCTCACCCGAGACTGCTTCAAGTGACGCACGGGACACCGGTCGGTCCGGAAGCTTCCCTCAATCCCCAGCAGGTACGTATACTTGTGCACGTATGGTGGAAGTCGACTTTAATGGGCTCCGAGAATGGACAATGATCACACGACTTTGGCTGTTCAGCATTACCTGGAAGAACTTGCCCAGATGGAGGGCGATGCTGCGGTGGCCCCCGTCGTCGGCGAGCTCATCGCTCGCTCGGTCGCACGACTCCAGTTGCTCTGTGGGTCGCTATTGTTCAGAAGCTATCCTCGCCTGTTGTCCCCGCCACTCAATTTGCAAACAGAGGAACTGCTTAGCGCGGTTGTCGACCGACTGCTACGGGCGATTCGAGAAGTCAGACCCAAGACGGTTCGCCAGTTCTTTGCGCTCGCAAATAAGCACATTCGTTGGGAGCTCAATGACCTTGCGCGGCAACTGGACGGACCATCGGCAGCGCTCGAATTGCAAGAAGGACTCGTCGCTTCGCCTGAGCCGAGCGGCTCACAATTGAGCGGTAACGCGCGACGTATTTTGCAGGCGATCGAAGAACTGCCCGAGGCGGAACGTGAGACATTTAGCTTGGTACGTGTGCAGGGGATGAGCCACGTCGAGGTGGCTGAACTTGTCGGAGTCTCTACCAAGACGATTCAGCGGCGTCTGAATCGAAGTCTGATGCTACTCTCGGCGAAACTCAGCGATCTTGATCCCATGGCATCAACGCCAAATGGAGTCTAGTGGCCATGCCTCACAACGCGCGAGTAGAAGAACTCGTTGAGCAGATCATGGAGTCCGAAATCTCGACAGAAGAGGCTTGCCGCTTCGAACCGAGCCTGTTGCCGGCGGTGGTAGTTCGACTGGAACAGATCCGGGCCGTTGCCTTGCAGGTCGATTCGCTTTTTCCGTCCCGGGAACGAGCGGCATGGCCCGCGTCAGCAACTTTTCCATCAGGGGCAGCGCTGCCAACCGTGCCAGGCTACGACATCGAGGATGTGCTCGGCCGAGGTGGCGTGGGCGTGGTGTACAAGGCGACTCAGCTCAGCCTGCATCGTTCCGTCGCCCTGAAAATGCTACTGGTCGGCTCCTACGCAAGCCAGCTAGAACTGGCGCGATTCACTCGCGAAGCGAAGGCACTCGCTGCACTTCGGCACCCCAATATCGTCCAGATCTACGACGTGGGGCAGGTGGATGGCCGTCCGTTCTTCACCATGGAATTTGTGGACGGGGGGACGCTAGGGCAGCGATTTGCCAGTGCCCCCCATTCGGTCCGTGACGCGGCCAAGGTGATCGCGACGCTCGCGTCTGCAGTGCAGGCGGCTCACGATTTAGGGATCATTCACCGGGACCTCAAACCCGCCAACATTCTACTGACGGCCGACGGCGAATTGAGAATCACCGATTTCGGTCTTGCACGAAGGGTGGATGACGCAACCGCGCTCACTCGAACGGGCGCACGAATGGGAACTCCCAGTTACATGGCGCCCGAGCAGGTTCTCGGTACGACGCTCACGGTTTCGGCGGACATCTACGCATTGGGGGCACTGCTCTATGAGATGCTCACCGGTCGCCCCCCCTTTCGAGCATCAAGTTTTGCCGAGATCGAAAGACAGTTGCTCAATGACCAGGTTGTGCCTCCGTCCAGGCTGAATCCCAAGACGCCTCGCGATCTGGATACCATTTGCTTGAAATGTCTTGAGAAAGATCCACAGCGACGCTATGCCACCTCGGACGACCTCGCTGCCGACGTGGAAAGGTTCCTTCGTCACGAACCGATTCACGCCAGACCATTGAGCCGGACAAAGCGCTTTGTGCGATGGGGACGACGAAATCCATCTCTCGCCGCAGTGTTCTTGATGTTCACCGCGTTTCTCGGTTTGCTCGCCGTCGAAGGCTCCCGCGAGGTCGCATTCGCGGCAGGTCGTCGAGCCGAGAAAGCCCGGCTCACCGCGCGACTTGAATCCGGCCTGGAATTGATGCGCGCCGAGAAGTTTTCCGAAGCCGATGCGCTGCTGGGGAAACTAGGGGACGGAGGATTTGCAGATCTGCGAGAGCGAATTGACAGTGCGTTGAGCCATTTAAAATTGGTCGAAGATTTGGGGTTGGTGACGATCCGGCGAGTCTCTGCGTGCAAGATGCTTGGGCGATCTGCTCAGACCAACCGCGACGCGGAGCGGAGCTACGAGGCGCTCTTCCAGAATGCTGGGCTGGCCGCGATTTCCGACACGCCCCAAGAGGTTGCCACCCGCATTCGTCAAATGGACACGCACAACGCTCTTTTGGCCGCAATGGACGACTGGGCCGCAAGTACGCTAGATTTGGATCGCCGAGAGTGGTTGTTGGAGATCACCAGGAATGCCGATCCGGATCCTCGAGGGTGGCGCGGCCAAGCAAGAAACTCGGAAAATTGGGCCAAACCCCAGGCACTTTTGTCGCTTTCTCAAACAGACTTCGACGGCGAAGTTTCAGTTGAGCTACTGTGTCTGCTTGCGGATCGGATGGACGCGGCTGGCATCGACTCGCTTTCGTTCCGACGGAAGATCCAACGCGAAAGACCCGACGATTTTCTTGCCAACATGGTGTTGGCCGATGCGCTGAGAAGCGAGTCACCCGACGAAGCGATTCGCTTTCTGCAAGCAACGGTGGCGATCTCTCCCCATGTCCCCGCGGCGCACACCAAACTGGGGGCGACACTGCTCTCGCTGGGCAGATACGACGAAGCGCGTGAGTCGCTGGAAAAGGCGCTCTTACTGAATCCCGATTCCGAGATCGCTCGCACCTATCTTGCCAAATTCTAGCTGGACAGCGCCACTTCGTGGCTTGAGGTGGCAGTTTCACGTCGATTTGTCCTCCACGGATTTGATCGCGTCTGGATCGATCCCCATTGCGAGATACTCCGCGATTCGCTTTTTCCGATGAGAGCGACTGGCGTCTGCGTTTCGAACCTGATGATACTTGATTCGTTCAAGCTCCGTTTCATATTCCCGGTATCGGATTGGACGAGAGAGACCCATACAACGGATAAACACATCGGCTGCGCGGCGAACCTGCTCTACCGTCAATCGCTCTGCGTCGGTGACGACTTCTGAGCGACAGAGCCGATGCCGAACACGAGCGCAGAACAACTGGGCAAGAATCGTCACGATGAAGTGACGATGCACACAGCCCCATCCACGACACTCGAAGTGGTCCCAGCCCAGCTCTTCTTTCGCTTCACGGAAGCAAGCTTCGACCTTCCAGCGACCGAAGGCGACTCGCAGCAGTTCGCGAACCGTCCAGCCACCGCGACCGGGAATCCGATTGCTGATGAAGTACTTTGTTTCTCCCGTACGGACGTTTCTCGCGACAATCAGCGTGCACTGCGAACTGACAAGCCGACCATCGTGCGTCTTTCGATAACAAACGTGCCACCTGACTTCCCATACTTCCGGTCCTTTGTGCGAATCACGGACACGGTATCGCTGCGGTGTTTGTGAAGCCAAGCCGGGCGAATGCTTGGCGAGGTTTTGGACCTCGTACGGCTTTGCGTCACGGGCAGCCAAACGTGGATACTTCTTGGGACGTCCGTTACGGTTTCGGGGCGGTTTTCGCAGGACTTGCGGCTTCCGAGTCCACATCATGAAGTTCGGAGGCACTTCACCTACAAATGCTTGCTTGCGTTCATCGAGGCCGTCAAGGAACTTGCCGTCTCGTCCGTAGAATTCGTCAAAGGCCCAGGCTTTGACCGCAATTCCGTCCGCCATTGCCTCATCGACCAGTACCAATGCGATTTGCGGCTTGGTTAGAAACGTAATGTCGTCTGGAACATGAGTTTTATTCGGCGCGACGCATCGCTGGCCCACTCTTTGGGTAAGTACATGCGAGCGGCGATCAATCTTTGGAAGGTTCTGGTTGCGAAGGTTAACGCAACGCTGACGACGGCGTTTTCGACTTTGCCCCGATTGCCGTTGTACTGGCGTTTGACTCCGACCGTTTGGTTGCCGCTCTTGGCTGTTCCGGTCTCGTCGATCACACCGATGGCGTCGGGATCGGCTTGCTCTTGGACAACGATCTTGCGGCATCGACGAAGCACCTCGTCGTGGTCCCACTTGATCGATTCGAGAAACCGTTGGAGCGTTCTGGGCCGAACTCCCTGTTTTAGGGCGATCGCTTCGACGTTCTTGCGTTGCAAGTCTGATAGCAACCCACAGACATACGTCGACAAAAGTCGACGGCCTTTGACGCCATGGAAACAGTCGGCGAAGAGAGCCAGAAATTGGGCGAGCAATTTCCCGAGCGATGCGATATCCTGGAGCGACATTGAAGCGACCTTCCGTGGTTTCGTCGTGAAACTTAAGCACACGGAGGGTCGTTTCTTTTTGGCTTCCACGTCAAGCGAGATAAGTCGCATTCCAGTCACGACTTACCGATAATTTGAAGCCACGAAGTGGCGCTGTCCAGCTAGTTGCTGGAGTTCGTACAGGCCGACTCTCGGGGCATTCGTTCTTTGTCAGAAGTACAGTGTCCACTTCTTCCGCTCAGTGATTCAGTGACGAGATCGACACAGGGATCGATCTTGAATACTTCGCTACTTGAACGGAGAGAACCGCCATGACGACAACTGAAGCGTGGGTTGCCACCGCTGCCAATCAACCTTTGACTCGCCAGACAATCGAGTTTGGACCATTGGGGGCGGAGGAGGTCGAAGTCGAGGTCGAGCATTGTGGCATTTGCCACTCCGATCTGTCCATGCTGAACAATGAGTGGGGCATGACTCAGTACCCCGCAGTCCTCGGCCACGAAGTGGTCGGTCGGATTGTGGAGCTGGGGCCCGCCGCAAAAGGACTCAAGGTCGGCCAACGTGTCGGAATCGGTTGGACGGCAAGCAGCTGCATGCATTGCCGCCAATGCATGTCGGGAGATCAACATCTGTGCGCCCATGCCCAGGGAACGATCGTTGGGCACCGCGGCGGGTTTTCGAACCGAGTGAGAGCTCACTGGGCCTGGACGATTCCTTTGCCAGAGGGCATAGCCGCGGAAGACGCAGGCCCTTTGTTCTGTGGTGGTATTACGGTCTTCAACCCGCTGGCACTCTACGCCCAACCTATCCACCGCGTCGGCATCGTGGGAATCGGGGGCCTGGGTCACCTAGGGGTCAAGTTTGCTTCCGCCTACGGGTGCGAAGTCACCGCGTTCACCTCCAGCGAGGGCAAGTTTGACGAGGCCCGCCAGCTGGGCGCCCACCACGTGGCGTCAAGTCGTGATTCGCAGTCGTTTGCACGACGCGCCGGGTATTTCGACCTGCTGATCGTCACCGTTGCAGTTCCTCTCGACTGGCCGGCGATCATCGCTGCACTCGCGCCCCGCGGCCGACTCCACATCGTGGGCATCGTCCCCGAGCCCATCAAAGTGGACGTGTTTTCGCTGCTGATGGGGCAACGGTCCGTTTCCAGCTCTCCAACGGGTTCACCAACCGACATCGCGCAAATGCTGGACTTTGCCGCCAGGCATCGTCTTGCGCCACAGACCGAGCACTTTCCGATGAGCCGGATGAACGAGGCGATGGAGCACCTGGCAGCCGGCAAGGCCCGCTACCGCATCGTGCTCGACGCGGACTTTTGACACATAACGTCTCGTTTGGCTGGACTTGCAACGCCTGTCCTTGACTGGATCATTCTACGAACCATTCCACCAATTTGAAGAAAACCATGAAAGCCATTGCCCTCACACGCTATCTGCCGATTGATGATTCCAACTCTCTGATTGACGTCGACCTCGAAAAACCGGTTCCCAAAGCGCGTGATCTGCTCGTCGAGGTAAGAGCAATCGCGGTCAACCCAGTGGACACAAAGGTGCGAGCTCCCAAGGATCAGGTAGAGCCGACACCGCGAATCCTAGGCTGGGATGCCGCCGGCATCGTCCTCGACGTGGGTTCCGAAGTGAGCTTGTTTCGCCCTGGAGACGCGGTTTTTTATGCCGGCGATCTCACTCGCCAGGGGTGCAATTCCCAGATGCAACTCGTCGATGAACGGATCGTCGGCCACAAACCTTCGTCGCTTGATTTCGCGCAGGCCGCAGCATTGCCGTTGACCGCCATCACGGCCTATGAAGCGTTATTTGATCGTCTCGGACTCGACCCGGATGGCGAAAACGGGCAGCCGAGCCTACTGATTGTAGGCGGCGCTGGCGGTGTCGGATCCATCGCGATTCAGCTCGCGAAAATTGCGAAACTGAATGTCGTGGCGACCGCCTCTCGGCCCGAGTCCGTGCAGTGGGTGACCGAACTGGGGGCCGATCATGTTGTCAACCACCGGGAACCCTTGCGGCCACAGCTCGAAGCGATTGGCCTGCGGCATCTCGATTTCATCGCCTTGTTTAACGATACCGACGGTCATTGGAACGCGGCCACCGACTTGATACGGCCTCAAGGCACGATTGTGACCATCGTGGAGAACAAAAGGCCGTTGAGCCAGGATGTGATGAAGGCCAAGTCGGCCAAGCTTGCCTGGGAGTTCATGTTTACCCGATCGATGTTCCAAACCAACGACATGGAGCAGCAACACCGGCTGCTGCATCGGATCGCCGAGTGGGTCGATCAAGGGGGGCTTCGCAGTACGGTCAATCGAGTCATCAGCCCCATCTCTGCGGACAATCTACGCGAGGCGCATCGCCTGATCGAAACCGGACGAAGCATCGGCAAAATTGTCCTGGAGGGGTGGCCACTCGCGTATTGACCTGTTGATTTACTAGCCAGCGGCGCTAGCAAGGGCGAGTCGGATCCACTCGCTAGCGCTTCGGGCTCGTTTTGTCCTGTTCTTCCATCGAAAACGAATAAATCAACAGGCCGGTATGCAAGCTGTTGCACCGCGAAGCAGTCGCGTTGCCATCGCGTTGCCATCGCGTGGGAGTGTAGCACCTGCTAATCGAACAACTCAGGTGCCGACTGACTCTCCTTGAATGAATGCCAACAGATCCGCATTGATGACATCGCTGTTGGTGGTACACATTCCGTGCGAAAACTTTTCGTAGATCTTGAGCTTGCTTTGCTTCAGTAGTTTTGCCGAGAGCATCGCGGAGGCTCCGATGGGCACGATCTGATCATCATCACCATGCATGACGAGTGTTGGCACGTCAATCGCCTTCAGGTCGTCGGTGAAATCCGTTTCCGAGAAAGCCTTGATCCCATCGTAGTGCGCCTTGGCACCTCCCATCATTCCCTGCCGCCACCAGTTCTGCACGACAGGTGCCGAGGGAGTCACCTCCGGACGGTTGAAGCCGTAGAAAGGTCCGCTGGCGACGTCCCAGTAGAATTGCGTCCGGTTGGCCAGCAATTGCTCACGAAACCCATCAAACACATCGAGTGGCAGTCCATCCGGGTTATGCTGCGTTTTCACCATCAGCGGCGGAACGGCGCCGATGAGTACCAGTTTTGCAACGCGCCCCGCTCCGTGCTGCGCAACATAACGAGCCGCTTCACCGCCGCCTGTCGAATGGCCAATATGAACAGCGTCTCGTAAATCAAGATGCTTCACCACGGCGGAAACGTCGGCAGCATAATGATCCATGTCATGACCATCGCTAACCTGACTGGATCGCCCATGGCCTCGTCGATCATGAGCGATCACGCGATAGCCTTTGGACAGGAAGAACAGCATCTGGGAATCCCAATCATCGGAGCTGAGCGGCCAGCCATGATGAAAGACAATAGGCTGATCGCTGGGGTTCCCCCAGTCTTTGTAAAAGATGTTTGCGCCGTCTGCGCTCGCAACCAAGCTCATCGGTAC
Organism: Stieleria maiorica; assembly: GCF_008035925.1. Lineage (NCBI taxonomy): Bacteria > Pseudomonadati > Planctomycetota > Planctomycetia > Pirellulales > Pirellulaceae > Stieleria > Stieleria maiorica. The sequence goes on from NZ_CP036264.1 coordinate 8,331,608, forward strand.
GTCCTTTTTTCAAAGTGAATCGGAATGCAGTCCGCCAGCGAAGGCGAAGCGCATTCTGACTTCGAATCTCGTTCACAATGTTAAGCGTAACCGATGGACAGCCTTGTCAAGTCGACGTGCACCGGGACCGCCAATTCTAGTATTGGCTTGGCTCCAAAAGCGAAAGGAGAATGGAAAGAGATCGTCCCGACGGGATGCAGGTGATCAGGACCACTGGTGCCGGTGAAGCACATCGCCTTGTAGGTTGACGATCCGGATTTCCAGTCGCTGTTCGGCGTCTTCTTGAACAGCGTCGACGATGGTCAGTGTCGCTTGGCCCGGTCGCGGTCCTCCGCCGACGAATTGCAGGACCGGCATTTCCTCGCTCGCCGCGTCCAGGCGGTCGCGGTGCATGTGTCCCGACAGGATCGCGTGAACGCCTGCCTGTTTTAAGACGGGCAGCCACAGTTTGGCGCCGAAACCGCAATAGCTGGCGTAGCCTTCCAGAGTCGTCCCGTCGTTCTGGCCGTCGAGTCCGCGTAAGGGGATATGGCACGCGACCACCTTGAGCGGCGCCTGCTTGATCTCGGGGCGATCCAGCACGCGTTTCAGCCATGTGGCTTGGCGTGCACGATAGGGTTCGTAGGCGGCGGTTCCGGCAAACACCGGATGGCTGTCCGGTTTATCCTCTCCCGTATCCAGTGTGATCAACGCCAGCGGACCGAGCCGCAACGCCTGGTTGTAAGGCAGCTCTGTCGACTCGGGGCAACCCGCAAAACTCTTGATGACTTCGCGCGCCCGCTGGCCTCGAACATCATGATTCCCGTTGCTGAACAGAAGCGGACGCGTGCCGGCCCAGGCCAGGTTTGCATCCTGAGCCGGATTGAGCAAGATTTGCTCGGGGGAATCGGAGGCGTCAAAGTCGTTGCAACTGTCGCCATTCCAGATCAATGCGTCCGGCCGGAGCTTTTCAATTTCGCCGTGCAGGACTCGGATCGTCTCCAGGTTTTCATGCGTGTCGTTGATGCTGACCAGACGAATCCGTTTCTTCGCGCCGCTGGGCAACCGGAGGGCATACGTGCGAGTCGCGTCCGGCTCACCGCGTTGCAGCGAATAGGCGTTCACATAGTGCAGCGGTTGCACCAGCACACGATAGTAAATCGGGCGATCGGTCGGCAGCGGTTCATGGTGTTCGATGCGAACATGCAACGCGCGGTCATCGGCACGAATCAATCCGTGGTCACTGGCGACGGAAGTGAACCGCAGGTCATCGGCGGCCAGCCCGTATTCAACCCAGGCGGTGGCCAGTCCCCGGACCGCGACGCTGACGCCGAAGCCGTCTTCACGCGGGTTTTGCACCACCGGTGGGCTGGCGAGCAGTCCCCGCGCGTCGGTCGGATCCGATGAGGTCCCTTGCGACTGAGCGGACTGTTGAAGCCCGATCGCGGAGACGGCAACGGAGCTGATCGGAACGGTGCCCAGGAATTGGCGACGACTTACCATCTTGATCTCGACGATGAACGGACCGGATGCAACCGAATGAGGTCACTTTAGTCGAACGATTTCATTTCAGCGACCAACGCCACTCCCACCGGAACGCAACATCTTCTTGTCACGCATTTTCCTGCCCCTCATCGAACCCTCCCGGTCCGGAAACGAAAAACCCCGCCAAGCACATCGCTTGACGGGGTTAATCGTGAGTCGGGATGACAAGATTCGAACTTGCGACCTCTGCACCCCCAGTGCAGCGCTCTAACCAGGCTGAGCCACATCCCGCTCGGGTGCGATAGGGTAACGAACAGTGATTTTCTTTTCTAGACCGGAACGATCGGCTTTGGGTTCAGTTTTTGAAGTGGGGATCGGAGAGCGGGAGTCAGGGGTGAGGCGCGAGCTCACTTGATCTGCAGATCCGCATTGAGTCACTCTTCAGGCCGCTCGCCCCCTCATCCCCAGCCCTTTTCCCCCGCAAAGCCGGGGGAGAAGGGAGCCAGGGTAACTGTGAAAACTTCGTTTGATGCCCTCTAGGAGACATCTTCGACGCTTGAAGCTTCTGACCTGGACGTCCCCGCTTTGGAGAAAGGGGACGGTTTCGCTCTCGGCGACTTTGCGGCACACTCTTGGCTGATCCCTGCATTCTCCACGGAGCACCCCCACACCATGTCTTTTGCGACTCGATTGGCCGACGCGGTTCGGCGGACTCGTAGCGTCACCTGCGTCGGACTGGACCCCCGCAAAGCCTCGCTGCCGGCACCGATCCGTGACTCGGTCAGCCAGGACCGGCCGGAGGAATGGGCGGCGGCATACACCCAGTTTTGCTGCGAAATCATCGACGTCGTCGGCGATCTTGTGCCCTGCGTGAAGCCGCAAGCGGCGTTTTTCGAGCAACTCGGCCCTGCCGGAATGATCTCGCTGGGCGAAGTCATCGCCTACGCCCGATCGAAAAACCTGTTGGTCATCCTGGACGGCAAACGCAACGACATCGGCAGCACCGCGACCGCCTACGCCGACGCTTACCTGGGCGCCGAGAGCCCTTGGGGCAGCGATTCGCTGACGGTCAGCCCCTATCTGGGACGCGACAGCATCGAGCCGTTCGTGGACGTTTGCGATTCTCGAGCGGCAGGGGTGTTCGTCTTGGTGAAAACGTCCAACCCCGGTGGTGGGCTACTGCAGAACCGCGAAACCGATGGGCAAACGGTGTTCGGAGCCGTCGCAGAATTGCTGACCGAGTTGAATTCGACGCGGCAAAACGCCGAGGGTTACGGGCCTTTGGGGGCGGTCGTCGGTGCGACGTATCCGCAGGAATTGGCCGAATTGCGGGCCGCGATGCCTCACAGCTGGATCCTGATCCCCGGATTCGGTGCCCAGGGCGGTGCGGCCGACGACGTCAAGGTCGGGTTTCACGAGGGCGGGATGGGGGCGGTGGTCAACAGTTCCCGTCACATCATTTTCGCTCATGCCCGCCCGGAATATGCCGATAAGTTCGGGGACGCACGCTGGCACGACGCGGTCCGGGCGGCGACCGAGCAGATGAACGCGCAATTGGACCTGGTGAGTTAGTTGGGCCCAGTGAATTGATTAGGCCCCGTGAAGTCGTCGAATCCAGGCGATTTTGCCGTTTTGGCCGCTCGAACCCTCTTCCGGACCCGGACGCCAGTTGCTACCTTTCGCGGTTCTCCGTCGACCGACTCCGACGGGAAAAATCAATGACCCCCAGCAGATGATGGAATCATGGGCAACAAGATGAAGACCCATAAGGGTATCAAGAAACGCTTTCGCTTGTCCGCCACGGGCAAGGCGATGCACCGCCAAAGTGGCACCAGCCACCTGGCAAACGGTTTGACCAAAAAGCGTCGGCGAAACCTGCGCGGCACGACCGCGGTGGACACCTGCATGGAAAAATCCATCCAGGCCTCGCTGAACGGTTACAGCAACTAACGATCGAATTTCACCCATTTGGATAGGCGAAACATCGACGCAAACTTCTTTGACGTCGGGGCCTGATTCAAAACAACCTCGGAAGGAATGCACCCATGCGTGCGACCAAAGGTGCCGCTCGTCGGCAATCCAAGAAACGTCTGTTCAAACGCGCCAAAGGTTACGTCGGCGGACGCGGCCGTCTGACCCGATCGGTCAAGGAAACGCTGCTCCGCAGTGGCGCGTACGCCTTTCGCGACCGCCGCGTGCGAAAACGCGATTTCCGTCGCTTGTGGATCACGCGTCTGAACGCCGCGACCCGCATGCACGGCCTGCGATACAGCGAATTCATTCACGGTTTGAAGAAAGCCGGGATCGAATTGGACCGCAAGACGCTGTCCGAAATGGCCATCCACGACGAAGCCGGTTTCAAGGCCGTCGTTGATAAGGTCAAAGAAGCGTTGGCCGCGTAGGCTTCGGCCGCGGTTTCCGCCAAGCGTTCCAGTTATGTCGCTGCAGAATTTTCTCTCCGCCCTCGATGCTTTGCAAAGCGAGGCGATTGCAACCCTTGATGCCGCCTCCGATCCGGAGGCCTTCGAGGCTGCGCGGGTCAAGTACGTGGGCCAAAAGAAAGGCGCACTGAAAGACATTCAAAAGCAAATGGGCGGCGTGGCGGCGGACGATCGAAAGTCCGCCGGCATGCGGCTGAACGAAGTCAAGCAAGCGATCGAAAAAGCGGTCGCCGAGGCCCAGTCGCGACTATCCGGTGGCGGCGACAGCGGCGTCGATCCGACGTTCGATCCCACGTTGCCCGGTGTGCGGCCAACGATCGGGCACATCCATCCGATCACCCAGACGATCACGCACCTGACCGAGATCATGGGGCGGATGGGGTTCGAAGCGGCCGAGGGTCCCGAGGTCGAAGACCCCCACCACAACTTCGTCGCCCTGAACATCCCCGAAGACCACCCGGCCCGCGATCCGTTGGATAACTTCTATCTGGCGACCGCAGCCACGGGGACGGAAAAGCAGAACATCGAAGGCACGCGGTTGCTGCGCAGCCAAACCAGCACGGTTCAGATCCGTGTGATGGCCAACCGCAAGCCGCCGGTCCGTGTCATTTCGCTCGGCCGCGTCTATCGTCCCGATGATCCGGACGCGACCCACTTTCCGATGTTTCATCAGATGGAAGGGTTGCTGGTCGACACGCACGTGACGATGGCGAACTTGAAAACCGTGTTGCGCGTGTTTGCGACCAACTACCTGGGCGGTGACGTCGAGATTCGTTTTCGACCGTCGTTCTTTCCGTTCACCGAGCCCAGTGTCGAAGTCGACTTTTTGTGGGACGGGAATTGGATCGAGTTCGGGGGCGCGGGAATGGTCGACCCCAACGTGTTCCGCGCGGTCGGCTACGATCCCGAAGAAGTCTCGGGGTTTGCGTTCGGCCTGGGCGTCGAACGGTTGTGCATGCGTCGCCATGGCATCAAGGACATCCGTGACCTGTACAGCGGCGACATGCGTTTTCTGTCACAGTTTTAACTCAGTTCCGATATTCCGATCTTCCAGGTTTCAAGTTGCGATTCCTGAGGGGCTTGGAACGTGAAACCTGGAACCCCCAACCAGAACAATGCTTGTTTCTTGGAAATGGCTCACCCGCTACGTCGATCTGCCGGCCGACCGTGAAGAGTTGGAAACCCGGCTCAGTTTGAGCGGGCTGAATCACGAAGGGACGGAGACGTCGAACGAGAACCCGGCGCTGGCGGCCGATGACGTTTGCATCGACCTGGAAGTCACCAGCAACCGCGGCGATTGTTTGGGGCACATCGGCGTGGCGCGAGAGATCGCGGTGCTGTATGACACGGAGTTGCGGGTGCCGTCGCCGACGCTTGAGGAGTCCAAGACAGACGTCGCGTCGCTGCTGAAAGTTGAGAATGAGTTCACCGAAGCTTGCCCACGCTACACCGCGCGTGTGATCCGGGGCGTCAAGGTTGGCCCCAGCCCGGCGTGGATGCAGGCCGCCCTGACCAGCGTCGGGATCGGCGTGGTCAACAACGTCGTCGACGCGACCAATTACGTGTTGATGGAATGCGGGCAGCCGTTGCATGCGTTTGATTACGCCAAAATTGCGGACCAGAAAATCGTCGTGCGGCCGGCACGCGAAAAAGAAATCATCACCGCGATCGATCACCGCCAATACGAACTGGATCCGTCGATGTGCGTGATCGCCGACGCAAAATCGGCCTCCGCCGTCGCCGGTGTGATGGGCGGAGCGGATTCGGAAGTGACCGATTCGACGGCCGACGTGGTGATCGAGGCGGCCATCTTCACTCCGCTTTCCGTGCGACGGGCGGCGCGAACGCTGAAATTGCACAGCCCCTCGTCGTTTCGGTTCGAACGCCGCGTCGATCCGGTCGGCGTGGATTGGGCCAGCCGACGCGTTTGCCAGTTGATCGTCGAGTCGGCCGGCGGAACCGTCGCCAAAGGAATCATCGATACGGCACCGGAGATCGAACCGCGACCGCCGATCGTGTTGCGACGGTCGCAACTGGAACGGATCCTGGGGATCACGATCGAGCCCGGCGAAGTCGATCGCATCCTGACGGCGCTCGGTTGCCAAAGTGACGCCAAGATCACGGCGGGATCCGGTTCCTACCGTGCCCCATCGTGGCGTCATGACCTGACCCGCGAGGCCGATTTGATCGAGGAAGTGGCTCGGATTCACGGTTACGACAAGATCCCCGAGGACAGCCCGATCCCGGTTGCGCCGAGCAGCAAGCGGACCTTCGACTCGGCGACGGAAAAGATTCGTGGCGTGTTGACCGCCGCGGGGCTGAGCGAAGCGATGACGCCGAGTGTGGTGACGAAAAAGCTTGATTCGTCACTTTCGCCATGGACCGAACGACCAGCCTTGAGCACTCAGACGGCGATGTTAAAAGGCGCCAAGCGACTTCGCCGCACGCTATTGCCGAGCTTGATCGAAGCACGCGCCAACAACTGGGCATCGGCGTCGATCGAAGCGGATCTATTTGAAATCGCGCACCTTTACCTGCCCGGTGAGACCGAAGACGAGTTGCCCGATGAGCTTTACGCGGTCTCGTTGGTCTGTGGCGGTGACTTCTTTGCCGCCAAAGGCATCATCGAATCGCTGTGCCAGCGATTGGGCGCACGACAAGCCGTTTCGGTCTCCCCGGTCGATTCTCCCGGCTTCGTCACCGGTCAGTTGGTCCAGTTGTCGCTGGGCGATTCACCACTGGGGTATCTCGGTGTCGTCGCACCCAAGACCTTGAAACAGTGGAAACTATCGGGCAACGTCGTGGTCGCCGAATTGTCGATCGCCGCGTTGTTGGCCGATGCCGAATTGGTGCCACAGCAACGCATCGTCAGCATGTTCCCCTCGGTCGAACGCGACCTGAATTTCGTGATGTCCGAATCGGTGCGTTGGAACGATCTGGAAAATGTGGTCCGATCGGCCGTCGGCGATCAGCTGAAATCGGTCACCTATCGTGAAACGTATCGCGATCCGAAAAAGGATGGCAAGGATCGCAAACGCGTGTTGCTGTCGATGCAGTTGCAAAGTGACGAGACGACGCTGAGCGGTGACGATGCCGACGCGCTGGTTCAAAGCGTCATCGGCGCCTGTAAGAAGAAGCTCGACGCCGAGTTGTTGGGTTGATATGCCCGTTGAAATCTTTGCGTACTGCACGCACCGTGATCCGCCCGAACCGCAATTCCCCCACGAACCGGTGTTCGTGCGCGACGAGTCGACTCCGGGATTCGTCGAACATCTGATGGGTTTGGTCCAAGACCTGTTTGAATCGCAGCAGGATCAGTTCAGTCAGACCGTGTACGCGATTTGTCGGCACTTGCAGCGGACCAACATGCTGGTGGCGATGAAGGTCGATGGCGAGCACATCGAAGCGATCGCTCCTTGGGCGTGGCAGGCCAACGCGATCCTGTTTCTGCCCGACCGCAGTATCCGCGACCCCAACGGCGCGGTGCTGTACGACCCGGCGGCCGTGCAGCCTGATCCGAACGCCCAATTGCCGTTTTTGCCCGATGCCCGACAGCGAAAGGCTCAAGCAGAAATCGAACTTCGAAACCGATTGATCGACACGCCCGAGGCATTGCCGCCGGTGGTCAGCGAATTCGAAGTTACCTTGCGTTCGGCGGATGAAGTCGTGTGGCGAATGCTCGCGTTGTTCGTCGTGGCGGTCCGCGCCGAATCGCTGTCGAGCGGAAAACCGATCCCGGTCGCGGCGTTACGGGAGAAGTCTCCTTTGGCGTTCCAATCGCTCACGTCTTGGGAGACCACCTTTTTGGAAAACGAGTCGCCGCCCGAAGCCGATGTTTCGGCCGCGGGTTGGCGCTACGAGGCGCTCGCGTTGTTGCAATGGTCCTTGGGGATGCACTCGGAACTTGCCTTTCCCGACGCGATTTGTGATGTCCCGGAGGTTGCCCGCCAGATGATCGCGATGCCGGCGCGACAGATGATCGAATCGGCGGCGTTGCGACCAACGGGCGAAATCCTGGACGCCCTGGACATGAATTTTCGACTGCTGTGGGCGGCCCGCGATGCGGCGACGCGGCAGACGGAACCCCCGGCGGGCATCGAAGGCGGCGTGATCGCGGAGCGGCAACACGCGCTGAATTGGTTGACCCGTTTTGAGAACGCGGAATGGGACGAGGTGGACATTCCGAGTTAGGCGGTGGGGGAACATTTGGGACGATGGTTCTACACTCGCAGCGTAGAACCGCTGTCTCAGCTGTTCTCTCGTGGCAGCGAAGCTGACAGAGGACACGCGTTCCGCCGGGACGGCGGTGGGGGAACATTTGGGACAAATGTTCTACAATCGCAATGTAGAACCGCTGTCGCAGCTGTTCCCTGGTGGCAACGAAGTTGCCAGAGGACACGTGCTCCGCCGGGACGGCGGTGGGGGAACATTTGGGACAAATGTTCTACAATCGCAATGTAGAACCGCTGTCGCAGCTGTTCCCTGGTGGCAACGAAGTTGCCAGAGGACACGTGCTCCGCCGGGACGGCGGTGGGGGAACATTTGGGACAAATGTTCTACAATCGCAATGTAGAACCGCTGTCGCAGCTGTTCCCTGGTGGCAACGAAGCTGACAGAGGACACGCGTTCCGCCGGGGCGGTGGCGGGGGAACAATTGGGACAATGGTTCTACACTCGCAGTGTAGAACCGCTGTCTCAGCTGTTCCCTGGTGGCAGCGAAGCTGACAGAGGACACGCGTTCCGCCGGGGCGGTGGCGGGGGAACAATTGGGACAATGGTTCTACACTCGCAGTGTAGAACCGCTGTCTCAGCTGTTCCCTGGTGGCAGCGAAGCTGACAGAGGACACGCGTTCCGCCGGGGCGGTGGCGGGGGAACAATTGGGACAATGGTTCTACACTCGCAGTGTAGAACCGCTGTCTCAGCTGTTCCCTGGTGGCAGCGAAGCTGACAGAGGACACGCGTTCCGCCGGGGCGGTGGCGGGGGAACAATTGGGACAAATGTTCTACACTCGCAGTGTAGAACCGCTGTCTCAGCTGTTCTCTCGTGGCGGCGAAGCTGACAGGGGATAGACGCTCCGCCGAGGCGGCGGGTGGGGGAACAATTGGGACAAATGTTCTACACTCGCAGTGTAGAACCGCTGTCTCAGCTGTTCTCTGGTGGCAGCGAAGCTGCCACAGGACACGCGTTCCGCCGGGGCGGCGGTGGGGGAACAATTGGGACAAATGTTCTACACTCGCAGTGTAGAACCGCTGTCTCAGCTGTTCTCTCGTGGCAGCGAAGCTGACAGGGGATAGACGCTCCGCCGGGGCGGCGGTGGGGGAACATTTGGGACAAATGTTCTACACTCGCAGTGTAGAACCGCTGTCTCAGCTGTTCTCTGGTGGCAGCGAAGCTGCCACAGGATACGCGTTCCGCCGAGGCGGCGGGTGGGGGAACATTTGGGACAAATGTTCTACACTCGCAGTGTAGAACCGCTGTCTCAGCTGTTCCCTGGTGGCAGCGAAGCTGACAGGGGATAGACGCGCCGCCGGGACGGCGGTGGGAGAACATTTGGGACAAATGTTCTACAAATATTCATGGATGAGAGTCGTTTGCGTACAATGTTTTCCATCATTTTGATCCACTTCGACGGCACTTTCTCTCCGGTCACCCCTTAGACATTCATGAGTGAATTAAAACGCGAACTCCACTCGGCGGATGAATTCGACGAGGTATTGGAGGTCGAGGCGCCGGAGGAGCAGGAAGCGGACAAGCCGTTGTCGCGCAAGGACTTTCGGCGGCAGAAACGCAAGCGTCGTCGCAAAGTCATGCTGGCGGTGCTGCCCACCATGCTGACCCTCGGCAACGGCGTCTGTGGGCTGGGGGCGATCGCCGTGGCGGTCAGCGGTGCCGAACTGGGCTGGCCGTTGGAGCAAAAACTGTTCACGTCCGGAATGCTGATTTTCGGCGGAATGCTGTTCGACGCGCTCGACGGATCGGCGGCTCGGATGACCGGCCAGGAGACCGAGTTCGGTGCTCAGCTGGACAGCTTGTGCGATGCCGTCACGTTCGGCACCGCTCCGGCGGTGATCATCTGGCGGATCAGTGATGCGTTGCCGCAGCGGTTTCTGTGGGCCGTGGGTGTGCTGTTCACCTTGTGCGTGTTGATCCGGCTGGCCCGTTTCAACGTCGAAACCGGTGAAGACGATTCACACGAGACGTTTGAGGGGCTGCCCAGCCCGGCCGCGGCGGGAACACTGGCCGCGTTTGCGATCGCGATGCCGGACTTGAAGGACTTGGCCAGTAACAAGATCTACCCCGAAAACGTTCAGGCGATCGCGGATGCGGCGTTGGTCGGTTCCCACTACTTCATCCCTGCCTTGGCGGGGGTGCTGGCGTATTTGATGGTGTCTCGGTTTCAGTACCCGCACTTGGTGGCCCAATGGGTCAAGGGACGCCGCACGACGCACCAAATCGGTCAAGCGATGTTCGCCCTCGGCGGCGTCTTTCTGTTGCATTGGTTGGCGCTGCCGATCGCGTTTTGCTACTACTCGTTCGCCGCGCCGCTGCGGTCGTTGATGCGATCTCGGCGAAGTTGGCTGCGGGCGAACGAGTGATCTGTCGGGGTGAAAGCGGTAGCGGAAGCTGCCAAGGCTTTCGTTGTTCCCCCGCGACCTGAATCCTCAGGCGAGCGAAACTCTTGGCGAGTTCCGCTACCGGAAAACGGGTGGCACTAAAACGAATCCGGCAAGACCGGCAGCGATCCGGCCAGCGGATCGGGCTCGGCCGTGACATCCCACTTGTCGGTGTCGACGGATTGGTAGGTGATCCGGTAGAGCGTCGTTTGGACGCCGTCGTGATGTGAATACTGGTACGAGACGCTGCTATTCGTGGGGTTGCCGGTTTCGATTCGTTGACAGGCGAGGGCTAGCACCATCATCGGTCCGCGTGCCCGCGATTCGCTTCGCATTCGGGCTTGTTCGATGCGCAGTGCCGAGGCGAGTTGGCGGGCGTGAACGGCCGCCATGGCGGTGGTGGTCAAGATCAACAGCATCACCACCAGCATGGCATACCCGCGTCGTCGGCTTGGAGGGCGTCGCTGCATCATGGCGTTAGATATCGGGGGTATTGAAGACGTAGGTTTCCGTGACGCCGCCCAATCGAAAATCGAGCGTGATCCTTAATTCGTTACCGATCACTTCAAAGTTCACCGCATCGACCAGGTGAGCGACCACGTTGGTCCGCCCGTTTTCCAGATCGGAACGGATCAGTTGTCCGTCGCTGGCCGAATAGATAATGACGCGATCGGGTGAGACCCAATCGGCCGATCCGTCGACGCCGGCATCAAAGCAAAGTCGTAATTCTTCGGCGCTGGGGATCATGCGGCCGACCAGCCGCCAGCGGTTGCGGTCTCCGGTCGGAGTGTCCGGGTCGTTTCCGGAGAAATCTCGTCGCAACGCTTCGATCGCCAATCGGGCTTCGCCGGCCACCCGCGTCCGGGCGATGTTGTCTGCCACGTTGCGCGTCAGGTCCATGGTGACGCCGGCAGCCATCACGGTGATCGTAGCCGCCATGATGGATCCGATGGTGACCTCCAGCAGGCTCAGCCCCCGCCGTCGTTGGTGTCCGAGATTGCTCGCCATCAGTCCAGCTCCACCGTGACCGTCGCACCGCCGTCGGGTGTCGCCAGGGCAGGCGTGACGATTTCGACCGATCGACGGCATCGCAACATGACGGCATCGGCGATCAACCAATCACCGGAGACCGGCGTGTCGTAAATCAGGACGTGCACGGTGCTGTGGGTAAAGGTGTACGTGCCCAAACTTTCCCACCAGCGCCCGGACCGTTCCAGGTCGTGCTTGAGCGAGCGTTGGTCCACGTGGACGGTACCCACCAACCCGTCGCAATAGACATGGTGTGGAACGGCGGAACCGAACTCGCCGGCATACGAGCTTTTCTTTTCCGGCACGTAGGTGAATAGTTCGTAGTCACCCGGCGGGACGCTATAAAACGAAAACAAGGCATAGGACCCATAGGCGGCGGTGGTTTGGATTTCATGGACCGTTGATTCATTGTCGCCCGGGTGTCCGCCGTACTCTTCCCAGTCATCGCCGCCGGTTGCCGCGTGGGTGGTAAAGCCGCTGCTGTCTTCGTTGTCACGGATCGCCTGGTACCCCGAGTTGAGCGGGTAAATGGGCGACGGTGCCGCGACCGCGTCGGGGACAATGTCTGCGTAGACACCAAACTTTTTTGCCCAGGCCGCTTCGGCGGGGCTGCCGGCGGTCACGGGATTGATCGATGCGATTTGATCCGCGGGAAGCATTTGCTGCAGCTGGGCCGTTTGACGCGACTGGACCACCGACAAGCTGTACAGTCCGCTGATACCGATCGAGAGCAGGACCATCGCGACTTGGACCTCCAGATAGGTCGACCCACGGCGTGCTGAAGTAACAGAATTCTGTACGGGCATCACGGGTGTCCTCAAAAACCCGGCGCAACGGTGGGGGCGCTGCCGAGGATCGGATTGAACCTGCCCTCGACGTCGCCTGTGATTTCACCCGTCTCATCGATCTGAAAGTCACCACTCCAGGCCCCGTTGTAGACGGGATTGCCGGCGGTGTTGAAGTTTCGCCGGCGCGCCTGGGCCGTGAACCCGGCGGCGTCGGCCGCGGTGATCGAGAACTCATAGCGGGGCGATGCATTGATCAGTTCGTTGTCGACCAATTCGGTGTCGATCAATTCCTGAAGCGTCGTCGCATAGGTGCGGTTTTCCAACCAGAAGAACCGCTGGGCGGAGGCGATCGAACGCAAACTGGCGCCGGCCAGATCGGCGTGCGACTGTTCCATCGTTTGAACGACGCTGGGGGCCGCGAACGTCAGCAACACGGCCAGAATCGTCATCGTGACGATGACCTCGATCAGCGAGAACGCGGCTCGATTCGGTCTGTGGCGGGCGATCATTTCACGTTCCCCGCCATTTCAAACATCGGAATGTAGATCGCCAGCATCACCACGCTGATCACCGCGCCCATGACCATGATGATCGCCGGTTCGGCCAGTTTGGTGACGCGTGACATGAACGCTTGCGTCTTTTCGCGATAGTACGGCGCGATCTCTTCCATCACGCGGCCCAGTTGTGCCGATTCTTCGCCGACGCGGACCGCGTTGACCATCATGGATGTGAATAAACCGGATTCCTCCAGGCCATCGGCCAAACTGCGACCGGCGGCCATGCGGTTCTTGGCGTACTCGATGGCTTCGCGATAGGGCGGTTGGGCGGCGAAGACGTCGGCGACCGTCTGCATCGTTTCCAGCATCGGAACGCCGCTTTTTAGTAACAACGCCAAATTGGAAGCAAACCGATACATCGATGATTGGATCACCAGATCGCCGATGACGGGAATCGCCACCATGACGCTGATCGATCGTCGTCGGCCCGCATCGGTCCCCAGCCACCGTTTCAACAGGTAGCCGCCGACGCAGCAAGCTGCGATGACATACAGTCCGTAGGCGGCGACCTGGTCGCTGAGGTCCAACACGAAAACCGTGATGCCGGGCAATTCCGCGCCCATTTCTTTGAACATGTCACCGAAGGTCGGGACCACAAACCAGAGCATCGCGAACACGACCAGGACGGCGACAAAAATCAGCACACAGGGATAGATCATCGACCCGATAAACTTGCTGCGTGTGTCGGCCGCTTCGCGGATCTGGCGATTCAGATCGACCAGGACTTCATCCAGTTTTCCGGTCGCTTCGCCGGTGGCGATCATCGCGACCCAGTGCATGGGAAAAATATCGGTGGTCGCTTCGATCGCCGAGTGCAGCGGCATGCCCGAGGCGACCCGCTCGGCCACCTCTTCCATCACCGCCTGCAACGCTTTGCTTTGATTCTGTTCGGCGGCCACGTGCAGGGCGCGCAACAGCGGCGTCCCGGATGCCAGCAGCGACCCGAGTTGTTGGAAGAATGTCATCTTGTCGTCCAGGCTCGCGCGTCCATGCTGCTTGGCAGAGACACGTGCGCGAGACAAGAACCAGGCGTCGAGAGACATGACAGGTAGGGGGTTAGTGATCGTTACACAAACTGACGGCTTCTTCCAGGCTGGTGAGGCCCTCGGCGACCTTCGCCGCGGCACTTTGCGATAGCAACTTCATGCCGTCTTCCACTGCGGCACGTTTCATGGCGCCGACCGATTCGCCGGCTTGGATCATGTCCTTGAGGTTTTGGTTGATCCGAATCACTTCAAACACGGCCAGCCGACCCTTGTAGCCGATGTTGCGACAGCGATCGCAACCGCCGGCGCGGAAGACCGGGATCTCGCGGGGGATTCCGTATCGCTGGCTCGATTCGGGGTCCAATTGGTACGGCACCTTGCACTCATCGCAAAGGCGTCGGACCAACCGCTGGGCGACCAGCAAACGCAGCGTGCTGGCCAGCAGAAAGGGTTCGATGCCCATGTCCTGCAGACGCGTGATGCTGCTGAGTGCGTCGTTGGTGTGAAGGGTGGAAAACACGAAGTGCCCGGTCAGCGCGGCACGCATGCAGATCTCCGCCGTTTCGTCGTCACGGACTTCGCCGACCATGATCACGTCGGGGTCTTGCCGCAGGAACGCTCGCAGCGCGCTGGCGAACGTCAGTCCGACTTTGGCGCGCGTCTGGACCTGGTTGATGCCGCCGAACTTGAATTCGACGGGGTCTTCGACGGTGCACAGGTTCGTTTTTTCGTCGTTCAGCGCGTTCAGGCAGGAATAGAGCGTGGTGCTTTTCCCGCTCCCGGTCGGCCCGGTGACCAGCATCAACCCGTGCGGGCTTTGGATCGATTCGGTCAGATCTTTGAATTGCCGCGAGTCCATGCCCAGCATCGATAAATCGTGTGGCAGCGCATTCTTGTCCAGCACCCGCATCACAATCTTTTCGCCGAACACGGTCGGACAGGTGTTGACCCGCATGTCGACCCGGTGCTCGCCGGTCCGCAAAGCGATCGCCCCGTCCTGCGGGAGTCGTCGTTCAGCGATGTCCATTTTGCTGAGGACTTTCAAGCGGCTGATCACCGAATTGAGCAACGGCATCGCGGGCGGTTGGATCTCCGACAACACCCCGTCGACACGCAAACGGACGCGACATTCGTCCTCGTACGGTTCGATGTGAATGTCGCTGGCGCCGGTCGACAGGGCCTGTTCGAAGATGCTGTTGACGTAGCGGATGATGCGGCCGTCGCGTCCCGGCGGTGGTGCCTGGTCCAGGTGGATGACCTCGGTCGCTTCGGCGGCTTCTTCCTGGTCCAGGTCATCGGCGTCGTCGACTTCCTGGAAACTGGTCGCGCTCGAAACGGGGATCGCGGTGTTCCAACCGCCTTCCTCGTAGAGCATCGTCAGCAGCCGTTCGATCACCGAAAGCGGCGCGAACATCGGACGCATCTGACGACCGGTCAGCAACTTAATCTCATCGGCCAGCAACAAGGAATCCGGAGAGAACACCGCGATTTCCAACACGCCGCCGTCGTCGCTGAGCGGTGCGATCAAGTGATCACGGCAAAGTCGATTGGGCAGCACCGACGCGACCGACGGGTCGATCGGCGGTGGCGATTCGGCCGGCGGATCGAACAACGGAACCAAGTAGTGATCCGCATAGGATTTGGCGATTTGGGTTTCCGTGGCAACGCCGCAGCGAATGATCGACTCCTCAATCGTCACGTCCGCTTTGCCGACCGATTGCCAAAGCTCCTCCAGCTTTTCCGGATCGAGGTTTTCGATCGAATCCAGCAGCCGAATGATCAGTGGATGGTTTTGTGATGCCAGAGCAGAGGTTGCGTTGCTCATTGTGCGGTGCGATGTGCGAGTAAGTTTGGTTGATCCGCCTACGACCGAGACTTTGTTGCTGCGGTCTCAGGGGGTCGCTTGGAATAACGGCGTGCTCGGGTTTCCGTCATTGCCCGGGCGCGGCGAAGTTGCCGACGCCGAATCTTCGTCTTCCAGATCCTCGTCTGGATCTTGTTCGTCTGGATCGGGAGTTTGCGAGTCCGTTTGTGGTGATGACGGCGTCACCGCTGGTGGAGACGCATTGGTCGTCTTGCCCGAGCGAGGTTTTCGTTCTTGTTGTTTCAATTCGACGGTCAGTGGACCGGCCACGACGGTGACATGATCGGCGGCAATGTCGCGGACGGTCGCCGACAGATCCGTGAATCCGATGACCGGCAGCTGGTCGCCGATTTTGCAGACCCGGCCGTTGATGATGGCCCAGCGGTGGTGATCGGTCTGGGCGATTCCACCGAGCCGCAATCCGACGTGCAGATCTGCGGGCGTCGGCCCGGTCGGTTCGTCGGGGACCGATTCCGGAGTCTTCGCGGTGGTTGCCGGATCGCCGGAAGTTGGCTCGACCAGCACGGCCGCAAACGGATCCTTGCCGATCACCGTCGGCAGGGACGGGGATTGGAGATCGGAAATTTTCCAACGCACCGATTTCGCGCGGACGACGTCTTCACCCAGGTCCAACGGAGCCGGGGGAGGCCAACCGAGGTACAACGCGATCGCAATCACCACGGTGGGCGGTCCGTACTTTTGAAGGGCGACGTTCATTCCTTCTCCTTCAGTATGCGTACGGACAGCTGCATCGTGGGCTTCGCGTCACCACGCTCGGCCGGATTGATCACCAGCGACTCGACGCGAATCAATTCGGGCTGTGATTCCAGCCGGAACAGTGCCTGGTTGAGTTCGGAAAATTCGCCCGCCAAATCCAGGGTGACGCGGACGTTGTAGATCGGTCCCAGCCGTTGCGGGGCTTCGGCATTGATTTGCAGCAAGTCGGCGCCGCCGTCACGGAACAGATCGATGAAAAAACTGGTCACCGCATCGTTGCCTTCGCCCTGGATGATTCGGGGCCGGACATGTTCCAACGCGTCCTCCAGCACCATGACCTCCTCGGCCGTCTTGACTTTCTCGCGCAGCTGTTGCAAATCCCGACGTGTTTTTTTGGTTTTCCCGTGCAGCGGCTCGCTGATCGCGAAGAACATGATGACGACCATGACCAGAGCGACGGCGATCCGCATCCGCAACGGATCACGCAACTGTTCGGCGGCTTGCCGCAGTTCCTGACGCCAGTCTTTCTTCGCTTCGGGATGTGTCATCGTCTAGCCCTGGGCTTTGCTGCTGGTGGTCAGGATGATCGAGAACTCGGCTCCGGCGATTCCGGTTTCCTGGGACAGGGTTCGTCGCAGGTCGCTCAGTTCGACGCGTTGAAAGTGTTCGGTGACACTTTCCAGCCGGCCGACGGTCTCGGTCAGTCGGCTGACCGAAGCGGGGAGCTGTCCGTCAGCATCGAGAACACATTCGGCCTGCAGGATCAGCGTGGTCGGGGCGGTTTTGACGGCGCGTTTTCGTTTTTGGGTCATCGTCGCCGAGCCGCGGATCCCGGTCAGCCGTGTGCCTTCGGGCAAGACCGAGGTGATCTGGCCGAGCATCGGACTCCAGCGCACACGTTTGTCCATGAACGTACTGACGGCCGACGCCCGGGCGTTCAATCGGTCGCGCTCCGGACGGGGATTGGATCCATCAGAGATCATGGCCGGGGCGCTGGCCACGAGCGCGACGTGATTCGCTTCGGCCTGTTTCAGACGGTCGTGCAGCACCATCGCAAGGACGCAGGCGGCGAGCAAGTAAAGTGCGATTTCTTTGTAGGGCACGACGCGGTGCAACTTGAGCGGCTCGCGATACTCGCGGACGAAATCGAATTCGTCTTCGTCGTCGGCCAGAAAACCATCGGCGCAGGCTCGCGCGATGTGTTCCGGTTTCATCGACGGTGCGTCAAGCCAACGAAAATCGCTCGGCAGATTGTTGCTCAACCATTGTCGATCGATCAGCGATTGGAGTTCGCGTCGGCCGTAGATGCTGACGGAGTCGGGTGGTGTTTCCAAGCCACACGCGGCATAAGCGGCTTCGACCGAACGGACGATGGAAACGATGCCCGTCCCCTCGTCGCCTTGTGGCAAAGGGATGCTTTGCCAATGGATCGCGCGGATTCCTTTGGTCATCACCGCCAACAGACTGGTTTCGCCCAAAAAGACGCGTGTGACCAATCGGTCGCGTCGCTCCTTGCGTTCGTTTTCCACGGCCGCACTGATCAGCGCGTTGGCGGCCGGTTCAAGTCGCTGGAGCGAATGTTTGCTGTCGGCGATCGTTTCGCGAATCGATGCGATCCGATCCAGCGGGGCGGCCACGATGCTGACCAGTTGGCGACGATGGGCCTGCCAATTGAGCACATCGATCGCAAGCTGGTCGAGTTTGGCGGTGGTGCTACGTAGCGATTCGCGCAGCAAGGTGCGCGGGCTGGCGTTGCCGCCTCCGGAGTTGATCGGGCGCGTGGCAAAGTAACATTCGCTGGTCGGAATCGCAGCGGCAATGGGGACGGGGGCGTCGGAGACGTCCAACGCGTCGAGCAGTTGCGAGAGCGAATGATCCAAAGCATCGCTTTGCACTTCGACAGAGGCGTACTCGTACCGCACCGAACCGAACATGGTGGTCGACGCGCGGCAACCGTGAAGGTGTTGTTTTCCGAACAACACCCCGACGACTTGGCTGCGAGATCGATCGCTACCTGTGGTCATGATGGAAACGTCCCCTCCGGCGATGCGTCAGGGGTTCCCACGGTGACGTGGAGAACCCGCTGCCGCATCAGGATGCGATAGGCCAGGCAACCTGGCACGAAAAAAGGGCGGCCCGTCGATGGTTACGGACTGCCCCTGCTGAATGGATCGGTGGTGGCATCGAAGGTCACGATGACGGATCATGCCACGCTTTCCCCCAGAAAGCGGTCAGGCCGTCAGGCTCTAGGTGCTCTGCGGATTGATTTCCGGATCGATCGTGCTGTTGAGCGCGTCGTAACCGTCTTCGGTGAAGGTCACGGTGTAAGCGCCGTAACCCGAGCTGGAACCGGATCGCGTCAGCGTCAGCGTCCAGGAATCTTCCAGGCTACCCGTCCCGCCAGCGGCTGCGACGCCCACGCTGAAGTACTTCGGCGGGGCTTGTTCCATGTCCAATTGAGTCAGATCCGACGCGTAAGTCCCTTGTCGGGCTTGATAACGCTCTTGCGCCGCACGCACGCTGGCGAGAAATTTGAATGATTCGGATGCTTTGCTTCGTTCAACACTTTGCAACAGTCGCGGGACGCCGAACGCGGCCAGGACGCCGATGATGATGACGACGACCGACAGCTCGACGAGCGAAAAACCCTTTCGGGCACGACTGGGGCGAAAGGCAATTGCGTGAGCCACGGTGGGCCTCCAACGTAAATCGGGTTGTTGTTTTTAGCGTGTGATCGATCCTGGAGAGACTCCGACCGAATCGGTGAGTTTGTCGCCGTATGGATCGCGACTAAAGAAACTGATAGGACACGCGCAGGGACACGCCGCCGGAGTCAAAAGAAATTCCTGCGCGGCGGTCGGGGGAGGAGCGAACCGGTGAGGCATGTAGCGGTCGTTCCGGTCAGGTCACGCCCCAGGTCAGCCGCTGCCGTCCCCGAAGGAGCAGGTGATGGGGTGATGGCACACGTCGGGACCGTCGCCGGGTATCATGAATCGTCTCCGAAATCCGGGTTTCGACTCCGTGTCTTTGTCGCAAGAGATGTCCATGTTTGGCAACAAAAAGATCTGGTTTGTCGCTGTGTTGCTGGCTGCCGCCGGTGTCGGTTTCAACGCCGTTTCGCAGCCACCGGGGCGCCGACCGCCCCGCGGCGGGGGCGAGGCATCGCTGAGTGAGCCGTTTCGTGGAATCAGCTCCGGCGGCGTGATCCGCGAAGGGTTGTTCAAGATCGAGTCGACCGGTGTCAGTACGGAGCCCGTCGTCGAAGCCGCGGAAAAGTTCCTGGCCTCGTTAAGCGAAGAACAGCGATCGCGGACGACGTACCCGGTCGATGACCTGGAGTGGCGAAAGTGGGACAACCGTCATTTCTACAAGCGCCAGGGCGTCGGGTTTGACGAAATGTCGCCCGCCCAACGCGAACTCGCCTTCGATCTGATTGGCGCCAGTTTGAGTGCGAAAGGCCTGAAGTTGTCCAAAGACATCATGAAGCTGAACGGCACCCTGGCGGAGTTGGCCAACAACTTCGACGAATACGGGGAATGGCTGTACTGGATCACGGTGATGGGCGAACCTTCGACGAGTGAGCCGTGGGGATGGCAGATCGATGGCCATCACCTGATCATCAATTACTTTGTCCTCGGCGATCAAGTCGTGATGTCGCCGGTTTTTGTCGGCAGCGAACCGGTGCACGCGACGAGCGGAAAGTTTAAAGGCACGATCGTGCTACAGGACGAACAATACGCAGGGCTGGAATTCATGCGATCTCTGGACCCCGAGCAACAAAAGCAGTCCATCGTGTCGAGCGTCAAGAGCGGCAATAACGCGGTCGCCCAAGCGTACAAGGACAACATCGATCTGGACTATGCCGGGATCCCCGCGTCAAAGTTGAACGAATCGCAACGCGAGCTGCTGCTCAAGGTGATCGGCCTGTACGTCGGGAACATGGACGAAGGGCATGCGAAGGTGAAGATGGACGAGGTCCGGCGGCACCTGGACGAGACGTATTTTTCCTGGGTCGGCGAAACGAATGACGACAGTGTTTATTACTATCGCGTCCACAGTCCGGTCTTGTTGATCGAATTCGATCACGAGCGACGCGTCGCTCCGTTTCGATCGTCTGAGCCGACGCGCGACCACATCCATGCGGTGATTCGAACACCCAACGGAAACGATTACGGAAAAGACCTGCTGCGACAGCATATCGAGCAGCATCATGATGACCACGATCACGATCATCCGTGATATGGTGGCTGGTGTCGCCTAACGGCTAGACACCAACGTACGCTGGATTGCAGGCTTTTGCTGCACGCTTCTCGGAGTACGATGGCCCTTCCGGGCCGTCGTCCAACCATTGCGACGCGAAACGCTTCAGCTGAAATGCCTTTCCATGAAGGCAAACATCCGCCGAGGGCTGATGATGCCTTGGATGCGTTCGTCCATGTCCAACACGGGGACGTGGCGGTGACCGGCAACGGCGATGGCCGCCGCGGCCGCCGCCGAGGGATCGGACTGGTAAACGATGGTCGGATCTCTGGTCATGAATTCTTCGACCGGACGGGAGCAGATCCGCGGGTAGCGTTCGACCACTTTTTCCAGCACGTCGCGTTCGGTGAAGATCCCGACCAGCCGGTCGCTGTCGACCACCAACAAGCTTGCCGCACCGGAATCATGCAGCATCTCCACGGCCTCTTGAACCGTCGCATACGGGCTGATCTGGAGATACGGTTTGGCATCGATTTCTGCGACGGCGTCCTCGGCCAGTGCCCGCTCCAGTTCGCTGTCGTAGTCGGCCGGCTCGAAGTTGGAAAGCGGGTCGATCGATTCGGCCGGGTCCAATCTAAAAAACGAACTCATTGTTCAAGCTCCTTCGCGTTGAAGCATCCACGGGGCACTTCCGAGACGCTGGACGGTGATCTGTTTCGCATAACAATCGCAAACGTAATCGGCCAACCCACGCTGGCCGGTCAATCCGATCAGGTACCCGTCGTCGTCGGTCACGCACATGAATCGTCGGCCCGAGTCGACCACGGCTTTCCATGCCACCATGATCGGATCGCTGGCTCGTACGACACTGAAATCCGGCTCGGCAAAGCTTGAGATCGGTGTCGTGTCCAAGGAGGCTCCCGCGACCAACAAACGGATCACGGACTGCTCGGTAAACACGCCGGTGGGACGACAGTTCTGGTCGACGATCACCGCACAGCCCAAGTGGTGCGTCCGCATCAACGCGATCGCCGCCCGAGCCACCGTGTGCTCGTCGATCGCGATCGCGTCACGCAGCGGGAGTGTGCGGATCTGCTCGCTCGATAATTGCTCTTCGAAGGTCATGGTCTGGTTCTCCTGAAAGGACGGACCCTGGTAGAGGTGCACTCGAGGGGCCAAATCCCCGTCATTCACCGGGTGGGAAGCGGTTTATTAAAGATCCAGGTCGCGGGACGGCGGTGCGCAGCTGTTTCTCTTTAAGGGGGCGTTGCTTTCCGCAAAAGCAGCCTTGAAGCGGATTTCCGATGGCTTGCGATGACTTCCGGGGCGCGAGCTGAGGGCTTTCTAGGCAGATCGTGCATCGACATCGGGCAGGTGATGCGCGAGCGAGCAGAGGTGGATCGACGATGGGCACGCGAGTGTCGCCGTGTTCTCCGAACTCGGCGCGTGCGCGAAAAAGCGAAGCTTTGCCCCGCGCCGACCTCGGAGAGGACGGCGACTGTCTGGCCCGATCGAAAACGAGGCCGCGGTAGAGCACTAGCCGGACGTGTGATCGTCGTCGAGAAAGCGGTGGCACCAGGCGGCGAGGATGCGGGCGACGAAGGTCAGGTCTTGGGGATGTTTGGCAAGCAGATGGTCGGCCCCGGGCAACGCCATCAAGCTGACCGGCGTGAGCCCCTGGTCGTCGGTCGATCGATCGGTCTGGATCAATGTCATCAACCGAATCGCGTGATCGATCCCCACGGTTTCATCGACGGGCGAATGGAGCAGCAGGACGGGGCGATCGATTTGCGGCAGCAAGCTGGTGACATTGTGGCGGCGAAAATCCTCGAGCATCTGCCGGCGGATTGTCCACGTGATGCCGCCGATGGTGACGTCCCCTTGCCCTTCGGATTCGATGGCCGGGTTCATCCGGGAAAGCAGTGTCGCCAGGTGTTGGGTGTCGCTGGGGGCGGCCAGTGTCGCGACGAATTTCAATTCCCGCAGCAGGTCCACGTTTTCTCGGGCTGCACCTTCATCGTCGGCAGCTTTTGCGGCGGTGACCAAGGAGGCGATGCCACCGAAGCTGTGCCCGACCAGTGCGGTGACCGGCCCCAATTCGTCGTTGGCGAAACGGATCGCGGCCGCCAGGTCACGCAGATTGGTGGTGAAGTTGGTTTGGGAGAAATCGCCGTCGCTGCCGCCCAGCCCCGTCATGTCGTAGCGCAGCACTGCGATCCCGTAACGGGCCAGGGCACGGCTGATTTTGACGGTCGCCTTGAAGTCTTTGTTGCAGGTAAAGCAATGCGAATAAACGACGACCGGCCGCGGTCGGGTGCCGCCGGCGTCTTTCCAGGGGTGCCACATCTTGGGGCGGTCGATGATGCCGGCAAGATGATCAGCGCGATCGGCTCCGCTGGGGAACCTGACGCGGTAGGAGGTCGATTCGTGTTCGTTCACGGGGCCCGTCAGATGGCAGATCCGTTGGGCGCCGAAATGCGACCGGCGCGAAACGCTTCGGCCATCGCTTTGGGCACTTCGGCTTCGGCCAGCACCAGATGCGCCTTGTTGCTGGCGACCATCGCTCGCATCTGTTGCTCTTGGGCGACCGCTTCGGCGCGACGGCTTTCCGCTTCGGCTTGGGCGACCCGCGTGTCGGCTTCGGCTTGATCGCTTTGCAGCCGGGCGCCGATGTTTTCACCGACGTCGATGTCGGCGATGTCGATCGAAACGATTTCGAACGCGGTCTGGGCATCCAGGCCACGATCCAGGACGACTCGGGTGATCATGTCCGGATTTTCGAGCACTTTGAAGTGTGTTTCTGCCGAACCGATCGAGCTGATGATGGCTTCGCCGACGCGGGCGATCACGGTGTCTTCGGTGGCACCGCCGATCAATTGTTCCAGGTTGGTTCGCACGGTCACGCGAGCCCGGACGCGCAGCTCGATACCGTTTTTCGTGATCGCGCTCAACGTGGTCTTGCCGCTGCGGCTGGGATCGGGGCAGTCGATGACTTTGGGATAGACGCTGGTCTGAACCGCGTCCAAGACATCGCGGCCTGCCAGATCGATCGCCGCGGCCTGGTCGAAATCGAGAGGGATCTCCGCCCGCGCGGCGGCGATGATGGCGTGGATGATGTTCATCACGTTGCCGCCGGCCAGATAGTGGGCTTCCAGCCGCCGCGTGCTGATCCCGGCTTTGCGGCCGATATCCAATCCGGCTTGCGCCGACATCACCTTGGCTTGGACAATCACGTTCGGATTGACCTTGGTGAAGTGCATCCGAATCAGACTCGGCAAGCTGACATCCGCGACGGACATGTAGGCCTGGACCCACAGTTTTCCGTAACGCAGCAGAAAGAACCCCATCACGGCGACAAAAATCAGAAACACCAACGTTCCGATGGCGATCAACGCGGCGTAAAACGCTCCGTTGGCGGCCAGCGGCAGTTGCATCGCTGCGGTCGGCACGACAGTGGAATCAGCAGCGAATAGATCTGCGGCGAACACAGACGACGGGGCGAGCAACATGACGACGCAATTCCTTTGAAGCGTGATGAGTTCTCGGGGTGAGCTGCTGTCAATGACAAACAGGCCAACCGGGGTGTCTGAATGCCATCGTGGATGACAGTCCATCACCGCGTATCTTAAGGCGTCGCGGAGTCCGCTCGCAAGGTAACGCGGCGATACAATCGCTACTTGCCGGCAAACTAAAATGACCAACTCGAGCGATGCGATCATGGCAAAATTGGGTCGTGCCGCATCGCAATCGCGTCAGATCTTGCGAAAAAAGTATGAAAGTCATGAAGAAATGGACTTCTCGACACGTTTTCAACTGTCCCCACGCCGGCAATATGCGTAGTGTTACAGTGGAGCGGCTTATTGATTGTTCAGACGCATGGTTCGAGAAAGGGCGTCGTGATCGTTGGTCACGACAACTCGAACCAAGCGAGCGAGGCCCGATCAAGGAGTGATGGTCGAAGTTGGCTGTGTGGATCGAGTGAGGTTAGGCGATCGAGCAACTCCGAGGTGAAGCCGGGCATCTTGAAGGCGAAGCCGGGCAGATTTAGGCGAAATAGAGGATCAAGTCATGCACATAAACTGGAAGCCGGGGGATTGGGCTGTTTATCGAAAAAGCAAGAGTGGCGCCAATCCCGGACGCCGCGCCGCTCAAGTCGTCGCATCGCCGAAAGGGGAGACCTACGGCTATGTCGTTGACAAATTCTGGGTGGTCGACGAGGTCCTGCCCGACGGTCATTTGAGGCTTGTCACGGCGAAGGGCAAGGTGCATACGATCGACGCCGACGACCCCAACTTGCGTCGCCCCAGTCTGCTGCAACGTTTTCTCTGGCGCGAGCGGTTTGCGATGGTCGAAGCCGGTCGCGGGGACTACCGCGACCGAACACCCGGCAACGCGATCGGAGCTTAGTAGCGGACACCGCTACTCTTTCACGGCAAGCGTCTCGAATTGCTGCTCCGACGTAGCGACCGTCGCCTGACGGTGGTTGTCCTGTGTTTTCCACGCTCTGGCCAGCGTAGCTCCATCACGGGGACGCGGCTCGGCTAGGAGACAGCCGTTTCCGCCGTCGCCGCGAATATCACTTCTCCCAGCCCGCCGACGTGACGGTCGGCTCGCGTGCGAAAGACCGGCAACCGCAGCAGCATCTGGGTGATCTCTTGAAACATCGGCTCGTGGTAAAGGCCGAAGAACGCGGGGTCAAACCGGATCGGGCTCGAATACCGCCGCTTCGCGCCGTCTTCATCTTGATCGGCTTGCCGCACGACATTGGCAGCGTCAGCCAAGATCACGCTGCCCCGCTTCATGCCCACTGCCAATCCGTTGCCGGTCGCTCCGCCGACACAGATGGTTCCCGCGACCATCGACCCTCCCAGCATCGATCCGGCCGATCCGCGAACCATCAGTGTCCCGCGTCTCATCCGATGCCCCGCGTAATTGCCGACGCCGCCATGGATTTCGATCACGCCGCCGGACATGCCGGATCGGCGAGCGCCGCAAGGGGCGGCAACGTAGTCGCCGGCATCACCTCGGACACAGACCCGGCCGCCTGTCATGCCGCATGCGGCGTAATGGCCGGCCGATCCGATGATTTCGAAGTCGCCGCGATCGTGCATCGCCGCCAAGCCGTGCACGTGATCCAGTTCGCCTTCGACGACGATCCGATCGGTTGGAGAATCATCCATCGTCAGTTCAAACAGATCGCCCAATCGAACGGATCGTCCGTCGGCGCCGACGGGCAGTTCGTTGATCTGTGCGGCCGATTTGCCGGTCATCCAACTGAGTCGAATGTTGGACGCGTCGATCGAGACCGGTGCGGAGTCGTTGCCGTCGGTCCCCCGGCGTTGCAAGTGCCAGCGCGTCATGACAGGATCTCGTGCAAGTGGAAATGGTGTCGTCCAAGTTTGCCGCCGTAGTTTCCGGCAGTGACCGCAACCAAACCGTGTTCCCCGCAACTGCTGCATGCCGCGCGGATGCCGGTGCGCATCGCTTCGGCAATCGCGTCGTAACTTAAACCGTCCAAGACGACTTCCAGCACCGCGTTTTCGCCGTCGCCCAATTGCGAGTCGGTGATGCCCCGCAGCGTCGGGCAATACGCATCGTTGGTCGACGCGATCAAAGACTTGTATTTCGAACCGACCTTGGAACCGCTTCGTGTCACACCGCCCGGGAACGGCGTGATCACATCGGGGATCGGGTCGATGGCACCGATTGCGGCTCGGGCGGCGCGGCTGGCGGCATGCAGATCGCGGGCGACCAACAGGAAGTTGCCGCCACCGATCCCCGAGACGCGTGGGGCATCGTGTTGGCAGATGAACTCTCCGTCCATGACGGGGATGCGCCAGAATCGGGTGCCGTCGATCACCTTGCTGATCTGGTTGCCGTCACCGAAGAAACGAAGCGTCTTGCCCAATGCGATTCGCTTGTCGCGGGGCACTTCGTCGGTCAGCCCGGCAAACAGCGCGGTCGTCGGGCAGGTGAGGACACATTGTCCGGCCCGTCGCGTGATTTGTTTTTCCAGGTCGCCGCCCGACATGGCGAAGGCCAGCAGGGCGATTCCGGGGCGGCCGTCGGGCGTCTCGCTGGGTAACAGTCGGCGTTCGATATCGATTTCCAGTTTGCAGTCGATCACGCTGGTCCCAAATCCGCTCATCGCCGACGCAGCATGCTCGGCCCAGATCTCGTCCATCGCCGTGATGATGACACGGGTGGCTTTCATGTCAAAGGCTTCCGCAAAGGTGGCTTCGATGCGCACCCCGTTGATCTCCAGCGGCCGATTCGCCTCGGCCTCGTTGTCGGTATCCGGATGTTTTGATTCGTCGTTCACTGGACACGCTCCCGCATCGTTTGCTTGAGCGGATGCGAATGGAGGACCGACTGCATTTCATCGTCACTGATCCGCAACCGACTCAGATCAAACGTGGACGACGCGTTGTACAGACTTCGGAACCGCTGGACCGATTGCGGGTCGAAATGAACGTCCGCGGTGACGGTGTTGTGGGGCGGCCGGTTGGTCACGGGCGATGGCGATCCCCACGGCGCGTAGGTTCCGCCGTCGATGACGTGGCGGCCATGGGCAAAGACATGGCGCGGCGTTCGAAACATCGTCTCCAGGTTGTCATGTGTGTCGTACACGCTGACATCGGCGATTGCGCCGGCCGTCAGCCGGCCGTGCCGAGACAGCCCCATGATGGCGGCCGGGGCGCTGCGTGTCATGGTGGCGATGTCCTGCAGCGTGTATTGCCGCGAAAGGCCACCCAGGGAACTCGCTGCGGCGGCATCGGCGTGAATTTCCGCCAGCGCCGTTTCGCGAAAGGAGTGATCGCCGAGCAACCGCAGCAAGTGCGGGTACGCGGTAAACGGAGCTCCGTTGGGATGGTCGGTGGTCAAGAACACACGCGACGGGTCATCGATCATCAGAAACAATTCCAATCCGATCGCCCATTGCAGCGAGTGCACGAATTGGCGGCGGCGGTATCGAAACGGGACGACGCCGCAACCGGCTTCGCATTCGATGTCGACGATCGCGGTTTTGCGAGGCGACGCGTGACGGCGGTTGTCGTACTGGTGGGGCTCGTCGGCGCTGATGGTGACCGTCTGGCCGAACATGACTTGTCCCACATCGATCGTCACGTTGGGGTGCTTGGCCATGGCGGCGGCCAGCTGGTCCGCGGCCGACGACATTCCGTATTGGCTTTCATCGCCGTAGCAATGAAACTGGGCATGCGTCAGATGGATCGGGAATCCGTCGGCGGCTTCGATCGTTGCGATCGTCGAGCGGATGTTGCCCGGCACGCCCAGGTTGCTGGTGTGGATGTGCAGCGGGTGGACGAGACCGATTTCGTGGACGGCCCTGGCTAGCCGGCGAATGATCTGAGCCGGCGTGACGCCGTAATGCGGATGGGGCGTGTCGACGTCCAGTTCGCGGCGGCCGAACTTGAAGGCGGAGATCCCGCCCGGGTTGACCGCTTTGACCGCGATGCTTTGTGTGGCGCGGACCATCCAGGCGACGTAATCGTTGATCTCCGCCTGGGGTGCCGAGGCGGCGATCAGCGATAGCAGCAATTCGTCATTTCCGAGCAAGCAGAATCCGCCGGTGGTCAAATCGGGCATGTCTGCCATTTCCGCATGCGCCGCGCGGGCATTGCAGGGAATCACCGCCGGCTCGAGCGCGACGGTGTATCCCATTTCCAGGTAACGCTGGGCGGCGACGGCGGCCGAGGGCAAGTAGTCGCACTGGGCCGCGGTACGAGCGGTGGCGCGGGCATCGTCGTCGATGCGATCCTGCATCAACAATCGCGCGATGGACAGTTTTCCGCCGCCGATGTGCGTGTGGATGTCGATGCCACCGGCCATCACGACACACCCCTGGGCGTCGATCACGCGGTCGGCATCCTCTGCGGCCAGCGACTGGCTGGAAATGATCGCATCGTCCTGGAGCCAGAGGTCGGCGATCTGGTCGAGGTTCCCGGCGGGGTCGATCAGACGTCCTCCTTGAATCAGAGTTCTCATGAATCCTCTTGCTCGGTGTCGGGTTGGGCGTCGTCCGACTTTGAATTGTCTGCTTTTTCCGCGTCGTCTCCCAGCCCCGTTGGTGGCGTCTCCTTTGGCTGCGGGTCTTTTGTTTGCTCCGCTTCCGCCTGCTTTTCGTCGCCGTCCTGCTTGTCGCCGCGCCGACGTCTCGATTTTCGCTCTCCAGCGGGTTGGTATTCACCGTAGACGCGGTCGGTGGTGATCGTGATGCGGTCGGCTTTGACCTGATTCTCATTCGGGGGCTGGTAGAAACCGGCGACGGTGACCGCATCACCTTCCTGCGCCAGGACCAGATTGTTGTAGCGGACTTCCAGGGTGGTGTTGGCATCGACCGGCACCTGGACCGGCATTTTGCCGGCTTGGACTGCCAGCACGCCGTTGGGGGCCAGCCCGATCAATCGCCCCACGATCGACAGTTTGCCGACCATCGGTTGGTTTCGGTTGCCGCGGTGGGCGTCGGAATAAATCCCGGGCGTGAATTGCTCTTTGGTGCGGCCGTGCAGCGAGCGTGGGTCGACCGGCTGGAACAGCGTGATTTTCCCAACCGGAGCCAGGGGCACGCCGCCGGGGCCGAAATTTGCCGAGAAACGCATCAGCATGCCGCGTTGCAAGAACGCGGGGGTCGCTTTGGCAACGAATTGGAACGACGAAATCGTATCGGGCATGGCGACCAACGCTTCGCTGCCGTCCTCCTTTTCGATCACGACCAGATTGCGGCGCATGCCTTTCAGGGTGCCTTTGAAGTTGGTGACCTCGTTGGCCGGCAGCGTGCCGGCGGGCACGTTGGACTGGCCTTGGCCGAAATCGGCCGTGCCCAAGCCGGGGTTTTGGGCGGCCAGGGGATCGCCGAAACCGCAATGGATCGACAGAAACAGAAGGGTCAGCGGCAGGGAGATGCGGTTCATGGGTGGGGCACCGGCGAAAGATTCGAGCGGGGGGAATCAGCGGGGGAGATTGCACCAGTTTACCCAGAGTTGTGCGGTCGTGCGGCTCCGGCCGATCCGATGCATGAGTCGTCTATCGCAGCTCGATTTGCGATCCTGCCGACGCACACGCGAAAGTCGCCGTGTTCTCCGAACTCGGCGCGTGCGCGAAAACGCGAAGCTTTGCCCCACGCCGAACTCGGAGAGGACGGCGACTGTCCAGCCCACTCGAAAACGAATTGAAACAAAGCACGAGCGGCGTTTTTGGCGAACTCGGGAGAGCAGCTTCCTTGCTGACGCTTGGGGACACCGGGACGATTCAATCGACACGCCGAGGACGGTTTTCGTCCGTTAGCCGGTCTGCTACTCTGCCAGCTGATTCCGGCCGATGATTCAGTCGGATCTTGTTCAATCGGTGCATGGCAAAACTCTCGATGGTCGACGAAAAAGCTCCCAAACGCGTGACCACTCGCTCGCTGCAACGGCGTCGCGATTCCGGCGGCTCGATTTCGATGTTGACGGCGTACGATTTCCCCACGGCGCAATTGCTCGATCAAGCCGGGATCGATGTGTTGTTGGTCGGCGATTCGCTGGCGATGGTCGTCCAGGGACATGAGACCACCCTGCCGGTAACCATGGACCAGATGATTTACCACGCAGAAATGGTCGGTCGAGCGGCCTCCCGAGCGATGGTGGTCGTCGACCTGCCCTTCCCCGACGGCCAGCTGTCGATCGAGCGGAGTATCTGTTGTGGCGCCCGCGTGCTGAAAGAAACACGTTGCCACGCGGTCAAGCTGGAAGGCGGCGCCGAACAGGCCTCGCGCATCGAAGCGATGGTCACCGCGGGGATCCCGGTGATGGCCCACGTGGGTTTGCGGCCGCAAAATGTCTTCGTCCAAGGCGGATACCAGGTCCAGCGCGACGAAGCGGCGCTGGTCAAAGATGCGGTTGCCGCCGAGCGTGCGGGGGCCTTCGCCGTGCTGATCGAATGTGTTCCCGAATCGGTTGCCGAAGCGATCCACGCTGCGGTTCGCGTTCCGACGATCGGAATCGGCGCCGGACGAGCGACGACGGGCCAGGTCCTGGTCACCCACGACTTGATCGGATTGACGTCGGGTTACACCCCCAAGTTTGTTAGAACGTACGCTTCGATCGGTGAGACGATTCGTTCCGCCGCGTCGGCGTTTCACCAAGCGGTCGGTGACGGTAGCTTTCCTGGCCCCGACGAAACGTTTGATTGATTCCGGCGGTCCCGACCACCGTCGCTGGAACCCGCGATCCCCCTTCACACCCCCGTTTCCCTGATTGCAATGAACGCAACTTCGACACCCTCCGCCCCCAAGTCGCTCCCGGAACGCTCCCAGGTGCCACCGAGTGATTGTTGGGATCTGGCCAGTCTGTTCGCCAGTGATTCCGATTGGGAAGCCGCGTTCGCGGAGTTGGAATCCCAACTCGGGACCTATGAAACCTATCGCGGCCGTTTGGGAGAATCGGCCGCGACGCTGCTGGAAGTGCTGCAGTTCGATTCGGGTTTTTCGC
Organism: Stieleria maiorica; assembly: GCF_008035925.1. Lineage (NCBI taxonomy): Bacteria > Pseudomonadati > Planctomycetota > Planctomycetia > Pirellulales > Pirellulaceae > Stieleria > Stieleria maiorica. The sequence continues at coordinate 8,362,760 of NZ_CP036264.1, forward strand.
GGCGTGCCGAACGTGTGGCGATTTATTCGTTCCTGAAGACGACCGAAGACCAGGGCAACAGTGATTACCAGGGCATGAAGTCGCGGTTCCAGAATCTGGCCGTCCGTGCCAATCAGGCGGCGAGCTACATGAGCCCGGAATTGCTGGCGATCGATCCCGAAAAAATGGACGCCTTGGTCGCCGATCCGTTGCTGCAGCCGTACAAACTGCAACTGGAGCGGTTGCTTCGCCAGCGGCCGCATACGTTAAGCGACAAAGAGGAACGCTTGCTGGCGATGCAGGGCGAGATGGCGTCGGCGGCCGGAAACGCGTTTCGCCAGCTGAACGACGTGGACCTGCGGTTCGGATCGGTGGAAGACGCCGACGGCAACGAGCAAGAGCTTTCGCATGCTTCGTTCATTCAATTCCTGAACAGCCCGGCGCGAAAGGTCCGCCGCAACGCATTCCATCAGTACTACAAGGAATTCGCCGAACACGAAAACACACTCGCCGCGACGCTCGCGGGCAGCATCCATCGCGATGTTTACTACGCCCGAGCGAGAAACCATGACAGTGCGTTGGCCGGTGCGTTGTTCCCCGATAACGTGCCGGTGGACGTTTACGACAATCTGATTGCCGCGGTCCGCGATTCGTTGCCCAGCGTTCATCAATACCTGGACGTGCGGCGACGCAAGATGGATCTGCCGGACATCCACGCTTACGACACCTATGTTCCGATCCTCAGCGACATGAAGAAGGAACACACGTGGGACCAGGCGGTCGACGTGGTGATCGAATCACTGGCCCCGTTGGGCAGCGAATACACCGAGACGCTCGCCGCCGGCCTTCGAAATCGTTGGGCGGACCGATACCCCAACCGTGGAAAGCAAAGCGGGGCCTTCAGTTGCGGGTCGTTCGACGGCGACCCGTACATTCTGATGAACTTCAAAACCGACGTCTTGAACGACGTGTTCACGCTGACCCACGAAGCCGGGCACTCGATGCACAGTTGGTACTCGTCGAAGAATCAGCCGTTCCAGTATTACGACTACACGATCTTTGTGGCCGAAGTGGCAAGCACGTTCAACGAGCAATTGCTGACCGAGCATTTGCTGAAACATGCCGCCGACGACAACGAGCGTGCGTACTTGATCAACAACGAACTGGACAGCATCCGGGCCACGGTCGTGCGTCAGACCATGTTTGCGGAATTCGAAAAGAAGACCCACGAGATGGCCGAGGCGGGTGAGCCGCTGACCGTTGCGTCCTTCCGAGCGACCTACCGCGAACTGTTGGACGCCTATTTCGGCCCCGATTTTGTCGTCGACGAAGAACTGGAACTGGAATGTTTCCGGATCCCGCATTTCTATCGTGCGTTTTACGTTTACAAGTATGCGACCGGATTGAGTGCGGCCGTTGCCTTGTCGCGGCGTGTACTCGAAGGCGGCAAGTCGGAACTGGATGACTACCTGAGGTTCCTATCGGGGGGCTGCAGCAAAGATACACTGGACTTGCTGCGTGATGCGGGGGTCGACATGGCCAGCCCCGAACCGGTCAAAACGACGCTGGCACGATTCAAGACGCTGACCGAAGAGCTGGACCAGATCCTTTGAGCCGATCGCAGCCGAAGCCGGTTCGTCTGACCAAGAAGACGCTTGCCGAAGGCGCTCTTCGGCTGGCCGAGGCGGATCCGGTGCTGCGAAAGATCCACCGCCGGTTCGGCCCGCCGCCGTTGCTGCGGCGGCCCGCGACCTATGCGACGTTCGTCCATATCATCCTGGAACAACAGGTCTCGGTCGAATCGGCCAAAGCAACCTTTGACCGGCTGACGGATGCCTGCCGAAACGATCCCAGCCCCCGCGCGGTCAGTGACCTGGGCGACGATCGGCTGCGCGAGTTGGGTTTCAGTCGCCAGAAGGCACGTTACGCACTGGCGCTGGCCGACGCTTGTCTGGTCGGTGAATTTGAGATCGCGGCGTTGTCTCGATTGGACGACGACACGGTGCGATCACAAATCGTCGCCCAGTTGGGATTGGGGAACTGGTCGGCCGATGTGTTTTTGATGATGGCGCTGCAGCGACCGGACATCTTGCCCCTGGGTGACCTGGCATTGGTCAAAGGCATCAAAGAAATCGACCAGACCGATTACGCGTCGAGTCAACAGATCGTCGATCGTGCCGAATCGTGGCGTCCGCTACGAAGTATCGCCACGCGAATGGTCTGGCAGTGGTATGTTCACCAACGCGGGCGCGATATCTTTTAGCGTTCTCTGCTGATTCAACTCTTCTTGGCGATGGAATTCGATGACGAAATTGACATTTTGCGGGGCTGCCGGAACCGTCACGGGATCGTGTTCGTTGTTGGATACCGGCAAGCATCGATTTTTGATCGATTGCGGCCTGTTCCAGGGCAGCAAAACGACCCAGGAGTTGAACTACCAGGACTTTCCATTCGATCCCGAATCGATCGACTTCTTGATCCTGACCCACGCCCACATCGACCATTCCGGGCTGCTTCCCAAACTGGTCAAGAAAGGCTTTGTCGGCCAGATCTACGCGACCGAAGCGACCTGTGACCTGCTTCAATTCATGCTTCCCGATTCGGCGTACATCCAAGAGTCGGGGGTCAAACGACACAACCGGAACCTGCGTCGTCGAGGCCGGCCGGCGGTTCAGCCGATCTACACGATGCACGATGCCGATGCGACGCTACAGTTGTTGAAGTCGCATGAATATGAAGCCTGGTTTTCTCCCCGAGAAGGAATCCGCGCCCGGTTCTGGAACGCCGGGCACCTGCTCGGTTCGGCGTCGGTCGAAATCAAGATCACCAAACCCGAGGAAAGTGAGGAACTGTCGCTGCTGTTTTCCGGCGACATCGGACCGGAAGAAAAAGCGTTCCATCCCGAACCGGATGCGCCGGTGGGCTATGACTACATCGTCTGCGAGTCGACCTACGGAAACCGCGACCGCGACGATTACACGCTGGAAAAGCGGCGTGAGGCTCTCCGCGACGTTCTGACCACCGCACTCAAACGCGGCGGCAACGTGGTGATCCCTTCGTTCGCCGTCGAACGCAGCCAGGAACTGTTGCACGACATCGGGTACTTGCTGACGCAAGGCCAGATCCCGCAGTCAGATGTCTATTTGGATTCGCCGCTGGCCAAGAAGGCGACCGAAGTGTTCATCAAACACGCCGGGGCGCTTCAGGACGTGGAGGTGGACGAAGCCAGGTTGTTCCGCCATCCGCGTTTTCACTTGGTCCATTCGCTCGAAGAGAGCAAGGCGATCAACAACATCAAAGGCGGCGCGATCATCATTTCCGCCAGCGGGATGTGCAACGCCGGACGCATCAAGCACCATTTGATCAACAACATCTATCGCCCCGAATGCACCGTGTTGTTCGTCGGTTATCAGTCGCCGGGGACGCTGGGCCACATCATCAGCAGCGGTGCCAAAGAGGTCCGGATCCACGGCAAGTCCTACAAGGTGCGGGCCGACATTCGCGAGCTAGGGAATTATTCCGCTCACGCCGACCAGGGGGAGTTGTTGGATTGGATCCAGGAGCGTTGCCCGATCACCGGCGGATTGTTCCTCAACCACGGCGAAGACGATGCCCGGCAGATGCTACGTGAAATGCTGGGCAGCCGAGGATTGGATGGCGACCGAATCTATCTGCCACAGTTCGACGAGACGTTCGAATTGATCGCCGGCACCAAACCGCTCTCCCAAGGCACGCCCAAGCCGCGTCTGGATGTCACCCACACGGCCCACGATTGGCACAACGACTACGCCGAGTTCATGCTCTCGCTGACGACCACGATCGAAAAATCGAGCGATGACGAGCGGTATCGATTGCTGAAACGTCTGAAAGAAACGATCGGTGGCGTTTAAGCGGTGTGCTGCTGTGCTTCGTAGCCACGCTCGCCAGAGCGTGGATCCCATCGGAAGACCACCTTCTGGCGAAGGTAGCTACGGTGAATCGGTGATGGCGAGTTTTGCCCCCCGACTTTCGATTCCACCGGATATTCTGTAAAAAACAGGTCATATCGAATCCGAATGTCCCCCACCGAGACCAGCCTTGAACGTCAGCGACTTTCTTGAACGACACTACCGTCATTTCAATGCCCGCGAGACCCTGGCCGCGGCACGCTCGTACAAAGACCTGATCGAAAAACGCGACGGCCGCATGATGGTCACGCTGGCCGGTGCGATGAGCACCGGCGAATTGGGGCTTTCATTGGCCGACATGATCCGCCAGGGCAAGGTGCATGCCGTCACGTGCACGGCCGCCAATTTGGAGGAGGACATCTTCAATCTGGTCGCCCACGACGAGTACCGCGTGATCGAAAACTGGCGGGGGCTTTCGGAGAGCGACGAAGAAGCGTTGCTGGAACAGGGGTTCAACCGCGTCACCGACACCTGTATCCCCGAAACCGTGATGCGGCACATCGAAGGCCGGCTGACAAAGCTGTGGAAACACGCCGCCGAGACGAACCAACCCCGCACGCCGGCGGAGTTCATGTTCGAGTTGTTGGACGATCCGGAATTGCCACAACACTTTCAGGTCCCGCGCGAGAACAGCTGGCTGGCGGCGGCGAAAGACGCCGGAATCCCGGTGTTCGTCCCGGGGGTCGAGGATAGCACGCTGGGGAATATCTTCACCGCCCGCGTGATCGACGGTACCGTCGCCGGACATCACGCGATGAAGCCCGGGACGGCCCAATTGGAAAAACTGGCCTCCTGGTACCGCGAAACCTCTTCGCAGCACCCGATCGGGTTCTTTCAAATCGGCGGCGGGATCGCGGGCGACTTTTCGATTTGCGTCGTCCCGATGATGCGTCAGGATTTGAAAGAGGATGTCCCGCTGTGGAGCTATTTCTGCCAGATCAGTGACGCCGAAACCAGCTACGGCGGATACAGCGGCGCGGTGCCGAACGAAAAAATCACCTGGGAAAAGCTCAGCCGCGAGACACCCAAGTTCATGATCCACAGCGACGCCTCGATCGTCGCGCCGCTGGTCTTTGCCTACGTGCTGGGACTGTAGGGCTTTGCGGTCATCGTGACGTTGACGTAGCTACGCTCGCCAGAGCGTGGTGATCGCAGCGGAGCCACCTTCTGGCGAAGGTAGCTACGTCTGGCGTCGTCGTCGTCCGATTCTGGCGAAACCTCGCCGACGTTTTGGGAGATCGGTCGCCCGCCCGATGCGCCATTGCTGGTCGACTAATCGGTCGAAATCGCGAAGTTTTGCGGCCGCGGTTTTCCCACCGGCCGATTCAGGGTGATGTCCTGTCGGATCGGACTGAATTCGTTAAATTGCAGGTCCGGCGATGGCGGCGCGCGAGCGTGTTTGACAGTATCGAAACCTGATTTCCATTTGGATTGCTATTGATGACGATTCGGCCCTTTAAAAAACTGTTGGTTGCCAACCGCAGCGAAATTGCGACGCGAGTCTTCCGCAGTGCTACGGAACTCGGGATTCGAACCGTCGCGATCTATTCCTACGAAGATCGCTACGCCCTGCACCGCTTCAAAGCCGACGAGGCCTATCAGATCGGTGAGCCGGGGGAACCGATTCGATCGTATTTGAATATCGATGCGATCGTCGCGTTGTGCAAGAAACACGACATCGATGCGGTGCACCCCGGATACGGGTTCTTGTCCGAACGACCGGGGTTTGCCGACGCATTGACCAAGGCGGGAATCGTCTTCGTCGGTCCCAGCGTCCGTTCGCTGAACCAGCTGGGTGACAAGATGTCGGCCCGCGAGTTGGCCGAAAAGGCGGGTGTGCCGGTGTTGGGTGGACAGAACAAACCGCTGCGTGACGCGGACGAAGCGGTGGCGCTCGCCGAATCGATGGGATTCCCGGTGATCTTGAAAGCGGCCCACGGCGGCGGCGGCCGCGGAATGCGTGTCATCGCGTCGGCCGAGGAGCTGCCGACCGCGCTGGAAGCGGCGATGCGCGAATCGAAAACCGCATTCGGCAGCGACGAAGTGTTCCTGGAGCGTTTCGTCCAACGCGCCCGCCACATCGAAGTGCAAATCATCGGTGACGGTGAAAACCTGGTGCACCTGTACGAGCGCGATTGCAGTGTCCAACGGCGCCACCAAAAAGTGGTCGAACTGGCACCGGCGCCCAACCTTGCGCCCGATGTCCGCGACGGGCTTTGCGAGGCGGCACTGAAAATCGGCAAGGCCGTCGGTGCGGACGGTTCTTGCTATGAGAACGCGGGAACCGTCGAATTCCTGCTGGACGTTGATTCGAATCAATTCTTCTTCATCGAAGTCAACCCGCGAATCCAAGTCGAACACACCGTGACCGAAGAGGTCACCGGAATCGACGTCGTTCGCAGCCAGATCTTGATCGCCCAAGGACACAAGCTGACCGACGAGATCGTGGGGATCGGCACCCAGGACAAGATTCGCACCAACGGGTTTGCGATGCAGTGCCGGGTCACCACGGAGGATCCGGCCAACCAGTTCCTGCCCGACTACGGCCGAATCACCCACTATCGTTCGGCGGCCGGGTTGGGCATCCGCTTGGACGCCGGCACAGCCTTCAGCGGCGCGGTGGTCAATCCGTTTTACGATTCGATGCTGGTGAAAGTCACCGCACGAGCCCCCTCGCTGGCCGCGGCGGGATCTCGCATGGATCGCTGTTTGCAGGAGTTTCGGATTCGCGGGGTCAAAACGAACATTCCCTTCCTGCTGAAGCTGATCAATCACCCGACCTTTTTGGCCGGTGAAGCGACGACGCGGCTGATCGACACGACACCGGAATTGTTCGAATTGCCCAAGCGACGAGACCGGGCGACCAAGCTGTTGACGTACCTGGCCGAAACGATCGTCAACGGAAATGAGCTGGTCGTCGGACGCCCCGTCGCCACACGTCGAACGCCCGCTCCGGTGCCCGAGACCGACCCGCTGGCGAAACCGCCCAAGGGGACCAAGGACATCTTCCGCGAATCGGGCGTCGAGGGGCTGGTCAAATGGATCGGCCAGCAAAAGGGGCTGTTGTTGACCGACACCACGATGCGGGACGCCCACCAGTCGCTGTTGGCGACCCGTGTCCGAACCTATGACATGGTGCACATCGCACCGGCCTACTCCCATCTGGCCTCGCAGCTGTTCTCGTTGGAAATGTGGGGGGGAGCGACGTTTGACACCAGCATGCGATTTTTGAAGGAATCGCCCTGGCAGCGACTGGCCGATCTGCGTGAAACGATCCCCAACATTCTGACGCAAATGTTGCTGCGGGCCAGCAACGCCGTCGGATACACGAACTATCCCGACAACGTCGTGCGGTTGTTCGTTCGCGAAGCCGTCCAAGCCGGGATGGATGTGTTTCGAGTCTTCGACGCGCTGAACTGGGAACAGAACATGCGCGTGGCGATGGAAGCGGTGATCGAGGAAGGCGGGATTTGCGAAGCATCGATCTGTTACACCGGCGACCTGCAGAATCCCCGCCGCACCAAATACGACTTGGCGTACTACGTCAATCTCGCCAAGCAGCTGGAAAAGATGGGCGCGCACCTGCTGGCCATCAAAGACATGGCGGGGCTGCTGAAGCCCAAGGCGGCGGTCAAGCTGATTCGGGCGTTGCGCGAGGAGATCGGGATTCCGATCCACTTGCACACCCACGACACCGCCGGCATTCAAGCGTCGACGATTCTGGCGGCCGCCGACGAAGGGTTGCAGATCGCCGACGCCGCCCTGGCACCGCTGTCCGGCGGCACCAGCCAGGTGAATTTGAACTCTCTGGTCGAAGCCCTCCGGGACACCCCGCGCGAAAGTTCGCTGTCGACCGAAGCGCTGACCAATTTGGCGACGTACTGGCAAGCGGCGCGTGAGTTTTACCTGCCGTTTGAAAGTTACGTGTTGCCGGCGACCGGCGATTTGTACGAACACGAAATGCCCGGCGGCCAGTACACGAACCTGTTCCAACAGGCCCGCGCGTTGGGGCTGTCGGATCAATGGAGCGAAGTCTGCAAGGCCTACGCCCAAGTGAACGCATTGTTCGGCGACATCGTCAAAGTGACGCCGACCAGCAAGGCGGTCGGTGACATGGCATTGTTCCTGGTCGCCAACGAAATGTCGGCCGAAGACGTGATGACCAGCGATCGTTCGCTCGCCTACCCCGCCAGCGTGCTCGATTTGATCGGCGGACGGATGGGGCAACCGCCGGGCGGATTCCCCGAAGCGGTGATGAAAAAGATCCTCGGCGACGAACCCGCACTGACCTCTCGGCCCGGCGAATCGATGCCCGATGCGAATATCGAAGCCGCCAAGAAAGAAGTCACCGACTTGACCGGCGAACCGGCCAACGATCGATCGGCGGTGACCCACTTGCTGTATCCCAAGGTCTTTGACGATTTCGCCGTCCACCAAAAGACCTACGGCGATGTCGCCAAATTGCCCACGCCAAACTTTTTCTATGGGCAAGAACCCGGTGAAGAGATCGCCGTCGATATCGAAAAGGGAAAACGCCTGATCATCCGGTTCTTGACCGTCGGCCAACCGCACCCCGATGGAACGCGCACCGTGTTCTTCGAACTCAACGGCCAACCGCGTGAAATCACCGTGCACGACAAGTCGCTCGAGCCCGAGACCAAGGCTGCGGTGAAAGCGGACCCCCGGGACGAGAATCAAGTCGCCGCCAGCATGCCGGGGATGGTGATCACCGTGGCCGTGGAAGAAGGCGGCAAGATCAAGGAAGGCCAGAAGCTGATGGTGCTCGAAGCGATGAAGATGGAAACGACCGTCAACGCGCCCCGATCGGGCATCGTGAAAACCATCCACGCACCTCCGGGGACCCAAGTCGAAGCGGGCGACTTGTTGGCCGTGATCGAGTGATTCCATGCGAAACGCAGACAAGAAAGCGGCGGCGCGTTCGGGTCGCACGAGGTTCCTGAACCGCCTGGCCGCGTTTTTAATCCTCTGCGTGTCCTGGGCCGGCGGTTGGTCCGCCGCCGAGGATCTGTCCCCGATCGAATCGGTCGATGCGGCAACACGTGCGATGTGGCTGATCGATGGTGTCGTCGTCGACTCGGTCAGCTCCGAACCGATCGGCGACTTTGTCGTCACGCCCGGATCACTTTCGGTGGATGATTCGGGGAAGTCGACGGTCCGCTGGCGTGACAATCTGAAACGTGAAATGAAGGCCGGACGTTTGCGTTGGCCGCGCACCAGCGGATTCTCCGTGATGCGGTTCCGAGTCACCGCCGATGGTTATCGACCCGCTGTCACGCAGCGGATTTGGCGCGGCGGACCGCACACGCAAATCAGAGTGCGGTTGGTCCCGGTCGGCGATGCGGGAGAAGTCGGGAGACGATAACACCAGTTCGCGAGCCGAGCAGCGCCGATTCAACGTAGCTACGCTCGCCAGAGCGTGGGATACACCGGGGATCCACCTTCTGGCGAAGGTAGCTACGTGTGACCGGATCGGCGAGTGTTTAGAAGGGCAATGATTTCAGGAATCGCTGACCGAATCGTCCGTAATCTTGTCCATCCACGTCACCGTCTCCGTCGCTGTCCAGGGAGGCGTTGAATCCGGCGTCGCCGCTGGATTTCAGGAACGTCAGGCCGAAGCGACCGTAATCTTGACCGTCCACATCACGGTCGCCGTCGCTGTCACCGTAGAGCGCGAAGAAGTTGTCGGACGCAACTTGACCGTGCGAGTAGTCGCCGCCTTGCAGGCCGTCGTTGTTGCCGTCCATCCTGACGGAGGTTCCCGCACGACGAACTTTCGACGGATCGATCGTCAGTTGGTAGTTGCCATCAACCAGGGCCGAATCCAGGCCACGTGTCAGCGATCCGCTGAACGTCAGCGTTGCCACCGAGTTGCCTTGGGGATCGGTCGACACGACAAACGCCGTCGTCACAACGCCGCCCTCGGGGTCGCGTTTGCTGACTCGGAACGCTCCGGGATCGATGTCGACCAAGCCGTCAAACTGGACGTCGATTTTGGTCAGATTGGAACGTTGGGGACTGACCGAACCATCGCCGAGCGTTAATTGCCCGACCTGTGCCAGATCGACTAGCGTCAGCCGCACCTCCGTCGGGCCGACTGAAAGGTCCCAGTCGCTTCCCAGCGGAGGCGTGGGCAAATCGGTGTCGGCAAAGGTTCCCGTGATCGACGAGCCTTGCATCAGAACGAACGAATCTCCGACCGCGGGCGTGATGCCGAGCGGCGGTCGGTACTTCAATCCGCCGCCGACGGTGATCGGACCGACCGAATCGATCCGTCCACCGGACAGGTCGGTCATCGTCCCCAGCGGGATCGGGGCGGTCGCGTCCAGGGACAACGTCTGGTCGCCCACATCCAACGAGCCTTCGATTTGAATTGAGTTCATTGCCAGAACACTGACCGGTCCAACCTTCGAAAGTTGAACTTCGGTCACCAGGCCGCCATCGTTGACTTCGATGGTGGTCGGAGCAATGGGGGGGCCGCCCAGTTCGAGGGGGGCCGCGGCAAGGCTACCGGCGTCGGACCGGATGACGGCGTCGGAGTTTCCGGTTCCCCGGATCGTCACCGAATCAGATTCGTCGGTGCCATCGATCGAGATGCCGTCCGGAAATGAAAAGTACCCGCCGCTGGTAAAGTCGATGTTGAAGGTGTCGATTCCGTCGGTGGCGACCAGCGTCAGCGACTGTGTCGTCAACACCGGTTTGGACAACAGAACCGCACCGCCGTTGCCGTTGTCAATCAGTTCGGCATTCTCCCCATTCAGCCGCAACGAAACGTCCGGGGAGGCTGGGGGAAGGCTAAAGACGACATCTTCGCGAATGGTGATCAAGTAGTCTTCGACTTCTCCGTCATCGGCCAATCCCGTCGGATCCAGATCGCCGGCGGTGCTCAGCCGCACCCGCGCGTAGGTTTGCCCCAACGTCATTGCCGGCGGCACGTTGTAGTTGAGCGTCTGGAGTCCCGCGACCACATCAACGCTGTCCAGGATCTGTTCGGTGGCGTCCCAGGTGCCATCGGCGTTGAAGTCGATCCAGGCGTCGACTTTGGCAGATGATCCGTTTTGCAGGTCGACGTTCACACCGGCGGTCGATTGTCCCTGTTTCAATGTCCCGAACAGCACGCCGTCTTCGTCGGATCCGTCACCGGCCGCGTCGGTCGACGGCTCGGCATCCGGTTCGCTGTCTCGCGAGGCTCCCAATCGCGGACCGACGGCCAAGTGGGTCGCTCCGTCATCGACCAACAGCGTCGCGTAAGACTCCGGTGCGTCACCGAGATCCGCGAGTACGGTTTCCAGCCAGAGGAATCGGTAATCAAAACTCGACACACCGACGACATCCAGGTCCCCGTCTCGGTCCAGGTCGCCCAGTTCGACTCGCCGTGCACCGTTGACAAAGTAGTCGATCGGGCGCTGGCGGAAGTTCTGGTGACCGTCGTTCAGGAAGACGTACATCACGTAGTCGTCTCGCGAGGCGACCAGCAAGTCAATGTCGCCGTCCAAGTCGATGTCTCCCGGAGTGACATCGAACGCGTAATATTCTTCCATCGGGATCAATCGCTCGGTGAAGTTACCGGCGCCGTCATTTTCGAACCACGTCAGTTCGTCGGTGAAGGCGGCGATGGCGATGTCCAGGTCACCATCACCGTCGATGTCGGCCGTCTTCACCGACGTCGCACCGTACGCGGAGGTGGAGATGATTTTTTCGACGAAGTTTTCGTTGCCATCGTTTTGGTACCAAGCGATCTTGTCGTCGCTGTAGGATGCGCCGACAACATCCAGGTCACCGTCGCCGTCGATATCCCCCGTCGCGACGCTGTAGGCAAACCTGGCGTTGGCGGAAATCACTTTCGGGGTGAAGTTTCCGCTGCCGTCGTTTTGGTACCAGGCGATCTTGTCGTCGTAGCCGCTGGCCGAGAGCAGGTCGATGTCGCCGTCTCCGTCGACGTCGGCCGTGTGGACGTCGTTCAGGCCGGCGGCATCCAGCGTCACCACCTGTTCGGTGAAGTTACCGTTGTCGTTGCGGAACCAGGCGACTTTGCCATCGAAATAGGAACCGCCGACGATGTCCAGGTCGCCGTCGCCGTCGATGTCGGCCGACTCGACGCTGGACGCACCATTGGCGGACGTCGTGACGATTTGCGGCGAAAATGCCTGGGATCCGTCGTTTTCGTACCAGGTGATCTTGTCGTCGTTGAAGGTCGCGCCGAGCACATCGATGTCGCCGTCGCCGTCGATGTCCGCCAAGCTGACGTCGTAGGGCAAGAAGGGTGAGGAAACGATCTCGTTTTCGACAAACGATTCGTTGCCGTCATTTTCGTACCAGGCAATCTGGTCGTTGCCGTTGGAGGCACCCAGCACGTCCAAATCGCCGTCACCGTCGACGTCGGCGACTTCAACGTCCAGAGGGGCATCCGCGTTGGCATCGATCACAGCTTCGCTAAAGTTCTGGTTGCCATCGTTCTCATACCAGACGATCAAATCGTCGCCGTAGGACGTGGCAAACACGTCCACGTCGCCGTCCTGGTCGATGTCTGCCGCCGAGACTTTCGTCGGATAATCGAGCGAGGTGGTGATCGCGTGCTCGGTGAAACTCTGGTTGCCGTCGTTTTCGTACCAAGCGATCTTGTCGTCGGACTGGGACGCACTCAACACATCGATGTCGCCATCGGAATCCACATCGGCCACCGCCACACCCAACGCACCATTGGCGTTGGTGCTGATCACGTGCTTGGTGAACGAGGCGGAACCGTTGTTTTCGTACCAGTTGATCGAATCGTCCAACGCGTGCGCGGTGACCACGTCCAGGTCTCCGTCACCGTCCACATCGATGACCGCCACACTCTTGGCCGCTCCGGCGGAGGGATCGATCACGTGGACGGTGTACGGTTCGGCCCCCGTGTTTTCGTACCACAAAATTTCGTAGCTGAATCCGGCGCTCACGAAGTCGCGGTCGCCGTCACCGTCGACATCGCCCGTGGCGACACTGAGCACGCCACGATCGTCCGGCGAAACGATGTGGGGCGAAAAATTTTCGGCTCCATCGTTTTCGTACCAGACGATGTTCTGGCCGAAATACGAGACCGCAATGACATCCAGATCGCCGTCATTGTCAACGTCCTCGACCTCGATCTCTTCCGGATCATCACCCTGGTCGCTGATCAACCGGCGGGTGAAGTTTTCGTTTCCATCATTCTCGAACCACTCGAACCGATTCGAATACCCTGATGCACTGAGAACGTCCAGGTCGCCATCGCCATCGAGATCCACCGACTTGATCGCCGCAACACCCAAGGCTCCCGGCGTACTGATGTCGCTACCGATGAAGATCGGCGACATCGGAATCGGCGGTTGGATTGTGACTTGGTAATCTTCGACTTCACCGTCGGGCGCCTCGCCGGTCGGCGACAGCCCTCCAACACTGCTTAGGCGAAACCTTGCATAGGTTGTCCCGACGAGCGCGTCGCGCGGAATCTGGAAGGTTAGCTGATGGTCAAAGACGCGGACTTCGCTGGACTCGATGATCTGTTCTCCCGGATCGTCCCAGTCACCGTCTTGGTTGAAGTCGATCCAGGCGTCCAGGAAGACCCAGCCGGGCTGGTTAGAGTTGCTCTGCACGTTCACCGTGACTTCAGCGTCGAAGGCGCGCACGTGAAGCGGACCGAACGTGACGCCGTCATCATCGCCCCCATCGCCGTCGGCTGCTGCGGAGGGCAAACCGTCTGGCTCACCGTCACGCGATGCACCGAGTCGATGACCGATCGCGACGTGGGATGCCCCGCCGGCGGCGATCAATGTCGGATAAGGCTGCGGGGCATCGCCATAGTCGGGGGAACCGTTTTCGAACCACAGGACGTTGTCTCCGTAGCGCCCGCCGACGACGAAATCCGATTTGGCATCGCCGTTGAAGTCATCGACGGCCAGACCGCTGGCACCGTTTGCGGAATCATCGCTGATGAGATGTTCGGTGAACACACCAGCCCCGTTGCCCAAGAAAACGCGAACCTGATCGTTCTGGGAGGAAGCGAGGATATCGATGTCGCCGTCGGTGTCGATGTCTGCGGTCGCGACGTCGAACGCGCGGTCGGCCAAGGTGGTCAAAACGTGCCGGGTGAAGTTCTCGTTGCCGTCGTTCTCGTACCACGCGATCGTGTCGTCGAAATTCGACGCCGCGACGAGATCCACGTCACCGTCGCCGTCAGCGTCAAAGGTGCCGACCGCCATGGCATTGTCGGCGGTGATGCTGATCACATGCTCGGTGAAGTTCTCGCTTCCATCGTTCTCGTACCAGGCGATCGTGTCGTCGTTGCCCGATACGCCGACAATATCGATGTCGCCGTCACCATCGACGTCCGCCGCCGTCACGTCGTTGGCACCATCCGCGGTCGAACTGATGACGTGCCGCGTGAACGTTTCGTTGCCATCGTTTTCGAACCAGGCAATGGTGTCGGAGAAAAACGCGGTACTGAGGACATCCAGATCGCCGTCCCCATCGACATCGGCAACCGCGACACTGGACGCATTGGTTTCGATGGCACTGATCTCGTGCTCGGTGAAGTTTTCGCTGCCATCATTTTCGTACCAGCGAATCCGGTGATCATACTTTGACGCGCTCAACACGTCCGCGTCTCCGTCGCCGTCCAGGTCCGCGATCGCAACGTCTTGGACGCCATTGGCATTGGTGGCAATCGTGTTTCCGGAGAACACGCCCCCGCCATCGTTGTTGTACCAACGAATCGAATCGTCTCGATACGACGCGACCACCACGTCGTTGTCGCCATCCCCATCGACGTCTCCGGACACGAGGCCCAACGGTCCATCGACCGTCCCGGTGCTAAGCTCGTGCTCGACGAACGTCGCTCCGGGCACGGGGGGCGGAAACGGCGCGAAATCCAGGTCGCCGGCGAGCAACATCCGCTGCTCCAGCCGCTCACCGAATACTCTTCTGCGATCACGCCGGACACTGGTCTTCTTCCGGCGTAGCTTCTTCGTGCCCGATTTCCTTGGATTCATAGAACAGCGGTGACGATCGTTTCGGCAGGGGGATTGGGAGGTCCGGTAGTGGACGCATTCTACCTACTCGGTCGGGCCGATGTTCCCCAAACGGAGAACGCACTCGGATTCATCACAACGCGATCCCGGTGCGTCTGACCTCACCGCCCGACGGGAGGGGGCGCCGTCGCTCGGCGGCCCTCCACGACGACCGTCCGGGCCCTCCCCTCGCAGCGCCATCGCCCTTTTCGCGGGAGAGCTGGGGCTCTGATTTTCGCATCCCCATCATTCTGCCCCCGATCATTCTGCCGTCCATCGTTTTGCCCCATCACGTAGCCAACATCCCCCAACGCTCAGCTACCCCTCCGCCGTCCAGCTTTGCAATCGATCTTCTTCATCGAACCAGACATTGCGTTGGATCTCGTCGGTTTTGAACCCCAACGCTTTGGGGCGTCGCGTGTCGGGCAGCACCACCACATCGTACAACTCGCCGATCACGTCGCCTTCGATGCGGATCCAGTGCACCACGTCACCGCTGCGCAGGTCGATCACCTGCAGCCCGCAGCGTGGGGAAGCGCCTCTGGCGGCCAATTCATTCTCGAGGTTCAATCCGTGAAACGATGGCTCATCACGTCGGGGTTTCGACAGTCCGACGATGGCATAGTCGCCGACGAAGGCAAGACCACGCGCATAGCCCGGGCAGAACGCGACGCGTCGCAGTGTTCCGGTGTCGGCATCGAGGTATCCCAGGTATCCGTTGCCCGAGTCGAGTAACCACAGCCGACCGCGATACAGTCGCGGCGAGTGCGGCATGGAAAGCCCTTCGGCGATGATCTGATTGGTGCGGACATCGATCACCAAGCCGCCATCCTTACGACGGTCACGCCATCCGTCGATCACATCCGATCGGCTGCAGGCAGTGACATAGCGGGGGCTGCCGTCTTGCATCGCCATCCCGTTCAGGTGGCACCGGTCTTCGGCGACCAGCTTTGAAATGAAGTTCGGCCGCCACAGCGGAGTAAAACTGCGTCGCTGGCTGACCGTCGCGATGCAATTGAACAGTGTGCTGATAAAGATCGGCTGCCCCTTGCCATCGACAGCGACGTCATGAACATCGATGTCACCGGTGGTGTACCCGACCTGCGGAACGAACAAGCGGTCAAATTCCGGCTGCGACACCGGTCCGGGCCCCATGTCTTCCAGACGCCACAATTGATAACGCGTGCTCATCCAGATGGTCTGGGCATCTGCCCACAGCCCCATGCAACGATTGAAGGTGCGTTCAAAGATCGCCAGCCCACGATCAGCTTTCGTCCCGACCAACAACAGTTTTCCGGCCTGGTAGGTCGAGACGGCCAGGCTGATGCCGTGCTCGGCCAGCCACGTCGTCAACTCGCGGGATCCGATGATGTTCAGCATGGGGCCTCTGCGGTCGATCTTGTCCGTTTCAATCGATCCCGGTCAGATCGGTTTAGGGGACGCTGGAGAATTGGTTGAGCACTTCGCGTCGCAAACGTGAAATGTCGTTGACGTCATTGACATCGTCGGGTTTGACATACAAATGTTCGCCCTCGTTGCCGGATACCTGGGCGTCGTTGACATAAAACCACTTCGACGTCGTGATGGATTTGACCGCGCGGTCCGAATCGGTCTGCACCGACAGGGAACCCGCCTCGTCACGCTGGCACCACTGCGTCGGAGTGACCAGCGGGCGGTTGTCAGCCATTCGTTGGAGCAACTCGGGCAGATCGGTAGCCGATTGCAGCGAGGGCACGCGCAACGGTCCGCCGCTGGAAACCAGCATCGGCAGGCGGAGGTCCGGGCTGCGCAACGGTCCGACGTGGTGTCCCAGAAAGCCGTTTTCGCCGAGTGAAAACCCGCTGGCCCCGGCCAACAGAATCGTCGGCCGGCGGTTCCGCAGCGAATCCCCCAGCAGTTCGATCATCTGGTCCAACAATCGGACCTGGGCCGCATACCGCTGCATCCAGGCGAACAGCAAATCGGGGTCGTCCGATTCAGAGAGCTTGCTCGCCGGCGGATCGGTCGATGGCGGCAAGAAAAACGGTTCCGCCGCGGTGGGCCGTTGCGGATCATGATCCTCGACCGGTTCAGATTCCTGTTCCCGATCGTCGTCATCGGTCGCGGGGGCATCCCAGTGGTCACGCAGCATGCCGCTGTGGATCCAAAGCAATCGCGTCTTGGTGGTGACGGTGTTGATCGCCGAGGCGAACGCTTGTGCGATCACGGTCGATTCGACGGACTCGGCAGGCAACCGTTTGAGCGTCGGTTCCAAGACGATCGCCTGTGCGAAGCCGAATTGATCGTCGGGCAGCGTCAGTTTCGGATCGTCGGTCAAGAAGACGCTGGCGGTGGAATCAGCTTCGTTCGGCTGGGCTTGCGTCTGTTCATTCGGTTGGGCCTCCCGGGCGATCAGCTCGCGCGAATCCTGAAGCCAACGCGTGATCAAACCAGCGGGGCGGTCGATCGGCGATGTCCAACGGTCCCAGGTCACGCCGGTCGCTGCCAAGGCGTCGATCGCCGGCGTGTCGTTCCAAGAGCATCCGTAACAGCCCAGCGCAGACGTCGCCAGCCCTTCCAACGTGATGACAACGGTGATCGGCGGGCGGAGCGACAGTTTGGGCACGAGGATTGGCGGGGAGGAGATCGGGAAGCAGGCGGAACAACTATCTCGGGCCAGCGTAACACCTGGGTGCGGCGTCGCCAATCGGCGGGCTTTGGGCTGGGGAGCCGGACGACCGTTATTGGGCCGCTGGGCGAGGGCATCGTCGCCAAATGAAGACAAAACCCAAGCGGGAGTGGTCGTGCGGTTCTCAAGGCGTTGATCGTATAGGATTTTCATGCCTTTCCCCGGTCGCCTGGACGACAAGGAGGTCGGTGCCCACGGATGGCAGCGCGAACCCACGGATGTAGTGCGGTCGGGGATCCGTGGGTTCGCGCTGCCATCCGTGGGCCTTCTCTCGAACGAACTCGGCCGTCCAAGGGGCGAAACGCATGCGAGTGGATCTGCTGCCCCTTGCTTGCGCTGCGGGACTAGTAAACCGCGGGCTAGTCAATCAGCAGGCCGTGATGCACTTCACGCACCGCTGGGCGAGGGGGCGACCGCCGCGACCCGCGACGATGCGATGGTCCGCAGACCCGTTATCGTCGGCATAACGCCAACGGGCAGCCGCAGTCCGACTCGCCGGGCGGCCACCCCCGTCCCGGCGTGGTGCTGGCGGCGTCGTAGGCTTGATCCATCGAGCCCTTTTCCAGTGGCTCCGTTTCGTCACGCTGTTTGCCACCACGCTGTTATGTCTGTCCCTTTTTCGACAACCGGCTCAACGACTCCCGCATCCCCGGTCGTCTTTACTCCGACGACGAAAACGGCCGAGAATCCATCGGCCCCGCCAACGATCGAGTTGCCACCGCTGGATCGTTGTGACATCTGGGACGTGCCCTTTGACCGTGTCACCTTGCCCGAGGCCATCGACCGGATCGAGCAACTGGTCGCCCGCGGTCGGCCCAGCTATGTGATCACAGCGAACTTGAATTACGTGATGCTGCACCACGAGCAGGCCGACGTCCCCGAAATCACCCGCGACGCCGATCTGATTCTGGCCGATGGGCAACCGATCGTCTGGCGCAGCCAACTCGGCCCCGATCCGCTGCCCGAACGCGTCGCCGGCAGCGAAATGATCCACAAGCTGGCCTGCCGCGCAGGCCAAAAACAATGGGGGATCTACTTTCTGGGCGGAGCACCCGGTGTCGCCGAAACCTGCGCCAAACGACTCGCACGCGATTATCCCGGAATGCGAATCGCCGGGATCGAATCGCCACCGTTCCGCCCGCTGTCCGATGCGGAGCAAGCCGACCAGGACCGGCGGATTCGCCAATCAGGGGCTCAGATCTTGCTGGTCGCCTTCGGCCAACCCAAGGGTGAGCGTTGGATCCATGAAAACTACCGACGGCTGGGAATCCCCGTCAGCATTCAACTGGGCGCGTCCTTCGACTTCATCGCCGGCACGGCCAAACGGGCGCCCAAGATCTGGCAGCGACTCGGTGCCGAATGGGCCTACCGCATGCTCAGCGATCCCCGGCGCCTGGTCCCGCGCTATGGAAAAAACGCGATCTACCTGGCCCAGGCCCTGATCGACGACTGGAAGAAAACGGTGCGCCGCTGGGGCATGTCACCGACGGATTGATCGCCGCAGAGGCTTCCAGCCTGCCATCAGCAGGCATCCGAAAAGCTTGGCTGAACATGGCCGCTATGATGTAGCTACGCTCGCCAGAGCGTGGAACGTGCGGGGAATCCACCTTCTGGCGAAGGTAGCTACATGGAAACGGACGGCGCATCGTGTACAAAGTGGCGCTGACCCGCCGGAAGCCTCCCCCACACACGCAACGTTACTGGATTCGATTCACGCCTCCGTTTTCCTGTTGGTGAATCGTCACCGGCCAGCCGGGGAATTGGTTGTCGGGATTGCCGTCCAGCGGGTCGATCAGGAATCGATAGGAGTGGATCGTGTACGTTTGGGATTTCGGGTCGATCACCACGTAGCCGAATCCGCTGCCTTTCTGGTGCGCCTTTTCGTAACGATTCTTCTTCGTCGCGACCTCCGGATTCCCCACGGCATAGACATAAACCCTGTTTCCCAGTCCGTCCAGGTACTGGCCGGTGTGGGGCAATCCATGTTTCGGACGATTGGTATGCTGCATCCCGACTTCATCGGCGCGCCACCAACGCGGATAGCCGACGGCGATCGCCGGGGTGCAGAAGGACCAGAACCCGTCACGTTGTTGATCGACGCCGTATTGCACCAGCGAGGTCAAGTGTTGGTCACCGTTGATGTGCAGCGGTTTGGCGGCGGTGGCGATTCGAATCGCCGCGTTGCGTTCGGTTTGCGGCCATCCGCCACAGTCTAAATCGGCAACCAGATAGCCGTTGTAGCCGCCGTGATGTGTCGCCATGCCGGCGAACACGGTTTGGCTGAGCAAGACCTTCATCGAATGCCCGCGCCAATCGTTTGCCCATTCCGTCAAAAACGCTTTTTGTCGCTCGCCCAGCAATTCCAACCCCGGCTTGTCCAACGTCAGCGGATCGATGTCGGCGTCACGAAGGTGATCGGCCCGACCGGATCCCGTGTCCACCCGCTGCGGCCCGCTTTTCCACTGGCGATCGGCGATCACGGCAAAGCTGACGTCGCCGTAAACCAGATCCCCGTAGTAGACGCTGATGTCCTGTTTGACCGGTGTCGGATCGTAGGGATCGGGATGATGGGCACAGTTGGTCTTATGGACCACATTGACCATCCGCGCCGGTTCGATGTAACCACCGTTGGAGGATGCGCCGCCGGCTTCGACGTCCATCGGCGCACCGCCTTCGCCCCAAATGTTGCCCTGGAAGACATCGTGGTCGTCCGGCAGACACAGCGTCGGACGGTCCTTCATCGCGTGTCGAAACGACCAGCCGAATTGATAGTACTTTCGCAAGTAGTTCAAAATCGCCTGGTCGGCCGGGCGACGAATCAACCCATACCCGCCATGGCTTTCGTACAGCTGGTCACCGGAAAAGTACAACATGTCCGGGTCGAATTTGACCACGTTGTTGGCAACCGGTTCGTAGGGAAACGCGTAATCGTTTTGGCACGTCAGCGCACCAAGTTTCAACGGTCGACCGCTCGGGTTGGCTTTGATCGTGCCGGACCATGTCGATTCGGATTCTTTTCCGCTGGGGTGTTTCTCGCGATAGACGACTTGGTATTGCGTCTCGTTCGTTTCATCCCAGTTCGGAATTCGAAAGGTCGCCGTCCAGGCATCGGGATCCAGTTCGGCCGTCCCCAGCGATTGCCAACGCCCCTCTCGCCGAACTTGCAATTCGACCTGTTTGTGATCGTCTTGCCCCAGGGGGCCGGTGAGCGCCGACAACTTCAGTACAAACCCTTCGTCGCTGCGTGAATCGCTTAACGAATACATGGTCCACAAGATCGGCCCGAACGTCCGCTGGTCGTCCACAGTCAGCGCGTCGCCGCTGACGGACCAATCACGGAACCGGTATCGGGCGCCCTTGCCCTTTTTGAGTTGCGGATCAAAGTTATTGACCACGGCGATGTTGCCCAGCACCGCATCGGCAGGAACGTTGGTGAAAACTTCCCCCAACCGCTTTCCGCCGGATGCTTCGGCGGTCAACGTCAGTTTCACTTTGTCACCGTTCGGCTGGCCGGTCAGCGTCAAACGCACGTCCTTGGGAGCCGTCAAGTTCGGCACCGGTTGAGACGCTCGATTGATCACCAACTGTCCGGCTTTCAGCCCCGCCTTGATGCCGCTTTTGGCAAACACGTTGCTGCGGTGTTCGTTGATGTCGCTCTTGACCCCGACCTTGAAACCCACGCCGTCGTCTTTTCCGGCGACTTCGACTTGCGAGACGATCACGCTGGTTTGAAATGACTTCGACGGATCGGTCAATTGATGGGTGATCAGGTGAATGTTGCGATCGCCGCCGGTCGTCAGACATTCCGCGGCACCATCGCGAATCACCCAATCTTCCATCGGATTGGCCCAACAGTTTCCGGCCAGCCAAGTTCGGTCATGGGTGTCGGACCAATTCACGCTCGGCAGCGGCGTCACGGTCGCGGCGGCGGATTGATCTTGTCCGTCGGCGGTCTCGGCCAAGCCGAACAGGGCGCCGCTGGCGCCGAGCGTTTTTAGTGCGGAACGTCGGGGAAGATGCTTGGTCATGGTGCACGTTTCGTGGGGGGAGGTAGTACGACGTCCTTTCTAGGTCGTCGCGGTGAGCCCTTCGGACGACGGCCCGGAAGGGCCATCGTACTCAACAGCGACCGCCCGGAAGGGCCGTCGTACTTGGAGATTATTTTGCAGCTGGACTACTTCATCGAATCGAACAGTTTCAACAACGTCTCGACGATCTTTTCCGAAGCGTCCTCTTGGACGTTGTTGGTGCCCAGCCAGGTCTCGTAGCCGCCGTAGCGATGTTGTCGCGGTGTCGGCAAGTATCCGAACGAACCGTTGGCCAATTCTATCGTGAACATGTCCCCCGTCGGCGCCTTGGCTTTTAATTCCAATCCGGTTTCGGTGAACGTTTCAAAGGGGATGGCGGCGATGCCCAGGTCGCCGATGCGGAGGGTTTGCAGTTGAATGTCCACGGTTTCGGGGGCTTCATCCAAGTTGGCGATCCGCCGGGCGTAAATCGCTTCGCGTCGATGTCGCGGTGACGATTCGGGTTGCTTTTCGAGTTCGGCAAAGTAGTCGCGCATGGCTTGGGTCGGTTGACGGACCTTCAATGTCAACGGAGTCGATGCGGCGGACAGTTTCACCCAATCATGGAACTGGATGCCTGTATGAGCGTCGTAAACGCGATCGGCGATCTTGTTGGCGACTTCTTGCATCTTTTCATAGCTGGCGTATCGCTTCGGGGTCTTGTTGCGGAAATCGATGTTGTTGACGTCGCCACTGGTCCCGTTGGACAGCATGCCGACAAAGGCCGGCGTCGTTTCGTTGGCTCCCAGACGCTGTTTGATCGCGCGGGCAAAGTAGCCGAAGTAGTCGGCGGAGACGTCGTTGCGGGGGACGCCCCCGACATAGTGCAGCGAGTAATTCGCAAGCAGCGCGATCGGGCGACCATCCCGGCTTTGAACCGAGACAAAGCTGACTTCCGGATCCACCGGGCCGGCCGGACGATCCAACGCCGCGTGGCCGCGTGGCGGGTTCATCCGGACTTGGTCGACGCCGCCAAAGGGGTTGGCCGCCAATTGGGGATCCGTGACGAACCAACGTCGGTTGAACACCTCCGACGGCTCGTCGACACCGCCCCAGCCGATCTTTGCCGGTTCGAGGTGATTGAGTGCACGGCGGATGCCGTCGGCGATCCGACCGGCCAGGAACTTTTGGTAATCCGTCAACTCGCTCTGCTGGATGACCTTGCTTTCCCCGCGGGCGGTCGTCGCCGAGTGCGTGTGGGTGGATGCCATCAACATGTTTTCGATCGGGATCCCGGTCGCCTGATGAACTTGCGCCTTGGCCGCGTCGAACACGTCGTGAGGAATGCCCACGTTGTCGCACAGCACGATCGCCAGGGTTGTCTTGCCATCATCGAGCACCAGACAACGGGCGTGCAATTCGTCGTGAATGTGTTGTGCCGGTGTAGGTTCCCAACCGCCGACGATCAACTCGCCCAGCGGCGGTGTGATGTTGCTGGTCGCCGCTCCGGCGCGAAAGATGGGGCTATCGCTTTGGGCGCTGGCACCCGCCGAGTTGAGGATCAACAGCGCGATCGTCGCGGCGAGCAGGAGCCCGGAAGGATTTCCGGTTCGGACGCGTCGTCCGGAAAAAGAGATGGCGTGGGAAACGGTCATTGCGGCGTTGCCTCGGGCGGAGAAGGTAGGAAGATTTTGGGGTAGGAAGATTCGCCGCGTCACGCGATCAGGTCGTGCATCACGTGGCCGTCGACGTCGGTCAGACGGAAATCGCGTCCCTGGTACCGATACGTCAGTTTGCGGTGATCGATGCCCAGCAGGTGCAAGATCGTGGCGTTCAGGTCGTGAATGTGCATGGTCCCCGGTGTCCAATGCTCCTTTTCCGGTCGCGGGATCATCGGGCTGCCATCGGCGTGAACGATGTTGTAGCCGTAATCGTCGGTGCGCCCGTAGGTGATCCCCGCCTTGATTCCGCCGCCGGCCATCCACACGGTGAAGCAACGCGGGTGATGGTCGCGTCCATAGTTTTCTCGCGTCAGATTGCCTTGGCAGTAGACGGTGCGGCCGAATTCGCCGCCCCAGACGACCAAGGTGTCATCCAGCATCCCGCGTTGCCGCAGATCGCGGATCAGTGCGGCACAGCCCTGGTCGATGTCTTTGCACTGCGATTCATGCTCGGTCGGCAATCGGTTGTGGGCATCCCAGCCGCGGTGAAAAATCTGGATGTTACGCACGCCCCGTTCGGCCAAGCGGCGCGCGTTCAGGCAGCATGCGGCGAACGATCCAGGCGTCTTCGCTTCTTCGCCGTACAGCTTGAACGTCGCCTCGGTTTCGCCCGAAAAATCCATCAACTCGGGAACCGACGTTTGCATCCGATAGGCCATTTCGTGTTGCCGGATCCGCGACAGGATCTCCGGGTTGCCGAAGTGCCGGTGTTGTTCGCGGTTGATCGCAGCCAAGGCATCGAGTTGGTCGCGGCGGTCGGACGAGGTCACGCCGGGAGGATTACTCAAATACAAGACCGGGTCGCCGCTGCTGCGCAGGAGCATGCCTTGGTGATCGGCGGGCAAGAACCCCGGGCCCCAAAGTCGATTGAAAAGACTCTGTTCGGCGAACTTGGAATGCGCGTGCATCACGACGTAGTGCGGCAGGTCTTCATTCATGCTGCCCAGACCATAGCTCAGCCAGGCGCCCAGGCTGGGACGGCCGGCGATCTGGCTGCCCGTCTGGATGTAGGTGACTGCGGGGTCATGGTTGATCGCTTCGGTAAACGTGCTGTGGACGACACACAATTCTCGCGCGACCTTGGCGGTGTGCGGCAGCAACTCGCTGACCCAAACTCCGTCCTGGTGGTTGTCCACCTTGGTGAACTTGTACTTGCTCGGGCACAGCGGCAGCCCGCCTTTTTGATTGGCCGTCATCCCGGTGATCCGTTGGCCGTCACGGACTTCGGCCGGCAACTGCTGGCCGAACATGTCGTTCAGTTTCGGTTTGTAATCCCAAAGGTCGTGTTGGCTCGGACCCCCGCTCATGAACAGATAGATCACCCGTTTGGCTCGGGGTGCGTGATGCAGCCCGTCGCCGTCGATCGAGGCTTGGTTTCCCGCGGCGGACAATTCATCGCCCAGCAGGCCCGCCAACGATGCGGTTCCCAGACCGAGCGCGGTGCGGCCGAAAAGTTGCCGCCGCGTGGTGGCCAATTGGTGCTGGTGCAGTGCTTCGAATGGATTCATCGGTCAAATTCGTTCAGTACAGGATGATTGCCAGGTCGCTGGCCAGCAGGGTCAGTGCGACTTGGGTCCAGGCGGCGTGCTCGGCAGGGTCCAGAGATTCATCCCTGGCGGCGTCTCCGGTGGCCAGCAGTATGCCGGCGTCGTCGAGGTTTTCTCGGTACCGCTGAAGCATCTGCTGTCGCAGTTTTTCGACCGCATCGGCTTCGGTTGGCGATGGACCGCGGCTGGCAATCAATCGGAACAGTAATTCCAATCGCGACGTGGTGTCGCTGTGCTGCCGCAGCAACCGTTGGGCCAACATCCGGGCCATCTCGATCCGTTGGGTTTCGTTAAGCAGCGCCAGCGATTGAAGCGCCGTGCTGGTGCGCGAACGACGCACGCAACTCGTTTCACGGTCCGGGGCATCAAACAAGGTCATCATCGGATGCGGGCTGGTGCGTTTCCAATACACGTACAAGCTGCGGCGGTACAGCCGACGTCCGTTGTCGCGCTCGTAAAGCTTGGTGTTGCTGGCCGGATGTGCCAGGGCCGACCACATGCCGGCAGGCTGATACGGTTTGACGCCTTCGCCGCCCATTTCAGGGTCGAGCAGTTGGCCGGCCCACAGTCCGATGTCACGGATCACTTCGGCGTCCAGCCGATAGCTCGGGCCGCGCGACCAGTACCGATTTTCCGGATCGTCCACGTCGTTTCGCCAAGCCGAACTCTGTCGAAACGTTCGGCTGGTGACCATCAACCGCAACATGTGTTTCAGGTCCCATCCGCTGTCTTGCAATTCCACCGCCAGCCAATCCAGCAGGTCCGGGTGTGTCGGATAGGCGCCCTGGACCCCAAAGTCTTCGGGCGTTCTGACCAGCCCATGTCCAAACGTTTGTTGCCAGACGCGGTTGATCAACACGCGTGCGACCGTCGGGTGATTCGGCGACGTCAACCAACGGGCCAGTCCCAAACGGTTGCGCGGCGCGTGTTCGGGAAACTCGCCCATCACTGACAACACGCCCGGTTCCAGCGGATCGCCGATCGGAAGGTTGTATTCGCCGCGGCTGAGCACGCGGGTCGGGCGCGGCGTGGGCAGTTCTTTGGCGACCAGGGTCGTCGTAAAGCTCTGCCAAAGCGATTCGATGTCTGTGCGCAACGAACGTGCTTGTGCGTGAACGGCCAGTGTGGCGAAGGGCCCATCGGGGGCCGCCAGCAAGTCCAATTTCTCTTGATCGGTCGCTTCGGCCCAGACCTTTGGATCCAAGTCGGCACTCGCCATTTGGTCCCTCGCGGTGTCGATCAATGCGTCGCGCGACGCTTCGAGCTGTTTCCACCGTGCCCACTGACCGGGATCACCGGGCGCTTTGGTCGTCGGCCCGTAATCGTATTTGTTCCTGTCCAGGGCCGGCTCGGACGTGCTATTGAAGAACGCCATCAAACGGTAGTACTCCGTCTGTGGCACCGGGTCGTATTTGTGGGTGTGACAGCGGGCGCAGGTCAGCGTCATACCCAACAGGACTGCGCCCAGGTTTTCGGTGCGGTCGAAATTATTCTTCGCTTGGTATTCGGCTTCGATCGCCCCACCCTCGCCGCTGGTCGGGTTCATCCGGACGTAGCCCGTGGCGACCAACTGCTCGATCCCGGGGTCGGGCAGCAAGTCGCCGGCCAGTTGCCAGGTGATGAACTGATCCAGCGGCAAATTCGCGTTCAGTGCGGACACGACCCAGTCGCGGTAGGGAAAGACGCCGCGACGATTGTCCAGGTGCAATCCGTGGGTGTCTCCGTATCGGACCGCGTCAAGCCAATGGCGTGCCTGATGTTCCCCGTAGCCGGGCTTGTTCAACAACCGGTCGACGTAACGCTCGTAGGCACCCGATCGCCGATCTTGCAAGAACGCATCCAGCTCGTCGGGCTCGGGGGGCAACCCGCACAGGACCAATGAAGCCCGCCGCGCCAGAGTTTCTCGTTCGGCTTGGGGGGCAAAGCCAATCGAACGCTGACTTTGTTTGGCCGCCACGAACGCGTCGATCGGGTTGGCGTGCGATTCGAAGTCGCGATCGGCGGGCACAGCGGGGACACGTTTCTTAGGCGGGACGAATGCCCAATGCTGGGAATAGGTCCCGCCTTGGGCGACCCACTGCGCCAGCAGTTGCTTCTCATGGTCGGTCAGTGTTTTTTCGGCGTCGTCCGGCGGCATCGGATCGTCTGCCGACGTGATCCGACGCAACAGTTCGCTTGCTGGCAGGTCATCGGGATCGATCGCGCGGTATCCGCCCAGATCACTGGTCGCGGCCTCGTACGAATCCAACCGCACCGTCGCGCCTTCGTCGGTGTCGGGGCCGTGACAAACGAAACACTTGTCGGAGAGGATTGGAAGGATTTCACGCGAAAAATCGATGGCGACCGGCGGCGGGTCCGCCGCCCGAACGCCGGCGGGTGCCAGCAGCATGGCGGCAAGTAGGGCGATGTTGTGGATTCTCATCCCAGAATTGTAAACAGATTCCGAGACGCGATGCAGCGAATGAGCGCGTGGGAGGGGCGTCTCGTGCTCCACCGCACCTTACATATTCGGGTCGTGGGCGAGGCGACGCGCCGACTCGATTGACCAACGGCGAGGACTCCTCGCGTCGTCCACTACGGCGTCGGGTTAGCGTGCTCGGCTTCTTCCAGGCTCTCCCGCTCCTCGGCGCTGGCGGTCCAGTAGAACACCGTCCCGAGGATCGCGATCAAGACCTTGACCATTTCAAACACCAGTGCGATCAAGGTCCCCGATGCGTTGGTCGGTTCGGCCGGGATCAAATGATACAGCCACTCGATCGCGGCCTCGAATACGCCGATTCCGGCGGGGGTCAATGGGAGTGCCGATGCCAGCATTCCGATCGGCACGATGATGAAGTGCTCTCCCAACGACGGGATCGATGGGTAAAGTCCGCACGCGATCAAGTACAGGCTGAGGGTCAGCATGGCGTGCACACCGATGCTCATCAGGATCGAGATCCCGAATGCGACCGGATGATCGTGGAACATCCGCAGCGGCGGACCGATCCGGTGCACGATCCCGCCGACCAAGGGCAACGTCTCACCCCAGTGGACCAGGCGGTCAACGACTCGGCCGCCGAAGACCAATCCGGCCAACACAGCCGTTCCGACGCCGACCAGCACCGCGGTCCCCAGCTTCAATTGATGCATCTCTTCGCCACCGGCCGAGGAGGCACCGCCGCCCTGTTGGAACAGGAAAGCGACCGATGCGAGTAACAGCAGCCCGTACAACCCGACGCCTCGATCGACCAACACCGAAGCCACCGCTTGCACGCGACGGCCCGGGCGTCGTTTGGCCAAGAAAATCGCCTTGAACAAGTCGCCGCCGACGCTGCCCGCCGAGACGAAATTCAGCAGAAAGCAGATCGCGCCCAACCGGAACGCTTCCAACACCGTCAACTCGATCCCCTGGCAGCGAACCAGCAAACACCAGCGGGCGAACGACAAGCTGACCGCGGCGACGGCGACCGCCAACGCGCCCAGCAGCAGCGGATAATTCTTGTCGTGCTGCGCAAGTTCGTCCCACTGCTGCGGCTCGATCCGATACAGCAGAAAGGCGATGATCCCCAGCGGGATCGCAATTTTGCAAACAGTTGCAAAAAGCTGGCGTTTTGACTTCATGTGCGGCAGGATAATCCGTGTCGTCGTTTTGCCAAACGCCGGTCAGAGCGATCAACCGTCACCGGCCGATGCGCACGCGAGTGTCGCCGTGTTCTCCGAACTCGGCGTGCGCGAAAAAGCGGAGCTCTGCCCCGCGCCGACCTCGGAGAGGACGGCGACTGGCCCAATTCGGGGCCGGACTGAACCGCGGGCTCTATTCGCCGAGAACGGCTTCGCTGTCACCGTCGCCGACCGGCGGTTGTGCATCGCCGGAGGCACCCGCGTCGGTCGACGCGTCGTTCATCAGGTCTTGCATCGCTGCTTCGGCGTCGTTGGAGGCTCCGGCGACCGGGGTGCCGGGGCCCAGAACATCGTCGCCGGCTTCCAGCAGCGGGAACGACTCTTCCAGGCTTTGCACGGGGGCTTCGGCCAACGCTTCGAGTGCTTCGCGGCGGTAGTTGACTTCCGATTCTTGGAACAGGCGGAAACCGGTACCGGCCGGGATCAGGTGTCCCAGGATCACGTTCTCTTTCAAACCGACCAGTTTGTCGACCTTGCCGGCCAGCGCCGCCTCGGTCAAGACCTTGGTCGTTTCCTGGAACGACGCGGCGGAGATGAACGAGTTGGACTGGACGGCCGCCTTGGTGATCCCCAGCAATTGGGTGCTGGCGGTCGCCTTCTTCGGCTTTTTGCCCTTCATCGGGGTGCCGCCTTCGGCTTCGATCTTGGCGTTGGTTTCTTCGAACAAGTCCTTCGGAATGATCACGCCTTCGCTGTAATCGCTGTCGCCGGCATCGGCGATCTTGATGCACTTGGTCAGTTCTTGGTTGGCATGTCGGAACTGGAATCGGTCGATCACCAGACCGGGCAACAGGTTGGTGTCGCCGGGCGATTCGACCTTCACCTTTCGCAGCATTCGCGCGATGATGATTTCGCAGTGTTTGTCGTTGATCTCCACCTTCTGCGACTGATAGACCTGTTGGATTTCGTGCAGCAGGTATTGCTGGACGGCTTCTTCGCCGGAGACCCGCAGGATGTCGTGCGGGACCAGTGGACCGTCGACGATCGACTGGCCGGCTTTGACCATGTCCCCGGTGTGCACCAGGAAGTGCTTTCCGGTGGGGATCAAGTGTTCGCGTTCGATTCCCGATTCGCTGCGGACGATGACGGTCGTCTTGCCGCGTTTCTTTTCGGGCATGATTTCGACTTCGCCATCGACTTCGGCGATGATCGCCGGGTCCTTCGGTTTTCGAGCTTCGAAGATCTCGGTGACTCGCGGCAGACCGCCGGTGATGTCGGAGACACCACCGCTGTCACGCGGCATTTCGGCGAGCACCGTCCCGGGCACGATGTCCTGTCCGTCGACGACGGAGATGGTCGCTTTTTCGGGCAGGAACTGCACGTTGAGCGCTTTGCCGGTGTTGTCTTCGACGACGATCTGCGGGTGCAGGTCGCCCTTGTGATCGACGACGACCATCCGCATCTTGCCGCTGGCTTCTTTTTCCGAACGGACGGTTTCGCCTTCGACGATGTCTTCGAAGCGGACTTTACCGGAGACTTCCGACAGAATCGGCACCGAGTAGGGGTTCCACTCGCACAACGTTTCGCCGGGTTTGACCTTTTGGCCGTCTTCGACCATCAGCATCGAACCGGTCGGGATCGGATAGCTTTCGAATTCACGCCCGCGGTCGTCGACCAGGGCGATTTCGCCGTTCCGCGTCAGAACCACCTTGCGGCCGTCGGCGTTTTCGACCGCACGAATTCGTGTCAGGCGAACTTCACCGGCCTTCTTGCTCTTGATGTCCGACTCCTGCATCGCCTTGCTGACCGAACCACCGATGTGGAAGGTCCGCATCGTCAACTGCGTTCCGGGTTCACCGATGGATTGTGCGGCGATGATCCCGACCGCCATGCCTTCTTCGACCATGGCACCGGTCGACATGTCCATGCCGTAACAGCGGCGGCAGACGCCCAGGGGCGCGTCGCAGGTCATCGGCGAACGGACTTGCAGTTTTTCCAGGCCCATCTGTTCGATCTTGCGAGCGATCTCGGGCGTGATCATTTCGCTTTCGCCGACGACGACTTCGTCGGTGACCGGGTTGACGATCGATTTTCGGCTGACGCGACCGTTGATCGAATCGGCCAAGCGGACTTCGACCTTTTCACCGCGGTAGACGACGCCCTTGGTGATGCCCTGGGTCGTGCCGCAGTCGTCCATGGTGATGACAACGTTTTGCGCGACGTCGGCCAGTTTCCGGGTCAGGTAACCACTGTCGGCGGTTTTCAGTGCCGTGTCGGCCAGACCCTTCCGTGCACCGTGGGTGGAACTGAAGTATTCCAACACCGACAGGCCTTCGCGGAAGTTTGCCTTAATCGGCGTCTCGATGATCTCGCCGGTCGGCTTGGCCATCAATCCACGCATCCCAGCCAATTGACGAATTTGGGCGATACCACCCCGAGCACCCGAGTGGCTCATCAAGAAGACGGGGTTGATGTACCAGCCACCTTTTCGGGTGTCCGATTCCATCGCCGCCATCATGTCGGTGGTGATCAATTCACGGGCCTTGGTCCATTCGTCGAGCACCATGTTGTAGCGTTCATCGTCGGCCATTTGCCCGCGGTCATAGGCCTTCTTCAGACGCATGACTTCTTTTTCGGCGTCCTTGATGAAGCCGACTTTGGATTCCGGCGTGACCAGGTCGTCGGTGGCGAACGACAGGCCGCTGCGCGTCGATTCGCGGAAGCCCATCTGCATCATGTCATCGAGCAGGTGGATGGTCGGGCGGCGACCGAGTCGTTGGTAGCAATCGCTGATCGCGCCGGCCAAGTCGCCGCTGCGCATCGCGCGGTTGTAAAAATCCATGCCGTCGGGCAGCATTTCGTTGAAGCGGACCCGACCCGGCGTGGTCTCGATGATCGCGCCGTATTTGGCGTCGTTGTCTTCGGTCTTGAGACGCTGGTGCTTGGGCAACCGCATCTTGATCTTGGCGTGCAGATCGACGATGCCTTGGGCGTAGGCGAATTCGACTTCGTCATACCCGGCGAACGTCATGCCTTCGCCCTTGCGGTCGGGAAGCTCGCAGGTCATGTAGTAGCAACCCATCACGATGTCCTGGGAGGGGCTCATGATCGGTTTCCCGTTGGACGGTGCGAACACGTTGTTCGTACTCATCATCAACGTGTGCGCTTCGACCTGGGCTTCGATCGAAAGCGGCAGGTGGACGGCCATCTGGTCACCGTCGAAGTCGGCGTTGAATCCCTTGCAAACCAGCGGGTGCAGGTTGATCGCGTTGCCTTCGACCAAGGTCGGCTCGAACGCCTGGATCCCCATCCGGTGCAGCGTGGGAGCCCGGTTGAGCAGCACCGGGTGGTTGGTGATGACTTGTTCCAGGATGTCCCAGACTTCTTCGTCCTTGCGCTCGAGCATCTTCTTGGCCGACTTGATCGTGTCGGCGTGGCCGAGCTCCTTGAGGCGGCGGATGATGAACGGCTGGTAGAGCTCCAGGGCGATCTTTTTGGGCAGACCGCATTGGTGCAACTTCAATCGCGGGCCGACAACGATCACGCTTCGTGCCGAGTAATCGACTCGCTTGCCGAGCAGGTTTTCGCGGAAACGACCCTGCTTTCCTTTGATCATGTCCGTCAGCGACTTCAGCGGACGGTTGGATGAACCGAGCACCGGGCGTTTGCAACGGTTGTTGTCGAACAACGCGTCGACCGATTGCTGCAACATTCGCTTCTCGTTGCGAATGATGACCTCCGGCGCGTTCAGATCGACCAGCTTTCGCAGCCGGTTGTTGCGGTTGATGATCCGTCGGTACAGGTCGTTCAAATCGCTGGTCGCGAAGTTGCCGCTGTCCAACAGCACCAGCGGACGCAGGTCCGGCGGAATGACCGGGATCACGTCCAACACCATCCACTCGGGACGGTTGTCGCTGTCGCGGATCGATTCGACGATCTTCAACCGGTTGGTCAGGTCTTTCTTCTTTTGCTTGCTGCCGGTTTCGTCCAGCTCGATCCGCAACTGCTCGGACAATTGAACCAGGTCCAATTGGTTCAGCAATTTGCGAACCGCTTCGGCACCCATGTCGGCTTCGAAGCTTCCCGGGCCGTATTGCTGACGGGCTGCGCGGAACTCTTCTTCGGTCAGCAGTTGTTGGTGTTCCAGGTCGGTCTGGCCCGGATCGACGACCACATAGTCTTGGAAATAGATCACCTTTTCCAAGGAGCTGGTCTTCATGTTCAACAGGTTGCCCAACCGCGACGGCATCGCTTTGAAGAACCAGATGTGAACGACCGGGGCGGCCAGGTCGATGTGCCCCATCCGCTTGCGGCGGACGCGGCTGTGGGTGACCTTGACGCCGCAGCGGTCACAGATCATGCCCTTGTACTTCATGCCCCGGTACTTGCCGCAGGCGCATTCCCAGTCTTTTTCGGGGCCGAAGATTCGCTCGCAGAACAGCCCGTCTTTTTCGGGCCGATAGGTCCGGTAGTTGATCGTTTCCGGTTTTTTGACTTCACCAAACGACCAGCTCTTGATGTCCTGCGGCCGGGCCAAGGAGATTCGGACCGACGCGTAATCGTTGATGCGATCGTAGTTGCTGGTTTCGCCAATCGACATGATATGAAAGCCTTTAGCAGTTAGCGGTAAGCAGTTAGCTATTGATTTGTATTGAAGTTGCCGGCGACCGGGCGAGCGGTTTCGGCGAATGAATCGGCGTTCGGCGGAGTGCTGTTCCGCCGGGGCGTCTTTGCCGACCCGTCACGGGGGACAGGCCAGCGGCGGCGTCGGGTGCCGGCGGTGCGCGATGGCGGACGGCCGGCCGATCGCGGGTGACTAAATCGGTCTCTTTTCGAGTTGCATGTTCAGCGCCAAGCCACGGATCTCGTTGGTCAGAACGTCGAAGCTGGCCGGTGTGCCGGCTTCCAACGTGTTTTCTCCCTTGACCATCGATTCGTAGATCTTGGTACGGCCTTCGACATCGTCGCTCTTGACGGTCAACAACTCCTGCAAGATGTACGCGGCACCGTAGGCTTCCAACGCCCAAACTTCCATCTCTCCGAAACGCTGGCCGCCGAAACGTGCTTTCCCGCCCAGGGGTTGCTGGGTGATCAACGAGTACGGTCCGGTGCTGCGGGCGTGGACCTTGTCGTCGACCAGGTGGTGCAGTTTGAGCATGTAGATGTAGCCGACGGTGGTTTCCTGTTCCATCGCTTCGCCGGTGCGACCGTCGATCAGTTGGACCTTGCCGTGACGCGGCAACCCGGCTTCTTCCAACGCTTCGTTGATGTCGTCTTCGCTGGCCCCGTTGAAGACCGGCGTGATCGACTGGAAGCCCAGTTTGGCTCCGGCCCAACCCAGGTGCGTTTCCAAAATCTGGCCGACGTTCATTCGGCTGGGGACGCCAAGCGGGTTGAGCAGGATTTGCAGCGGGGTGCCGTCGGGCAGGAAAGGCATGTCGGCGATCGGCAGGATCTTGGCGATCACACCCTTGTTCCCGTGCCGGCCGGCCATCTTGTCCCCGACGCTGATCACACGCTTGGTGGCGATGTAGACCTTGGCCATCTGCAACACACCGCTGCGGAGTTCGTCGCCCCGCTTCATGCTGTTGAGTTTGCGGTCGCGTTGATCGATGGCGACTTCGACGTTGGACCATTGGGTGTCGTAGACCTTTTGGACCGCGGCCTGTTTGTCCTCGCCTTTGACTTGATCCATGATGTGATCGAGCCGGAATGCGATCGCGCGTTCGGCGACGAACTTGGGGTCCTGTCCGTCGGCCAGCGGCGTTCCGGTGGAATCCTTCAGCTTCGCACCGGCGGCCTCTTCCAGATCGCGGACCAGCGATTCAAACGTGCTGGCGATTTCCGCATTGCCCGACGCTTCGACGTCTTTCAGTTCCCGTTCGAACTCCTTCCGCTCGTCCTCGGACAGACTCATGCGGCGCGAGAACTTGTGGGTGTCGATGACGATCCCTTCGATCCCCGAGGGGACTTCCAGCGAGTCGTTTTTGACGTCCTCACCGGCCCGGCCGAAGATCGCGTGCAGCAGTTTTTCTTCCGGCGTCAGTTCGGTCTTGCTCTTCGGGCTGACCTTTCCGACCAGGATGTCGCCGGGTTTGACGTACGTCCCGACTTGGACGATGCCGTTTTCGTCCAGGTTGCGAAGGGCTTTTTCGCTGACGTTGGGGATGTCACGGGTGAACTCTTCGCGGCCGAGTTTCGTCTCGCGGATTTCGACGTCGAAATCTTCGATGTGGATCGACGTGTAGGTGTCGTTCCGCACCAGTTCTTCGCTGATGATGATCGCGTCTTCGTAGTTGAAGCCGTCGAAGGACATGAAGCCGACCAGGACGTTGCGTCCCAGGGCCAGTTCGCCGTCTCGGGTCGCGGCACCGTCGGCAATGATCTGGCCTTTGGTGACGTCATCGCCCAGCCGCACCAGCGGCTTTTGGTTTTGGCAGGTGCGCTCGTTGAGTCCCTGGTACTTTTTCAGTTCGTAGTGGTCGCTGCCGATTTCGATGCGGCTGGAATCGACATACGTGACTTTGCCGGCACGGCGGGCGCGGACGACCATCGCACTGTTGCGTGCGACCTCGCGTTCCATCCCGGTGCCGACGATCGGCGGTTCGGCCACCAGCAACGGGACCGCTTGACGCTGCATGTTCGAACCCATCAACGCACGGTTGGCGTCGTCGTGCTCCAGGAACGGGATCAACCCGGCCGAGACGCCCACCATTTGGCTGGGCGCGACGTCCATGTAGTTGACCTGGTTGGGCTGGACGATTTGGAAGTCGCTGCGGACCCGGGCGATCAAGTTGGGGCCGGGGACCAGTGCGTTGTCCTTGACCTCGGTGTCGGCCGGCGCCACGTAGGCCTCGTTTTCTTCGTCGGCACGCAACCAGACGACTTCGTCGGTGACGACGCCGTCTTTGACGCATCGGTAGGGCGTGATCAGGAAGCCGTAATCGTCCACGCCGGCGTAGATCGCCAGCGAACTGATCAAGCCGATGTTCGTGCCTTCCGGCGTTTCAATCGGGCAGATCCGTCCGTAGTGAGAAATGTGCACGTCGCGGACTTCGAATCCGGCTCGTTTCCGGTTCAAACCGCCCGGTCCGAGTGCCGAAAGCCGGCGTTCGTGCGTCAGCTGGCTCAACGGGTTCGTCTGGTCGACGACTTGCGACAGCTCGCCGCGACCGAAGAAGTAATCGATCGCCGCCGAGACGCTCTTGGGGTTGATCAGCGATCGCGGCGTCATGTCCTGGGCATCTTTGACGCTCATCCGTTCCTGCACCGTGCGGCGCAGTTTCAGGAACCCTTTGCGGAGCTCTTCGCAGGCGAGTTCGTCGATGGTTCGCAGACGACGGTTGCCCAGGTGGTCGATGTCGTCGATTTCCGCGGGGCTGTCCGGGTCAAACAGTTCGATCAGATAACGAATCGATTCGATGATGTCATCCGGCCGCAGCGTCATCACCGACTCGCTGACGCCCAGACCCAGTTTTCGATTCAGACGGAATCGTCCGACCTTGCCGAGCCGGTAGCGGTTGTCGTCGTAGAATTTTTCTTCGAACAGAACCCGCGCCTTTTCCAGCTGCGGCGGGTTGCCCGGACGCAGTCGTTGGTAGATCCGCAACAACGCTTCTTCGTGGCTGGCGGTGTTAT
This sequence comes from Stieleria maiorica, assembly GCF_008035925.1. Taxonomy (NCBI): domain Bacteria; kingdom Pseudomonadati; phylum Planctomycetota; class Planctomycetia; order Pirellulales; family Pirellulaceae; genus Stieleria; species Stieleria maiorica. The sequence continues at coordinate 8,398,909 of NZ_CP036264.1, forward strand.
CTTCCATCAGGGTGTTGAAGATCACCGGGACCTTGGGGGCATCCATGCACTGGATGCTGGTCACGCCGGCGACGCAGATCGCTTCGGCGACTTCCTTGGTGATCCGGTGCGCCGCTTCGATGATGATTTCACCGGCCCGTTCGCTGCCGCTGGGGAAGACGACGTCATCAACGGCGATCTTGCCTTCGATCTTCGAGGCGCTTTTGACGCTGGAGAGCTTTTCGGTGCGGGTGGGGTAGAACGCTTGCAGGATGTCGGCGTCGGTCGAGTACTTCGGGTCCATCGCCCGCAGCAACGTCGTCGCGGCGAACTTCCCACTCTGGTCGATCCGAACGGTCAGCGCATCTTTCTTGGTGACATTGAACTCGACCCAGCTGCCGCGTTCGGGAATCACGCGGCACGAGGGCAGTTTGCGGTCGGTCGTCGTGTCGGTGTCCCAGACGAAGTCGACACCGGGTGAACGGTGCAACTGGCTGACGACCACACGCTCGGCACCGTTGATGATGAACTCGCCGCCACCCATCATGATCGGCATGTCGCCGAGATACACTTCTTCCTCGTGCGGTTCTTCACGATTCAGACGCAACCAGATCCGCAGGGGCATCCCGTAGGTCAGCCGCAACTGGCGGCATTCCTGGCTGGTGTAGCGAGGTTTGCCGAGCTCGTAGCGGATGTACTCCAGCGTGATGTTCCCGTCGTAGCTGGCGATCGGAAAAATTTCGCGCAGGACGCTTTCCAGCCCATGGTCTTGGCGAGAGAGCGGGCTGATGTCTTCTTGCAGGAACTCCTTGTAAGAAGCGGTCTGCAAAGCGGTCAAATCGGGAAGCTCGAAGCCACCCAAATCGGTACCAAAGTGACGGACGGTTGTGGGAATCAGACGACGCTTGGACGTAACTGCCATCGGTAAAGAAAGCTCCTGCTGGACTTGAGATCCATGATCTCGGACGGCTATCGAATTGGTTTCGACCGAACTGCTACAAGCACTGCTGCTGCGACTACACTGTGTCCCCGTGAGGCACACAGACCCCAACAGGCACATCGCTCACGAAAGGTTCGAGATTCCGATTGACGTGGGGAATCGGATTTACGGACATTGGGTCGCTGGAAAGAATTGGGCCGGAAACATGGAAGCCAGGACCCTGAATCGCTATATCGGCAAAGACCGATTGCCAAGACCGGATCCCGCCGCAATGCGACAGCACCAGGAATCGACAACTCGGTTGCGGTAAACGCGTTCGCCAAAACAGTGTGACCAATCGAGTTCCGCGATGGTTGCGGGATCAGGGGACGCACGGGCGGGCATTCCTGAGTCGCGACACGGATATAGACGGCTGGAACCTAGGCTTGTTGTGGGAGAATATCACAAGCGGAGTTTTCACGAAAGCCCAACCCGAAAAACTGGCCCGGATTATGCTGGGGCTTTCGTTGGTGCCGTAAGTATTGTTCACGAAACGGCTTACTGCGATTCGCTGGCATTCCTGGTCACACCGCACCCGTACGGTTTTCGGCCCGTCGGAAAAAAAATAAAAAATTGGGGCGTCGGCGCCCCGCCCCTCGTCGCCCAGCCACCCCCAACTCTCGGCCCCCGAAACACTCGGCCTGCTAGAGGAACATCGACTGGAACATCAACCATCGGGCGGTCAGCAGCGTCAACAGCAGACAGCACCACCACGAGGCCACTTGGGCAATCGGCCGTCGGTGCAGTCGGTACAGGATGGCGATCGCAATCCCTGTCACGGCCGCTTTGAAGAAAAATAACCGAACCGGCTGGCTGATCATGCTGCTGCCGAGCGGATTGAGTTCGCGCATCATTCCGGCATTGGCGGTCCCCAGCGTCCAAACCAGATCGACGACCGAAAGCAATGCGACGATCAACAGGGATTGCCCGACCACCTTGCGATGCTTGGACCAGTCCGTCGGTTCCTCCGTCGCCACTTCGATCGTGGGGCGATTGGTCAACAGGTGCCCAAAGCCGAGCACGACCACGGCCATCGCAAAAATGGTCAGGGGATAGGAGATGCGTGAGAGCCAGCGGGTCCCCGCCGAGATCCGTTCCCCCTCGAGCTCAGCCGCATCGATTTTGTCAAACGTCGCCTGGGCACGCTCGCTGAACGCCGCTGTGGGCTGGAATTCGGTCAGCAGTCGATCCAAGACCGCGTGGGTCCGGTTGTCAAGGCTGGTGAGATTGACGGCGGTTGTGCGGTTGTCCGGGGCGTTCAACGCCCTCAAGTACTCGATGCCGTCCGATTCGCGGAACAATAGTGCCGGCGGGGCGCCGGTGTACAGCACCAGGACCGTACCGAAGTCGACCGACGCGATGTCGTCGGCAAAGATCCGAAACAGATTGGAGGTCGAGTCGCCTGGACTGCCGCCGGGACGCCACCCGCCCTCGCCATCTCGGTCGCCCGAGCCAACTCGATCACTCCGGCCGAATTGATCACCCCGGCCAACTCGATCACCCCGGCCGAATTGATCACCCCGGGCAAATTGATCCGTCTGGCCGAATTGATCCGTCTGGCCGAATCGCGGCCCTTCCCTGAAATTCACCCAACGGGTTTCGGAGGCGTTCGGGGCGAAGTTGGCCTCGCGCATCCAGCGTGGACGGCGCCGGTTGAACCGTGACTCCCGTTCCCGGGCCTGTTCGGCATAGGCGGACAGGTCAAACGTCTCGGGCCCGAACTCGTGACCGTTGAGCGTCAGCGAATCCGCCGTGACGTGGACCTCATACGGTGGGGCCAGGTATTCGCCGTCGATGAAAATATACCCTTGCTTGGCTGGGTACTTGGCTGGCGATTGCGGCCCAGGATCAGATTGCGGCCCAGGGGCAGCCGACGCGGGCCCGACGCCCGACAGTGCCGCGAGAGCGATCATCGCGACGAAGTGGTGGCCAAATGTAGAGCGATCCATCGGATTCCTTGATCTGCAAGCGAAGTTGACGAGCCAAAAGGTGCTGTGCGGTGCTCAAGATTGTTTAATCCTGTCGGTCGCCAAAGGTTTCGCAGAAGATCCGGAGGCCCGCACCGATCGACGGGTTTCAAGTGCCAGGTCGGTTGGGAGTTGGGAGTTGGGAGTTGGGAGTTGGGAGTGGGGAGTGGGGAGTGGGGAGTGGGGAGTGGGGAGTGGGGAGTGGGGAGTTTAACCTGAGTGATCGGCCGCGGAGTGGGGAGTGGGGAGTGGGGAGTGGGGAGTGGGGAGTGGGGAGTGGGGAGTGGGGAGTGGGGAGTGGGGAGTGGGGGAGAAAAATGTCGAGCGTCTTTGGGCAAACTTGAAACTTGAAACCCTCAACCCAGCAATTGCCGAACGATTCGCCCTTCCACATCGGTCAGTCGGAATTCGCGTCCCTGGTATCGATAGGTCAGCCGCTCGTGATCGAGGCCGAGCAGGTGCAAGACGGTGGCGTTGAGGTCGTGGACGTGGACGCCATCCTGGACGACATCCATGCCGAATTCATCGGTCTTGCCATAGCTGACGCCGCCCTTGACCCCGCCGCCGGCCAGCCAGCACGTGAAGGCGTCCTTGTGGTGGTCTCTGCCGGACAATCCCGTTCCCTGGTTACTGCCTTGGTTCAAGGGCGTGCGGCCGAATTCGGATCCCCAGATGATCAGTGTGTCTTTCAGCAATCCGCGCCGTTTTAGATCGGTGATCAGGGCGGCGATCGGGCGATCGGTCTGGCGGCATTTCTCCGGCAGACGTTTCTCGATCGTCCCGTGGTGGTCCCAATCCGAATCGTACAATTCGATCAGCCGCACGCCGCGCTCGACCAACCGCCGGGCCAGCAAGCAGTTGTTGGCGAAGGACGCTTTGCCGGGTTGGGCGCCGTAAAGCGAAAGCGTTTCGGCGGTCTCCCCCTCCAGGCTCATTAGTTCCGGCACCGACATCTGCATACGGTAGGACATTTCGTATTGGCTGATCCGTGTCGCGATTTCTTCGTCGCCGGTCGCCAGTCGGTGCTGTTCATTCAGTTCCCCGAGCGCGTCGAGCACTTGGCGGCGATCTTCGATCGATCGTCCCTCAGGGTTGGAAAGGAACAGCACCGGGTCTCCTTCGGAACGGAATTGGATGCCTTGGTAAATACTGGGCAGAAACCCCGGCGACCACATGCTGGTCCCGGCGCCGCCGGCCGGACCGCTTAGCAGCACGACGTATCCTGGCAGGTCCTTGTTTTCCGAACCTAGTCCATAGCTGACCCAGGAACCGAAGCTGGGGCGGCCGCCGCGACCGAATCCGGAATGCAGAAACATCTGCGCCGGAGCATGGTTGATCTCCTCGGTGTGCAGCGAATGAACGAAGGCCAACTCGTCGGCGACGTTGCTCAGATGCGGCCACAGTTCGCTCATCGTGTGTCCGCATTCGCCATGCCGCGAAAACTTCCACGGCGAACCGGCCAACGTGGAGGTTTTGCCGATGAACGCAAAGTCGCGATCTTTGGTGACTTCCGGCGGGCAGGGTTGGTTGTGCCGTTTGACCAGTTCGGGTTTCTCGTCGAACAGGTCCAATTGTGACGGGGCACCGATCATGTGCAGATAAATCACATGCTTGGCGCGCGGCGGGAAATGCGGGCCAGCGGCAGCAGAGGACTGTTCGCAAAGCATCGACGCCAGTGCGATCGATCCGAAGCCGATGCCGCCGCGGCTGAGAAAACCGCGGCGGTTTAATCGGAAAATGTCGTCGCGGTCCAGACACGCCGCGGGGCAATGCGGAGCTTGGCCGTGTGGTTGGTCACGATGCAGACTTGATGCGGCAGGTTGGTTGGGCATCCGTAGGCTCAGTCTTTGGTGATGGTTTCGTGCAGATTCAGCAGCACGGTGGCGACGCCGTACAGCGGATCATCGGCGTGTGATTGCTGGTGGTACAAGTGTCGCAGCGTCGCAAGCTCGCTGGGGTTCGGTTTCCGCGCGGTGCAAAGCTGGAACGCGTAATCGACTTTTTCGTCGATCGATGCATCACCCCTCTCAGCGTTGATCCGCGCCGCGAGCGTTTTGGCCGCTTCGACATAGACCGGGTCGTTGAGCAACGTCAACGCTTGAAGTGGCGTGTTGGTCCGTGAGCGTTTGACGGTGCAGGCCAGCCGCGCGGTGGCGTCGAAATTGATGAAGCTGGGATAGGGCGAGCCCCGTTTGACGACGACGTAGACGCCACGCCGATGCTGTTCGCCACCGGGACTGACTTCATAGTCATAGGCTTCGCCGCCGACCTTGGACCAAATCCCGTCGGGTTGGTAGGGGCGGATCGGCGGGCCGTGCTGTCGCAGGCTGAGCAAACCGGAAATCGCCAACGCGTTGTCCCGAATCATTTCCGCATCCATGCGAAAGCGAGCGCCACGCGCGAGCAGCCGATTGTCCGGGTCGATTTCGCGAAGGTCGTAACGAACGTTGGAGGATTGCTGATAGGTCGCCGACATGACGATCGTTTTGAGCAGTTTTTTCATCGACCATCCGTTGTCCATCCATTCGATCGCCAACCAGTCCAGCAGCCGTGGATGCGACGGCGGTTCTCCTTTGATGCCGAAATCTTCGGGCGTGGTGACGATGCCGTTGCCGAACAGTTCCGCCCACCAGCGGTTGACCGTCACGCGTGCGACGACCGGGTTGTCACGCGAGACCAGCCAGCGGGCCAGCGTCAATCGATCGCCCGGTCCATCGGGGCTGGGATGCAGCACTGCCGGCGTGCCGGGCTGAACCGCCGCGCCCGGCGAGCGATAGTCGCCGCGCTCGAAGACCGTGGACATCCGCGGTTGATCCAGTTCCACCATGACCAGTGTCGTGTCGGGGGCAAGCTGGTCGAGCCGTCGTTGCAGCTGATCGAGCTTGTTGCCGAGCGATTGGTAGTTTTCGTCGTGTTCGATCCGGAAATCGACCAGTGACTTTCGTTCCTTGGCGGACCACTTTTCGGGCGGTTTTGCGGCGGCGGCGACGATCGCTTCGGGAACGGCTCGGGCATCGACGTTTCCCGTCAGGGCGGAAATCTTGAATCGTCCGATCGTCAACGCCCGACCGAAGTGTTGCGTCATCGTGATCGCAAACGCTTGACCGGCGGCCAAGTCGATCGGTTCTTGAAGCGTGAACGTCGCCCAGTGCGGTTTGCCTTGTTGGGGCGAAATCGCCCAGCCACTTTTCGGGTTGTCATCGATCGCGTCGGCGACGGGATATCGCTTTTGCGAAAAGCTTGCCTTGGCCGCGGAGAACTCGATCGCGCGGGGCGGCGTATCGGCGGTTTCGCCGGACGCAGAATCAGAAACGAGTTCGACTTTAAATTCGTTCAACACGAAATTGCGTCGGTCGTTGCGTCCGGGCCCCTTGCCGGGCAGCGAATCGTCGAGCAACACGTCCAATCGGATCGCGGTGATCTGTCGGATCGGGGCAACCTGTTGGCGCGACGCAGGGGCCAGAAAGCGGTATTCATCCTGGTCCGGGGGATCACCGCCGTGCAACAAGATCGAACCGTCGTCGAGTCGTTCGTGCGAGTCGGTCGAACCTTGGGATTCAAACTCGGTGATGTCCAGCGTGTAGGTTTGCGGTGATTGCTCAATTGTCTCGGCAAGTCCGACGCTCCACTCGTCCAGACTGGCGGCCAGTTGCCGGCGCCGGCGCTGCTGTTGTTGTTTCACCTCGTCGAGTTGTTGCTGCACGCCGATGCGCTGTTGATCGCGCGCTGGCTGGGCCAGGGGCATGCTGGGACCCTGGAACTTGATCGACGATGGTTGTTTTGGATTGGCTCGATCGGCTTCCTGGGCGGTGTTGTTGAAATATGCCAGCAGTTGATAGTACTCCTGGGTCGTGAACGGATCGTATTTGTGATCGTGACACTGGCAGCATTCCAATGTCGTCCCCAGCCAGACGGCGCCGGTCGTGTTGACCCGATCGATGACCTGTTCGATGCGCGTTTCCTCGGGCAGCGAACCGGCTTCGACGTTGGTCGGTGTGCAGCGGTGGAATCCCGTGGCGATTTTTTGTGCTGCCGTCGCGTCGGGTAACAGATCGCCGGCGACTTGTTCGATTGTGAATTGATCAAACGGCATGTCGTCGTTGAGTGCGTCGATCACCCAGTCGCGGTAGGCCCAGATGTCGCGAAAGTTGTCGCGTTGGAATCCATGGGAATCTGCATAGCGGGCAAGGTCCAGCCAGGGGCGGGCCCAGCGTTCACCGAATTGTGGCCGACCCAACAGCGCGTCGACGATCGATTCAAACTGCCGGCGACTGGGGTCGCGAACAAACGCCTGGACCTCGTGGGGCGCCGGAGGCAGACCGACCAGGTCCAGGTAAACGCGGCGAATTAATTTTTCCGGCTCCGCCTGGGGCGACGGTTGGATGTTGTGGTCTTCCAGTCGTCGCAGCACAAAGTGATCGATCGGTGATTGCGGCCAGTCCGACTGGCGGGTCTGTGGCAGTTCGGGACGCTGCGGAGCGACATAGGCCCAGTGCTTGGGGGCAACGAAAGTATCGGGCCAGCGAGCACCTTGCGCGATCCAGCGTCGCAGTGTGTCGATCTGTGAGGCGGGCAACGGATCGCCGATCGCGGGCATGATCTCGTCGTGCCCGCGGGGCAGCAGCACGCGTCGAAGCAACTCGCTCGCCTGCGGGTCCTCCGGTTCAACCGTCCCGGATTCAATGAGATCCTCCCGGCGGTCCAGACGCAGGCCGGCTTCTTGCTTTTCCGCTCCGTGACATTCAAAGCAAGCGCGCTGCAGGATCGGGTAGACCTGATTGCCAAACTCAACCGGCGTCGTGGTCGATGGCGGAGTGTCCGCGACTGAAGTCACCGGCACCATCAAGCCGGCCAAGCAGACAAACGAGACCACAAAAACGGTGATGGCGGGGAAGGGCTGGGAGGGCGTATTCAAGATGGATCGAAAATGGCGGGGATCAGAAATGGTGTGGTGCGGTGGGTGGGGGTGTTGCCAGGGGACTGATTGGCTGGACGACGCCACTTTGCTCAAAAATCACCGGTCGAACGTAGCTACCTTCGCCAGAAGGTGGATCCCCGAGGGTCTCCACGCTGCGCCAAAGTGGCGCTGTCCAGTTAGGCAGGCATCGATTGTAAATGATTCGCTTCGCGGTTGCCAAAAGTCTGCCCTGTGATCGGGCAGCCCCAGCAGCCAGCCGAATGTCGTTACAATTCTCCGCGTCACCTCCCAGCTCCCACCTCCCACCTCCCACCTCCCTGCTCCCACCCCTGCCCGGCGAACCCGAAAGAACGATTTGATGCCGTCCTGGTACGAACTTACAAACGCAGACGAAATCCCTTCGCCCACCCTGCTGATCTATCCCGACCGCGTGCGTGCGAACCTTGAACGCATGGTAGCCTGGGGTGGCGCCGATCGCTTGCGGCCTCACGTCAAAACGCACAAGTTGCCTCAGATCATTGAAATGAAACTGCAGGCGGGGATCGACAAGTTTAAGACATCCACGATCGCGGAATCGGAGATGACGGCGGCGGCCGGCGGACGCGACGTCTTGCTCGCGTACCAACCCGTCGGTCCCAACATCCGGCGACTGATGGAGTTGATTCGGGCGTTTCCCGAGACGACGTTTTCGACGATCGTCGACGACATCGAAGTGGCTCGGATGCTTGCCGCGGAGGCCGAGGCCTGCGGAGTCACCGTGGACGTGTTGGTCGATCTGAACGTCGGGATGAATCGCACGGGGATTCTGCCCGGCGAGGGGGCTGCGGAATTATATCGTTTCATCGCTGCGGCCCAGGGACTTCGTGCCGCGGGGCTGCACGCCTACGACGGTCACATCCACGATACCGATGAAACGTTGGTGCGGCGTCAGATCGCCGAGGCGTTTCAACCGGTTTGGGACTTGAGGCGTTCGTTGCGGGCCGAGGGATTGACGGTGCCGAAGGTCGTCGGCTGCGGCACGGTGTCGTCCAGGATCCTGGTGGCCGAACAGGGATTGGAAGGCGGAGAAGCGATCGAGGTCAGCGCGGGCACGTCGGTGCTGTGGGATGCCGGACAGCCGACGTTCACGCCGCCGATGCAGATTGATCACGCCGCGGTGTTGCTGGCCCGCGTGATCAGCCGTCCCGCCCCAGGCAGATTGTGCATCGACCTGGGCCACAAAGCGGTCGCGTCGGAGATGCAGCCTCCGCGAGTGACCTTCTTCGGACTCGAGGATGCGACCGCGGTGGGGCATAGCGAAGAACACCTGGTGCTACAGACTGACCGTGCCGAGGCGTTTCCGGTCGGCACGGTACTGTACGGGGCTCCCACGCACATCTGCCCCACCGTCGCGTTGCACTCCGAGGTGTGGTGCGTCCGCCAAGGCCGCGCGGTCCAGCGGTGGCCCGTCGTCGCAAGAACGCGGCGGATCACGATCTGATGGATTCCAGCGAGCTACCAATGAATTCCGGCACCGGGACGAACCGGTCTGGCGTTCCGCCCACCTCGGTGCGAAAACGGATCATCGCCGTCAGCGTGCTGATGGCGTTCATGTTGTATCTGGATCGCGTCTGCCTGGGCGAGATCGTTAAAAGTGATTCTTTCCTGCGCGATTTTGATGGGGCCTCGCGGGAAGAGATCGGCGATGTGCTGGGGGCGTTCTTTTTCGCTTACGCGCTCTTTCAGGTGCCTTCGGGTTGGGCCAGCGATCGGTTCGGCGGACGAATCATGCTGACGTTTTACATCCTGGCCTGGTCGCTGCTGACCGGATTGACAGGGATGGGGACGACGCTGGGCGGATTATTGCTCGCGCGGTTGGCCTTCGGCGTCGCCCAAGCCGGCGCCTATGCGACCAGCAGCGGCGTGATTCGGAACTGGTTTCATTTTCGCGCCCGGGCCCAGGCCAGTTCCTTCGTTTCGATCGGCGGGCGACTCGGTGGCACGCTGGCACCGTTCTTGACGACGTTTCTGGTGTACCAGCTAAGCGGTTGGCGTGACGTGCTGTACCTGTACTGCTTCGTCGGATTGATCGCCGCGATCGCCTATTACGTGATTGTGAGAAATCGGCCCGAGGAACACGCCGGGGTCAACGACGCCGAGTTGGAACTGATCGGTCGTTCGGAGGAATCGACATCGGACGCGGCGTCGACAACGAATCTACGCGACATCGGACCGATGATGGTCGCGATCGTCCGCAGTCGGTCCCTGTGGCTGAATTCGCTGGCCCAGTTCTGTTTGGTCTTCGGCTGGGCGTTTTTGATCACTTGGCTGCCGACGTTCCTAAAGGAGGAACGCAACGTCGAAGCCCTGCTCGGTTCGCTGATGGTCACCGGAGTGTTGGCGATCGCGATTCCCGGGCAGCTGATCGGTGGTTGGTTGGGCAATCATGCGGTCCAGCGCTTGGGGCATCGCTGGGGCCGGATCGTGCCGCTGAGCGTGACCTGCGGTTTGGCCGGTCTGGCGTACCTGGGCTGCTTGAGTTACCAGTCGGTTTGGTGGGTCGTGGGGTGTTGTGCGTTGGTGTCGCTGATGACCGACATCGGCAACCCCTCGGTGTGGGCGTTCATGCAGGACGTGGGCGGCAAGAACACGGCCGCCGTGTTCGGCTGGGGCAACATGTGGGGCAATTTCGGCGCCGCGGCCAGTTCGATGGTGGTGCCGCGATTGATGACCCTGGGCGAAGCATCCGGCAGCGGCGAAACCTATGTGTTCATGACCTGCGCGGGCATGTATTTTCTGGCCGCGATCGCCGTGCTGGGAACCGACGCGACCCGTCAAGTGCGGCGAGCGGAGCATGCCAGCCCGACGCGTTAGCGAGGGGCGCCGGGTGCCCCCTCGCTAACGCGTCGGGTGGCATCCCCATTTATTTCATCCAACACCACTCGCTTCAACCCGACCATGAAATTGATCTTTGACGCCCACCTGGATCTCAGTTTGAACGCGTTGGAATGGAACCGAGACCTACGGCGACCGGTCGCAGAAATCCGCACCGCCGAAGCGGCGTTGCCGAAGCGGATGGCGGGGCAGGCGGCCGGAGTGGTTTCGCTCTGCGACATGCGCCGCGGCGGCATCGGACTCTGCGTCGCGACTCAAATCGGTGGCTGCATGAAACCGCGTTCGTTCGTTGCCAATTGGGAATCGCCGTCACAGGCATGGGCAATGACGCAGGGGCAACTGGCCTGGTATCGCGAGATGGAAGAGCAAGGCGAAATGGTCCAGGTGGCCGATCTGGCCGCGCTGGAACGCCACCTGGAGCGTTGGGCCGATCCCGACCGCGCTGCCGAAACGAAACAACCGATCGGATACGTCTTGTCTCTGGAAGGTGCCGATTCGATCGTTACCCCGGATCATTTGGATCGGGCCTGGGAGTACGGGCTGAGGGCATTGGGGCCGTCGCACTACGGCGTGGGACGCTACGCGATGGGGCACGACGTCGAGGGTGGGTTGCCGCCGCAGGGGCGGGAGTTGATTCGGCGAATGGATCAATTGGGCATGATCCTTGACGCGACGCACCTGAATGAAACCTGTTTTTGGCAAGCCCTGGAGATCTTCGGCGGACCGATCTGGGCCAGTCATCAAATGTGTCGCAGCCTGGTCGACGACCCCAGGCAGTTCACCGACGATCAAATCAGAGCGGTGATCGATCGAGGAGGCGTTTTGGGGGCAGCCTTTGATGTCTGGATGGTCGTGCCGGGATTCGTCCGCGGTCAATCGCATCCCCAGGAAATGAACATCACGCTGGAAGACATTGCCGACCACATCGACCATGTTTGCCAGTTGGCCGGCAATCCGAATCATTGCGGGTTGGGCAGCGATTTGGACGGGGGTTACGGAAACGAACAATGCCCCTGTGACGTCGACACGATCGCCGATCTGCAGAAACTCGAGGCCCTCCTCGCCGGACGCGGTTACACCGACACCGACATGGCCGCGATCTTTCATGGCAACTTCGTCCGCGTGCTGCGGGAGGCTTGGGGCTGAACCTGGGCTGCGCATAATCGTTCGATTGGTTCGCGCTTTCGTTCGTAGAATTTTGGCGTTTTCGATTCCGCGAATCCCTGTTGGGATCAGCCGTTTGGCGCCAGCCTACGGGCCGCTATCGACGCTGGGGCCCGAACGCTGCTGGGGCCCGAACGCTGCTGGGGCCCGAACGCTGCTGGGGCCCGAACGCTGCTGGGGCCCGAACGCTTGCGCGAATCGGCTGATGTCACTCGTGTTTCGTCGCCCGATGGCTGCTGTGAGTCGGACGTCCTTCGCGGAATGATTTCGCGTAAATGCTGACCCACCGCAGAATCCAGATCTTGCACGGCCCAGGCTGAGCCTGGACGGCGGCGCGCTCATGGAAACATGTTTGTGGCCGATTGGAAAATCTTTTTCCGCTTCCCTGCCGGGCGGGTCGGCGAATGATCGTGAAAACGAAACTGGCGTTGCAACGTCATGGAGACGTCGCGACGCCAGAGAGAGCGTGAAAAAGAACGCGGATTCACCTTCTGGCGTCGGTCGCTACGTGTGTGTCCAGCGTAACGGAGTCCAATTTCTCCAGTTTTTTCAGACCTTCCGACGCTGCTGGTCTGAATTGGTCCGATGATTGCGTTAACCGCTCGGCAATGAGCTGAGTTGTTCGAAGCTCAATCCCCCCTTCTCCCTTTCACGCGAGGCTTTGAGCAATGAAGATGACGTTTTCCGTTGCAACGTTGGTGGCCGGTTTGAGTGTTTTGGCTGGCAGTGGACTTGCCGATGAGGCGAAGGTGTCAACGAGCGATCGGCCAACGATTCGGGACGAGCGGCCCGAGAACGTCAGTGGATGGGTGATTGTGTCCAAAAGCAGTTACTGGCCGCTGTGCTACGAAGCGTTGGAAAACCTGACGAAGGTTCGCGAGCAAGCGGGATCGAGCGACAAGGCGGCGCTCTCGGCCACGCTGGACAAATGCTCGGCCTGGTTGCAACTCGCGGCGTCAGCGGCGATGGTCAAAGAGGAAGCGAGAATCATGAAGATCGCCGACACCATGGATGAAGTGTCGACCAGCTTGCAAGACAACGATTCGGCGCCGAGTTCGCGAGAAATCGAAGTGCTGGCCACGATGGGCGAATTGGCGGTCGCCAAGTCGCACCTGATCCGCGCCACCGCGGACTACGTCCATCACAAGACCGCGAAAACCCCGGCCGCCAAAAAAGGCGTTTCGGCCAACATCGTGGCCGAGGAAAAAGAGATTCAAAAGGCACGGATGGAACGCGATCGCGATCAATACCGTTACGACACCGGACAATCGCTCCGTCACCTGACCGTCGCCCTGGCCTACCTGCGTGCGGTCGCCGAACAAGGTGAAATCGAACTCGGCGAGTTTGCGACCGAAACGGTGGAACCGCTCAGCGGCACCGAGAATGCCTCAGATTTGGTGAACAAGGACAAAGAAATCCGAGACTTCGTTGAACGCCTGATGGCCTTCATCGAAGCACAGCAAGTTCGCCTGGGCGCTGAATTCAAGTGGGAGCCCAAGGCGGTGGTCGAGACCGTCGAAAGCTGAGAGAGCCCGCCTCGGCGTCACATCACAGGCATCGGATCGCGTCGCGAACCTTCGTGGCGCGATCCGATCGCGTTTTCGGATCTGGCCTCCGGCGGCGGATGGCCAGGTCGACGTGCTTTAAAACGGCGCGTCGTCTCCTTCCTCGCCTACCCCAAAACGCAAACCGGCCAACAGAATCAGGTCGCGGAACATCTGCTCCACCGCTGCATCGCTCGGCTCGGCGGCGGTCGTGATGAAGTAGTCTCGCGGGATCCCCAGTTGCACTTTGATCGCCGACGCGATCTCGGGATCGGCGTCCATCAAGGTCGACGCCATTTCAAAGTCCCGGTCGTCCAAGATCTGATCGGCCAGACTTTCCAGCAGGCTGTGCCAATGATGCAGATCACCGTTGTTGTCGCTCTCGTAGTGCAGGTACTTGTCAATCTCCTCCGGCGACAGGCCTTCCTGCAAACACTTTTCCTGGTACGCACCGGCGATCAATTGGTGCCAACTCTGCTCGTTCGCATCGCGTTCCTCTTCCTCCTCGTCACAGTCGTCCAGGTCCGCCAAATCCGGGTCGTCCTCGGGGAATGAGAACGCCCGCCCCGATGCCTCCATGCAGTCCATGTCCCGTTCGATTTCCAGGTGCGTCAAGACGTTTCGATAGACCGCGTAAAACGCCGCCTTCTCCAACGCATCCCACTTCTCCGGGTCACCCGATCCGTTCAAGACGCAACGGGACACCGAAAGCAGCAAAGCGAGCTGTTGTCGCCAACGCAAGGTATCAAACAACGTGACGCCGAAGGACCAAATCGAAATGTAGTCTTCGTCTCCCTCGGCACGCGACTCACGAAAGACATCCACCATCGTGCCGAGTGATTCACGGTAAAGCGCTGCGTGCTTGCCCGTTAACTTGTGTGATTCATAGGGATCAAAAATCACCTTGGCTCTCCAGGGGACGGCGAGAGGGGCGACCGCTCGACGCTGCGGCGGCAACGACCGCACCTTCCGCTGGCGATCAAATGACGAATTCGTGACACGTTCAATCTGGCGCGAATGACCATCGCCGTCTACACGCGACCGCCTGTTCTGGCCGCAATCGAACGATTTTGTCGCAAAACTCACGCCGCATTGAATCCGGTCCGCATTGCCCCGGCCGACCGCCGTCGCTACAATCTGCACCTGCAAGTGCAGGATTGTGGCGTCCGGATCGGCGGATCAGTCGTTGGGGCAGCGATTGATGCGGCCGGGAATTGGCCCGCGATCGTGATCGGCACCTGCGCTTCGTCTCCCGCCACCGAGCTCTCCGTTTTCAGATCAACACCATGCCCAGCGGCGCCCTCGATTCGCGGATCATTCTTCGACTGTTCGTGTTTGTGGTCGTCGCCTCCGGCATCGGCTTGTGCTCCCGCCCCCTTTCGGCTCAAGTCAACCTCAGCATTGATCTCGAAGAGCCACCGTTTGAATACACCAAGACCGAAGCAGAAAATCCGGTCAGCCGGCTAATCGAAGGGTTGGAGGCCAAGACGATTCAACTGGAGTATTCGCGCGAGACCGGTTACCTGCGTTCAGTTCTCAAGGCGCTCGGAATTCCCGAGTCTTCGCAAGTCCTGGTGTTTTCCAAAACCAGCATGCAGGTGCAGGCGATCTCACGGCGCAATCCGCGGGCGATCTACTTCAACGACGACACCTATGTGGGATGGATTCGCGGCAGTTCGTTGATGGAGATTTCGACCGCAGATCCGAAGCTGGGGACCGCGTTTTACACCGTCGACATGATGCCCTGGCGTGCCAAGATCAAACAGGCGCACTATGACTGTCTGGGCTGCCACGCGACCTCGATGACCCAGGGCGTTCCCGGGCACACGGTGCGCAGCGTGCACCCGGAGGTCGACGGCAGCGTGGCGTCGCAACGTGATTCATTCATCACCGATCACTCCAGCCCCTTTTCGCAGCGTTGGGGCGGTTGGTACGTGACCGGGCGGCATGGCGGAATGCGTCACATGGGCAACACATTTCTGCGTGGCGGGCAATTGGACCTACAGGACAACGGAAATCGATTGAGTCTATGGGACGAGTTCGATACCCACGATTACCTTTCGCCCTACAGCGACATCGTCGCGCTGATGGTGCTGGAGCACCAGACTCAAATGCACAACGCGATCACCCAGGCCGATTTTGCCGTCCGCCAGATGATGCACGAGCGTGACGCCGATGAAGATCAAAACGAGGATCCAGACGAATGGAATGCCCGGCTGCAATTGATCGCCAAGCCGGTCGTCGATTATGCCTTGTTCTGCGATGAAACGCCGCTGACCGATCCGGTCAAAGGTTCGGTCATCTTCGCCGACGAATTCACCCGGCGCGGTCCGGTCGACCGCCGTGGCCGATCGCTGCGAGACTTTGATCTGAAGACCCGGATGTTCAAATACCCGTGCAGTTACCTGGTTTATTCGCCGGCCTTCGATGCGATGCAGCAACCGCTGAAACGTGAAATCACGCGTCAATTGTTGGCGGTGCTGACAGGGGCGAACCAAGACGCCGCGTATCGGCACCTGGACGCACAGACGCGGGCCGACACGCTCGAGATCTTGCGTGAAACCAAGTCCGAATGGTTCGAATGAACGGCACCGTTGATTTTGACACGAGCGACGCTCGCTAGCAGGCTGTCGATTTAATCGCAACCGAAACAATCGTGAGCCGATGGCGCTAGCCACGGGCCTCGAAGGGCGATGCTGGCACCGCAAGGCCCGCGGCTAGCGCCGTCGGCTCACTAAATCGACAGCCTGCCAGCGTGTCGGGCTCGTATGGCCCTGTTCGTTCATCGAAAACGATTAAATCAACAGGCCGCCAGAGCGTGGAGAAACGCTGCGGATTCACCTTCTGGCGAAGGTGGCTACGAATGACGGGCAATTCATGATGTTTTTGGTGTGACGCGGCGTTGTCCGCCCAGGCTGCAATCGCCGAAATTTAAATTGCCGCCGCTGACGACAACCGCGACGCAACGGCCGGCAAAACGTTCGGCGTTTTCGACCAATCCCGCGTATGCAACCGCGCCGGACGGCTCGGCCACCAGGTGCGCGTCTTCGGCGATTCCCCGCATCGCCGACAGGATCGAATCTTCGGAAACCAGAAACAGGTCATCGATCAGGTCTCGGATGATCGGGAACGTGTGGTCGCCGACCCCGGTCCGCAGCCCGTCGGCGACCGTGTCGTAGCGTGTCGGCGGTTGCGGGGATCCGGCGGACAGGCTGCGTGCGGTGTCGTCGGCCAGTTCCGGTTCGACGGCATAGACTTCGATCTCCGGCCGCAGCGATTTGATGGCGACCAGGATGCCCGCCAACAGGCCTCCGCCGCCGACGGGGACCAAGACGGCGTCCAGCTGGTGGAGCTGTTGCAGCAGTTCCAACGCAACGGTGCCCTGGCCGGCCATCACCGCCGGAGTTTCGAAGGGATGGATCAGCGTCGCGCCGCTTTGTCGTTGCAGCTCGTCAGCCGCCTGCTCGCGTTGCTGCGTCGACGGGCCGCTAAACACCGGCTGGACACCATACGATCGGACCGCGGCGATCTTGATGGGGGATGAGTTTTCAGGCATGACGACAAACGCCGGGATGCCGCGAAGCTTGGCCGCCCGGGAGAGTGCCGCGGCGTGATTGCCCGAGGAATGAGTCACGACGCCGCGGTGTGCATCTTCGTCACTTAAGCTCATCACCGCGTTGACCGCACCGCGCGCCTTGAAGGCGCCGACATGCTGCAGGTTCTCGGCCTTGAACGCGACCTGGCAACCGAGCCGCCTGGAGATCACTTCGCTGGCGATCGCGGGCGTTCGCGCCACGTGGTCGGCGATCCGCTGTGCGGCCGATTGAATGTCGTCGAGTGTGATCGCGTGTTGTTTCGAGTGACAACTCATTTCTGAATCGGCAGCGTGTAGGTCAGATCTTTTCCGTCGCGTTTGATGGTGACGTCGACCTTGTCACCGGGCTGCTTCGACGTGACCACATACGTCAACAATTCCTGTTCGCTCGACAGATCCGTTCGCCCGTCGAAGGACGTGATCACGTCTCCCTCGCGAAAGCCGGATCGCTTAGCGGCTCCGTGGGCGCCGTACTTGCCGACACGTTTGACGTGCAATGCCATGGTCGCATTGTCGCCGGCGGCCGACTGGGGATCGGATCGGGTCGACGGTTCCAGCACCATTCCTCCGGCAGCGATGCGACGCAGCCCCCACGTGGTCACGCGCCAGGACAGGTCACCGGCGCGGCGCCAATCCTTGGGAAAACGCAATTGCATGTCGACCGGTGATCCGTCGCGTTGGATGCTTGCGGGCACCGTGCCGCCGTCGGGATCGGTGTTGTGCAGCACCCACTGGATGTCGGCGATCGACAGCAAGGGCTGGCCGTCCAGCGTTGCGATCACGTCGCCGCTACGAAGTCCAGCCTGGTCGGCAATCGAATTCGCGGAAACCTCTTTGATCGTGGCCTTTTCGTTGGGGTCCATGATCAATCCCACCGATTTGGGATGCGGGTACGGCCACAGCACTTTGTCGGGAATCGGTTTCTTGGCGTGCCAGTAATACTCGCGTTGGGCGTCGCCGATCTGGTGACAGTGAATGCAGCTTTTCACGACATCGCCCTGATAATCCAATTCGTCGGTGAACTTATCCTCCAGCGACGGGTAGCGTTCCGGCGAAGCGACTTCCATCGGTTGTCCGCGTTTGCCCGCCAAGGCGTCTTTGACTTCTGCGTGATCGGCATGCAGATCCAGTGCACCTTGCAGCGCTTCGGCGAGCCCTTTCAATGAGACGTCGCCCATCCAATCGGTGCGGTGCGAACGGGTGCCAAAGCGTCCATAGATCGTCTTGTCGGCGGCCAGGAAGAAAACGGCAAAGGATTGATCGGTGTCGTACTGAAACAGGTCCAGGTCCAGTCCGTTGGTCGCGACCTGACGCACGCAGACGAATTGTTCCAGCAGCGGCCGGATCACCGGATCGGTATCGACCAATTCGTCGTCCAATTTGACACACTCGTGACAGGGCAGGCAGCGGAGCACGACGACGATCGGCTTGCCCGTCCTTTTGGCTTCTTCAAAAGCCCCCGGAATGTCGTTGTACATCCAGAATCCTTCCCGCTGAACTTTCTCTTTGTCGCTCCGGACGATTTCTTCTCGGGTCTGTGCGGGCAGTGTCGTCGCGAGGGCAAGGACCAGGGTGGGAGCAAGCGTCAACGATGAAAGGATACGCATCGGGTTTTGCATTGAATTGTTTGATGAAGGTCGAAAAGCCACCGGTGACCACCAATGTATCGCACCAAAGACGCGACGGTTGGTGTCAGCCGATCGGGACGGACGTCTTGGGGGAAGATTTTTTCCAGACAATCCGTCTAACGAAAATGGCCAATTCCTTTGCATCTGGTGACGGGAACGGTTATCACTAAGTACCCGACGCCGGGGGGGCCGGATGTCAGGGGGATGGCGGGATGTCCACCGGATTGCCATCCCGACCCAGTCGATTTCAAATGCGAGACGGAACATAGAAGATGCAGTTGTCCGAAGAAGAGTTTCGTGCCGAGCTGAGGAATTTCCGCAGCGAGTTCGAGCAGTTGCGGTCCGAGGTGGCCAAGCGAATCGTCGGACAGGAGCCGATCGTCGACGGCGTGTTGATCTCGATGATCGCCGGCGGTCACGTGTTACTCGAAGGCGTGCCGGGGTTGGGCAAAACGCTGCTGGTGCGAACGCTCAGTGAAGTCTTGGAGGCACCCTTCAGCCGGATCCAGTTCACGCCCGACTTGATGCCAGCCGATTTGATCGGGACCAATATCCTGGTCGAAGGCGAGGGTGGGCAGAAGGAGTTTCAATTTCAGCGTGGCCCGCTTTTTGCCAACGTGATCCTGGCGGATGAAATCAACCGCGCGACGCCGAAAACTCAATCCGCGTTGCTGGAGGCGATGCAGGAACACAGCGTCACGGTCGCCGGCACGTCGCACCGGCTCGAGGGCGTGTTCTTTGTGCTGGCGACGCAAAACCCGTTGGAGATGGAAGGCACGTATCCGTTGCCCGAAGCCCAGTTGGATCGATTCCTGATGAAATTGCTTGTTCCGTTCCCGACGACCGAGGAAATGGAAACGATCATGGACCGGACGACCGCCGGTGAAATCCCACCGCCGGGCAAAGTGATCTCGGGCGAGCGGGTGTTGCGGCTGCGTGATCTTTCGCGGCAGATCCCGATCGCCGATGAAGTGCGACGCTATGCGATTTTGTTGGTGATGGGGACCCATCCCGAACACGAGGCGGCCACGGCGATGGTGCGTCAATTCGTGCGATACGGCAGCAGCCCCCGCGGTGCCCAAGCGTTGATCTTGTGTGCAAAGATCAAAGCCGTCTTGGACGGCCGTTTCCACGTCTGCAAGGACGACCTGCGGTCGGTCGCCCACGCCGTGCTGCGGCATCGTGTGATGTTGAACTTTGAAGGCCAGGCCGAAGGGATCGTGGTCGACAAGATCATCGATGACCTGCTGGAGAAGGTGGGGCAGGAAGCGGCGTTGGCCGGGTAGCCGCATCATTCATGTTCGACTCCGATTTCCTAAAACAACTCGAATACCTGTCTCTGCTCAGCAAGCGGATGTTCCAGGGCCAACTGCTCGCACAACGGCGGACGATGCAGACCGGTGGCGGCATCGAGTTTTCCGATCACCGCGAGTACATGCACGGCGACGACCTGCGTTACTTGGACTGGAACGTCTACGCGCGGCACGGTGATCTGCTGCTCAAACGGTTCCAAGAAGAAGAGGACTTGCACGTCTACCTGCTGCTCGATGCGTCGCAGAGCATGCACGTGGAATCCAACGGGGCGGTCGACCCGGACCCGCCGAAATTCACGCTCGCACGGCAGATCGCCGCAGCGTTGGCCTACATCGCGCTAGCGGACTTGGACCGTGTCTCCATCGTCGCCTATGCCGACGGTGTCAAAGTGGTGATGCCGCTGGTGCGCGGGAAAGACCAGATTTTAAGTGTGCTGCGTTTTTTAGAAGGGTTGGCCTGCCACGGGGAA
Source organism: Stieleria maiorica (assembly GCF_008035925.1). Taxonomy (NCBI): domain Bacteria; kingdom Pseudomonadati; phylum Planctomycetota; class Planctomycetia; order Pirellulales; family Pirellulaceae; genus Stieleria; species Stieleria maiorica. The sequence goes on from NZ_CP036264.1 coordinate 8,419,340, forward strand.
AAAACCGACCTGCGCCGGACCGTCGGCGAGTTCGTCGGCCGCGCCCCCCGAACCGGTTTGGCAATCGTGATCAGCGACCTGTTCGATCAACAGGGATTTCGCGAAGGGGTCGATCGGCTGCGATACGCGCAATTCGAGCCCCACGTGATTCAAATTCACACGCGCAGCGAGGCCGACCCGAAGCTGCTGGGGGACGTCCAATTGGTCGATTGCGAAACGGGCACCGAGAAGAAAGTGACGGTGACCGAACGAAAGCTTCGGCAGTACCGCCGACTGTTTGAATCGTTTGTGCAAGACGTCGAGACGTATTGTCGGACGCACGGGTTGGCCCACACACGCACCACAACGGACGTCCCGTTTGATGCCGTGCTGTTGAAAATGATGCGCGCCGCGGCGGTGGGGTAATCGATGTCATTTGCTTCACCGGACAAATTGATTTGGCTGTTGGCCGCGCTGCCGATCATCGCCTTTTATATTCTGAAGACTCGGCTGCGTCGGCGGTCGGTGGCGACGTTGTTGTTCTGGGACCAGGTCTTCGAACAGAAACGTCAACGTTCGCTTTGGCAGAACCTGCGACACTGGATCTCGCTGTTGCTGCAATTGGTGTTTGTCACCCTGCTGGGCTTGGCGATCGCAGATCCGCTGTGGAATTCGCAAGAAGACAGCGGCCAGGATCTAATCCTGGTCGTCGACAATTCGGCCAGCATGCAGGCGGTCGATCCGGCGTCGGGCAAGACCCGGTTGCGGCAAGCGATCGACCGGGCATCGGACGTCGCCGGGACACTGCGTTCGGGCGACAACATTGCCTTGATCACCGCCGGGGCCAGTGTCCGCGTGGTGGTGGGGATGTCGGATTTCGCGCCGACCGTGCAAGAGGCCCTGCTGGAAATTCAACCGACCGATGGCCCGACCCGAATCGACGAGGCGATCGCTGCGGCGCGGCGATTGGCGGCCGATGACAAAAAGCGACGGATCGTCGTCTTCAGCGACGGCGGCGTCCCCGATCGAGACCTGCTGAGCGGTGGTCCATCGTCGTCCTCCGAGCTGTCCGCCGACGACGCGGAATCCGAAACGCCCGACGTGCCACCCGACTGGTTCTCCGGCGACGATGTCCGCTGGATCCAAGTCGGGGCTTCGGTCGACAATCTGGCGATCACCACGTTCCAGGTCAGGCGTTCCACCGTCGATCCGATCGGTTATTCACTGTTGGTCGAAGTTCGCAACTTTTCCTCCGATCCGGTCGAGACTCGGCTGACGCTTCAACTGGACGACGCAATGGTTGACGTGATCCCGTTGGAGATCGAAGCCGAAGGAGCGTTTCGAAAACAGATCGACGGCACGTCTCGCGGCGGAGGCGTGTTGACGGGGACGTTGAAAACGGAGGACGTGTTTCCGGTCGACGATGTCGCGAGGGCGATCTTGCCCGATCGACCGGAAATCCCGGTCAAGTTGGTCACCGGCGACGCCTCGGAGTCCTATTACTTGCGACGCGTGTTGGAGTCGATTCCGTTGGTGAGGATCGTTGACTCGGACGCCTCGGCGCGATTGACCGTGTTTGCCGGGACCGTCCCGGAGACCGTTCCCGAGGGACCGCTGTTGTTGGTGGATGTCCCTGAATCGGGGCCGGTGGTCGGGCCGGGCAATCAACCGGCCTGGCGATTGGGCCGGCGGGTCGAGCAACCGATCATCGCCAAGCAGGACAAACAATCCCCGCTGCTGCGGCACGTGCAACTGCAGAACGTGATCTTGTCCGGCGGCCGTGATTTGGAGGTCAACGAAGCGTTGGGCGCGCCGACGACGTTGTTGGAAACAGCCGGTGGGGATCGCGTGTGCGTGTCGATCGAACGCAGCGAGGGGCGGATCTTGTTGCTGGCCTCGGATTTGGACAGCAGCGATCTGCCGCTGCGGATCGCCTTCCCCGTCTTGATGACCAATGCGATGAATTGGTTTTTTCGTGAAACCGGCGAGATTCGTCCCGCGATCGCGACGGGCCAGTCCAGCGATGTCCTCTGGGACGTCGCCGAGGAATCACCGTCACAAACGGCCCGGCTGATTGCACCGTCGGGTGAACGGTCGTTGGTCACCGTCCAGCGTGGCAAGGTGAAACTGGGACCGTTGGCCCAGACCGGCGTTTATCGTTTGGCCAGCGAAGAGGACGCCGAGGCAGCGTTTGCGGAAACCGCAGCGTCCATCGCTGGTGACGACGCCAATCTGGTTGCCGTCAATCTGTCCGATGCCAACGAAAGCGATTTGCGATTACCGGAACTGCCCGAAACGACGGCCGGCGAATTACCACCGGCCGGTCGCTCGCCCTGGTTTTACCTGATCCTGCTGGCCGCCGGGCTGGTGATCACCGAATGGGCGCTCTACCAACGCCGTGTCGTCGCCTAGCGGGACCACGTCGCCTAGCGGGACCACGTTGCCTAGCGGGACCACGTCGCAATCGGCGACCACGCGTCTCGTCCGCCGATTCCACGCTCCCGATCGGTACAAGCCGCAGGGATCTCCCGGCCGATGCATTCCGCTCGTAACGCTTGTCGCGGATAAACCGACTCCGCGGGAATCAGGCGTATCGACGCGGCGAGCTGCCGATCATGAACACTGGATCGGTCGGTAATGCTTGCAGCGCGAGCGATGCGTCGATCCGGGACGAAGTCTCAGCCAGGTGCGCGACAACGGAGTGACGCAATGCACGAAAACCATCATCAGCGTCGGGGCAACCCGCGACGGTCCGCCACACGTTCGGCTTCGCTTCGCTGCGGCGGCATGATCGTTGCAATCGCGACACTTTGTAGTGCCGGCTGTGTGGCCGACGCGATTCGATCCACGTGGCAGCCGTATGCGGCGGCCAAGAAGCGGACCGAAATCAAGGTTCGGGCCACGAAGGAAGCGCGGCGAAATTGGGAACAGAGCTACCAGAGCAGCTATGCCTCGTCGCCCTGCGCGTCCGACGCCGAAGCGGGATACATCGCGGCCTACGTCGATACCGCGATGGGGATGGGCGAGTGTCCGCCGCCGGTGCCCGCGCGACGCCTGTTGAGTGCCCATGCGATTCACCAAACCTATCCGGCCGCCGTGCCGTGGTACCAGGGTTACAACTTTGGGCATGTCGATGCGGTCGCCCGCGGCGTCGATCGGTGGCGTTTGGCACCGCTGAATCCCGAACTGGCGTTGGCATTGTGCGGTTGTCGCAGGGAAGCCCAAACGACTTCCCCGGAACCGACGGAGACCTTCGAGTTGCTTCCCCAAGAACCGCTGCAACCGGAGCCGGAGGTGGAACTGGATATGCAAATGCTGCCCGCTCCCGAGACACCCGAAGCTGACACCAACGATTTGATTTAGGTCAAGTGACTGCGTAGCAAACGTCGCACATGGACCTGTGTGACACCATCGAACGATCGAGCCAATCATTAGAATCCCGTTTCGGCAAGGATGCCAAGAATGGACAACCACATTCATCACGTCGCCTCTGTTTGCAGGCTCGCCTTCTATTCCCTGCTGCTGGTCGTCGGCGGCGGTTGCACCTCCGTGTTGACACCGGTGACGGGGATTCCGGTTTTCGATCTGCCCGATGAGTTGTTGGGAGTGCCGAAACGCGACCAGGTTGAGGTCCCGGTTGTGTTGCTCGCACGTCCCAACGACGAGGTCTACGTGCTGGACGAAGGGGATGTATTGAGCGTCTACCTGGATGGAGTGCTCCCCTTTTCCTCACCCGAAAGTCCTCCGACACCGCCACCGGTGAATCTGCCGGGCGAGCAATCATTCTTGCAACCGTCCATCGGGTACCCGATTCCCGTTCAAGAAGGTGGATTGATCAATCTGCCCTTGCTGCCGGCATTCAATGTTTCCGGCATGACGCTCGAACAGGCACGTCAGGAAATCACGCGACGTTACCGGGAAGAGGAAATCTTGCCGCCCGGAGTGAATTATCCGGTGGTGTCGTTGATGAAACGTCGCACACACACGGTCACCGTCGTTCGTTTCAACGCCAGCAGTGCCAACACCGACGGCACCGCTGCCGGTTACACGCTGGATCTGCCCGAAAAACGAAACGACGTGCTGAACGCTCTGATGGGATCCGGCGGATTACCCGGATTCAACGAGCGAAATGAAGTCGTGATCTACAAGACATCGCAAATCCCCGCCGAGCGACGCCATGAATTGATGAGCCAATTGTTGTCACAGGACTGCGGCGGCGGATGTTTCGGCCAAGGCGTCCCGCTCGTGCACGACTATCTCACGACCGACCCCAATTGCATCGCATTTGACGAACATCTGTTGGAAAAACAATTCGTGGTTCGGATTCCGCTGCGATATTATCCGGGGAACGAGCCCAACATTCGCCCCTCCGATGTCATCCTGCAAACCGGCGACATCGTGATGGTCGAATCCAGGGAGACCGAATTGTTCTACACCGGTGGGTTGCTCGGCGGAGGCCAGCATCCGCTACCGCGCGATTATGACCTGGACGTGTTGGGAGCGATCGCACTCGCCGGTTCGGGTGTGGCATCGTCGGGCAGAGGTGGCGGCGGCGGTGGCGGTGGAGCCGGAGGGATGCTCGGAGGATTAGGTGGCCCAAGCCCGTCACAACTGTACATCATTCGCAAGTTGCCCTGCGGGCGGACCTACAACATTGCCGTCGACTTGCAGGTCGCGATGAACAATTCGCGGGAGAACATTCTCGTGCAGCCTGGCGACACGCTGATCCTGCGATACAAGCCCCAGGAAGAAATGCTGAATTTCGGCATCGCAACGTTCTTCACCTTCGGCATCCGCGAATTGTTCCAAGACTAAATCGGGATCAGAAAACTGCTATAGTCTACGCTGTTGCGACCTCCTGTTTTTCATCCGGGGTAACGTTTCAGTGCAGTGGTCTGATTTCAATTGGTTGTACCTGTTGATCCCGGCAGTGCCGTTTTTGATCTGGTACCACCTCCGCTCGTTGAGCGATTTTCCGAGCTGGCAAAAACGCGTCTCGCTGGTGTTGCGGGCGGTGGTCCTTGGGCTGCTGGTCGCGGCGCTGGCCGGGCCGGTGTTGATGCGTGAAACCGATCGGCAAATGGTCGTGTTCGCGATCGATCGCAGCGAGAGCATTGACCAAGCGGCGCGGGACAAAGCGGACACATTTTTGCAGCAATCCGTCAAGGCGGCCGAGCGGGCGGACGTCGAGGTTCGCTTTCTGGAATTTGACCGCCAACCGAGAAAGCTGCAGGAGCAGTGGTCGGCCGACGTCGTTGACGGAGAAGCGTCGCAGTCGGCCGATGACGCAGACGAAGCCGCCGAAAAGGACGCATCGCTCGACGAGGAGTCAACGGACGATTCGGTTGCGGCGGAGGAAGCGTCCCAGCCTCAGGGGAGCACTCCGGACGAGGCTGCGTCGCGTCGCGGAACCGATTTGGAAGCCGCCGTTCGGACCGCGATCGCATCGATGCCGCCGTCGCGTGTTCGCCGCGTCGTGTTGTTGTCCGATGGCAATGCGACCGAGGGAGGCGACGTGATCGCCGCCGCCGCCCAAGGTGGTGTCCCGATCTGGACCGTGCCGCTGCCCTCGCGCAGCGATCCGGAAGTCCAACTGACCCGCGTCGATGCCCCCACACAGGTCCGCCAAGGGCAACCGTTCTTCGTCGAAGTCGTCGTCAGCAGCAATCGCGATACCGAGGGCTACATCGATCTGTACCGCGGTGATATCCAGATCGGTGATGAAGAACCCAAGCCGGTCAAAATCAAACAGGGCGAAAACACGTTTCGATTCCGGCAAACCGTCTTGGGCAAGCGGCAAGAATCCTTTGCCGCGCGGTTGCGTGGATTCGATGACACGTTGCTGGACAACAACGCATCCGAAACCGTGGTCTATGCCCAGGGACGCCCACGCGTGTTGTTGGTCGATCCCGATTTGGACCAAACCGATTCGCTGCGCTGGGCGTTGGACGAGCAATCGATCGACGTGGAAGTGCGTCCGCCGGAGGGGATCCCCAGCGATCTGACGGAGATTCAAGGTTACGAGTGTCTGGTCCTGTCGAACGTTCCCGCGACGGCGATGTCGATGCGGCAGATGGACTTGATTCGGATCTACGTGAAAGAACTCGGCGGCGGGTTGATCATGCTGGGCGGTGACCAGTCGTTCGGGCTGGGCGGTTATTACCGGACTCAAGTCGAAGAGATCTTGCCGGTCCGCAGCAACTTTGAAAAGGAACGCGAGAAGCCTTCGCTGGCGATGATGCTGGTCATCGACAAGAGCGGATCGATGGGCGGCCAAAAGATCGAACTTGCCAAGGATGCGGCCCGCGCCGCGGTGGAGTTGCTCGGGCCGCGTGATGCGATCGGCGTGATCGCCTTTGACGGTTCGGCCTACACCGTTTCTGAATTGCGATCGACGTCGGACAAGGGGCAGATCATCGATGCGATCAGCACCATCGAAGCCTCCGGCGGTACGAACATGTATCCCGGCATGGTCGACGCCCTGGACGCACTTCGCGGAGCGACGGCGAAGCTGAAGCACGTCATATTGATGACCGACGGCGTGTCGTCCCCGGGAGATTTTCAGGGCGCCGCATCGGACATGTCCGCCAATCGAATCACGTTGTCCACCGTCGCACTCGGGCAAGGGGCTAGCGAAGACCTGTTGGAAGAACTGGCACAGATCGGGGGCGGACGTTATTACTTCTGCGATTCGCCCGACGCCGTCCCTCAGGTATTCGCCAAAGAAACGGTGGAAGCGAGCAAGTCGGCGATCAACGAATTGCCCTTCACCGCCCAACTGGTCCGACCCACCACGGTCTTGGAAGGCATCGATTTGGAATTGTCGCCGCTGTTGCTCGGCTATGTGGTCACCCGTCCCAAGCCGACCGCGGAGTTCATTCTGGCCAGCGAGTCGGGAGACCCGTTGTTGGCGTGGTGGCGGTACGGATTGGGCATGTCCGTCGCGTTCACCAGTGATGCCAAGAACCGTTGGGCCGGTGAATGGTTGGCGTGGCCGGACTTCGGTCCCTTCTGGGCTCAGATCATCCGCCACGCGATGCGCAAGGATGACAATCGAGGCGTGTTCGTCGATGTCCGTCGTGAGGGCGAAACCACCTTCGTCTCGCTCGATTCGGTGGACCAAAACGGAGCGTTCATCGAGAACGCGACCACCGAATTGACGTTGATCGATCCCGGCCTGGACCGCAAGAAGCTGGAGATGCGTCAGACCGCCCCGGGGCGTTTTGAAGCCGAGATCAAAACGGATCGACGGGGGGCGTACCACCTGGATCTGGCGCAGACGCGGAAATCCGGATCGACCCAGCGCTCCTCACGCGGGATCTCGGTCGGCTACAGCGACGAATTGCGGTTGTTGCCGACCGCGACGACGACCTTGGAGCGGATCGCGACGGTCAGCGGCGGTCGATTCGATCCGACGCCCGCATCGATCGCCGAGCCGATCGATGCGACCGCCCGCGAACCGATGCCGCTGTGGCCCTGGTTGCTGATGATCGCGATGTCGGTCTTCGTCGCCGATGTCGCGCTGCGACGCATCGAACTGGCGCGGTGAACTTGTGATGATTAGCCGTTTGACGCGAGCCTACGGGCCCTCCCCAGTGGAAACGACGCTTAACTTCGCTTCGCGGTATTGGGCTTTAGCCGCCCACGGTCGCTGCGTGGGACGTCGATTGTATTACTGATGGATTCAGTTGCTTTTGTTCCGTGCGTTATCAAAGATCACTACGCTCGGTTCGCCAACGGCGATCTACAATTTGGCCTGGGGTGAGACCGGATGAGCCCCAGCGAATCCGGACGTAACCCCAGGTCCACGCTGAGCGGTTGCGTGGAGAGGTAGGAAGATTTTGGAGGTAGGATAGGACGATTACATCGATCACTTTGTTTGATCGAAGTACGCCTCGATCGATTCGTACTCCTTCGCACCGGGGATTTTTTCGTAGCGAAACAACGAGGCGGCGTTGGGATGATCGATCCGCCAAGTGGTGAAATCGAATCGCAGCGCATAGCGATAGCCGGCTGGCAGCTCCAACCCGCCGTTGGCCCGTAACATCTCCGTCAGATCCACACGCAACCGCAGCGGTCGGGGCGATTGGTCTTGGGTGATCCACAGGTCCCATTGGACGTTGTCTTCCTGGATGCCCTGGAAGTGGATCGCCGGGGTTTCGCCGCGAAACGGATTGCGATCGAGCAATCGCACCGATTTCATCCCCGCGGTCAGCGAAAGTGCGGGATCGATGCCGGCCAGCGTCAGGGCCAAAACGGGTTCCGGATACGGCCCCATCGGCAGTGGCAAATCGAACACCGCTTGCTGCATCGCGAGCGGCTTATCGAGCACGGTGAATGCCTGTTCGGACAAGGCCACCGTCGTGGTTTGGCCGTCGCTGAAAATCCGCACCCGCTGGTTCTGGTCTTTCAAATAGATCGTGAATTGATCGGGAGCCTGCGATGCGATCTGGTACACCGATGTTTGGGTGTTGATCACAGCTCCGTCGATGATCGTATCGGCTGACAACTGGACGCTCGCCCGCGTCGATTTCGCGGTGCTCAGCCGGGCGAACAGAGGCCGGAGCGCGGCCAGATCGGGCGTGGTTTCCGCCGGGCCCGGCGCGTCGGGTTGCGTTTCCTGCGCCCTCACCCCGGCAAGAGGCATCGTCAAGACGACAAGGGAGACGAACGTGTGAACACGATATCGTGCCGCTAGCAACATCGGGATAACGTCCGTCATTGGCTGAAAGAAATGCAACATTGCACAGGGAGCATCTTGGATTGCCGGCGGATTCCCGACCCGGCGATCAAATTGTATTCGATCGGGTCAAACCGTCGCCGTCCTCTCCGAGGTCGGCGCGGGGGCAAAGCTCTGCTTTTCCGCGTACAGCGAGTTCGGAGAACACGGCGACGCTTGCGACACACCGTCAAGTGGCTACGTCATTGAACCCGCCTGCTCGGCTTCACGCTCGGCGCGGATTTCTTCTTTGGTTTTCATCGGAAAATACTCTTCGACCACGCGATAGAACTCCTCGGCGCTGGACACGCCGGCCACGTGGGTGCGGAAATGTCTGGCCCCGTACTTTCCTTGGGCGTAACAGCAGGCGTATTTCCGCATCAAGATCGTGCCTTTTTCTTCACCGAAACGTTCCTTGACCAGGTCGTAATGGTGCAGCATGCATTGACGTTGCTCGGGCAGGCTGGGTTCGGGCGGGATCGGCTGGCCGCGGAGTGCGGCGGCGGATTGGGCGAACAGCCAGGGGCGACCGAGGCAGGCGCGGGCGATCATGACGCCGTCGACGTCGTAGTTGCGAAACGCATCGACGACCTTTTCCGCCGAGTCCAGGTCGCCGTTTCCGATCAGCGGAATCTGTGTCAAGTGGGCTTTGATTTCGCTGATGCGGTCCCAATCGGCGTGACCGCGAAACATGTCTTTGGCGGTGCGGCCGTGAACGGTCAGCGCCGCCGCGCCGGCCTCTTCGACCACCCGAGCGACCTCGTTGCAATTGACCGATTCGGGGCTGCAGCCGAGTCGGATTTTTGCGGTCACGGGCGTCGGGGCACAGGCCTTGACCAGCCGCGAAATGATCTCGAACATCCGCTGCGGGGTCCGCAGCAGATAGCTGCCGCTGTGTGCCTTTTCGGTGACCTGCCGGACCGGACAACCGAAATTAATGTCGACCACGCTGACCCGGTATTCTTCGACCAACCGGTGACCGACCTTGGCCATGGTTTCTGGATCATTGTCCCAGATCTGCACCGCCAACGGCCGCGGTTCCTCTGCCACGCCCCACAAACGCTCGGGGTGCTCGGCTTCGTTTTCATCCATCCAGACGAAGCCTCGAGCGTTGACCATCTCGGTCGCAATCAGCCCTGTGCCGCCGTATTCGCGGACCATCTGTCGGAACGCGGCGTTGGTGAACCCCGCCATCGGGGCTTGCAGAATCGGCGGATCGACGACCAAATCGCCGATCCGAAAGGCTGGTGGGGGGAAGGGGCGTGGCATGGCAAGCGTGTTTACGGGGGATCGTTCCCCGTCACTCTAAAACGCCCGCGACCAACTGGCAATGATCGAATAATCCGTCTCCAGCTGGATTCCATCCAGGTCCTGGGCCAGCGTCGGTACGATTTCGAAGTTCAAATAGTGGCCTTGCCAGTTCAGCTGGCCGCCGACGCCCAGGTTGTACCAGTACCCACCGCGGAAACTTTCGACGTTCGTGCTGATTCCCATGTCAGGGGTCGCCGGGTCCGCACCCTGGATGTCCTCGCGCCAGACGTGTTCGCCACGCAACGACAGCGCGAAGTGGTCACAGACCAGATACTGGGTCCAGGTGTTCAGCCGGACTTCGGCCCCCAGACGGTAATCGCGATAGTTCTTGCCCATCGGCAGATCGGATTGGACCTGTCCGCCCCAGCTCCAGCAGTCGGCGAAGTAGCGCACGGTCATGCCGGGGCGGGCGTTGAAGGTCCCGCTGCCCAGTCGCATTGGGTAGGGCAACGCCTGGGACATCATCCCTCCGGTCGGTGTCGTCGAGGTGCGAAAGATGTCGCCGGTCGGCACCGAACCGCCCAGGTTCAGCATCCAGTCGCAGCGCTCGGTGCTGTACAGTCGCAGCAGTGCGCCGATCGTGGTGTCACCGAAACCGCTGTTGTGCGTGGTGAACTCGGTTCCCGGTCCGGCCGGGTTCATCGGACCGCGGATGTGGTCCATCGTCAAACTCGGCAACATCAGCATCGTGTACAGCGTCACATTGTCGGTGGCACCGTACATGATGTGGGCCATGTGCATTTCCATGGTCATCTGGGTCGGTGCCGCCATCCGGTTGGTGACCGGCGAACTGGTCGCACCGAAGGCGATCGCTTCGGAATCGCTGACCGTCCGATCACCGATCCGATTGTCCTCCATGTACATGTTCATGTACTTGTACTCGACCATCCATTCCCCCTTTTCGTGAACGTGGTCGCCGGCGATCCCCGCCGGGCCATGTTTGTCGGCCAAGGATTTTCGCCCGGGATGGTGGGCGACGGCAGCACACTGCAACAGCAGCAGAGACGCCAGGGCTGCGAGGGATTGGAAGGTTTTCACCGTCATGGGAGAGCGTCCTTGCAGGGGCATTAACGTTTGTTTTGATCCAGATCTAGAGTTTTCGCTCAAGCCGTAGCGGAAGTCGCCAAGACTTTCGGCGGCCTGTTGATGCCAACTACGTAACGGGTGGAGCTTCGTCTTCATCGACTTAGAACGGTGCAAGGTTCACCGGCCACCGTTTTGGCCATCACGGCCCGCAAGACCCGTAGCACCGATTCTTGGCAAACTCGGCTCGACGTGTTCTCCGGCCGTTTGCTATAGCCGCCAGGGTGGTGCCAAACTCCGGTGCCGGGCTTCCAAGGGATGGCGAGCCCAATTTCGCAAAACACCGTATCTTTCCGAGTTTCTCGCCAGCGAGACAGCCCGGTCGCAGCGGTTGGTCATTGACGCAGGACGGATTCGACTGATGGGCGTAATCTTCGGTTTACCGGTTGTTTCGATATTCATCTTCATTGCCGCCGGCCTGTTGCTCGGGCATCTGTTCTGGTACCGCGACACCAGCGGTCTGGACGCGAAGATCAGTGAGCTGGAGGAACAGCTTGCCGCCGCAGGAGGTGATTCATCCGATCGGGAAGACGCGGTCCGCTCGCTGGAGCAATCCCTGGAGCAGAAGGACGCCGATTTGGAGCGTGCCCGTGAGGAAGCCGCGACGCTGCGCCAGGAAAACACCACGCTGCAAGCATCGATCGACGAAACGCATGAAACCGCGACGATCAGGAACGAAGACCTGCACGAAGACTTGCAACGTGCCCAAGAACGACTTCAAGCGTTGCAAGACGACTACGATTCGCTGAAGAGTGAATTGGAAGAGACGCTGGCCGACAAACATGCCGCGGAATTGCGGATCACGGCCAACGAAACCGCCGCGCTGGAAGCGGGCGACGAACTGGGGCGTCAAACCGCAATCATCGAGTCGCTGACCCAGACCAACGAGACGCAGGCCGGCGAAATTCAGCACCTCAAAGAGCAAGTCGAACGGCTAGGCGAGACCAGCGAATCGGACGTCGCCGAGCGTGAGGCGTTGATCGCGCGGCTGAAGAATGAACTGGCCGAAAGCGAGATGTACCGCCAGGCGACTCAAGACAAATTGGACGAGGTCCAAGCCAAGATCGAAGCCTCCGAAACGTCCGCCCAGCAACTCGCCGAACAGAGGGAGCAGACGATCGAAGCACTCGAGCGGCAACGCGACGAGTTCCGGCAACAGCGCGACGAGGCGTCGCAGAAATACGCGTCGGTCGTCACCAGCATCGAGACGATGCAACAACAACTCGCCAGTGCCCTGGACCAGGCCGAACGGACCGCCGACCAGAACGAACGATTGGCCGATCTGATCGAGCAAAAACAAAGCCAGATCACCGCCGCCGAAGAAGACTTGGAAACGGTGCGTGCCGAACTCGCCGCCAAAAACGAAACCCTGACCGATCTGGAAATCCGACTCGACGCAATGACGACCGAGTTGCAACAGCGTGACGGCGTCGTGGAATCCCTCCGCAGCGAAATCGACGAATTGACGGTCGCCAGACAGGAAGGTGCCGATGCCCAAGCAGAAGTCCGAGAGCTGATCGAACAATTGCATCAGCTGAAACAGATCAATGAGGCGCTGCACGACAAGAACAACGTTCAAGCCGAGCAGCTCCGACAGCTGGCCGAGTTGCAAGAACGGATCGAAGAACAAGATGCGGAATTGGAGTTTTCCGCCAGCGAGCTCGATGACGAACGCGCCATCCGCAGCGAACTGGAACGCAAGCTGAGCGAAAAGACGACGACCATCGCCGATCTGTCCAAACGCTGCGAAGCCATCCTGCCGCTGGAAAACGAGGTCAAATCGCTGACCGGACAGTGCGCCACGGGCCGGGAAACCATCGATCGACTTTCGGCCAAACTGAACGAAAGCAACCACATCGTTACCCAGCTGCAAGATCGATTGCAGCTGATCGATTCGCTGGAAAGCGAGCAACAGTCGCTGCTGGAGAACCTGAATCAGGCCTCCGCGACGATCGACCGACTGACCGGAAAACTGCAGGAGAGCGAGCGAACGGTCGCCCGGCAATCCGAGCAACTGCATCACATGGAGCAGCTGGAAAGTGAAACGCAATCGCTCGCCGGGCGGCTCGCCGAATCGCAAGAATCGATCGAATCGTTGACCGCACAGCTGCAAGAAGCCGAGCAAACCGTCGCCTTGCAATCCGAGCGGTTGGAGCTGATCGGCACCCTGGAAGGCGAAAAGGGTTCGCTGTCGCAGCGACTGGAAGCCTCGTTGGCTTCGATCGAACAATTGACGACACAATTGCAAGACAGTGAAGCAGCCGTCGCCCACCACTCGCATCAGTTGGAGTTGATGGAGGCACTCGAGAACGACAATCAATCGCTTGCCGGAAAACTGCAATCGAATCTCGAAAAACTCGATCACATGGCGACCAACCTGCGTGATCGCGATGCCGAAATCGTTGAACTGACCGAACGCTGTGAACAGCTTGAGGGGCTCCAGGCCGAGATCGAGTCGCTGTCGCAACAGGCCCAGGAAAGTCAAGCAACGATCGATGAATTGACGGACCAGTTGGGCGGCCGAGACGACGAGATCCGCGAGCTGACCGAACGCTGCGAAGCCATCGATTTGTTGACCGAAGAGAAACAAACGTTGGCGAAAAAGGTGGCCAAACTGGAACGGGCCGAAGCCGGGCTGCGGGAATGCTTGAACGACCAGGATCGAGAGATCGAGACGCTGCGAAACGGTGAACGCGAGCTGGCGAGTTTGCAGCAGCGCTATGACCAATTGCAGTCCGAACTTCATCAAACCGATGCCCAATGCAACGCGCTGGTTGAGACCGTCGAGGCCCATCAATCAGAAATCGACGCGCTGCGAGGTCAGTTGGGGCAACTCGACTCGCTGCGGGCTGAATTGCAGGCGAAAGACGAACAGCTGGCCAAGTCGGGCCGACAGTCGGAGACCTTGTCGGCGCAGCTGACCGAGCGTGAGGCGGTGATCGCGGACCTGAATCGGCGGATGGGGTCCGTGGTCGATTTGGAAAAGCAATTGCACATGCGGGATCGCGACGTGATCGCACTGAAAGAGCAGAGCGATCTGCAGACGCGGGCGTTTGCCGAACAACGCGACGAATTGTTGCGGCTGCGTCACGACGTGGCCGAATTGGAAGCCACCAACAAACAGTTGGCGATCACCCGCGACCGTCTGGAAAAGGCGAGCGCACGGTGCGACGAATTGGTGGCCGCCAACGCGACGCTGGAAACTCAGTTCGCCAAGCTCGGCAAAGACCTGGAAGTGCAAACCGTTTCGGTCGACGATCTGAATCGACGCCTGGCGACGAAATCCAAACAGCACGACACGGCGATCGCGGACTTGCGTCAGGCGTCCGAGGAGTTGCAGCAGCAAACGGCAACCGTCAAACGCCTGCAATCACAATTGGAGGAGCTGGATGAATTGCGGGCGGCCAACAAGATGTTGGCCGCCAAAAGTGCCGATCTGATTGCCCATCTGAAACGCGTCAGTGCCGAACACGAGGACAGTCTGAAAGCCAACGAGCAGGCCCAGACCACGATCCGCGAGCTGCAAAACGAGATCCATGCCCATACCGCCACGATCCGATCGCTGCGTCGCGAGCGGGGCTCGATCGGCGGCCTGGGCGGCGAGGACGACCAAAAAGCGGCCTAGCGATTCGCCCGAAAATCGTTGGTGTCTAGCTGGACCGCGCATTGTGGCGGGGTGGACAGGTAGGAAGATTTGCGGGGTAGGAAAATTACCTGAATCGAATGGATGCTGCATTCCATCATTTTCTTACCTCCGAAATTTTCTTACCCGATTTCCGCAGGCGGCCAAGATACGATAGGCGTTACACAACGTCGGCAGTGCGACCGACCATGTCTCTCTCCCGACGATGTTCTCGATCCGATGACCGACCAAAACTCAGACCACGACTCCCCGCAACCGGCCGCCAGCGACGCCGCCGACCGGCCCATGATGCGGCTGGACGATGCGCTCAAACGGGCCGGACTGGTGGGGACCGGCGGCCAGGCGAAGATCTGGATTCAGGACGGCCAGGTGACCGTCAACGGCCAAGTCGAGACGCGGCGGCGAAAACAGCTGTTTTTGGGCGACGTGGTGGAAACCATGGGCCAACGCGTCACGCTGGACGAAACCTTTTTCGATTGTTAGCTGAAAAGTCGGTGAAACCGGCAGTTTCACTGTTGACGCTCCCCGATCCCCCGCCGGATACTGCGAAAGCATCGAGAAATCCGGCGGCGGCAAAATTTCCGCCCTTCTCGGTTTAGATCACCTCGGTGAGCTACAGTTGACGAACCCGTTTCTTTGAACGTTTCAAAGGATCGTGGTTGCACCCCCAAGACAGGAGATGGATTGATTCAATGCCGCTCCGGTCTCGAGGCCATTTTCATTTGATGTCCGGAATGCCCACCGGCAGGAGCAGAAACTTTTAGTGGCGTTGGCACGACGAAATCCTCAACCAGATAATCGCGACACCGTTCGCATCAATTCCAGTATCCGCATCAGTCCGATCCGAGTCGTCAGCGAAACCGGCGAACAACTCGGAGTGATCGCGACCGAAGACGCCCTCGAGCGGGCACGTGATGTCGGACTCGATCTGGTTGAAGTCGCTCCCAATGAGCGACCCCCTGTTTGCCGAATCATGGATTACGGCAAATACAAGTACGACAAGAACAAAAAAACGAACCGCAACCAAAGTCATACCAAGACGAAAGAAATTCGATTGCGGCCGAAAACCGGCGACGAAGATATCCGCACCAAGATTCGTCGCGCCGAAAAGTTCTTGAAGCACAAGGACAAGGTGCAGGTCAGTGTGCTGTTCCGCGGTCGCGAGATGGCCCACATCGAAGAAGGCCGCAAGGTGATGGAGCAGGTCATCGAATTGCTGGACGAAGTCGGCAAGGTCGAAACCGCCCCCCAGCAACACGGCCGCCGCATGATCTGCATGATCGCCCCGCGCTAGAAACGC
Organism: Stieleria maiorica; assembly: GCF_008035925.1. Taxonomy (NCBI): domain Bacteria; kingdom Pseudomonadati; phylum Planctomycetota; class Planctomycetia; order Pirellulales; family Pirellulaceae; genus Stieleria; species Stieleria maiorica. Next base: position 8,435,375 of record NZ_CP036264.1, read on the forward strand.
CGCGGCTGACGCTGGGATCGGCTTGGTTTTCGAGTAGTGGACGAGGCGACGAGTCCATACGGATTGCGAATTGCAAGGACTCCTCGCGTCGTCCACGACTGCTTTCCATTCGCTATGCTGATTTTATTCCGCTGCGCTGATTTATTCCGCCTCGCTGGGGCTTTATGTCCGCCGTCACCGTCGATGCCGTTTGCCAACTCCTCGCCCAATGGGCTCCGCTGAAACTGGCGGAATCCTGGGACAACGTCGGTTTGCTGGTCGGGGACCGGGCCCGCGAAATCAGACGGGTGCTGACCTGCTTGACCCTCACGCCCGATGTGGCGGCTGAAGCGGTCGATCAGCAGGCCGACCTGATCGTCACGCATCACCCGATCCCCTTTCGCCCGCTGCCACGCATCAATTGTGATTCGATCACCGGCGAAATCCTGTGGCGATTGATCGGCGCCAAAATCGCCGTCTACAGCGCCCACACCGCGTTCGATTCTGCCGCCGAGGGGATCAACCAAAGTTGGGCCGAATTGCTGGGGCTGCAAGCGGTCCGCCCGATCAGTGACCCTTCAGCCAGTGACCCTTCAGCCAGTGACCCTTCAGCCGAGAACAACCTGGGCAGTGGCCGCTATGGTCTGCTGGAGAGCGAGGCTCCGGCGCGTGAGGTGATCCGCCGCTGTGCGGCGCTGGTCCAATCCACTTCGCCGCCGCGCGGGGTCGGACCGCTGGATCAACCGGTCACCAAGGTCGGCTTTGCCTGCGGCAGCGGCGGCTCGTTCGTTGCCCAAGCGGCGCGCTGCGGTTGCCAGCTTTTGGTCACCGGCGAGGCCAGTTTTCACGATTGCCTGGAAGCCGAATCGCGTGGGATGGCCTTGGGCTTGCTGGGGCATTTCCACAGTGAACGGTTTGCGATGGAGCGTCTGGCGGTGCGGATCGGCGAGGCGTTGCCCACGCTGACGGTCTGGCCCAGCCGGGCCGAGAGCGACCCGGTCCAGATGATTTGACGCTCCCGGACGCGGCGTCATTCGCGCCGGTCCCAATCGCACGGCGGCCCATCCCGGCTGCTGAGCATCGAATGTACGACGTCCTTTCCAGGTCGTCGCGTCGAGTCGTTTGCAACGACGGCCCGGAAGGGCCATCGTACAGGATCGGCGTCTACGACCGGCCGCCGCGGGTTCCGCGACAGGATGCCTATGGCATGCCATTTGCGGCGTGGTTTTCCAGGCCGTGGATTCATGCGACAATGGAGGGGTTGGTGCCGCCGCAGGGCCGCCGAATTCCATGCCCACACTGTAAGGCCAGGCTGTTCGGGCGAGTACTCTCCTTAGGAAATCCGGGGCGTCCGTCCCGCCGCCGCTGACGCCGACCTGATGAAGTTAACCGACCGTGACGATGGAGTCGAAATGACGAGACGAGAGAAATGGCTTGCCGCCCTGCCGGTTTACAACGAAGTCGACTACGTGAGCGAGATTTTGGACCAAGTCGTTCAATACTCGTCCAACGTGTTGGTTGTCGATGACGGCTCGACCGACGGGACCGACAAACTTCTCGCCGAGCGTGCCGACGTGACAGTGGTTCGCCACGAGCAGAATCGGGGTTATGGGGCGGCCTTGCAAACCGCATTCGATTACACGCTGCGGCACGGATTTGACGGCGTCGTGACGCTCGACTGCGACGGCCAGCATCAACCGAAGCGGATTCCCGCGTTCATCGACATGGCCGACGAGGCCGACATCGTCTCCGGCAGCCGTTACCTGCAGTATTTCGAGGGCGATGATGCGCCGCCGGAAGAGCGGATGTTTATCAACCGCCGCATCACCGCGGATTTGAACCGCCGGCTGGGGCTGAAACTGACCGACGCGTTTTGTGGATTCAAAGCCTATCGTAGCGAAGCGCTGCGTCATTTTTCGATCACCGACACCGGTTACGCGATGCCGCTGCAGTTGTGGGTCCAGGCGGCCGAGGCGGGACTGCGAATCGTCGAAATGGCAGTGCCGCTGATCTATCTGGATCTGCAACGATCGTTCGGCGGGGCACTTGATCACGCGGAAACACGGCTCGCCCTGTACAATCAGGTGATCGATGATGAAATCGCCAGGTTGTGCGCCGCCGGCCGTCACGTGACCCACGCGTCGAGCGGGGATTTGGTTTGCGTCCACGAGGCCCGTTAGGCGCCGAATGAGCACCCCAGACCCATCGATTGAAACGGAGTTCGACTCGAATTTTGAATCGTACCAGGCGCCGCGCGTTCATTGCGAACGCTTGGTCCGGCCCGCGATCGATGTTGCCGCCGAGGTCATGTCGGAGAATGTGTCGCGTGGCGATGCCTATCCCGCAGAGGTTTCGTCGCTCCGCCGGCCGGCACGCGATCAATTGGTGCGAGACGCCAGACGCTACACGTCGGCGTATCGCGACGTGGATTTTGCGGGCACGTCTGCGCAGAAGATCGTGATGGCCGGTCACCAGCCGACGCTGTTTCATCCGGGGGTTTGGTTCAAGAATTTTGCGCTCGATCACGTCGGCAAAACGACCGGCGCCCTGGCCGTCAATCTGGTCGTCGACAGTGACGTCGCTGGTTCCAGCAGCGTGCGCGTTCCACACCTGGACCGCCAGACCGGGGCGCTGCGACACGACATCGTCGCGTTCGACCGTCGCGGCGGTGGGGTGCCGTATGAACAATCGTTGATCGAAGACCGCGAGCTGTTCGACGCGTTTGATCGAAACGTGGCCGAGTCGGTTTCGGGAATCGTTGACGCCCCCTTGATCCACTCGCTGTGGCAGCACGCCCGCGATGCGATCAACCGTTGTGGATTCGCCGGATGCGCCCTCGCCCAGGGCAGGCACAGTCTGGAAGCCGATCTGGGGCTGCAGACGCTGGAGATTCCTCAAAGCGTCGTTTGTCGCGGCGAAGCGTTCGCGGCGTTCGCGATGCAGATCCTGCGCGACTTGCCCAGGTTTCACGACTGTTACAACGCCGCGGCGGAATTCTATCGCGCGGCGCATGGGATTCGCAGCAAGGCCCACCCGGTTCCCAATCTGGGCCGTGACGGCGATTGGTACGAGGCGCCGTTCTGGGTGTACGGCAATCAATCGCCCAAGCGGTGCAGCGTTTGGGTGCGTTTGTCGCAGGGCGGGGCGGTGATGGAGATCAGTGATCGCGACAAGCGACACCGTAAGATTCATGCGGCCGGGCAACCCGCCGCCGCGGATGCTTTCCTGGCGCTGGCCAGCCCCGAGTTCAAAATCCGTAGCCGGGCTTTGATCACGACCATGTACGCGCGGATGGTGCTCAGCGATCTCTTTCTGCACGGGATCGGCGGCGGAAAGTACGACCAACTGGGCGATCTGATCTGCCGAGCCTTTTGGGGCACGGATCCCTCCCGGATCATGGTAATCAGTGCGACCGTCTTGCTGCCCGGGCATCAACAATATCCCGTCGCGGAGATCGACGATGCGATCCGCCGCCACAATCGCCAACTCCGCGAATTGGACTTTCAACCCGAGCGTTATGCCGAGCAAGGCGGCCTGGATCCGGACAAAGTCGCGGCCAAACACCAGCTCCTGCAGTCGATCCCACCGCAGGGCCGGCGTCGCGGTTGGCACCAGCAGATCACGGCACTGAATCAACAACTGGCGTCGCAGTTGCAACCACTGCGCAATCACCTGACCGCCGAAAAGGTCGGACTGCAAGATCGCCGCCGCGAGGCAACGATCTGGAACAGCCGCGAACACTCGTTCTGCATCTATCCGCTGGAGTATTTGACCGATGCGTACGCGGAGATGCTAAACGCGTAGGGCATGTTGGGGACCTGAAATGTATCGCTGATTCATTACGATGCGTTCCCTCTTTAAAATGGCTCCCCTCTCCCCAAAACAGATCGCGGTCAACGTCACTGATTGATCACTATTTTCGCGCGATCTGTTTTGGGGAGAGGGGAGCCAGAATCATCAAGACCGTCTTGCAAAGAGACGAGCCTACCAAGCTTGGACTGGCAACATTGTCTTGCTCGCAAGGGGGCAATAAGTTTCACATCCCGAGCATGCCACTCGGGATCGGCCAAAGGTCACGCATTGTGCGACCTTACTCCTTGACCTTCACGCCGCAGGCTTTGAGGGCTTCGATGGCGGCGGTCTTTTCCTTTTCGGGGATCTCGTTGCCGCCCAGGAACAACCGCAGGTAGGGGGCGAAACGATTCTCACCGGCCTGATCCGCCTGACAGGCCTTGACCAACGGCGACAGGTCTTTGATCGGGTTGTTGTTCAGTTGCAGGATGTTCAAGCCCGGCAACTGCGCGATCGGCGTCACGTCTTCGACGTAGTTGTTGCGCAGGTCCAGCGACGTGATCCACTTCAGTCCGGCGATCGGCTGCACCGTCTTCAGCTCGTTTCCCGACGCATCGAGCGACCAGATCTTCGACAGCGGCGCGATCGGCTCGAGCGATGCGACTCGGTTCTCGGCCAGATAAAGCGTCCGCAAATTGGACATCTTGCCCAGCGGGCTCAGGTCATCGATCTCATTGCGGGAGACATCCAGGTACTGCATCCCCGTCAATTCCTTGATCGGTTCGAGCGTCTTGATTCGGTTGCCAGCCAGGGTGACCGATTGCAACCGTTTCAGGTTGGCGATCGGGGCCAGGTCAGAAATCTGGTTGTCGGCCAAGTCGATCAACATCAGGGCATGGCAGTGCTCCAACCCCGATAGGTCTTTGATTTGTTTGCCGACCCCGACGACGCGTGAGATGTTCGCCACGTCCTCCTTCGTGATCGGTTCGTCATTGAAACGCTTGGCGAACACTTCGGCCCGCACCGCCTGTTCGAGCGCCTTGTCCTTGAACGCCGACACGACCGGCTTGGGAGCCTCTTTCTTCGGTTCGGCTTTCTTCTCCGCAGGTTTCTTCGCCTCAGGCTTCTTTTCCTCAGGCTTCTTTTCTTCAGGCTTCTTTTCTTCAGGCTTCTTTTCTTCAGGCTTCTTTTCTTCGGGCTTCTTTTCTTCGGGCTTCTTTTCTTCGGGCTTCGCTTCAGCAGGCTTTTCGGCTTCCGCATCTTGCTTCGGCGCGCCTACGTTTTCTGTTTTTTCGGCCTCGGGTTTGTCGTCGGAGACGGCGGGGCGTGCCGAGACGGCTAGAAATGCAGCGAGCAGGACGGGAACAAGGAGACGCGACGGGGCGACGAATTGTTGCATGGCAGACATTAGACGCACGTATAAGCTGGAATCGGAGGGTGGGAAAGGAAGGTTGCCGCCATTCTAATTGGTTTGCCAAGCTTAGGTGAGTGCGGGCGAAAAACGATAGACTCAGGGCTCCCACGCCTTTTTTTCACCACGGAACACGATCGATTTGAAACGGACAAGAAAACGGCTCCTGGGCGTGACGGTGTGGGCGATCGCACTGATCTCCGCGGGCGCCGCAGCGGCTCACTGGATGCGAACGGCCGATCATGACGACACGACGCGACGGACGATCGCCTCGATCTCCCGCTATGTAATGCGGCAGCAGACGACGATCCATGCGGACGACCCGGCCGGGCGTTTGCGGCCGGGAGACCCTGTGTTTTTGGCGACTGAGACGGGACAGTATCATCAGGCCGGACGGGTCGAATCGGTTCTGCCGCCGGATCGTGGTGTCCCGACCGACACCGCTTCATCGGGCGGGCGTCGGATCGCGATCACGTGGTACGACCGAGACGCCCCCGCCGATCAATGCCAGCTGTTTCAATACCACAGCACGGGGCGGCTGAGCGAAGTGGTCGAAACGCTGTTTCCGCCGGCGAAACAGAAAGCGATTCGCCAAGAGCTGTCTGCCGCGATGGCGCGCCACGGCGAGGATTTATCCCGGGCGTTCATCCCGTTGGTCGAAGACAGTTTGAAGCAGTCGCTGCCGGTGATCGAGGACGAGTTTCGTCTGGCAGTCGCCCGGCATCGTGACGAGCTGGACGACGCGGCGGAACGTTGGAAGGATCAATTGGTCCAAGAACGATTGATCCCGCTGGCGCGGCGGGAGATTTTGCCGATCGTCAAAAAGCACGGTCAGCCGCCGGCCGAAGAAATCGGACGCGAGATGTGGGATCGTGCGTCACTGTTCCGTTTCGGATGGCGGGCGATCTACGACAAAACGCCGCTGCCGCGAAAGGACCTGGTGCGCGAAGAATGGCAGCGGTTTGTCGAAGAAGAAGCCGTTCCGGTGCTGGAAAAGCACATGGACGAAGTCGTCGTCGCGATCCAACGCAGCGTCCGAGATATCTCGGCCAGCCCGGCGATCCGCAGGGAACTGGCCGGCGTGGCCGAAGAGATCGCGTCGGATCCTGAGAGCCGACAATTGATTCAAACGATCTTGAAAGAAACGTTTGTGGAAAATGAACGCTTGCGCGAGGTGTGGCGCGGGGTGTGGAGCAGCCCGGAAGCCCAAGCGGCCTTTGACATCGCCGGCGAGCGGCTGGAACCGGTGATCCGCAAAATCGGCGACGAAATCTTTGGCTCCGAGCAAGACGGCATCAATCCCGATTTCGCCCGCGTGCTCCGCAGCCAGATCCTGCGGAAGGACCGTCGCTGGATCGTCGCCTGGCACACCGGTGCCAGCAACGGTACGGTCGAGGTAGCCCGAAAGCCGATGCCCTATCCGATCGTCTATCTGGCGGCCGAGCGTGATTGATCGGTTTCGTTCACGAATTGAGATTGAATCCGTAGCGGAAGTCGCCAAGACTTTCGGCGAATTGACGAGAAAGCGAAACTCTTGGCGAGTTCCGCTACTCCAAAGTCAGAATCTGACGGAGCACGTGGGGCATCCCTGATCACATGCCTTCTGAATCCACCCCATCGACGACGCCTCCGCTGGAGGACATGCCGGTCAGCCCGCTGTGCCTGAAAGACCTGTGTGTCGTTGCCGGCGATCGCTGTTTGCTGGATCAGGTCGATGCACGATTCCCCGAGGCCAAGATCACGGTGGTCGTCGGCGGCAGCGGCGCGGGCAAAAGCGTCTTGCTGCGAATCTTGGCCGGGCTGCTGCCGCGTCACGGCGAATCGATCCGCTGGTCCGGGGCGATCGGACGCAACGAAACCGGATCAGACCGTCCTCGGGTCGGGATCGTGTTCCAGCAATTCGCGTTGTTCGACGAATTGTCGGCAACCGCGAACGTCCAATTTGCGATCGACCACCGCCCCAAGCGGCTTGCCACGGATCCCAAAAGCCAACCGGTTTCGTGGAGCGCGACCGAGTGGTTGGAGCATTTGGGGGTTCCGCTGAAAACATCCGTCGCCGATCTGAGCGGCGGCCAAAAACAACGTCTTGCGATCGCGCGGACGTTGGCCGCGTCGCCCGATGTCGTGCTGTATGACGAACCGACCAGCGGGCTGGATTCGGCCAGCGGTCGATTGGTCGCCGAGCTGATTCGGGAAACACAGTCGACGTATCACCGGACCAGCATCGTCGTGACGCACGATTACGAGACCTTGCTGCCGATCGCGGACAAGGTCTTGTTGCTGGACCCTCAGAAACGAGACCTGGTGGAAATCCCACGCGAGCAGTGGGGAGAAATCGCCGATCGGATGGTCCCGGTTTCCAGTTTGGAAGACGAGGCGGGGGCCGGTCAGGCGAAACCCGCGTCGATGATCGGACGGATGCTCAATCCGTTGTTCGAGACGACCGGGGGAGCGGTTTCGGCGGCGTTCTGGTTGCCGCTGGACTTGTTGCCGATCGTCCCCCGCGTCCGTTGGGCGTTTCGATTCACGCTGCACTACTTGCGGTTGGTTGCCGGGCCATCGGCATGGGTTTATTTGATCATCGCCGGGCTGATCGTCGGATTCACTTCGACGTACTTCACGTTTCGGTTCTTGCCCTTTCGCTTGTACACCCAGCCGCTGTTGATCGACGAGTTGTTGGCATCGATCGGATTTGCACTCTACCGGGTGTTGGTGCCGATCTTGGCGACGATCCTGGTCGCGGCCCGCTGCGGCGCGGCGGTTTCGGCGGACGTCGGTGTCAAGCAATACGGCGGTCAAGTCGATGCGATGCGAACGCTGGGGGTTGCGCCGCGGGCGTACCTGTTGTTGCCGATCGTGATTGCGTTTGTGGTTGGTACACCGCTGTTGGAATCGCTGGCGTTCTACGCGGCGCGGTTCATCAGCATGGTCGCGTTCTCGGCCTCGTTTCCCGACGTCGGTCCGCATTTCTGGGACCAGCACTTCGGCCGCAACCTTGCGGGCGAGTCGCCTTGGCTGCACCACGGATGGAAGTGGGTGTTGCTGAAGAATGTCGTTTGTGGCTTGGGGACGGCGACGATCGCGTATTACCAGGGACTGGCACCCAAGCGATCGGCCAGTGACGTCAGCCGATCAATCACGTCGACCGTGCTGTGGACGACGCTGTTCGTCTTGACCGTGCACTTCGCCGTCGCGTTGATGGAGTTTTAGATCTCGCTGTACGACGGCCCTTCCGGGCAATGCCCCACCTCGTTTCCGGGCTCCACCTGGGAACGGGGCTTTCAAGAGGCTCCGCCTCGCGTTGCCCGGCGGTGTGTGGCTGGAGCCACAGCTGCAGCGCGTTCCAAGGCGGAGCCTCGGAACGAGGTCAACGAGGCAAAGTGAATCTCCGTTCTCGTTCCCGGGCTCCGCCTGGGAACGGGGCTTTCAAGAGGCTCCGCCTCGCGTTACCCGGCGGTGTGTGGCTGGAGCCACAGCTGCAGCGCGTTCCAAGGCGGAGCCTCGGAACGAGGTATTTCCGTTCTCGTTCCCGGGCTCCGCCTGGGAACGGGGCTTTCAAGAGGCTCCGCCTCGCGTTACCCGGCGGCGTGTGGCTGGAGCCACACCTGCAGCGCGTTCCAAGGCGGAGCCTTGGAACGAGGTCAACGAGGCAAAGTGAATCTCCATCCCACGCGGCCGATCACTCAGGTTAAACTCCCCACTCCCCACTCCCCACTCCCCACTCCCCACTCCCCACTCCCCACTCCCCACTCCCCACCGAGACCTGCTCGAGATGCTTCTTCGACGCTTTCCATCACCACTCCTCCTCGGATTCGCTCTCTCGCTGCTTGCCGGCGGCACCGGATGGGCTGCCGATCGGCCGAACGTGATCGTCGTCTTGGCCGACGACCAGGGCTGGGGCGACTTGAGCCTGCACGGCAACCCGAACTTGTCGACCCCGAACATCGATTCGATGGCCCGCGACGGGGCTCACGTGGAGAACTTTTATGTGTGCGCCGTGTGCTCGCCGACCCGGGCGGAGTTTCTGACCGGCCGGTACCACACGCGGATGGGGGTCTACAGCACGTCGGCCGGCGGAGAGCGTTTTGACGCCGGCGAACAGACGATTGCCGAAGTGTTTCGCGATGCCGGTTACGCGACGGCGGCCTACGGGAAATGGCACAGTGGGATGCAGTGGCCGTACCATCCCAACGCCCGCGGCTTCGACGACTACTACGGCTTTTGCAGCGGGCACTGGGGCAACTACTTCGACCCGATGCTGGAGCACAACGGCCGGATCGTCAAAGGCAAAGGGTTCATCGTCGACGATTTGACCGATCACGCGATGGACTTCGTCAGCCGATCGGGTGACCAGCCGTTCTTTGTCTATCTGGCGCTCAACACACCGCACTCGCCGATGCAAGTCCCGCAAGAGTATTGGGACCGATTCGCCGAAAAGCCGATGGTCCCCGATCCGGAACCGGAAAACAGCAAACGACAAGACGTGCCACACACACGCGCGGCGATGGCGATGTGCGAGAACATCGATGACAACGTCGGTCGCTTGCTGGCCCACCTCAAAGCGACCGGCAAGGACCAGAACACTGTTGTGGTCTACTTCAGCGACAACGGCCCCAACGGCGCGCGATTCAACGGCGGGCTTCGCGGCCGCAAGGGGTCGACGTATGAAGGTGGTCTACGGTCACCGTGCCTGATTCGCTACCCGGACAAGATCAAACCCGGCACGGTCGTCGGATCGATCAGCGGGGCGATCGATCTGCTGCCCACGCTGGCCGATTTCGCGGGGATTGACTGGAAATCGAAGCAGCGGTCCGGAAAACCGCTCGACGGTCTCTCCATCGCCGGCGAGTTGGCCGGTGGCGGACCGGATGCCGGCCAGCAGGACCGCGTGATCTTCAGCCGCTGGCGCAAAGGCGTCTCGGCCCGCACACAACAATACCGGATGCACGACAACGGCCAGTTGTATGACATTCAGTCCGATCGCCGCGAGAAGTCCGACCTTGCGAATGAGCGACCCGAAGTCGCCCAGCGGTTGGGGCAGGCAATCAACGACTGGAAGCAAAGTTATTCCGGCACCCTGGGCGAACAGCCTCGTCCGTTCCCGCTGGGGCATCCGGAGGCCGAGTGGACGCAATTGCCCGCCCGTGACGCCACCTTTACCGGTGCGATCAAACGAAGCAATCGGTTCCCCAACTGCACGTACCTTTTGAATTGGAAGGATACCGAAAGCGAAATCCGCTGGGACGTCGATGTGCTCGGCAGCGGACGCTACGAAGTGCAACTGTATTACGTGTGCCCGCAGGATGATGTGGGGGCAACGATCCAGTTGTCGCTCGGTGACGCCATTTTGACGACGAAGATCACCACGGCGGTGGAAAGTCCGCTGGTCGGTGCCGAGCAGGACCGGGTGGAGCGGCAGGAAGGCTACGTGCGCTGGTGGCAGCCGATGACGCTGGGCACGATCGAATTGAGTCCCGGCAGAAAAACGCTGCGTTTAAAAGCGACCGAGGTGCCCGGTTCCCAAGTCGCCGAGATGCGGTTGTTGATGTTCCGAAAGCTGATTCACGATGCTGCGGAATGAATTCCGCAGCACTTGCCCAAAGGGCATCCACATCCATAGCCTGGGGTCAGGGAGCGAGCGCAGCGAAGTGACCGCCACCCCAGGAAAGCTGAACCCATCAGCAATACAATCGATATCCCACGGGGGTGAATATCGCTGATTTGCGGCGAACGGGTTACAATCCCGGGCATGAACCAGCCCGGTCACCCCCAGTCGCTTCCCCTGCCCGGCACACGGGCCGCCAAACACCGGCCGGTTTCCCAGTGCGTGATCAGTTTTGGCAGCAACCTCGGGGACCGACGTGAATTGATCGCGTCGGCGGCGAAACAGATCGCTTCATCCGATCTGATTCTGGAAGGCGATGCACTGAAAACCAGTCGGCTGTTTGAAACGCCGCCGATCGGAGGCCCAGGGGGCCAGGAACCCTTTCTCAACGCGATCGGCGTGTTCCAAACCGAGGCCCCGGCGCGGGCCGTGTTGTCGATGCTGCAACAGCTTGAGCACGAACTCGGCCGTCAGCGACGGCGACGCTGGGATGCGCGATCGATCGACTTGGACGTCGTTTTGCATGGCAACTTGGTCGGCGGGAACACCGGCTTGGTCGTCCCGCATCCGCGTTACACCGCGCGGCAATTTGTGTTGCAACCGGCCTGTGATGTCGCGGCACATTTTCGCGATCCGCGATTCGGCTGGACGCTGCAAGAGATCTCCGACCATTTATCGGCCGGCGCGGCTTCGCTGGCGCTGGTGACCGGTCGTCAAGAAACACGGGACGTGCTGTGCCGCCGGTTGGCGGGCGAGCACGGTGTTTTTATTCGGACCGAGGAGTCAGCGATTGAAGAGGGCGCCGACGCGTGCGGCGGGCAGCGTTGGGTCTCCAGCTTTCTGCCAAAGTTGCCCAATCGGGTTAAGCCACGTGATCGCGAAGGCCGACCCATCTTGTCTGGAGTGGTGTCGGACGGCTTGCCCCGGTTGCTGGTTCGGATTCAAAAGACGAGCAGCGAAAATGGATGGCCGGCGCCTCATCAGATGTGGCCTGGTGGTTGGCGCTGGCCGGAGTACCGGCTGGAGATAGACGATTTGGATTGGGCGGTTTCGGAGCTTGCTTCGGCGCTCGATTCGATGCGTTGTTCGGCTCATCCGGTGACCGAGGACGGTGGTTGGTGGTGAAATCGGCGGCTTGAACCGTCGGTGCGACGATCCGCCCCACACCACTGAAGAAAAATTCGCGACACAATGTCGCTCGCTTGTCGGCTGCCCTTGCCAATTTGCTAGTGCCCGACCGATACTTCCGCTCCGAACTGTCTTCCGTTCTTTTCTGCTTCAACGCGTCCGGATTTGACCCGGCCGATGATCATGCAACGTTTTTTGTTTCCACGCTGGTCCAACCCCTTCTTGCTGGTTCTCGGTGCCGCCTTGGGCGGCGGTGGCTTGTTTGCTGCCGCTGTTGGGGGTTTGGTGACCGACCCGGTGACCTTGAACATTGGCTACGAGCCGGAGCAACCGGTGCCGTTCAGCCATGCGATTCACGCCGGCCAGCTGAAATTGGATTGCCGTTACTGTCACAACACCGTCTTTGACGCCGCTCACGCTGCGGTTCCGCCGACGGCGACCTGTGTGAACTGTCACAGCCCGGCCAACGACCAGGGGCAAACCGCGTTGGCGGCCGTGCATGCCGACAGCGTGAAGCTGAAACCGATTCACGAAAGCTGGAAGACCGGCAAGAGCATGCAATGGAAACGCGTGCACAACTTGCCCGAATACGTTTACTTCAATCACGCCGCTCACGTGAATTCCGGCGTCAGTTGTGTCAGCTGCCACGGGCGGATCGACCAGATGGAAGTCGTGTACCAGCACGAGCAGCTTTCCATGGCGTGGTGCATCGAGTGCCACGAAAACCCCAACGATCACCTGCGGCCGAAAGAGTTTGTCACCAAGCTGGACTGGGAGCCGCCGGCGGACTGGGACCAAGACGCGTTTGCCGAAAAACAGCGTGCCGAGCAAAACATCCATCCCCAGCGCCACTGTGCCGTCTGTCACCGATAGTCCCGTCCTTCTGTCCGCTTGACCGCCCTGGCCAGTAAACACCGTTTACGACCGATCCATTCGAACCAATATGACCCACAACGAATCCAACGCGAAAAGCAACGCCCCGACTTACTGGCGCAGTATTTCGGAGCTGCACGGCAGCGAGGAGTTCCAGAACAATTATCTGCATCGGGAGTTTCCGGTGGCCGCTTCGGAGTTCCCCGAGGGGGTTTCGCGGCGACGCTGGATGCAGCTGATGGGTGCCTCGCTGGCGATGGCCGGCGTGTCGGGGTGCCGCTATCCCGAAGAGATTATCGCGCCGTTTGTGATCCGCCCCGAAGGCCGAGTTCCCGGTGAGTTCTACGAGCGGGCGACCAACTTCGAATTGGCCGGTTCGGTGCACAATTTGCTCGTCCGTTGTTTCGACGGTCGCCCGCAACACATCGAGCCGAATAAAAGCCACCCTTCGGCGGGCGGCACGAACGCCTATGTCCAGGCGTCCATCCTGTCGCTGTATGATCCGGATCGGTCTCGCGGCGACGACGGACCGGTGTTGATGCGCGGTGAGGGCGAGCGGAAGCAGGAATCGCAGTGGGAAGAGTTTGTCCCGGTCGGTCGTGCGGCGGTCCAAAAGGCGGCTAGCAATGAAGACGGCAAAGGCTTTGCGGTCCTGATGTCGCCGACGGCATCTCCAACAACGGTTCGCATGCTGGGCAAACTGAAGGCAAAGCTGCCCGCGGCAACGATCGCTCGGTTTGATGGTGTCAACGACGGCGTCATGCGGAACGCCACCAAGCAGATGCTGGGGACCGAGTCGAACCAGGTGCTGGATCTCAGCAAGGCCAAGGTGATCTTTTCGCTCGGCGCAGACTTCCTGGGCAGCGAGCCCGGTTCGCTCACCGCGGCGTCCAGTTTCGCTGAGCGGCGTGACCCGCTGGCCGGCGAAATGAGCCGTCTGTACGTGGTCGAAGGCGGTTACACGACGACCGGCACGATGGCGGATTCGCGTTTGGCGGTTCGCCCCAGCCAGATGCCGGCGTTCCTGGCCGCGTTGGGACGCATGGTCGACGCACTCAAGAACGGCGAAACGCATGACCACGGCGGCGAAGAGTTGCCGTTCAACGATCCCGATATCACGGCCGCCGAGCGACAGTCACGGTTCATGGATTGCTTGGCTCACGACATCGTCGAAGCCGGTGAGGATGCGGTGGTGATTGTCGGCCAATCGCTCGGGGCAGACCTGGTCGCCGCCGGAATCGCGATGAATCAAAAGCTCGGCTCGCTGGGCAAGGCCCAGTCGTTCACGCCGTGCGTGGACGAGAGCCTGGAAGCCAAGTCGCTGGCCGAGTTGGCCGCTGCGGTCAACGCCGGCGACATCGAATCGTTGTTGATCCTCGGCGACAATCCCGTGTTCGCTTCGCCCAGTGACATCGACGTCGCCGGGATGATCGGCAAGGTCCGCCAGGGCGGCAAAGCGTTTTATCTTGGCGAATACGACGACGAGACCGCCGTGTTGTGCGATTGGTCGTTGCCGCTGGCCCATCCGCTGGAATCCTGGAGCGACTGCATCAACGACGACGGTTTGTACGGCGTTTGCCAGCCGCAGATCCTGCCCTTGATGGGTGGCCGAACCGTCGCGGAAGTCTTGGCGTTGATGTTGGACGAGGAAGTCATCGATCCGATGCAGATCGTCCGACAAACGGCCGACGAAGTCAGCGGTCGCTCGCTCAGCGAGAGTGCGTGGCGGAAGTTGCTTCACGACGGCTACTCCGAAGACATTCGCTCGGCGGCGCGAACCGCCGAGGTGACCGGCACCGCACCGGAGTTGCCCGGCGGTGACCCGGAGGTCTCGTCGGCCAAGACCATCAACCAAGACGACATCGAAGTCGTCTTCACGTCTGCCGACGGGTTGTACGACGGACGGTTCGCCAACAACGGTTGGCTGCAGGAATTGCCGCAGTCGATCACCAAGTTGACCTGGGGCAACGCGGCGATGATGAGCCCCGCGACCGCTCGGGCGCTGGATCTGCATCACGGCTTGTACATCACCCTTCGCAAGGGCGGCAGCAAGATCGAATTGCCCGTCTTTGAAGTCCCCGGTGTTGCTCCCGGTGTCGTGATGACGTCGATCGGTTACGGACGAACCCGCGTCGGCAAGGTCGGCGGGTTCACCGCCGAAGGGATCGATGCGGTCGGCTTTGACGTTTCGCCGCTGCGGACCAGCGACGCGATGATGATCGCGTACCAGGTCGAAGGCCGGCCGAATTACAACGAATACGAGTTCGCCACGACCCAAGACCACTGGGCGATCGACGACATCGGGCGCGAAGAAACCGAACGCCGCAGTTACAACCTGGTCCGTGAGGGCACGACCAAGTTGCTCGAAGACGTGCCGACGTTTGCCAACGAACAACCCAAGGCTCCGCACGTCCCCAAGGTGGGCAAGTACGGTTCGCTGGGCACCGAGCCGATCGAAGAAATCGAGTCCGACCCGGCGCTCGATTTCATACCGCAGTGGGGCATGGCGATCGATTTGACCAAATGCACCGGCTGCAACGCCTGTGTCGTCGCCTGCCAGAGTGAAAACAACATCCCGATCGTCGGTGCCGAACAGGTCAAAAACAGCCGCGAAATGCATTGGTTGCGAATCGACCGCTATTTCCAAGGCGATGCCGAAGACGCCCAGGTCGTTCACATGCCGGTCGCGTGTGTGCATTGTGAGACGGCACCTTGCGAGCAGGTGTGCCCGGTCGCCGCGACCGTGCACACCAATGAGGGCATCAACGCGATGGCCTACAACCGCTGTATCGGAACGCGTTACTGTGCCAACAACTGCCCGTTGAAAGTCCGTCGATTCAACTACTTCAATTACAACGAAGACGTCGGCGTCGGCTACGGGGTCAAAGCCTTCCCGGGGGCGATCGAATCGGCCAACCGAAAACTGCAGGCCTTGGTACTCAACCCCGACGTCACGGTGCGTGGCCGCGGTGTGATGGAAAAGTGCACCTACTGTGTCCAGCGGGTCGAAAAAGCCAAGATCGAAGCTCGCAAAGACGGTGGGCGAGCGATCAAGGACGGCGACGTCGTGACCGCATGCCAAGCGGCTTGCGCCACCAACGCGATCGAGTTCGGCAACATCGCCGATCCGAATTCCGCGGTGGCCAAGAAGCACAGCGACGTCCGGGCCTATGGCGTGCTGGAACAATTGAACATCAAACCGCGGACGGAATACCTGGCGCGGGTTCGAAATCCCCACCCGCGTCTGATGACGCTGCAGCAACTGCACGACCTGGAAACGATCACGTCGCATCACGGTCACGGTGACCATGGTCACGATGATCACGACGGTCATGGTGATCACGATGACCACGGCGATGATCACGATCACAAAGACGGTGATCACAAAGAAAAGGCCCACTGACGATTCGGTCGCCGGCGGTGATTCGCGGAAACGAATCCTGCGGCGATCGCAATCGGTGCCCGGCGACCGTCCCCCGAAGACAGCAAATCAAACAAACCACTTCCACTTTCTAGCTAACACTGACCATGTCACTTGCCATTCCAAACGGATTGGATAACACCGTCGAACGCCCCGGCGAACGCGCCCCGTTGGTCCTCGGCGAAACGACGTACCACGACATCACCGAAGCGGTTTGTAAGGTCGCCGAGCGTCCGCCCAGCAAGGGCTGGATCGGAGGTTTTTTGGTCGCGTTTGCGTTACTGCAGATGCTCGGTTTGCTGATCGTGTATTTGATCTACACCGGGGTGGGTGTCTGGGGTAACCGGGCGCCGATCTTCTGGGGTTGGCCGATCGTGAACTTCGTGTTTTGGGTCGGGATCGGCCACGCGGGGACGTTGATCAGTGCGATTTTGTTCCTGTTCCGTCAGGAATGGCGGACCAGTATCAACCGTGCGGCCGAGGCGATGACGATTTTTGCGGTCGCCTGTGCGGGGACGTTCCCGGGGATTCACGTCGGGCGTGCCTGGTTGGCGTTTTGGTTGGCGCCCTATCCGAGTTTGAATCTGTGGATGTGGCCGCAATTTCGCAGCCCGCTGTTGTGGGACGTGTTCGCGGTGTCCACCTACGGGACGGTGTCGTTGCTGTTCTGGTACATGGGGATGGTGCCGGATTTGGCGACGTTCCGTGATCGATCCAAAAACAAATACCGCCGCATGGCGTACGGAATTCTGTGCCTGGGCTGGAGCGGTTCGTCGCGTCACTGGATGCGATATGAAAAGGCCTACGCGATTCTGGCCGCCCTGGCCGCGCCGCTGGTTTTGTCGGTCCATACGATCGTTTCGTTCGACTTTGCCGTGTCGCAGGTCCCCGGTTGGCACACCACGATTTTCCCGCCGTACTTCGTCGCCGGGGCGATCTTCAGCGGTTTCGCGATGGTGCTGACGTTGATGGTGCCGGCACGTCAGATGTTGAATCTGGAAAAACTGATCACGATCCGGCACTTGGAAAACATGTGCAAGATCATCCTGGCGACCGGCTCGATCGTCGGTTTGGCGTACGGGACGGAGTTCTTCATCGCCTGGTACGGCCAAGTGCCCGCCGAGCAGTTCGCGTTCCTGAACCGAGCGTTCGGACCGTACGCCTGGGCTTATTGGACGATGATTTCGTGCAACGTGATCAGCCCGCAGATCTTCTGGTTCAAGAAAGCCCGCACGACGCCATGGATCATCGTTGTCGTGTCGATTTTTGTGAATATCGGAATGTGGTTCGAACGATTCGTGATCGTCATCAGCAGTTTGTCGCGGGACTACCTGCCGAGTGCTTGGGCGTACTTCACGCCGACCTGGGTCGACTGGGGCATGCTGATCGGATCGTTCGGGTTGTTCTTCACGCTGTTCTTGTTGTTCTGCCGCACCTTGCCGGTGATCAACATGGCGGAGGTCAAAGCGACGCTGGCCAAGCAAGAGCACATGGCTCATCTGCACGGTCACGGTGAAGAAGCTGGCGAAGGTCACTGAGAAACTGAATCATTCATTTTTAAAGCATTAACGATCTGTTTCGATGGATCAAAAAACTATGTCGGAAACGAAAATAGAAACGACCGTTCACGGAATGATGGCCGAGTTCACGACGGTCGATTCGTTGCTGAGCGCCTGTCGCCGGGTTCGGGACGCCGGTTACACGAAGACCGACGCCTACACGCCGTTCCCGGTTCACGGGATCGACAAGGCGTTGGGCATCAAGCCGACGGCGCTGCCGTGGATCTGCTTGATCGCGGGGGCGACCGGGACGTGCATCGCGCTGGCGATGCAGATCTGGATGAACAGCATCGATTACAAATACATCATCTCCGGCAAACCCTACCTGTCGTTGCCGGCGTTCATCCCGGTGGCGTTCGAGCTGACGATTCTGCTCGCCTCCTTCGGCGCGTTCTTCGGGATGTGGGCGCTGAACGGGTTGCCGAAGTTCAGCAACCCGATGTTCACCGACCCGCGATTCGATCGGGCCACCGACGACCGGTTCTTCCTGTACGTCGACGCCAGCGATGAACGTTACGATGCGGCGGGCGTACGCAGTCTGATGGCCGATACCGGCAGCGACTATATCAACGAAGTGGTCGAAGACGATTCGCCCAAGGAAGTGCCCAAGCCGGTCTTCTTGATCTGGGGGCTGGCTGTGGCCGCGTCGCTGGTGCCGTTGATTTGCATCCTGACGATGCGGGTGACCAACAGCTCCAGACCGCGGTTTCATATCTTCTTCGACATGGATTTCTCGCCGGCCAAGGATGCGCAACAAGTCACCAGTTTGTTTGCCGACAACCGTGCCATGCGGTCCGATGTCCCCGGCACCGTCGCCCGCGGGCAGATGGAAGAGTCGCTGGACATGCTGTCCGGGATCGATGTCGAAGCGTTGACGCTGTCCGACCCGCCGCGGGTCGAGCGTCTGGTGCGTGCCTACATGCAAGCCGACGACGAAGCCAAAGCGGAGGAACAGGAAACGCTGGAAAAAGAAGCGGAAGAAGCCGCCGAAGTGACCGAGGCTGCCCCGGCGAGCGTGATGGACACGACGCCCTGGGTCGAAAACAACCCGTTGACCGTCGACGCCGAGTTGCTGGCCATCGGGCAACAACAATTCGCGATCTACTGCAGCGTCTGCCACGGCATGGACGGGTACGGCAACGGACTGGTCAACCAACGAGCCCAATCGATCAGTGCTCCGACGTGGGTGCCGCCGGCATCGATGCACCAAGAGACCCTGTACGCCGACAAGTACCCCGACGGAAAGCTGTTTTCAACGATCAGCAACGGCATTCGCAAGATGCCCGGATATGCGGGCCAAATCAAATTGAAAGACCGCTGGGCGATCGTCGCTTATGTCCGAGCGTTGCAGAAAAGCCAAAACGCGTCGCTGGACTTGGTGCCCGATGCGAAAAAGGCTGCCGTTGAAAAAGCGGTCGAAGAAGCCAAGGCCGAACTGAAACGTCAGGCCGAAGAAGCCGAAAAGGCCGCGGCGGCGCGCCAGCAAGCACAGCAATAACCACCCGAAAGACACCGCCCGGTCGGTGTCGCAGAACCAACCCCCAAACCTCACACGCCCACGCGGTCGCGCTCGCGTCACCGCAGTTATACGACAACCGATTTGACCATGTCAGAACACGCTGCTCCCGCTGTTAAACCGGCCGATGACCCGGCCTTCCAGCTGCCTGCATCACTCCGCAGTTTGCAGATGCCGCTGTTAGGTGGCGGACTTGTCGCCCTGCTGATCGGCATGGGCTTGGCATTCTCCGTCAGCGATGCGGACATGCCGCGGTTCGGAATGTCGGCTTACCTGACGGCGTTCCTGTATGTGTTGACGATCGTGCTGGGATGTTTGTTCTTCGTCTTGATCCAGCACCTGGTGCGTGCCGGTTGGAGCGTCGTGGTACGGCGTGTGGCCGAATGCATGATGATCATGACCATCCCGATGGCGTTCCTGTTCCTGCCGATCCTGTTTTCGGTGTTCAGCGAGGGAACCCTGTTCGTCTGGACCGATTCGGAATATGCGTCCAAGCTGCACTTGGACGAAAACATGTGGGAAACCAAAAAGCTGTTTCTCAACGGACCGTTTTTCCTGGTGCGTGCGTTGATTTACTTCGGCATCTGGGGAGCGCTGGCCGTCTATTACTGGCGGGGCAGCGTCAACCAGGACGAGACCGGCGAGCGGGCGGCGACTGATCGGATGCAGTATTGGTCCGGCCCGGCCGTGATGGCGTTTTCGCTTTCGCTTAGCTTTGCCGCGTTTGACTGGGGCATGAGCCTGGCGCCGATGTGGTTCTCGACCATGTTCGGGGTGTACATGTTCGCCGGCGGAATCCTGGCCGCCCACTGTGCGATCACCTTGCTGACCTATGTGTTGCAGCGGGCCGGGGCGCTCAAAGAAGAAGTCACGCCGGAGCACTACCATGACTTGGGCAAGTACATTTTCGGGTTCATCGTCTTCTGGACGTACATCTCGTTCAGCCAATACATGCTGATCTGGTACGGCAACATTCCGGAAGAAACCGAATGGTTCTTCAGCCGCCAGGAAGGCGGGTTCGGATACCTGTCGATCGGGCTGATTTTCTTTCACTGGTTATTGCCGTTCTTCGGGACGATGAGCCGGCATGTCCGCCGCCGTCCCGGTGTGATGGCGTTTTGGGCGGCCTACATCCTGGTCGTCCACTTCATCGACATTTACTGGATCGTGATGCCCGAAGCCCGCATGGTCGAGCAGCATACCGTTCCCAGCTTCGGCGGCGGCTTGGGGATCCTGGCGAGCCTGCTGTGTGTGATCGGGATGACGGCGCTGGTGGTCGGGTTGGTGCTTCGCGTGGCGGGGGGCAATCGCATCGTCCCGGTGCGTGATCCACGGCTGCGTGAATCGATCATTTTCGAAAATATTTAGCGTTTTAGGGGACACCGCGTCGCACGTCCCTGTTTTTTAGCCCTCCAGACATCGTCCGCTCGATAAACTTCGAAAGAGAGCCATGGCCAAATACGACGACCTGAACACCCGACAGATTTTCATCATCGGAATTGCCTCCGTCGTTGTGACGGCGGTGACCATTTTGGCGGTTCAGTACGTGTACTTTCTGTTGGTGGATGCCCATCAAAGCCAATTGCAGGCTGAGAGCAGCTACAAGCGACAGAATGCGATTTTGAACAAACAGCTCGATACCGTTTCCAACTATGGGGCGGATCCGCTGACCGGAAATGTCACCATTCCGATCTCCGAGGCGATGAAATTGGTGGCGAAGGAAAGCCAAGCGGAATCCGACAATCACTCAAACGATGCCGACACGAAAGACGCCACCTAACGCACCCGTCCCATCCAGCCATCCAGGCAGTGCGTGCCTTGCCGCCGCGATCGCCTTGACGCTCGTCGCGGTGCTGTGCGCGCCGCGCGACGTGGTGGCTCAGGATGCGGTCCGTCTGGGGTCCAAAGTCGATTTGAACGAGGGGCTGCCGCCGGAGGCACGGGGCATCACCGTCGTTCAGAACTTGGGCGAAACGATTCCGACCAATTTGCCGCTGACCGATTCCGAAGGCCGGGCGATCAAGACCGGGTACGTCATCAATGGCAATCTGCCCACCATCGTGACGCTCAATTACAGCGATTGTCCGATGTTGTGCAGCGTCCAGCTGAACAAGTTGACCGAGTCGCTCAATCAGCTGGAATTACAACTGAATAAAGACTTTCGGATTTTGACCGTCAGCATCGACCCCAAGGAAACGAGTCGTCGTGCGGCGGAAACCAAAGACAAATACGTGTCGGTGTTGTCCAACCAGCCCGCTGCGGCCCAGGGGTGGACCTTTGCCACCGCCAAGCAACCGATCATTACCAAACTCGCCGACACGTTGGGGTTCCAGTACCGCTACGACGCGGCCAACAAACAATACAACCACCCGGCGATGCTGGCGTTCGTTTCGCCCGACGGTGTGATCACGCGTTATTCGCTGTCGATCGACTTTCCGCCGGAGCAATTGAAATTAGCGTTGGTCGAGGCCGGTGAGGGGACCGTGGGTAACGCGGTCGATCAGTTCATATTGTGGTGCTACAGCTACGACCCGGATTCCAATTCCTACACCCCGCACGCGTGGCGAATCATGCGACTGTGCGGTCTGGGATTCATCGGCGTGTTGTTGACCGCGTTGGTGCCCTACTGGGTCGGACGCAAGGGCAACCCCCAAGCCGTTAGCGATTCACAAGCCGTTGGCGAAACAAAGGCCGCCGATCAAACGTCGCCGCCTGGCGATAGCGACAACGGCAGATAACGACACTCAATGAGGGCTGCCCGGAGGCAGCCGTCGGTAAACGAACACTTTCCTTTTCCAATGACACAAACAACTCCCGTGATGATGTCTCTGTTAGGCGACTACACCAGCAGCAAGCTCTCGGTTTTCCCAAAATCCGCGTCGTCGTTTTCCGGCGAATCCGACTGGGTGTTTCACTTCATCAGCATCGTCTGCGTCGTGTTTTTCATCCCGATCGGGGTGGCGTTGTTCGGCTTCGCGTGGAAGTATCGAAAGGCGAAGGGCGAACCGGCCGACAGCCAGACTGATCACAACACGACTCTGGAATTGGTTTGGTCGATCGGTCCATCGTTTCTGTTGGTCGTGATGTTCTACTTCGGTGCCCGCGGTTTCCTGGACATGCGTTCGATCCCCGAAGGTGCCTACAACGTCGGCGTCGACGCCTACAAGTGGGGCTGGGGGATGAACTACGGAAACGGGGTGATTCACCCCGAACTGCATGTCGTCGCCGGGGAACCGACCAAGTTGACGATGACCAGCAAGGACGTCATTCACAGTCTGTACATCCCGGCATTTCGGGTGAAGAAGGATATCGTGCCGGGCCGCTTCAACTATCTCTGGTTCAAGGCGATGGAGCCGAGCGAAAAGGTGATGTCGGACGAAGAGCTCAATCAGCTGGCCGCCAAGGACAAGGAAGAAAATCTGTCTTGGGACTACGACGCGCGGCAGTGCACGCCCGACGGATACACCTTCTACGACCTTTACTGTGCCGAATACTGCGGAACGAACCACTCGGAAATGCAGACGGTCGTGGTCGTTCATGAGACCCAAGCGGAGCTGGAGGCCTGGATCAAGAAATACAGTTCGCGTGGCCCGGACGAATCGCCGGCCGCCTATGGTGCCAAGTTGTACGAGCGTCGCGGTTGCAAGAGCTGCCACTCGATCGATGGCACACGCATGGTGGGCCCCTCCTACCAGGGCAGCTTCGGCACGATGCGAGAGATCGTCGGCGGCGATCCGGTCAAGGTGGACGAAAATTACATCCGCGAATCAATCCTCAACCCGAAAGCCAAAGTTGCCATTCAGCAAGGCGTTGCCTACCAACCGGTGATGCCCAGCTACAAAGGCCAGCTGTCCGACGACGACATTTACAGTCTGATCGAGTTCATCAAGAGCCTGGGAGACGCGTCGGTGGCCGAACAGACCGACGACGCGGCGGCCGAGGACGCCGAGCCCGTGTCGGTCGAATGATCGCGGTGCGGTGACGCCACAGAATAAATCAACACACAGTAAATCAAAACACAGATCGGAGTGATCTCCGCAATTTGACTCCCGAACACTCGGGAAATCTGGGACAATCGCGGTTGCGGTTGACCCCTGAATCAACAACCAACCCATTTGTGAATCCAAAAGAAAGCATTCAGTAGCAAGGTACGCCGCCGAAGCGGTCTCCGGTCGTCCCGCGGAATTCATCCGCCGGGAACACTTTGGAGGTCGGTCGCGTGCTCTGACCGAATGAAGTTTCCATCGAGGTAAGAGATGTCTGCAGGATCCGTGCCGTCGGGCTATGAAGTCAAAGACCCTGGCTATCCGACTCCGCAAGAGAACTACCTGACCAACTCCAAGGGGATCTTGAGTTGGGCGTTCACGCTGGATCACAAACGCATCGGCATGATGTATCTGGTCGGCGTGTCGTCCGCGTTCCTGTTGGGCGGGCTGCTGGCGTTGGGCATCCGTCTGCACCTGTTCGCCCCCGACGGGATCCTGTTCAACAACGGCCTGTTCAAATGGCTGGCCCCGGACAAGGCTCCCAACGACATCTACAACCAGGTGTTCACGCTGCACGGGGCGATCATGGTGTTCCTGTTCATCATCCCCAGCATTCCGGCCGCACTGGGCAACTTCCTGGTGCCGGTGATGCTGGGAGCGAAGGACGTCGCGTTTCCACGTTTGAACCTGAGCAGTTTCTACCTGTGGGTCGGCGGTGCGGTGTTCTTCGTCATGGCGCTGTTGGCCAGCGGATTGGACACCGGTTGGACGTTCTACACGCCCTACAGCACGACGACCGATTCGTCGGTGATCTTGGCCACCACCGGTGCGTTTATCCTGGGTTTCAGTTCGATCTTCACCGGGTTGAACTTCATCGTCACGATCAACACGATGCGGCCGCCGGGAATGACTTGGTTCCGCATGCCGCTGTTCCTTTGGGCGACCTATTCGACCAGCATCATCCAAGTTCTGGCCACGCCGGTGTTGGGGATCACGCTGTTGTTGTTGATCGCCGAACGCACCATGCACATCGGGATTTTTGATCCCGAGTACAACGGGGACCCGGTGACGTTCCAGCACTTCTTTTGGTTCTACAGCCACCCGGCGGTATACATCATGATTTTGCCGGCCTTCGGCATTATCAGCGAGCTGATCAGCGTGCACAGCCACAAGCGAATCTTCGGCTATCGCTTCATCGCCTATTCGTCGATCGCGATCGCACTGTTGAGCTTCATCGTGTGGGGACACCACATGTTCACCAGCGGGATGAGCCCGATCACCACGATCATCTTCAGCGCGTTGACGTTCACCGTTTCGGTGCCATCGGCGATCAAGGTGTTCAACTGGGTGGCGACGATGTTCAAAGGGTCGATCAGTTTGACCACCCCGATGGTCTATGCGATCGCCTTCATCTTCCTGTTCACCATCGGCGGCTTGACCGGGTTGCACCTGGGGACGCTGGCGACCGACATGCACCTGCACGACACCTATTTCGTGGTGGCCCACTTCCACTACGTGATGGTCGGCGGAACCGTGGTCTCCTTCCTGGGCGGTGTGTTCCACTGGTGGCCCAAGATGGTCGGCAAGATGTACAGCGAGGCGGGCGGATTGATCTCCGCCGCACTGGTCTTCATCGGGTTTAACTTGACCTTCCTGCCCCAGTTCATTTTGGGCAGCCGCGGGATGCCGCGTCGCTATGCGACGTACGACCCCGAGTTCGCGCCGCTGCACCAGATGAGTACCTACGGGGCACTGATCCTGGGCGTCGGTCTATTCGTGGCCTTGTTCGTGTTGATCATGTCACTGATCAACGGCAAAAAGGCTCCGGCCAACCCCTGGGGCGGTGCGACGCTGGAGTGGAATTGCACGTCCCCGCCGCCGTTTTACAATTTCGAGCGTGCTCCGGTGGTGGGTGACCCCTACGAGTTCGGCGACATCCGTTGGGACACCGAATTGGATCGCTATGTGAAGGTCGTGCCGGAACGCGAGGTCGTTCCGTCAAAGACGCCCGCGGAGACGCCCGCCCACGCCGGTGAATAGAACGCCGGCGGGTTCACCATCGACCGGATCCTCGCATCCAGATGACGTGCGATTCGGTCCATTGTTATCGTAAAAAGTTGTATTTGTTTTTCATTCCTTCGCTTGCTTGACTCATTCAATGGCTACTACCGACGCTGGGCTCGTGTCCGACGCACATGAACAACCCGGTCACGGACATTCCGACCATGGCCACGGTGATCACGATCATCCGTCGTACCTGGCGCACCATTTCGACACGCCCGAGCAGCAATTCGACAGCGGCAAGTTGGGAATGTGGCTGTTCCTAGTGACGGAAGTCCTGTTCTTCAGCGGGATGTTCTGTGCCTATGCGATTTTTCGTGCCTGGCGGCCTGAGGTGTTCGAAGGCTGCAGCCAGTTTTTGAATACCAAGCTCGGCGCGATCAACACCGGCGTGCTGTTGTTCAGCTCGTTCACGATGGCCTGGGGCGTTCGTTGTGCCCAGAAAGAACAGCACAAGCTGCTGACGGCGATGCTGGCGACGACGCTTTCCTGTGCGACCATGTTCTTGGGTGTCAAAGCGATCGAGTATTCACACAAGTGGCATTTGGGACTGTTGCCCGCCGGCTTGTTCAGCTACGACCCCAGCAACCCGCATCCGGTCGGCGGCCCGAATTACCTGGCTTATATCTGTGCCCCGTTCGTGGTCATCACTGCCGCCGTTGCGGTCTGGTTGGTGGTCAGTTTCCTACGGGGAGCGAAGTTTCAATTCGAATGTGCCAAACCGCTGATGGTGGTCTGCCTGTGCTTTTTCGTCGGTGTCGGCCTGGGAACGATCCTGGAAAGCGGCGGTGACGAAGGGCATCACGAGGATGGCCACGCGGTCGTGGCTGCAGTTGATGGCGAACACGGTGCTGCGGCAGATCATGGCGAAGGTCATTCGCATGAGAAAGAAGGCGAACACGCGGAGCATGCCGAAGCGTCTGAGGCCGAAGCCGTGGTCGAGCTGCCGCCAGCTGGCGCGATGGTGAACCAGAGCACCGACTTGGCCGTCATCGAGCGTCTGGCGAGTGATGCGACCAACACGGGGCTGCAAGACGAATTGGCCGCACGCCGGGCTCAATCGCAGCGATCCGGCGGCGGCATTTTGTATGACGTCACCGACGACACGGCCGCCACCATCGCCAGTGCCCCCGAAGACGTGCTGCGACCGAGCCGTGCGGGCGTGTTCTTCAGCATCTACTACTGCATGACCGGGATCCACGCGATCCACATCCTCGCCGGGATCGGTGTCCTGGTGTGGCTGCTGGTCCGTTCGATCCGCCAAGACTTCAATCGCAACTACTTCGGCCCAGTCGACTATGTCGGATTGTATTGGCACATCGTCGATATGATTTGGATCTACCTGTTCCCGCTGATGTACCTGATTCGATAACGCCGCCTGCCATCGGTGCCCGGCGTCGGGCAGAAACTCCAACAAACATTTTCATTCAATCGATTTCTCATGTCCGCTCACGAAAACGCTCAAGAAGGGTACGATTTCGCCCACCCGTTGCCGCTGCCGCTGTTGGCCGGGACCTTCCTCGTGCTGACGCTGCTGACCGTACTGACGGTCGCTCAAGCGAGTTTCAACTTTGGCAGCTTGGACGTTTTAATCGTGATGGTGATCGCAACGATCAAGGCCGTTTTGGTCGGTGCGATCTTCATGCACTTGGCATGGGACAAGCCGTTCAACATCCTGTGCTTCATCGGATCGTTTGTGTTTGTCGGGTTGTTCATCATGGCCACGTTGTTCGACAGTCGCCAAACGGCCAAAGACGACATCCCGGTCTTGGATGACGCCGTGGTCGCGGCGCCGGCGGAGATGTAGCGGGGGCAGGGCCACAGGCACTTTCCCCGCCCGCCTGGGCCACAACGAGTTCATTGTCCACGGATGGCAGCGCGAACCCACGGATGTTTTGTGATCGGGGATCCGTGGGTTCTCGCTGCTATCCGTGGGCTTTTTCGTTTTCCCGAGACCTCTACCCCGAACGCACCACCTCAATAAAAAACGGTCCTACCAGAGAGGGTGAGGAACTTAAATTCCTGCTATCTCAGGGGTAAAAACCGCACGGCCTTTGCCAGGGAGGGTTTCGTCTTAACTAGGTGCCCGTCCCGAAGGACTTTTCGGTCGGAGATTGGTCCGGCAGCTGCTGAAGGGCCGGTTTTTAGCGGCGAGCTATACTGGGACGGTGCCGCTTTTGTCTTTTTGCGGCGAACTTTTTCCGTCAGTCCGGCCTGCCGTGACCCGCAAAACTGCCCTGACCGATTCAACGCAGACCGATTCAACGCCGACCGATTCGAGTGCGCGGTGGCGTGACGCGCCGCCGATCGCTTCGACAGGCCAGCGTCGGACGTCGGCGCAAGCTGAATCTGGCGTGGGGGTGGCGTCGCCACCAACGGCCGTCCCGCCGGTCACGGCTCGATCGGAAGGCCAGGACGGGAGTCTGGCAGTCGACCCGGATGCGGCCGCGGACCAGCAGCCGCGAGGGATCTTTGCCCGGTTGGCGACGATTCGCAATTCGTCCTGGCTGGCCAGCGCCGCGTTGCACCTGATCGCATTGATCATTCTGGCGCTTTTAACGTACCGGCTGGGAGGCACCGAGCGGGGGCTGTTGATCGAAGGGGCCTGGTCGGGGCCGGAATCGACGACGCGGCTGGAAAGCATCACCATTACCGAGGCGACGTCGGAGAATCAGAACGAGTCGCAGGAGTTGCCCGTCGAAGTCGAGGCTTTGGTTGTCAGCGACCACCTTGCCAACGCGTCGATCGTCGCACCCGAACAAGCAACGGCGATCGACGAAAAATCGTTGGTCGGATCGCTGACGGGCGGTGCCGCTTTGGCATCCGAGCAAGTCGTCTTCATCGGCGGTGGTGGGATGTCCGCGCGGACGCCGGAGGGGAGAAAGAAGTACGGTGACCGCTACGGCGCGACGGCGGCCAGCGAGGCGGCGGTGGAGAACGCGTTGCGCTGGCTGGCGAACCATCAACGACACGACGGGTCCTGGTCGTTCGATCTGCGTTTGGCTCCCTGCGAGGGGCGATGTCGGCACGGCCGGAAGGAGAACGACGACACCCCGACGCCCTCAACCGCAGCGACAGGACTCGCACTGCTGGCGTTCTTGGGCGCAGGCTACACCTCCGAGACCGGGCCATACCAGGATGTTGTCCAGCGGGGGCTTTACTACCTGCGCAGCACCGCGGCAGAGTCTCAGTTCGGATACGACTGGCAGCAAGGCGGCAGCATGTACGGGCAGGGGATCGCGCTGATGGCGATTTCCGAAGCCTTGGGGATGACCAAGCATGACGAGCGCTATGACAGCGATTTGTATCATTACGCCAACCTCGGCACGCGGTTTACCGTGATCGCCCAGCACCAGAACGGATCGTGGGGCTACACGCCCGGAAGCCCCGGCGACACCACTCTGACCGGCTGGCAAATCCTGTCGCTGATCGGCGCCCGCAAGGCAGGGATTCAAACCCGCAGCGATACGTTCAGCCGGGCGAAAGCGTTTCTGATGAGCGTTCGCGAAGAACCGGAGTATCAGTTCGGTTATCGATCGCCGAAAGCGGAGAAGACGACGACCGCGATCGCGCTGGCGTTGTTGATGTATTTGGGACAAACGCCGGGGTACACGCCGTTTGATGACGCGGTTCACAAACTGGCCGAAGATGGTCCGACGCTGACCAACGTGTATCACGATTATTACGCGACGATGGCGCTGCACCATTTTCGTCATCGTGACTGGGAGACCTGGAACGATCAATTGCGTGACCATCTGGTGCGCAGCCAGGCGACCGAAGGGCATGAAGCCGGCAGCTGGCATTTTCAGGACCAATGGGGCGATGTCGGCGGTCGTGTCTACACGACCGCGATGTGCGCGCTGATTTTAGAAGTCTACTATCGGTTCTTGCCGCTGTACGAGCAGCCGCCGGAGTTTCCGCTGTGACCGTTGCATGACTTGCTGACGATCCGCCCGATACAATGATCCGCCCGATACAATGGATCGAGATCTTGCGGTACACGTCACCTGCGATCTCGCCCCAAGCCCGCTCACTGCGCGTCGTGAATCAACATGCGAAAAAGCATCCTGTTCGGATTATCGATTCTGTTGATCGCGGGGATCGTTTACATCAATTCGCGGCAAGATGCCGAACGCGATGCCGCTCGTCTGCTTGAAAAAGTCGACCGAGCCGACGGTTGGGACAACGATTCCGAATTGAATCCGTCATCGCAATCAACCAAGACGAACAATGCGCCCCCACCGGCGGATTTCACCGTCGATTGGGAGCCGGGCGGCAACTGGTTCGTTTCGAAACGGGGAGACGAGAGTGAGTTGATGCTGCCGTTTCGTCCGCAAATGATTCCCAGCCCTGCCAAGGACTTGGCGCCGGTCAACGCGAACCCAGGGTTTCTGGGGGCCGACGCGTGCCAGCCGTGTCACCAAGATCGCCATGCGTCGTTCGTTCACACCGCTCATCACCGCACCAGTGCGATCGCCAGCCAGGCGACGATCGCCGGTTCATTTCAGCCACCCGCCAACACATTGTCGACGACCAGCCCGAATCTATCGTTCAAGATGATCCGGCGCGACGAACGATTGTTTCAACAGGTTTCGCTGTTCGGATGGAAATGTGATATTCCGTTCGACCTGTCAACCGGGTCGTCCAAACTCGGGCAGACGTATTTGTTCTGGCACGACGATGCGCTTTTCCAAATGAACGTTTCGTACATCACCAGCACCGCCGGCTGGGTCAACAGCCCCGGCTACCCTGACGGTCAAGCGATCTATAACCGACCGGTCACCTACCGCTGTTTGGAATGTCATACGACCTGGGCAGACGTTCGGGGCTTGCCGAATCACTACACCCCCGAGTCGCTGGTGCTGGGGATTTCATGCGAACGTTGCCACGGTCCGGGACGAGATCATGTGCAATTTCATCAACAGAATCCCGACGAGAAGAAATCGCGATTCATCACGCATCCTGCATCGCTCTCGCGGCAACAACAATTGGAGATTTGCGGACAGTGCCATTACGGGATGCCGAAGCTGAAAGGCCAGCCGTATCAGTTCCGTCCCGGCGATGAGCTGTCGGATCACTATGACCCGCCGCCGACGGACGTGGCCGGTGGCGTTCATTCGAGTAACCAGTTGGTGCGATTGGGCGAAAGTGCGTGTTTTACCGAAAGCGACATGACGTGCACGACGTGTCACAATCCGCACCAAAGCGAACGCGGCAATCGCAAACTGTTTTCAAAACGCTGTCTGCAATGTCACCAGGCATCGAATTGTGGCATGGAACCGATGCTCGGTCGGCAGTTGGGGGAAAACTGTATCGATTGCCACATGCCGGCCGGGGCGAGCGAACACATGTTCATGGACACGTCGCAAGGGAAGGTCTTTCCGCCCCTTCGTGACCACCACATTCGCGTGGACCAGGACCTGACCGAGGCATATCTACGGTCGATCGGTCGGTAGGGTGCTACCCGGACAGATCAACGCCACGCCGCTCCAGCTGGTCAGGGCTCTGTTGTCGTAGCTACGCTCGCCAGAGCGTGGACGTTACGGCGGGATCCAGCTTCTGGCGAAGGTCGCTACCTTGCAATGGCGAACACTTCGACGTCCACACCGGGGGAGAAGTGCGCGAGTGCGGGCTGTTGCTGCGGATTCGGTAGCCCGGCGGCGGTGACCAGCTGGTCGTCGATCTCCGTCACTTCGGCCGACCAGACGTCATAGGGATCGTGGTGGACTTGGCCGCAATACACATGCCGGTTCTTTTCGACGAACAACAAGTAGCGTTCAAACAAAAAGTGTTCCAGCGAGTCGGGGACGGAGGGGCCCAAGTGATCGGTCACGCGAAACGCGACTCGGTGTTTGGCATGTCCGCCGCGGCGAACGCTCTGGTAGATTTGCTCGTCGCCACATTGTTCGCTGGACATCCGAGCGAAATGGTAGGGCAGCGACCAACCGATCCGTGCCGCCATGACCGCCAAACGGGAACTGGCGTCAAGTGAAAAGAAGTAGACGCCGGGGCGGTCGTTGTGGACCACATAGGTGCGGACGTTGGTTTCCAGAAAGTTGAATGCGAAGCGGTGTGGCAGCCAGGACGGGCGAATGTGGCGCATCTTAAAGGGAACGATCCCGACGAACGCGCGGCCGTCGTACGTGTCCAATTCCATCGCAGCGGGAAGATGGGGCCGCAGTTGGGCCGGATCGATTTCCCAGTGACAAAACAGCAATGATTCCCAACGTTGCGTGCCTGAATTGGCTCCGGGAGGTCGTTGCGAGGGTGCCAAGCGATCGATCATCGATGTCGCCCATTTTTGAAGATAGGGTTGATGCGGTGGCGGAGGTCGCCAAGACTTTCGAAGATTCGCCAAAACGACCGGAGGACCAAAACCGATGACGAAACAGAGACCTGAAGTCAGTGTGCGAACCTATGGACGGTATTCGAAATGGGATTCCGGGTCGAAGGAATTGCCGTCGTTTCTGGAATGCACGACGTGGATCCCGGCGGAGGTGGACGTCGAATTCGGGTTGGTGATCAACGTGGTCGGCGGCAAGAATCTGCCGCTGCACTTTTGCATCGACCACCCCGGGATTCGAGATGCCAAGGGCAAACGTCGCCCACCCTTCGAAGACGTGGTCTACGTGAAAACAAATGACTGGGATTTCTATCTGGGCGACACCGTTTGGGAACCGATCCATGACAAACTCGGCACCTGGCGAATGACGCTCACTTTGGAAGACCAAATCGTGGCTGAGCAAAGTTTCGAAATCTATGACCCCGCCAACCAGCGGCGCGCCGCCGAACCGCTGCGCCGCCAGTATCGCCTGCTATGGATCCCCGGGCTTTAGCATCCTGCAACGACCAGTACCGCTACGGATGGGCCCGTAGGCTCGCGCCCAATGCCACGTACTTTATGAGCCGACGGCGCTAGCCGCGGGCCTTGGATCGCCCTTCGAGACGTGTAAGGCCCGAGGCTAGCGCCCGCGGCTCAGTTTGTGATCGAAAGTATTTCCGAGCATTCGATTTTCTTGTCACCCATTTTCTTGTCCTTCGATTCAGCCCAACTCCATTTTTCTGCCCCCCATTTTTCTGTCCTCTCGGACCTGAGCCGCTAAAACTCCCGCGCGCTACTTTCCGTCGGACTCGGGAAATCCTCCGGCACGTCGGTCAAGGTCACGTCGCCCGTCGCCGCCCATTCACAGCCGCGGACCAACGTGGTGATGAACCCGACGCCGCTGAAGGAGACTGCGTCGTGTCCCATCGTGGTGTGGAAGATCCGCCCCTTGCCGTAGTCGATCGTCATTAGCTTGGGTTCGTGGCGGCCGGTCCCTTTGTATTGGGGGTCGGCGTAGGCGGTGGCCAGGATGGTCATGTTGACCGCCGGTCCGCGGAGCTTTTGATACAGTTCGTCTTTGGTGTGCATCCAGGCGCTCGGCAGACCTTTGACGATCGGGTGATCGGGCGTGCGGACGACGACCTGGTACTCGTGCGCCGGCCCGTGGTTCCCGCCCGGTCCGGCGCTGGTGTCGCGGACGACTTCGCCGTCCAGATTCAGGTAGACGTAGGGGCCGGATTCTTCGTTTCGGCCGCCCCAGCCGCCCAGGCCGATCATCTTGTTGAACTCGTTCCATTCGGCGAACGAGTTGTCGGCGGCGTGAATCACGACCAGACCGCCGCCACCTCCGATGAAGCCCTCCAATGCCTTTTGGGTCGCTTCGGGCCAGGGCGCCGCGTTCCAACCGAAGTTGCTGATCACGACGTCGTAGTCGGCGAAGTCGGGTTTGAAATCCGGATCCGATTTGGGTTGGGGCAGGTCCTGGTACTGCTTGCCGTCCTCGAGCGGGAATTGTTCGAGCAGTTTGCCGCCTTTCCAAGTGAATTGCGTCCGCTGGATGTCGACGGTGAAGCGGCCTGAATCCTCCAG
Organism: Stieleria maiorica; assembly: GCF_008035925.1. Taxonomy (NCBI): domain Bacteria; kingdom Pseudomonadati; phylum Planctomycetota; class Planctomycetia; order Pirellulales; family Pirellulaceae; genus Stieleria; species Stieleria maiorica. The sequence goes on from NZ_CP036264.1 coordinate 8,468,618, forward strand.
GTATTTCTTCGTCATCATCGTGGTTTGGGGCCAAGCGGTGTGATTGTTTTGACCGTCGATGATCAACGCCCGAAGTTTCGCGTCTTCAGCACTCGCTTGGGCCTGAAATCCGGGAAGGGCTGTGATGACAAAGACGGACAGCAGTGCGACGGTGATCGCGCGGCGAGTGACTCGATTCATGATGGTGGTGTTGTCGAACAAAATGGTGGAGTTTGAAAAAGAGCTGACAGGGAGAGCAATTCTAAGACATCCCCCCACGCCTCGTTCCCAGGCTCCGCCCGGGAACGCTGGTGCGTGAGTGGCTCCCGCCACACACTCCGCGTGATCTTTGCGATGGAGGGTAACCTCGTCTGTGGTGCGTGTGCCCGTCACAGGAAGCCAGAACTCGATACGCATTCCAGGTGTTGGCGGGCGTCGCTACCGCAGCGTCGTCTCGGCCACATTGTAGCTGGGCGCCCTGCCGACGAGTGGCGCCGAGCACCACATCGCGCTAAAAGAAAAAGCCCCCCGCGATGACTCGCGGGGGGCTTTGTAGGTAAACACACGATCGGTCCGCGGCGGACTACTCGGGCCGCTGCTGATCCGGCTCCGCATCGTTTTGGACGTTCGCGTCTTCGGAGATCATGCGTTCATAATCGGCAAACGCTTGCTCGTCGACGTTCTCCATCACATTGCTCGGCTGCGGATCTCCGCATCCGGCCGAGGGCAACGCCAGCAGGGCCGCACAAACAACGGGCCATGAAAAACGAGATTTCATTGCGTGGATCCTTTGGACAAGCGGAAGACTATTGATTGAGCTGTTCTTCAATCGTTTCATTGCTCGCCCGTGTGCCCAGGGCACCCCAAAGGCCGTAGGGGCTGATGCTGCCGGGGGTTTGTCCACCGGTACCATTTCGCCAAACCATACCGGCGCGACTGTTTCCGGCTTCGACCGAATCGGTCATGAACACGACCGCCCCATCGCCCATCAGGATGTGCGCACCGCCTTGGTGGCGGCTACTGGGCGGTGCCAGGAAGGTCCCGCCGGGATTACGTTGGGCACAGATTTCCGAGTTGGGCGGCAGGATCGTGTGGATCGTGGTCATCTCGACTCGGTGATCCGCCCAGCGGAAGCCGCGCCCATTGGTGCGGTTCATCATCCGCAGGTTCGGCTCCCAGAATCGAGGACGATCGGGATCGAGGTAACCTTGATCTTCGCACCATTTCGGATTGTCCCGAATCAACGCCCATGCTTGGGTCGATTCATGATCAGCCAGCGTCCGTTTGTCGCGGTCACCCAAGTCGGTCGCGATTTCGGCCATCGCGATCGTGTTGGACAAGCCATCCAACACGTCGCGGAATTTGGCCCGCTTGTGCTGGACAAACATCCCGCGGTCGGTCGCTAATGAGTGCCGCATCCAGCCGTTGGTTTCCGGGTACGTTCCGTCTTCCGGGTTGGGGAATTGACGCCCACCTCGGATCGACCAATAGCAGGAATCGCCCAAGTTGACGGCGTAGTTGGTTCGTCCCAGGGCCGGCAAGCCGACGCCCGGGTCACTGGGGCAGCGCAGGGTCGGGATTTCCGTCACCCAGGGGATGTACCTGGCCTGAGTGGGGACTGGTCCCATCGGCGGCCAGGGCGGATTGTAGACCACCGTCGGGTCGACGGCGTCCTTGTTGTTGGGGTTGGAGATTTGGTCCCAAATCCCTTGCTGCTCCATGAACGGGGTCAGCCCGACCAGGGCGCTCAGCCGCCACGAGTTGGAGTGGGAGTAGTTTCGCCACCAGTCATGGTTCGGTCCCGTTTGGCCGAATGGGGGGGCGGCGCCGCCGGGGCTGGTCGTTCCCACCCCGTGCATCGGCAGCTCTTTGTAGGCCGCGTGGTAGTTGTGCACGGCGATCCCGATTTGCCGAAAATTGTTACTGCAGCTCATCCGTCGCGCCGCCTCGCGAGCCGCTTGGACTGCCGGCAGCAGCAGCCCGACCAGAATGCCGATAATGGCGATGACAACCAACAGCTCCACAAGCGTGAAGCCCGATTTCGCATGCCGTTTCATAAAAACCTCCTGAAAAGGAATCGAAAAGAATGGCAGGGTAGCCTTCAATGTATTCCTTTTTGGGGTGGTTCTACCCGCGAAAATGTCAGTTAATGCGGTTCATTGTCGCTTTTGTGGTTTTTCGGCCATGATTTTGCACTCGTTTCCCCGCGGCTCATTGGGAGTGTCGCCAGGTCGTGGCGGGGTGGGGAGGTAGGAAGATTTTGGAGGTAGGAAGATTAGCTGAATCGAATGAGTGGTGCCTCTCATCATTCTCTTTCGATCACAAACTGAGCCGTCGGCGCTTGCCTCGGGCCTTACAGGTCGCGAACGGCAATCCAAGGCCCGCGGCTAGCGCCGTCGGCTCATAAAGACAGCCCTAGCGGCCGTCGCGGAGTCGGTAGCCGAGAAAATTATCGAGTTCCGTCTCGGCTTCGATCTTCGCGATCGTGTCTTCGATGTCGTATTCGACGCGGTGAAAGAAGACCTGTTGCTGGTCGTAGATCACGTAACAGCTGCGCGGATCCAGATCACGTGGTTGTCCGACGCTGCCGACGTTGATCATCAGCCGCGCCGACGGATCACTGACGTCATAGCCTTCGGCGACGTCATTGGGACGGAGAAACTGCAGGTCGGTGGTGAAGATCCCTGGCACGTGGGTGTGGCCTTGGAAACACAGGTGCGGGACCAGCGAGAACAGCTTTTCCATCTTCTTGCTGTTCTGGATGTCTTCGGGCATGACATATTCGTTGGTCGGTCCGCGTGGGGAACCGTGCACGAACAGGATGTTTTCTTCGCGGATGGTGCGTGGCAGGGCACACAGAAAATCCAACCGTCGCCGCGAGGCGTTGGCATGTCCGGAGTCCTCGGCGGACTCACCGGCGTGGTTCTCCAGCTTGCTGCGGGTCCAAAAGATCGCTTGTTCGGCTGCCGCGTTGAAGCCTTCGGGGTCAAACAGCGCGCTGCTGTCGTGGTTGCCGAGCACGCAGAACGCGAACTCCATCACCACGTCCAGGCATTCGCAGGGCTGGGGGCCGTAGCCGACGACGTCGCCCAGACAAACGATGCGGTCGACTTGTTGGGTTTGGACATGTTCCAGCACGGCGCGCAGCGCGGTCAGGTTGCCGTGGATATCGCTTAGGATCGCAGTTCGGGTCACTTAACGTCCGTGTTTGATTCGGTCGCCGAGTTGGTCGGACAAGTCGGGTTGGGCGTAAATCTTGTTGGCGGTCGCTTCAATGTCGTACTCGACTCGGCGGTAGGTCACCAACGGCCCGCCGGGGGCGTCTTTGTCCAGGATGACGTAGCACGCGCGGTTGTCTTCGTCGCGCGGTTGGCCGACGCTGCCGACGTTGACCATCGCTTTTTCGCTGGTCAGCCGGTATTGGTAGTCGCACTCATCGGGCTGGATGAATTCGCAGTTGGTCGTGAAGATGCCCGGCAGGTGCGTGTGTCCCATGAAGCAGTATTGCTTGACCTTGCCGAACAGGATTTCCATTTTCCGCTGATCGAAGATGTATTCGGGGAAAACGTATTCGTTGGTCGGGTCACGGGGGGAGCCGTGGACGAACTTGTATTGATCCTCGTCGTAGTAGCGGGGCAGCTCGCCCAGGAAATCCCAGCGACCGTTGACCTGGGAGGCGTTGCCGGGGCCGTTGTCCAATTGGTCGCGGGTCCAGTAGATCGCCTGCAACGCCATCGGGTTGAATCCGTCGGGATCGAACAAAGCGGCTTGATCGTGGTTGCCCAAGATGGTGACCTTGCAGTGTTGCATCACCTGGTCCAGGCATTCACAGGGATTGGGCCCATAGCCAATGATGTCGCCCAGGCAGTAAATTTCGTCTACCGATTGGGTACCGATATCGGCCAGAACCGCGAGCAGCGCTTCAAGGTTGCCGTGAATGTCGCTGATCAGGGCTCGCTTCACTTTGTTTGGTCCTGGCGGGGGAAAAAGGGCTGAGGATGCAAATGGGATTCGACAAACGAATCCATCGGTCAGCGAATTGTAAAGGTAACCAAAAATTCGCGACAATCCCACGGCACAGACGCGATTCGGCGCGTCGGACACCGCATTATTTCTAGTTTCCTTACAACCCTCGATGATTCAGCTCGCCCTGGAAACCACCGGAACAAACGGCTCGATCGCGGTTTTGGATGGCAAAAACGTGCTGCGGGATCGGCGATTCGGCCGGCAGCGTCGGACCGCCGCCGACATCGCGGGCCAATTGGATGCCGCACTCCGCTGGTGCGACCAGCGTGAGCTGCAGCCGGCCGCGATCGCGGTGGCGGTCGGTCCGGGATCGTTCACGGGGCTGCGAATCGCGATCACAACGGCGAAAACGCTGGCCTATGCCTTGGAAATCCCCGTGATTCCGGTCGGTTCACTCGCGGCGATCGCGGCGGTGACCCTGCACGAGCAGCCCGCCGAGCACGTTCTGGTGGGCCTGAACGCCTACCGCCGCCAAGTTTTTGCCGCCGAATTCTCACGCGAGGAACTGACCCGCGACAATTTGATCCACCGCTGCGACGACCGTGCCCAGGTACTCGCGCGAGGCGACTGGGATCGCCGCGTCGCCGAAACGCTCGAGTTGTCCGATCGGGTGATCGCGGGGGATCGTTCCATTCATGCCGATTCGGCGGCCGATCGGGTGTCCGTCTGTGAAAACTCCGATGCCGTCGGCGTGGGGCTGGTCGCGGCCGGCTTGGTCGCCGGATCGCGGGCACAGCCGCCGGAATGTTTCAGCGATCCGTTTGCGCTCTCCGCCCGCTATCTCAAGCCGAGTGCGGCTGAGGAGAAGGCAGCTTCACGCTGATCGATTCCTGGCTACGGCGAACACCGTCGGTGCCGTAGTAGATGGTCGTTTTCTTGCGGTGGTCGTAAACGGCGGTCAATTTCACACTCCGCGGCCCGTGCACGCAAAAATACAACCCACACGATTCTCCGCCACGTAAGACCTGTCGACGCGTCATCGGGAATTGCCCCGGTTCCAATTGACCGATCCGACACAGGTAGGCTTCGACGTGTCGGCAAAATTTGTCGAAAGAAATGGTTTGCGAAGAAAACCCGATCATGTAGGCAAATTCACTGGGTGGTGGACGGATGTGGGGAGACGAATGCCCCGGCAGCCAGTCCACACCTTCCGTCGACCGGCCACCTTTGCAGCGTTGGTATCGGCGGCGAGGACGCGGAAGATTAGTTTCCGAGAAAAGCTATAGGTGGGAACGTCGAGCGTCCTGTTCGGTCACGCGCTGGAAAATGTCCCTCAAAATCCGTTGTTCCAGTGAAGTGTCGCGGCCCAGCGAAATCCAACCCAGTGTCTGAGGGGAATCGCCCGCCCCGCTGACCTGGCGTATTACCGTCCCGTCGTGACGCCGGGTGGCGGTGGTCTCGGTGGCATACTGTGTCCGGTCGGTGTCTTCGAGATCCTTTTGCACGATGACTTCGACGGTGTAGGCGGCGCCGCGCGGTCGGACGATGACGGTCGCCTTGCGGCGGATCGATTGCAGCGTGCTTTGCAACGCCTCGAATCCCGCCGTGCTGTCCTTGCGCCACGGTTCCAACACCGACGCGCCGACGCGATACGAGGTTTCCAGACGCCCATCCAACAGATAGTTGCTGGAGTTTTGCACCGGTTGTTCACGCGAGATGCGGAAGTAGTCGTCCACCGTGTCGACGACTTGAGACCAAACGAATTGGTCTTCCAGTGGTGGCAGTTCCAACGGGTTAGGAATGAACTGTTCGGGCGCGCGACGGTCCAATCGATAAGCGAGCTGTCCGCAACCCTGAGTCACCAGCAACGTGCCCAGCACCATCAGGACGGAAGCGACGTTCGGTAATCGTGGGGTCAGCATCCTGCTTGCCATGGATGGGTTGGAGTGGAACTCGTTCCAAGGCTCCGCCTTGGAACGCGAGGTCGGCGTGGCTCCCGCCACGTGCCGATAGTCGTCAAGAGGCGGGAGCCTCCGTGACAGTGTGTTCCCAGGCAGGAGCCTGGGAACAAGTTGGCAGAGCGCGAACGGCCTTATCGGTAATCCGCATCGTTGGTCGGCCCGGTCGCGATGCTGGTCGGACGTAGCGGCTTGGCACCGGGCATGTCCTCGGGATACATCGACCAGACCGGAACCTGTTTTTGCATCTCACGCATCATCTTGGCTTGGGAGGCGGCGATCTTTTCTTGTTTGATCTTCTCGCGGATGTCGTCTTGCACTTCGGCCAGCGGCGTCACTCCGGCTTCCTTGCGTTCCAAGACACGAATGATGTGCAGCCCCTGATCGTCCTCGATGATCTCGCTCATCTTGTCTAGCGGAATCGAAAACAGCTGCTGTTCGATCGGCTTGGACGCCAGCGACCCTTCGGACGTCCAGTCATGTTGTCCGCCATCGGCCGCAAACGGTTCTTCGCTCTTTTGACGTGCGGTTTCCTTCCAGCCTTCGTTGTACCAGACCTCGCGTCCCATTTCGCCGATCAATGCCCTCGCTGCTTCCCGCGACGGATGGTTGGCAAACAGCACCGAGAGTTGTTCCCAACGCGCTTTGGCTTTGTGGCGATAGGAGTCCAGGTCATGTTGGTAGGCGGCATTGATTTCGGCGATCGTGACCGGCGGGTCTTTTTCAATCTTGCTGCGCATGTACATGTGGCCGAGCATCATGTCGGTGAACTCACGCTGCCGCGCTCGCAATGATGTTCCCGTTTCCCGCAGCTTGGCGTCCAGTTCGGTCAGGTCTTCGGTGCCATACTTTTCTTTCAGCCCTTGAAGCTCGTTTTCGAAGAACATCTGTCGCGCCCGGCTGGTCATCATCTCGCTGACTTCGCGGCGTTTTTCGGCGGCTTGGGTTCCGACCTGTTCCAGCAAAAACGACTCGCTCATCATCTTGGTCTGGATCGCTTGGGTCAGCGCGCCGCGGGCCAGGTTCATGCGGGCCGGGGCGAGTTGTTCCGGAGGCAGTTGGAGGTTTTTCTCTTCGAGCACCTGATTGATTCGCCCGTCCACTTTGGGCTGGATGTCACCCCACAGGATCGGCGATTGACCGACGACGGCCATGACCGTGGCCGGATCATCGGGCAACGGGGCCAGATCGACCGGCAGCGCGGGGACTTGCCCGTGCAGCGTGCTGGGCGATTGGATGGAGACGCTGATCAGCAGGGCGGCCGAAAGCAGACGCAGCACCGGTCTGGGGGACGCCGATTGTGTTCGCGAAGTGATCTGAAAAAAAGACATCATCCGCCCGCAGCGAAAGGGTGGGACCAAAAAAGTATTGGGAGATCGAATGGCTCCAATTGGCTTGTAAGCATCGCGAACCGATGAATACAAGAGCATTCGCCGGGGAACGCGTCGAATCGCCCTCTTGGGACCGTCCAGCTGAGGGCGACGTACTTCCGCAAATACGATGGCCCTTCCGGGCCGTCGACCGTGGGGCTCAGCGCGACGACCTCGAAAGGACGTCGTACACCCCGCCTCCGATGTGACCGGAAAGTGTGGCGGGGCGGAGGAGATAGGAAGATTTTGGAGGTAGGAAAATCGGCGGAATCGATTCGGTCGCGGTCGCCCGTTTCGCCCCTGGCGGTCAGATCGCCATTGACAGGGCTGCTTGTCGGCGGCTATTTCGGCGTTTATGGCTTGGATCGGATGGCCGCTGACGTGACCGGTCCGGGCCGAGATAGCGACAAACACCGCACACAAAGGCGGATTTCGAACGTAGGCAAACGTTTTGCGGGAATCGTTTCCTGTCCCCAGGTTTTCTGGGTGACGGAGCGTTCAAAGCGACTGACGACGGTTTCTGGGTCAACCGTCTTCGGTGGTAGCTCCACGCCGAAATCCGCCCGCATCGGGGCGCTGCACCGCAGCGCCCCGATGCTCGATATTCGAGCCCGGTCCAGTTGGTGTTTGTAACCCAGACAGAACGCCCAGTAGGCTCTGAACGGGAACTCTCCAATGACCGCGCGACAGCACTCGAAGGCTCGTTCGAGATAGGCGGTGCTGCCCGTTGCGCTGCGAGCAACGGCGGGAAAGTTTTTCCCGATTTTGCAACAAAAGTACAGTGCTTTATCGCTCGCGTCACTAGAATCTGCACTTGCCTCTCTACGGTGCTGAAGAGGGGGCATGCCGGGCCCTGCAGAGCCGGTGCGGCTGCCACCGCGTGCTGAGGTTGATGTGCGCCAAAACTGGTCGCACGCAAGTGCTCAAGCCTTCTTCGCATGCTTGCTCCCGTCTTCTTTCCCGTGATGGAGGTGATGTTCACGATTTGATCTTGGTTTTATTCGACACGTGAGTTTTTAGTGGTGCGGTCATCCATTTCCGTTTCGCGAGAAAGGTTCGCTACGCAACGTCGCCTTAGGGCCACCGAAAAACGCCGACGACGCTTGCAACTGGAGTGTCTTGAGCAGCGCAGACTGCTCACCGCGGTAGCGATGCCGCAACCATCGCAACAGCGGCTCGTTGATGGGCTCGAGAATCTATCGCAATGGTCCGAATCGTTGCGTTCCTTTGGCGAGTTGGACCTGCCTATCTCAGTGATTCGCCCCGATGCGGTCCAGGCGAGTGTGACAGTAGGCGATCATCTTCCGATCGGATCGATTCTGGAGTCCAGACTTGTCGACCCGGTCTCGTCTTACTTTGCCTCCTTGGCAGGCGGTGTCGGCGACAGCACCGCGCTGGCAGCCCTTTTGAATGCGACCGACCTCTCCACTTCGAATCAGTTGTTGTTTGAAGTGGATATCAATGAGATCCGTACAGCGACACAGCAGATCGATCTATCGCGATTGCAAGATGAGTCGGTGTTGCGGATCGATGCCTCGCAGGAGGTCACCGTTTCGGTTGAAAGTGGAGTCGATCTTCGGCTCCGATTCGGATTGGATCTTGATCCCGAAATTGACTCCATCGACAGTTTCTTTATCGAGCCGACCGAAATGGTGTTCTCCAGTTCGGTCAACGCTGGTGATCTGATCCTGGATGCCGACGTCGGTTTTTTGTCGATGAACACGTCGTCCGGCGCGATGGACGTTGACGTCCAGGTGAAGGCCGAACTGTCGGATCCCGATCAGGGATCGTCACCGCGAATCACATCGGCCCAGCTTCGGGGAATGACGCTTTCCGAGTTCGTTACGACAACGACCCTTGCGTCGACGTTTGAAGCACGCTTGCCTTTGGTTTCTGAATTTGCCAGTGACGCGACGAACCGATTCGACATCGGCAAGCCACTGGTCGTCACGGTTTCCGACGACGTTTACGAAGGGGTCGATCCGACCATCACCTACGCCGGCGATGGGCTGGAGGAGTTTCGTAGTTTTCGACGGATTGACGCGGGGCAAACCGTCAGCCTTTTTAAGGAACTGTCCCGCTGGTTTGATGCCTTCGCCGAAACATCCGCATTGCAGGTCCAGTTGCCACTTGTCCAGAACACGACCTTTGGGGATCTGGTTGACTTTGGCGATCTTGTGACGACGCAGCTCGTCAGCCCATTGGTCGATGATAGCGATGCCCCGACCTTTGCAACGGTTCAGGAACTGGCCGAGCAGCTTGTCGTTGCGACCGGACGTCCGATCGCCGAGATCGATCCCCGCTACGACACGGCTTCTAACCGTCTGTCGTTCCACCTTCCGCTGAACGGGGTGCAATTCGACGCGTCGGCCGCGGCAGCAGTGTTCGACGTTGATCTGGCACCGCTCACACTACTCAATCAAACGAATTCGATTTCGTTGGTGGCGAGCAACAACGAGCTTCGATTTGACGTTGAAATCGACCTTTCACCGTTTCAGGCGACTTTCCGTGGCGAAGTCGATTTGCCCGCCGACGGTCAATTATCCTCCGATGCCAGTTTCGCATTGGCAATCAATGAACAATCCCCCGTCTCGGTATTGGTGTCGCGCGACACCAATAACACCGGGCCCGCCGATTTGGTCGATGACTTCCTCACCGCGCTCAGCGCTGCGGGCTTGTCTGACGTTCAAGTAACCTTGGACCAAGGACGGTTACGTATGACAGCGCCTGAATCGGATTCCGTGGGCGCGTTGATCGTGATCGCGGATCCACTGGACACGGCGGTTACGGAACTGGGGCTGGCGCGGCCAGTTGAATCGACGGTTGCCAGTGTGTCGGGTGTCCAATCGCTCAACGCGTCAGGTCAATTGACCGGCGATGCTCACTTCAACCTCAGTGTGCACGGTGAACCAACGGTCGCGGTCACTGTCAACTCGGCATCCACGGCCGACAATCAGTCGACCGACATGTTGCTCGACGACATTCGTGATGCATTGACGGCATCAGGACTCGGTAATGTCGGGGTTGATCGGATCGAGGACGCGTTAACATTTTTCACGACCGACGACGTGGAAACACCCAGTCTGGTGCTGACATCGACGGTTGGGGATCCGGCGGTACTGGAACTGGGATTGGCCGTTGAGTTAGCTTCGCTCGGACCGATCGCGCTCGGTGGCGGCGTCGATGCCCTCGACGGTCGAGTGTTGCTCGATAATCTGGTTGTCGACGTCGGTGTGTCTGGCACCAGCAACGTCTTTGCTGCCGATGCTCGCTACGGATTCGTCGATGTTGGAATTTCCAACGGCAGCGTTTCCAATACGTATTCACTGCTGATCGCGTCGCCGGCCAACCAACCGCTTCCACTGGACGATCTGCTGGCCGAATGGAATAAGCCTGACACAACGTTTCAGATTGAGCGCACCGGAAATGCGTTCGTCAGTCTTCCCATCACCCCGGCCGGCAACCTGCTCACGCTGACCGGCTCGCCGCAGTTAGATGTGTCGATCGACGACTTGTTCGGAAATCGAGTCATCGCGTTGTCGGGCCAAGACTTGGGCGCATTGGAACCGCTGTTAACGCTTGACTTTGCCGACGTGGTAGCCGGATTTACAGACATCGGCCGCGTGTTGGGCGTGTTTCTTTCTGCGCAAGCTGTAAACCAACCGTTGTTGTACTCGCCGCAAACGACTGCCAAAGCGGTGGAACTGGTTTCTGACTACGAGGGGAAATCAGCGACATTTTCCCAGGCCCAGGTCGCGAGTTTGCAGCAGCTGGAATCTGCGATCGAATCCGCATTCGAATTGGCCGATTCGCAAGTCACACTTCAGGTCGCAACCGATGGCAGCTTGAACGTCGGGTTGGATTGGGAGCTGAATCCCAAACAACAGTTGACCTCGATCGACATCGATCTGACCGCGTTGTCCAATGCCACGGTCGGTGGCATTCCCGAGTGGTCGCGTTCACGATCGCTCTACGAGTCTAACCGACGCAGCGTCCAAACGGTCGGCGGCGGTGACGTGCATTTGGACTTCGGGTTCCAGTTGACACCGGGACTGGAGCCAGTGCTTTATGTCAGCGACACGAGCAATGTCGATCTGGCAGTGCAAATCGATCAGAACAATTTCAACACGACAGTCAATTCCGGGCCGCTGTCCATGGCCGTCTCGGGCGGTTCGATCGTGCTGGACGATGGAAATGGTGCACCGGCCCGTTATCAATTGTCACTGCCAGTGATCGCCGGTGGCCGTTACGTCGCTTCGGCGATCAATGACGGTGGCGCAGTGCAAGCAACGGTGCAAGGCCGGTCGACCCTGACATTGCCTTTGACTCATCCGACAACCTCGGTCGCTTTGAGTCCGGCATTGCGAATTGACGTCCCCGATTTGTCAGCGATGGACTTTTCGGTCGCAACCCCCGACTTGGCCGACATTGTCGATCAGTTCGATGCGTTTGCCGACCAGCGTGCGATGCCGGGATTCGTACGACGCGTCTTCGATTTGTTGCAGACGACGTTCAACGCGTCGGTGGGTGATGTCAATCAGCCGATTATCGGACAGTCGCTTTCGGATTCGACATTCTTGTCGGATTTAGGAAACGAAATCGCAACGGCACTGGAGTCGGAGTTTGCCGCCGGCCGGACAAGTTTTACGGACGTTCAGGCCGTGTTTCAAACCTTCAATCTTGGACCACCGCCGGCACCAGTGCCTCCGCCGGTCGCCGCTCCTCCGGAAGACATTCTCTGGACGGGGCAGATCACTTCGGGGCTGCCGGGAATCACCCGGATTCAACCCCTCGCAAGCGGAATCCCTGGGCTTTCGACCGATGTCGACGCGATCCTGGTCGGTGACGGGACCGTGGCGATGAATTTCGGTTACGACTTTGTGCTCAATGAGCCCGTGATCGGACTGGAGGAGCTGGATGAATTGAATCTCAGCCTGGTCGGAGCGGTGCCGCAATTCAATCAGCTCGAACCGGTCAGAGGAAACCAGGGCAGCATCGAAACCTACGTCCGCGACGACAGTCTGATCCTGACCCATGCGCGGACGTTCGCCGAGGGAGATCGGCACAGCTACTCGGTCGATTTAAATGTCGGCGATCCGATTCAAGTCGTCGTCATGCCCAGTGCCACGTTGCGGCCCCGTGTCAAAGTCACCAAGCCGGGGGGCGGCTCGGTTGTGTTGGATGTCAGTACCCCGTTTCTGGATACTTTTTCGTCGTCGCCGAATCCAGGCGATCCGGTGATCTTTGCCGGCCGGGACGCGATCGCGTCGGTTGCCGGCACGTATGTCATTGAAATTGATGACTTCACCAACTCGTCAGGCAGCTATGCCGCTTGGTTCGGTGGCACTCGGATTCAAGAGAAGATTGTCTTCGATCTCGGGAAAGGCGATGACATCATTTATGAGAGCGAGCTCGATAAGGGGTTGACCGTTGACGACATCAAGGCGGATCCCCAAAGGGCGCCGGTCAAACGATCGCAGGTCAAGGGCGATGCGTTCTTTGATGTCGTCGTCGAAGGTGACTCGCAGGATGGATTTAATTATCTGTCGTTGGACGACTTGGCGATCGAGACCGACACGCCCGGTCCGGTCAGCCGCACGTTGGATCTCGTCGAGCGTGCCGGGTACACACCGGCAACACTCGACAGTGGAACACTCCGCGTCATTTTCGATGGCAGCGTGCGAACCACCGAGCAGCCGACATTCAACACCGGCGTGTTGCGCGTTCGGTTCTTGGACGCTGCAAATCAACCCGTCGGTTCGGGCCAGTCGTTGAACATCGTCGGGCAACAGTTTTCGATCGTGGGCGTGCCAGCATGGGATTCTGCGGGGGTGCAGTTGCGTGGATTGGTCGATGTTCCCGCGGGGGCGCGCAAACTGGTCTATGAACTGAGCGTCGACAATGGTTTCCAGGGCGACGTGTTGCTCAGCGACGCAAAGCTGGTGGTGCGACACAACGAACCGCTGATGCGTTTCGGCATCGAAACCCAATGGCCCATCGACTTTGACGTTCCGCGAGCGTTCACGCCGAAGGAGTTGGCCGACAGCATCTCACTGGCCCAACAATCGGTGGAGTTCGTCGGGCTAGAACTAAACGTCGGTGAAGCCATTCGGCAATTCGCCAAACCGGTCATCGATGAACTTAAAGCCCAGACGACGTTGCTGCGTGACCCGGTGGAATCGCTGCGCAAGCCGGTCGTGTCATCGGATGCCCATTGGACTCTGCGTCGAGTCTTCGGATCGACGACCATCTTGGACATGGTTGAATCCGTCACCGGCGATATCGAATCGTTCGAAGACATGGACCAGTTCTTCAAGGTCATCGACATCATCGCCGACATGAACCCGTCGCAACCGGGCGCCGGGTTCATCGATATCGGCGGATTCCAATTGTTGATGAATGACTATGATCCGCTGCAACCCGAGTCGCCGACCAACCGTCGTGACTGGATCGACGTCGTCTTGTATGACGACAACAACCCCAACGTGATCACCGATTTTGATACTCAGTCGGGCGAGTACGCCTTTAAAATCAACGAGTTGAAAGTCAACGGCGGTGGGGACCTTCAAATCGACTTGCTGCGAAACGCACGTGGCTTTTCGGATCTGTTGATCGGCCGGCCCGTCACGATCGTCGATTTCCAGATGCCTGAGTTGAATCTGCGTCACACGATCAACCGTGGCTTTGGCGTGACGATCTGGGACTTCCTGCCGGGGTTCAGCAACCGGCTCAGCGGTGAAGTCCGGGTCAGGGCGAACATTCATCTGGGATATGACAACATCGATGGCCCGTTTGTCTATGCCAATGATTCGTTGATCGAGCTTGGTGGCGAAATCACAGTCGACTTGGCGACTTTTGAGATCAGCTTGCCCTACCTGGAAGCGGTCAAGAAAGTCACCGAAAAATGCAACAAGGTGATCGCCGGGATTTGCGATTCCGTCGCAAAAGTCGTGGAATGGGTGGACGAGCAACGCATCGCAGTCGGCCGCGCGGGGCTGCGCGGCGGCATCGACGTCAACGTCACATTGAAGCCGAAAGATGCCGACGGCGACGGCAAAATCCGCGCGACGGAGTGGGAACAAACGGCGCAGTATCGTGACAACATCGATCAGTTGACCGCTACCGGTTCTGACGGCGCGCTCGATGCGTCGGCAATTCTGACCCAGGTCGGGATGCACTGCAAATTCGACTTCTACGGACAGATCGATGGTGTCATCGAAGCGTTCTACCGCGCCGGGAAGGCAGGTTCCGATGAAAAGAATCTGGCCCGCATCAATTTGTATCATTCCAACAGCGCACACAACTTCGTGGCGAATTTGACCAATGATACCAATCGATTGATCGACCTGATCAATGCCAATCAATCCGGCGATGATCTTGCGCACGTGGCATTGGCCGATTGCGGGGTGAATCCGCCGACGCTGGCGACGCTCGTGCCGGGAAGCGGACCCGACGAATTGACGTTATTGTTGAATATGGGGCCGCGGGCGGGGTTCCGGCAGACGGTCAACACGACCGATGGCAATGAGACGTTTTCTGTCGAAAACACCGGAACGCCTGGCGTCGTGAGGGTGACTTTCGGTCCCTTCGTTCAAGTCTACGGTCAACCCGGCAAGACGATTACCAAGGTCGTCGCCGACGGCGGTCAAGGCGATGATACGATCGTCGCGGCCGACGACTTCAATATCGCAGTCGATTTTTACGGCGGTGCCGGCAACGATTTCTTGGTCGGCGGCATGCTCAACGATGCGATCAATGGCGGTTCGGGACGCGACACGTTGGTCGGCGGTTTGGGTGCCGATCAAATGGACGGCGGTGGCGATCCAGACGAAGTCCGCGGCGGAGAAGGCGCCGACACGCTGTACGGCGGTACGGGCTGGGACAGCCTGTACGGTGGCAGCGGCAATGACCGAATCGATGGTGATTCCGGCAATGACCTGCTCGTGGGCGGAACCGGCACCGACGTGTTGCAAGGCGGTAGCGGGTCCGATCTGTTGTATGGACACCTCGATCCGGCCTCTCCGGGGACGTCCGATGACTCCGCCCCCGACTCGCTTCACGGTGGAACAGGCAACGACTTTCTCGACGGCGGCTTCGGCAACGATTTCTTGTCCGGCGACGAGGGCCACGATCAACTGTTCGGCAACCGTGGCAATGACGGACTGTCCGGAGGGACCGGCGACGATACGCTCGACGGCGGTGACGGAGTCGATTTACTCGAAGGAGACTCAGGCGCGGACCTGTTGCGCGGCGGAGATGATGACGATGTTTTGTACGGCAACAATCGCACCAACTCGCCCGGAGATTTATCAGGCGACGTGTTGTATGGACAACGAGGCGATGACGAACTCCATGGCCAAGACGGCGACGATTTCCTGGACGGTGGCGACGACGCCGACACGTTGCATGGCGGCGACGGAACCGACCGACTGTTTGGACGCGATGGACAAGACGTCTTGTATGGGGATGCCGGTAATGATGCGGTCGACGGCGGTAATCAAGACGATGTTCTGTATGGCGGGCCGGGAATGGATACGTTGTCAGGTGGATTCGGCGAAGACACGCTGCGTGGCGAAAGTGGCAACGACGAGCTCTATGGGGGGCCCGACAACGATACGATCGAAGGTGGCAGCGGATCGGACCTCGTGGACGGACAATCGGGCAACGACACCATCTATGGTCATACGATCGATGGCACCGGGGATGACAATTTACGCGACCGTCTTAACGGCAGCTTCGGTGCGGACACCATCTACGGTGGCGGCGGTCCCGATATCATCCGCGGCGGCGGCGACAACGATTTCCTGTACGGCCAAAACGGCGACGATGAAATCTTTGGCGAACAAGGCATCGATCGGATCGAAGGGGGCACCGGAAGCGACACCCTGGATGGCGGATCACAGAACGACTTTGTCTATGGACATTCCGCCAGCGGGGCCGGCGATGATCTCGCCAGCGATTCGTTGCTCGGCGGATACGGTGACGATCTGCTGATCGGAAATGG
Organism: Stieleria maiorica; assembly: GCF_008035925.1. Lineage (NCBI taxonomy): Bacteria > Pseudomonadati > Planctomycetota > Planctomycetia > Pirellulales > Pirellulaceae > Stieleria > Stieleria maiorica. The sequence goes on from NZ_CP036264.1 coordinate 8,484,895, forward strand.
CGGACCCGATCACATTCGCGGTGGTCCGGACAAGGATTTGATCTATGGGCACAGCAACAGCGGTACCGCCGACGACGAAGCCGCCGATTCGCTCTATGGAGACGACCACGAGGATACGATTCTCGGGCAGGGAGGACCGGATACGATCTTTGGTGGCCACGGAAACGACAGCCTGATCGGTGGTGCGGGGGCCGACGTCATCAACGGCGATGACGGTCATGACGCATTGTTTGGTGGTGAAGACGCCGACTCGATCGACGGCGGCGACGGTAACGACGAAATCGAAGGCGGTGAAGGGGCCGACACGATTTTTGGCGGCGCGGGGGATGATCGGGTCCAAGGCGGTTTGGCAGCCGACTCGATTCAAGGAGGAACGGGCAGGGACGAACTCCGCGGAGGTGAGGGCGACGATGTGATCGCCGGCGGTGAGGATGACGACCGAATTTTTGGAGAACAAGGCAACGATCATTTATTGGGCGACGATGGTAATGACACCATCGAGGGTGGATCGGGGGTCGACACCCTCCAAGGCGGTTCGGGAGATGACCGTCTGATCGCCGGATCGGGAATCGGAAATGTGATTCGCGGAGACGCAGGCGACGACTTTATCACCGGTTCGGATGAAGGTGGTGAATCAGATCCCGACTTCAGCGATGCGACCTACTTCGGTGACTTCATCGACGGCGGCTCCGGGGCGGACACGATCGATGCGCTCGGCGGCGCCGATCATGTCCTCGGTGGCGTCGGAAACGACACGATTCGTTCCGGAGCCGGTGGCGACTTTGTCCAGGGCGGATGGGGTGATGACCTGATCGATCTCGGCAGCGGGACCCACGACGTCGGCCACGGTGATGAGGGCAACGACGTGCTGTACGGATCCGTGTTCGGCGACGACATCCTGATCGGTCACAGTGGCGATGACAAACTATTTGGCCGCGGCGGCAACGACGGCCTGTACGGCGGAGACGGGGACGACCTGTTGGACGGCGGCACCGGAACGGACGTGATCTCCGGCGACGCCGGAGATGATGAATTGATCGGCGGCGGTGGCGTCGGCGATCAACTGTCGGGCGGTGCAGGCAACGATGTGATCCGCGGCAGCGACGACGGTGCCGACATCGCCGACGGGGGACCCGGTAAAGATGTGATCTACGGATTCGGCGGAAACGATTCGTTGGCCGGCGGCGATGACGACGACGTGATTCATGGCGGATCGGGCGACGACCTGATCGAAGGCGGACAGGGAAGCGACACGTTGCTCGGCGAAGCGGACCACGATGTGATCTACGGACACACCGCGGTGGGCAGTGATGACGACGACGCGGTCGATTATCTGTACGGTGACTTTGGCATCGGCAGCGTCGGCACGACCGTGCTGGTCACCATGGGCAATCCCGGACGAGACCAACTGTTCGGCGGCGGCGGGAACGACTTGCTGTTCGGCGAAGGCGATGATGATGCGATCAACCCGGGCGCCGGGGCGAGCGACGTCGTCGATTTCGGTTCGGGTGAGTCCGCCGTCCCGAATGATTTCATCCCTCCCAGTCCCACCCCCGCCCCCGCGGTCCAGTCGCAGGATTTGCCACAATCGCAAGCGTCAACATTGCCAACCGGCGACGATGAAGCCGGACGATGGCATGGCGTCGGCGGATCCAACGGTTCCGACGGGATCAGCGGGCGTGTCGCGTTGGCGACCGAACCCTCCATCGCCATTGTTGGTGACGCGCGCTACGTCGCATGGGCGGACGACCGATCGGGAACCTACCAGATTTACGTCGCACGCCATGACTCCGCCAGCGGCTGGACCGAGTTGGACCGGTCCGCCGGTTACGGCGGCATCTCCAACAGCGGATCGTCTTCGCGGGCACCTTCGATCACGGTCGATGCCAGTGGCCGACCGGTCGTTGCCTGGACAGAACGATCCGGGACGCAGTCGAACATCCATGTGGCGGTCTGGAATCCTGTTGACGGCCACTGGCAATCGCTGGCCGGGGCGGGGCAGTCCAGCCGTGCCAGTGAAAGCGGGCGGGCGTCCCAGCCTCAGATCGTTTCAACGACCGCCGGCATCGTCGTCTTTTGGATCGACGAACTGACCGGCACACGCGATCTGGCCGCGTTTCGATTTGATGGCGTCGCCAACCAGTGGGTCGGGCTGGACGGATCGTCCAACGGTTTTGGTGTTTGCCTGACACAAAACGTGCTGGACTATTCCGTCGATGTGGACGGTTCGAAAATCGCCATCGGATTCACCAAGACCGACGGCACGGTCTCCAACGTCCATGTGAAAGAGTTCGGAGGAGTCAGTTGGACGGACTTGTCCGCATCACCGGTCACCGGAATCAGCGATGCGGCGGAATCGGCGTCCGAAGTGTCCGTCGCCTATCACCAAGGCGAACTGTTTGCGGCCTGGACCGATTCGCTTTCGTCCGACTCATTCGGCTCGGAAGTTTATGTCCTTCGCCGGACAGGGACGACGTGGACTGATGCGGGAACCGGATCGGCGGCCGAACGAGGTGTTTCGGGGCCGATCCGCCAATCCACCGGCAGGGTACACGATCCCGTACTCTCGTCCAACGCCGGGCGATTGTATCTCAGCTGGATCGACCACCGCGATGCGATTGATCCTGGCAAAGTGTTTTCGCTTCAATGGTCGGGGCTGCAATTCCAAGCGGCAATTGGCGGCGATGCGAGCGGTGCGGGCATCGTCCGCGGGCAAGATGACATTGACACGATCGTGTCGTCGGTCGACTCGTCGGGGCGACTCTGGTTGACATGGGCGCGACAACATGACGGTGTCGGGGCGATCGGATTGGTCGGCCAAGGCACCTCGGCAACCAACGTCTTTCTGGCCGATTCAACCAACACGGTCGCCAACATTCTGGCAACGACTGATCTGAATCCCGGCGACAGGATCGTGATCGTCGGCGATCAGCCCGTCGGGTTCACGGTGCTCGCCGCGGACTCCGGCGTCCAGATCCTTGGTGCACCAGGAGTTTCAATCCATGGCCCCGTTGCCGTCGACGGCGCCACCGGCGTGCTGCTGCAAAACCTGCAGCTTGAGTCTTCGTTGTCGATCCTCGACGCGTCAAACTTCACCATGCGGGATTCCTCGCTTCTGGTCGGCGGCGTGTTCGTCAGCGGCGGAAACAACCTGAGTTTCATCCGCAATGACTTCGGCTTTCCCGTGACCCTGGCCGGTGCCGGCAATGGAATCTTGCTGTCGCAGAACCGGTTCCAATCGGGGCTGGAATTGACCGGGAATGCCGTCGACGTGGCGATCAACGACAACATCGTCGCGTCAGACGGGATCGACGTGTTCGGCGTGACAAGCGGTGTCATGCGAGCCAATTCTGTCGTCGGCACACTCGATCTGCAAGCCGAATGGACGGGCGCGATCGAGGACAACCGTTTCCATGGTTCACCGGTCGGTGTGCGTTACGCGGCGCCCGCGCAACTGCGGGACAACCGAATCGATGGAAACCAGACCGGTGTCGTGGTCGATTGGAACGATCCCGCTTCCGGTTTCGGCCAGGTCGGCGTTCACGCGACCAATCAAATCGAAGGCAATGGGACCGGCGTCTTGCTGAATACGACCAATGCGACCGTTTCCGGACAAGAGATTCACAACAATGGCGTTGGCATCAGCGGTGTCGGCCGTGCGGGTGGCTTCGATCCGCTGCGGCCGAATCGGTTGGTCGGAAATACGACCGGCATCGCCACAACCGGACCGATCGAATTCAATACCATCATCGGCGGATCGGTCGGCATCAGCGCCGCGTCCACGCAAACGATTTCGCACAACGTTTTTCAAAACAGTGCGACATCGATCGACGTCAGCGGCACGACGAGCACACGAATTCAAAGCAATACCTTCGTCGACACCAGCGGCACCCACGTCCATCTCCACAACCAAGCGATGGAGACGGAGATTCGTGGCAACCTGATGTCGACGTCGGGAGGAACAAACATCGTCGTCGAACCCGATAGCGAGCCGGGGTTCTTTTCCGATCACAATTTGCTACATGCGGAAGACGGCGGGCATCTGGTGCGTTACTCGGTGACGGACTTCGATGACATCTTGGACTGGCAACGCGATCTTCACAAATTCGATTTGAACTCGTTCGGAACGACGGTGGTGTCCCCGACCGGCATCGAACCGGTTTATTCGCTCGGGACATCACCACCGGACCGTTTGATCCGCGCCGCGGCGAATCAGCGTCGGACCGGTCCGGGAACCGACGGCGGATCATCGTTGACGCCGGTGGCGACTTCGGTCGCGGCAAACACGATCGCAAATCCCGTGTTCTCCGGCGGCATGACCGGATGGACGGCGTCACCGACGCTATCACGTTCGCTCAGTACCGAAGCATTCTATCAGGGCAACCAGTCGCTGCGGATCGCCACCTCGATCTCAGGAACGCTTTCACAAGTTGTTGGTCTCAATTCAGTCGGGGTTGATCTGACGAAAGTTGATGCGGGACGAATGGATGCGGTCGCATCGCTTCGTGTACGCGTTGAAGGCGGCGGGCCACCGAAGTCAACGTTGCGGCTGGAGTTGGAGTTTCGTTCGGCATCCGATTCCGTCTTGAAGACGGTCCAGGTCGATGCCGACGCATCCGATGATCGCTGGTCTCTGGTCGGCGACCGCGTCGCGATCCCACCGCTGACGCGCAGCGTGGCGTACCGCGTGGTGTCCGATGGTGCGGCGCCTGTTGGAACACAGGAGTTGATCGACGACGCATCGTTGATCTTCGTCGATGATGCCTTTGCGGCGGACCTGGGAGCGGGCGGCGGCTCCGAATCCGATGCCGGCCAGATCGCCGGACCACGTCTGTATCTCCGCCGTCCCGACTTGTATCTCGATTGGGAACGCGATGTTCCCAAAACGATTCACTGGGATTCACACGATGTGCCGGCGAACGAACCGATTCGGATCGAATTGTGGCAAGACACAAGCGATGGTCCCGCCTTCTTGACGACGATCACAACCGCGACGGCAAACGACGGGCAATACACATGGACTCCCGTGTCCAGCGGGATTGATTTCGGCACCCATGGCTTGCGGCTTCAACTTTCCCTGGCAAACGATCGGATCGTGTTTGACCGCAGCTTTGAATCGTTCAGCGTCCCGGAGCAATCGTCGCAGTACTTCGTCAATGATGTCCTGAGCGGTGCAGACGAATACACGACGGCCGCCGGTAGCCACCGCAATACCGGCCGCTTGCCCACAAGTCCGAAACCGTCGATCGATTCGGTGCTGCAGGCATACATGTTGTCGGCCGGTGACACGCTTTACGCGGACAACGGTGATTACCGCTTGTTTTATCCCATCACCATTTCGAATGTTCCTGGAATCGGCGACGACGAAGGGTTTGTGATGCGCGGCGCTCTAAATGGGACCACGACGCTGCGTCACGCCGGACCATTGACCGTCGCGCCCTTGGTCGAACTGCTCGACGCGGATTTCGTGACCGTCTCGGATTTTCGCTTAAATGATGCCCAATACGGTTTGTATGCGAGCGACGGGACGACCTCGCTGACGGCTGAGCGACTTGAGGTCAGCGGACATGACGTGGACGGGATCTCTCTAGGTAGTGGACATGCACAGCGACTGACCGAGATCACGGCGGCTGACAACGGGCGGTTCGGAATCTATTCCCAAGGATCGGTGGGCGAATTGGTCGCCGCTGATGTTTCCGACAATGCCAGTGGCGGCGTCCGCATCACCGGAAACGTCGGCTTGATCAACCAATCGGCGTTCTACAACAACGGTGGCAGCGGTCTGTATCTGGACCAAGCCGGGTCGGTCACGATCACATCCAGCACGGCGTCTCGAAACGACGGCCATGGCCTTTTCGCCTACGGGTTGGTTGATGGTGCAGTGATCGGCACCAGCGACCTTTCACTCGCGGCGGGCAACCAGTTCTATGAAAACGCGGGCGACGGTGTGTACGCCAGTGGACTCGCATTGATCGCCGGCAACGTCGCTTACGGCAACGCCTCCGGCGCCGGTGTGCGAAACAGATCCGGCGGAACGGTTCAGAACAATGTCTCGTTCGGAAATCTGGTTGGAATCGATTCGTATGGGCCGGTGATCGGGAATCGCGTCTACGACAATCGCGATGGCGTTCGTGGATACTACGATGAATCGATCCGGGACAACGTCGTCTATTCAAACGATTATGGCATCCTGGCATTCAACAGCTCAGAGGATGTCAACAATAACCTGGTTTACGACATTGCCGAGATCGCGGTTTCGCTCAATCAGCCACAGGAAACAACTCGAATTCGCAACAACACGATCGTGGTCGGCGGTCATGCTGCGGCGTTGCGTATCGTGGATGGCCACGGCCCGTCCGTCACAAACAATATTCTGGTCGTCGATGGTGGTAGCGTGTTCGATTTGAACGCTCCCAGCCAGTTGACTCATCGGTCGGATTACAACCTGTACCATGTCACAGGGACGGGCAATCTGGGAGTCTGGGCCGGGGTGGCGCGAAGCACGCTCAGTGCATGGCAACTTGCAAGTGGTGCCGATGCTTCCAGCTTGGTCGGCGACCCTCACTTTGTTGACGTTGCCGGAGCCGATGGAATTGTTGGTGCCAGCGGAACGGCTCGCGGGTTTGACGACGATTTCCACTTGCAAAGCCAATTCGGCAGCTTGCATGGTCAGAGCTTTGCCCCCGTGATCGATCCCGCAAACGGATTGCCGGTGTTGGCTATCGGGACTTGGATGCTTGATGCACGGCAATCCATCGGAATCGACAGGGGGGATGAATCGATACCGGTGGGTGACGAACCGAGCGACAATGGCGGCTACATCAACTTGGGAGCCTATGGAGGAACAACCGCAGCATCCAAGAGCCCGTCGCAGTTCATGTTGGTGACCAAACCGTCCGCGGCCGCCAACTGGCCGGCCGGTCAGTCCTTCCCCATTCATTGGCGCACCAGCGAGACGGGGGGAACGGTTGACATTCAACTGGTTCCCGACGGTGGCGGCACGCCAATTTTGATTGCTGATGACACTACCAACGACGGGCAATTCACGTTCACCGTTGACACGTCCGTCCCTCCGGGAGCCTATATCGTCAGCGTTGAAACGGCGGCTGGCTTGGCCGGAATGACCCCATTCCCGATCCATGTCACCGGTCAAATCAATGCGTACTACGTCAACATTCCCGGCGACGCTGACCTGACCGACAACCAGTACACCACCGCCGCCGGCGACCCCTCATTCAGCGGCACCTCGCCCGATGCGCCCAAGTCGTCGATCCGCGAGATCTTGTTCGCCTACGACCTGGAACCGGGAGACATTATCTTTGTCGATACGGGGCTGTACACCGTCGAAGCCAACATCGTGATCGATGCGGAGGATTCGGGGGTGCGAATCGTGGGTCCGACGGAGGTCGGCAAGGCGGCGATCCTGGATCGCGGCAACACCAACGCGGGCAGCTATGTGTTCGATCTGGTGGGCACCGATTCGGTGACGCTGTCGAACCTGTCGATCAGCGGGGCCGACAGCGGGATTCATCTGGGGACAAGTGCCGGCAACACGAACACGACGATCGTCGGGAATGATCTGTTCGGCAACCAAACGCACGGCGTGGTTGTGTTCGGCGGGAACACGGACACGCTGATCGAGGGCAACTCCGTTCACGACAACGTGTACTACGGGCTTCGAATTGACGGTGACCGGACGACGGTCTCGGGCAACCGGGTGTACGCCAACCAGTCTGGTGTGTCGGCCGGATACACGGGGCAACAGACCCAGCGAACGATCATCGACAACGTGGTCCACTCCAACACGTCTCAGGGGATCTATTTGTACGGTTTCAATACCGAAGCGATCGACAACGAAGTCTACGGACATAGCAGCGGGGTCGGTATCCAAATGGAACCGGGCAGCGTGGCGCGTGGCAACGTGGTGCACGGCAACGATGTCGGGATCGGCACCCAATACGGTGCCACGGTCGATTCCAACCGGGTTTACGACAACCGGATCGGGATTCGAACCACCAGCGGCTATGACACGGTGCTGGTCGGCAACCGCGTGTATTCCAACAGCGAGGGGATTCGGATCGATGGCCAGAACTATGTCACGATTTCAAACAACCTGGTCTACGCCAACACGAACTCGGCGGTCTATTTGAAGGGCGGCTATCGCAGCGGCGAGGCCCATCCCCGGATCACCGGCAACACGATCTACCAATCGGTCGGCGATGCGGTGACGATCGAACAGTCCAGCGAGGTGCGTCTGTCGAACAACATCCTGTGGGTGGAAAACGGCGCGGCGATCAGTGTCGCCGCCGATGCCCAGGTTGGCTTCGCCAGCGATTACAACCTGTTCCATCTTGCCGGGGCGGGGATTCTGTCTCGCTGGGACGGACAGGGGATCGACGGCTTGGCCAGTTGGCGATTCGAATTGGGGTTTGATTTTGACGGTCTGTCCGGTGACCCGATGTTCTTGGATGTCGATGGTGACGATGGCCTGGTCGGTTTCGACCGCGACGTGCTTTCGACGATGATCATCGACGACGGCGATGCGGGATTCAGTACGACCGGAACCTGGACGACGTACACCACCGGGGGCGGCAACCCCGGCGGATTTGATGACGATTACCGGCAGGGAGATTTCGGGGACAACGGGACGGCCACCTGGACGTTCTCGGGCCTGACCGCCGGCACGACGTACCGGTTAGCTGCGACGTGGCGGGGTGACTACTACGCCGACGCACAATACCGCGTCAGCAGCGGCGGTCGAGAGATCGGAGTGGTCAACAAACGACAATACGAGTTCGGCGGCGACGCGGCGGACGACTTCATCGCCGACGGCCACGGTTGGGAATGGTTCGGCCACTATGTGGCGTCGGGTGACACGATCCAGGTCACGCTGATCGATACCGGTGGGTTCCGCTATTCGTATGCCGATGCGATGCGTTTGGACGCGATCGCCGGGGATCGCGGTATCGACGATGATTTTCATTTGCGTAGCGGTTCGCCGGCGATCGACCGTGGCGATCCGCTCTCGCCGTACTTCCTGGAACCGCTGCCCAGCGGCGATCGTATCAACCTGGGTGCCTACGGGAACACGTCCGAAGCGACGCCGAGTGATTCGCAAACCGTTCAAGTCACGTCGCCGGTGGGTCTGGAGAAGTGGACGGCGGGCGACACCGAAACGATCGAATTCCGCTCCAGTGGCTTGACGGCGATGCGGACCGCGTTGGCGCTCAATGCCGGGGGAACGGCCGTCGGCGGTTGGAGTGGAAATGCTTTCCAGGGCAATTCCCATCGCGCCAACGTGGCACAACCGGTGGACCTGACGGCGGTGCCGAACCCTGCACCGGCGGAGATCTATCAAAGCTATGCGTACAGCGCCAACTCCGTCGAACCACTGCGCTACGAGTTGCCCCTTCGCAGCGGCAGCTACACCGTCCGACTGCACTTCGTCTCGACACCCTACACGACGTTCGATTTGTCGCTGCAAGGTCAGGTGGTGGAATCGAGTGTCGATCTGAATGCTCAAGCCGGCGGGACGGAACGAGGGCTGGTCAAGGAGTTTGCGGTCACGGTGGTCGGTGATGAAGGGCTGGTGATCGAGATGGCCAGTGTCAACGGCTGGTTTGCCGAAGGTCTGGCGGGCATCGAGGTCTTGCAGCCCAACACCAACGGTTCGGCGAACCCGACGGCCGCGATCGATGTTTCGACCGATGGCGGAGCCAGCTGGGCGGAAATCGCGACGGGAATTGCGTTAGACACCCGCGGTGTGGGCCGATACGACTGGACGATCCTCAGCGGGTTCATCACCACCGGGTCGACGGCGCTGGTTCGTGTGCGCAGCGGCGGTGTAAGCGGTCGTTCGGCATCGGCGTTCATGATCACGCCGGCTGGCAACCAGTTTTACGTCAATGTCGCCGGTGACGCAGACTTGACGGACAACCAGTACACGACCGCGGCCGGTGACAACGCGGCCAATGGTCGATCGCCGTCGACGCCGATGGCATCGATCGCGGCGCTGCTGCGGGCCTATGACCTGAATCCCGGAGACACGATCTATGTCGATACCGGGACGTATGACCTGCTTGCCAACATCGTGATCGATGCGGAAGACTCGGGTGTGCGAATCGTGGGTCCGACGGAGGTCGGCAAGGCGGCGATCCTGGATCGCGGCAACACCAACGCGGGCAGCTATGTGTTCGATCTGGTGGGCACCGATTCGGTGACGCTGTCGAACCTGTCGATCAGCGGGGCCGACAGCGGGATTCATCTGGGGACAAGTGCCGGCAACACGAACACGACGATCGTCGGGAATGATCTGTTCGGCAACCAAACGCACGGCGTGGTTGTGTTCGGCGGGAACACGGACACGCTGATCGAAGGCAACTCCGTTCACGACAACGTGTACTACGGGCTTCGAATTGACGGTGACCGGACGACGGTCTCGGGCAACCGCGTGTACGCCAACCAGTCTGGTGTGTCGGCCGGATACACGGGGCAACAGACCCAGCGAACGATCATCGACAACGTGGTTCACTCCAACACGTCTCAGGGGATCTATTTGTACGGTTTCAATACCGAAGCGATCGACAACGAAGTCTACGGACATAGCAGCGGGGTCGGTATCCAAATGGAACCGGGCAGCGTGGCGCGTGGCAACGTGGTGCACGGCAACGATGTCGGGATCGGCACCCAATACGGTGCCACGGTCGATTCCAACTGGGTTTACGACAACCGGATCGGGATTCGAACCACCAGCGGCTATGACACGGTGCTGGTCGGCAACCGCGTGTATTCCAACAGCGAGGGGATTCGGATCGATGGCCAGAACTATGTCACGATTTCAAACAACCTGGTCTACGCCAACACGAACTCGGCGGTCTATTTGAAGGGCGGCTATCGCAGCGGCGAGGCCCATCCCCGGATCACCGGCAACACGATTTACCAATCGGTCGGCGATGCGGTGACGATCGAACAGTCCAGCGACGTGCGTCTGTCGAACAACATCCTGTGGGTGGAAAACGGCGCGGCGATCAGTGTCGCCGCCGATGCCCAGTTTGGATTTGCCAGTGATTACAACCTAGTGCACTTGGGAACCGGATCTTCGGTCAGCTACGGCATTTTTGCCGGTCAAATTCAGAGCGATCTGGCGGCTTGGCAAGCGGCGACCGGCGATGCGGCACGTTCGATCGCCGCTGACCCGTTGTTCTTGGATGTCAATGGGATCGACAACCGACTCGGGTACGTCGACGGCCAGGATCACTCACGGGACGACAACTGGACGCTCGGAAAAGCGTCGCCGGCGATCGACAGTGGGTTTAGCTGGGTTGCGTTCGCGTCTGACGCCATCGGGTCGCCGCGTCGCGACGACGTCGCGACTCCAGATTCGGGATCGCTCGACTACTTTCAAACGCCGATCAGCGACACGCCCTTTGTTTCATCCGGAACGGCGATGAATTGGAAAGCTGGGTATCCCGACTACGCCAGTCAGTACGTGCTGCCATTCGCGTTTCCGTTCTTCGGCCAAGTCTATGGGACGGTCACGATCACCACTGGGGGCCTGATTCAGTTTGAGAATACTGGCTCTATCCACTGGGACGAGACGGCCGCGGATCGATTCTCCGATGCGCCTCAAATCGCCGCCTTGTGGGACAACTTGCGAACCAACGAAACGGATGACGACATTTTTATCGACGAATCGACTGCGGATCAGGTGACGATACGTTGGGACGCGACCCATGTCGACGATGGGCGCGACGTCGATTTTGCGGTCACGTTGTATGCCGACGGAGAGTTCCGATTTAGCTATGGAAGCGACGTCTCCGGCAGTCCTGTAGCCGGGTATGCGGATCCACGATCCGCTAGGACGCACTTTGTTTTGCCGCCATTGACGCAATCGCCGGCTGCGAATCAGGCGATCGATTTCGAGCTGCGACCCGGCCAGGTGGATCGCGGCGCCCTCGAATTTCGTGGGTCCAGCGATGACAATCTGGCCCCCCTTGTCACGTCGACGCTGCCCGGTGCGATCGGGCAGCAACAACCGATTTCGGCACTGATCGATTCGGTTCGGATTCAGTTCAGTGAGGAGGTGAATTACTTTGACGCCGGATCCTTTGCCGCGTATGAGCTGCGTGAGGCCGGCGCGAACGGAACGTTCGGTGACGGCGATGACGTCGTCTATCAGCTCGTTCCGCAGTTCAGTCTGGGCAACTCGTTCGTAGATCTTCAGATTCTGTTTGCCCAGGCACAGCAAAGTCTGCTCTCGCAAAGCCCGATAGCGGACGGCCCAATTTCACAAAGTCTCGCACCGTCCCTCCTTGAGGGTTTTCTGCCTGAAGGCACTTACCGCTTTTCGGTTCAAAGCGATCAGACCGGCGGAGTGCGTGACACTGCGGGCTTGCTGATTGACGGCGACGGTGACGCGAATCCTGGTGGTAATTACGTGCGGGAATTCGAGGTCTTTTTCCTACCGGAATTCACCTCTCTTTCGCTTTCCGCCAATGCGAATGAGGGCGGGACGGCGACGCTTTCGGGTGAAATCATCGACCATAGCGCGGCGACATCGCATTCGGTGCAAGTCGATTGGGGCGATGGGACCGCGATTGCGACGTATGCGATTTCCGCCGGACAGACGTCCTTTCAAATCCACCGGACCTATGCACAGGACAGCGTGCCCGCGGCTGGTGGGCAGTTCGTTGTCACGGCCACGTTGGTCAACAACCTAGGACGATCCAGCGGCGCAAGCGGTCCGATGGGAGTTGCCGTGCACAACGTGGCTCCAGTTCTGACCAGTTTGACAGCGCCGACCGATGTCACTGAGGGGCAGGAGTTCACACTGACGGGACAGTTTAGCGATCCCGGGACAGCAGACACGCACGTGTTGTCCGTCGATTGGGGTGACGGCAGCCCAACACAGCAGGTGACACTTGCGGTCGGCAGTCGCGAGTTTTCTGTACCGCACATTTACCTCAATGTGCCGTCGCGTCTGACACCGATCGATCGCACGATCAACATCACACTCGGCGACGACGGTTCCACAACCGTCAGTGCCAACCGTGGGATCCGGTTGACCCCGATCAACGCACCACCATCGATTGACGATGCGGTGATGGTGGTCAACGAGATGGCCGACGATGGTCAGATTGTCGGCCAATTGATCAACGCCGACCCGGATCTGATCGCACCGAATGAGGACACTCAATCATTCGCCATCGTGGGTGGATCGGGGTTGGGGCGATTCGCGATCGACAACAGTGGGATTATCACGGTCGTCAACGGGGCGGCACTCGACTTTGAGTCGGTCAACTCGTACTCCTTGGTCATTGAAGTGACCGATGGTCATGGTTTGAAGGACCAGGCGACGATCACGATCAATCTGGCGAACGTTCCGGAGGTGGAATCGATCCAGATCGGAGATGGAACACGCCAGCGGAGTGTCATTCGTCGCATCACCGTTCGATTCGATACGCTGGTCACTTTCGATCCCGGCGCGTTTGAAATTCAAAAAATCGGTGGCGGTTCGATTCAACCCGACGTGGCAACCGAGGTGGTCAACGGAAAGACGGTCGCAACGCTGACGTTCCAGGGACAATCCACGATCGGCGGATCTCTTGCCGACGGCAATTATCGCCTAAGGATCGTTCACGACAGGGTGGTTGCAGGGGAGCTGAAGATGCGGACCGATGCGGTCGACGATTTCTTCCGGTTCTTCGGGGACACCGACGGCGACCGGGACGTCGATGGCCAGGACTATGGCCGGCTGGGGCTGACGTTCCTGAAATCTTCGCCAAATCCCGCATTCAATCCCGCGCTGGACTTTGACGGAGACGGCGATGTCGATGGTCAGGATTATGCGAATTTCGGCGTGCGGTTCCTGCGGAGGCTTCCCGAGTAGCATCTTGGTGGGAAGAACTGGCAAAAATCCCTGTCTGTGCGTGATTTGCTGGCAACTTTGAGCACAATGGTGCGTCCAATCAGCCCCGGCACGCTGGGGGGCCGAACGGCCGTTCCCCCTGTTCGGCGATCGGCAGTTGCCCCACCGGTGATCGCTGCCGCCGCTGACGATCCACGATTCACTCACGATTTTTCCGGAAGGATGAACGATCGCTTCAAGCACCGACGTCGCCCATCGCCGTTTCGCCGACGGTCGCGGCTGGAATCGTTGGAGGATCGGCGGTTGCTGGCGGCCACGATTTCCGTCACGGCAGAGTCTCCTGTCGCCATCGCCGAAGACCCGGCCAAACGCATCGTCTATTCGCTGACGCGTGATCAGACCGATGAGATCCTGGCGGTCAAATTTCAGCTTTCCGGCGACGCGATCTATGGCGTCGACTACACCGCACGGGAAGTCGAAAACGACACGATCTTCTTTCCCGACCAGCCTCCGGCGAGCGGGCCGGTGACCGCAACGGCGACCTTTTATCCGGGGGAATCGACGGTCGAACTGGCGGTCCGACCGATCCGCGATTCGCTGATCGAACGCGACGAAGATATCATCGTGACGATCGTTTCGGCCGACGAGTTCGGGCCGGTCTATGGTGCCGCGGCACACTTCGTCACTCGTCAGCTGACCGACTATTACGTCGTTGATGACGAAAACCGCTTGGCCACCGTGGATGTGGAAACCGGATGCGTGCACGTCATCGGCACCATCAACACGACGCAAACGATCACCGACATCGCGTTCACCGAAGAAGGCGACTTGTTTGCCCTGACCGAGGATCGTCTGTACCAAGTCCACCCGGACCAAATCGAGGGTGGTGTCGTCGCGTCGACGTTTATCAATTCTCACGGAATCCCGAGCGCTAACGCGTTGATTGATAGCCGCGACGGTGATTTTGGAAGTGAAGAGGGCGACCTGTTTGCCGTCGGTGCGGACTTTTTGGATCTGCACTTGCTCGATCTGGAGGTCGCCGACGACGAGTGGGTTCTGAACAATGTCACCACCGTCTTCGACATCGACGGCGCGCTCGCCGCGCGATTGTTGCCGAGCAATTATGTCTCCAGCGGTGATCTCGACTATGTTTCGGGCGGACATCTGGTCCTGTCTGCGAACCGGCCCGGCGAAGCGGCCGATTCGCTGATCGAGATTCGCACCCCCGGAACCGGCGGCACCATCGAGAGTGCACCCAAACCCGCACAAGATCCCGGTGAGGCGTTTTCGGAGATCTTCGGGTTGGCGTTTGATGGCAACGACAGCTATGCCTTTGCCGGACACACCATGCTGAAGGTCAACCAGTTTAGCCGCGACAGTTCGCGTGAATTGGAATTGACGGGCCGACCGTACATCGTCGGCGCAACGGCGTCGGCCAGCGGGACGATCATCGGCGATCCCGCCGATCCGCCGGTGGTGACAATCAACAGCCTGCGCAGCGACCCGAACGACCTCCCGCACGGAACACAGCCGACGTCTTGGGCGCGGCAACGCAGCCAGCTCCGCGACATCGTGATCGAACTCGGTGACAACATCGACACGATCCCCCCGCGCGGCATCGTGCTCAGCAATCTGGGCGTGACCGGCGCGGGGGCTCCCGTCGAAATCACCTTGCGTGGCGACCAGATCACTTTCGTCCCCGGCAGCCGATTGATCACCATCCAGCTGGACGAGGGCCAGTTGCCCGACGGGCGATACCGATTGGTGCTGTCACCCGAGGTCACGTCGGGGCCGCAGTTTACCTTCACCGGGGACCGCATCAATCGCTTCTTCTCACTCAAGGGCGATTGGAACGGCAACGCCCGCGTCGACCTGCTGGACTTCGCAACCTTCGCGTACTGGTTCGGGACGTCGACCGGTGTCGCTCCGGAGTATGTCGATCTGGATGTTTCCGGAGGCGTCGACCAGTTGGACTTCGGCCCGTTCGAGAACCGGTATGCCGCGGCGGTTGCGTTGCCGGGGGCGCCCGATCCGATCACACCGGATTTAATCGACAAAGCCGAGTTGCAGCGGGCACTCAACTCGGTCCTCAATCCGTTGAACGTCAATGGACGTGACCAGGTTTCACCGCTGGACGCGTTGACGGTCCTGAACCGACTGGCGTCTGGATTTCCGACGGCCACGGACTGGAGGTTTGATGTCAATCGTGACGGGGACATCACGCCGCGCGATGCGCTTCATGTCCTGAACTTCTTGGCGCTGCAGCCGCCGCCGGTGATGACATCGGCATCTGCCGTTTCCATCCAATTGGCTGTTCACGACGACGATGACGAGGATCGGATGCGGTCGGTGGATGAGCTGTTTGCCGGATTCGATGGCTTGAGTTCGTTGGTTTAACATCCGCCGGCGCGTTCCACTACACGCCTGCCGAAACAACCGTGCTGCCGCGGGCGGGCGTTTCGGGTTGAGCCTGCAATCGCCGCCGAAACTTGACATGACGCCGCCGCGTCAATTCCACCAACGGTCGCCAGACGCGTGCGGTCAATCGGTACTTGATCAGCAAGTGCCACATCCAATTGGACCGTTTGTACAAGTACGACATCGCCAGATAGGCCGGAACCGCGCGCCAGTCTTTCGGGCGACGCCGCCAAATCGATGCGTGTGAAAACAGACGCTGGTAACAACGCGCGTAACCGGCGGCTAATTGTTCCTCGGTCATGTGCTTGGGCCGAAAGACCACGTTGGCGGTGTCATACTTGCACCAATCGCGATGCAGCAGCCGGCCTTCGGATTCCATTTGACGAAACAGCGGCGTGCCCGGATAGGGTGTCATGATGTGAAACGTGGCACACTCCAACCGATTCTCTTCGACCCAGCGAATCGTGTTCTCAAAAACGTCCTCGCGATCATGGTCAAAACCCAATACAAAGCTGCCGTTGACCTGAATCCCGTTGTCGTGCAACAGCGCGACACGCCGCGCGTAGTCTTCCGTTCTGGGACTCTTCTTTTTCGCGTCGGTGATGTTGTCATTCTGCAGTGACTCGAATCCGATGAACACACCGGTGCACCCCGCCAACGCCATCTCGCGGACCAGACTGGGGTCATCGGTGACATCGATACTGACGGCGGCACTCCAGATTTTCTCTAGCGGTCGCAATGCGCGACACAATTGTCGAAGGTATTCCGGTTTGGAGCCCAGGTTGTTGTCGGTGAACACCGCATACGGTTGCCCATCGCGATGAAACTCGTCGGCGATCTGCTGGACATCGCGAACCAAGTACGGCATGTGCAGCCCCTTGGTCGAGAGGTAGCAGAATCCGCATCGGTTATGGCAACCGCGTGTTGCGATCAAGCTGGAGGTCGTCAAAAAACTCTCGCGGGGAAGCAAATCCCGGCGCGGCGGCGGGTCGTCACGATAGGGCTTGCGGAAATCGGCGCGGTAGATGGGCTGCAGCGTGCCATCGTCGACGTCGCGTAAGATTCGGCCCCACAGCGAGACGCCGTCACCGATGGCAAGGGCGTCTGCGTGCGGCGCGGCCTCGTCGGGACACGAAATCACGTGCAGCCCGCCGAGGACCACGACCGCGCCTCGCCGGCGATACCATCGTGCGAGCTCGTAGGCTCGCTCGGCAAAGGTCAGGTGGACCGTGATGCCAACGACCGCCGGCATCGGGTCGCTCGGCGGAGGACCTTGCAGCAAGTTTTCATCCCAATAGCTGACCTGCCACTCGTCCGGTGTCGCCGCGGCCACGCTGGTCAAAGCCAACGTCGGCGTCAACACGTGCTTGCCGAAACTGGCGTGCGGATCCTTGGGATAGAACGGATTGATCAGCAAGGCTTGTCGCGGGCGGATCGGCGACGTCGGCGGGTGGGGATCAAGCGGAGGCGCGATCCGCATGGCGCGGGGGATCCAGGGTTTCATGGCGTCGCTCTTCAATCGAGTCGGTAAAAGGGCATCTAAGTAGCTTTGCAATGCAAAGTGATGTGGCAAAAAAAGAGCCCGCAATCAGGTCGCGGACCATCGGTGCGCGGCGCGCGGAGGTCCGTTCGGCAGCTCGGTCCGCGGCGTGGCGTCACGTTGTGCGTCGGCGATCACACGTTCCAATTCGTTGATGTAATCGGCAAACCGGCAGCGTCCTTGGTCGGTCAGGCGGTACATGGTTTGAGGCCGTGATCCGCCAGTTCCCCTGGTGCCCGTGCCGCCCGTTCCTTTCCAGGTCTCGACCAGTCCGGCGTCACTTAAGACGCCCAAGTGACGACTGAGATTGCCGTCGGTGAGCGAGCAGAGTTGTTTGAGATCGTTGAACAGCAATCCGGCGTCATTCGCCGCCAGGGAGGCCAGGATTCCCAGTCGAGCCTTTTCGTGCAAGACACGATCGAGCCCGCTGTAGGCGAACCGTCCCGATTCAGCGGGGGCAGGCTGAGATGCCGGGGCGGATGGGGGCTTTTTCGAATCGGTTTTTCGTTTAGCCGGCATCGGGACGCTCCAGGGTCCAGTAGAGAATCGAGGCACTCAGCAATTGGCCGCCGCCGAAGCTGATGAACATCAACCAAGGGGAAAACGCGTTCTCCCCCTGCCCGAAGCGTAAACATCCGCAGCCACAGGCGATGTAGTAGGCGCCGACCCAAAACACTTGACGCGGCATCAATCGGTAGGACGCAAACACGCCGAGTCCGAAGACCAGCGACCACAGCCCCGGCAACATCCAACCGACCTGGGGAGCGTAACGATAGATCGAAAGTGTCAGCAGCGCGCCGACGACGATGCAGGGGGAAAACTGTTCGACCGCCAGACGCGTCATCTCGCGCGAGCGGCCGGGCCCATTCCGATCGCTTCGCCAGGTGAGTTCGGCGGCCACCACGATCACGCTGACTGCCGCCACTGCGATCCAGCCGAGCAGGTATCGTCCCAGATCGGTCGCCGGTGCGGCAACCCAGTGTGGTTGCAACCCCGCGGCGATCATCCCGATCAAGGCCGAACAACCGACCGTCGCGGATCGATAGCCGCGAAACACTTCGCCCCGAGACAGACAGACGCGAATCTCGGAAATCTGGCGGAGCGCCTCGCGAAGTTCCATCACGGTGACCCGAATCGGAGCGAAGTGGGATTGCTTTGTATTGCAAAGTAAACCGTTTGCGCTGCCGCGTCAACTCAATTCCGGCAATCCATGGTGATCCGGTTCGGCAGGTCGATCCTGCGCCGCTGGCGTCACCACGTCACGCAACGAATCACGGTTTCGTGAATTCATCGCCGCGGATGATGATTGACCGTGGTGATCGCGGCTCCGAAAATCAGGGGATCATGAATTGCGGGCAAGGTGGCCGTGTCAGTGGGGGATCAGCCATGCCAGAAAAGATTATCGGCGTCGGGCAGCAATCGGATTTGGCGGTGATCGCCGAGATCCTTGAACAGGAGATTCGTCGGACGTACGGCGGCGCAAAAATCATCGTCGGCCACGCCAGTGGCATCGAGCTGCAGGCGCTCCGCAAGGGCTTTGATGGCCCCTTCGACACGTACAAGCTTCGCATCAGTGCCGACGGCGAGACGCTGGCGGCGCTGCAGGAAGCGGCAAAGACGTTTCCTCCCAATGCGGCGGTGAGAGTCGAAGAGGGCGTGTTCGACGTCGAGTTTCTTAAGATCGCCCATCATCTGGACGCATCGCTTGCCGCAATCAAAGAGATTTCCGGGAAACTGCTGTTGCCGGACGTCTGGCGTTTCCAAGGCGAGCGTTTCCGTCGAGAGACGCTGCGTCCGCACCGTTTGATGGAAGCGATGGTGAAGTTTCGCGCCAGCGACCTGCATTTGTATCCCGATGCCGATCCGGTGTTCCGCGTCGACAACGCGATTCGACGTTCGGATCTGCGCCACCCGTTGACGGCCGATCAGATCACGGCATTGATCAAAGAGCTCGCACCCGAAAAGGACTGGATGGAGTACGAGGAGCATTCGCAATGCAGTTTCCGGTACCACCAGGCGGGCGTCGGATTTGCCAGGGTTTCGGCATTCATTCGGGGCGGGGTGCCGCATTGCACGATGCGGTTTTTGCCCGAAGCGATTCCATCGTTTGACGATCTGCAAATACCGCCGGACGTGATGAAGAAGCTCGGGGCGCTGCATTTCGGGTTGGTGTTGGTCACCGGAATGACCGGCAGCGGAAAATCGACCACGGTCGCATCGCTGATCGACTGGATCAATCAGCATCAGGCTCGCCATATCCTGACGATCGAAGACCCGATCGAATACGCTCAGGTGAACAAGAAGTCGATCATTTCGCAGCGTCAAGTCGGCGAGGACGTGGAGTCGTTTTATGAGGCCGTACGCGCGGCGCTGCGTCAGGATCCCGACGTCATCTTTGTCGGCGAAATGCGCGACAGCGATACGATCCGATCGGCGATCAGTGCGGCGGCGACCGGTCACTTGGTGATCAGTACGCTGCACGCCAACACGGCTTCGGAAGTGATCACGCGGATCGTCAGTTTCTTTGACCCGATCGAGCGAGATCTGGTACGGCTCCAGCTTCGCGACTGCGTCAAATGCATCATCTGTCAGCGGCTGGTCGCAAAAGTCCGAGGGGGACGTGTTCCGGCGCTGGAGTTCTTGTTCAACGACACGAAGCAAATCGCCGACTGCATTTTGTCCGGCGACGCGCAGGGAATCCGTGCCGGGATGCAGCAAGTGATGTCGGAATCGTTTATCGTTGAGAAATACTTGGTGGATCTGGCGAAGCGGGACGTGATCTCTCATGACGAAGCGGTCGCCCATGCATCCAACCACGACACGTTCGAGCAGATGTGGCACGGCAACTATGCGCCACCGACGATCGATTCCATCAAGCAACATTAATCGCTTCACAAGCATTGCAGGCGAGCGAGCAAACGACGTGATCACAGGGCCGGGCATTTGACTGAAACGACGCGCGATCATTCGGAGAGTTTGCTGGCCGAGCATTTTCGCGAAACCCGTCGCCAAGTACGGGGACTGTTGCTGAAGATTTGGGGTGGCGGGTTTCTGGTCGTCCTGTTCGGGTTCGCCCTGGCATGGTTCTTCATCCAGCCGGCTCCCCCGCGGACGATCGTCATGGCGACCGGTCCGACCGACGGGGCGTACCATCGGTTTGCGCTCCAGTACCGTGATTACTTAAGTCGCCAGGGCGTCACACTGGAACTACGTCCGACGGCCGGCTCGATCGAAAACTACCAACTGCTGGACTCGGATCCGCAGGTCACGTTGGCCATCGTTCAGGGCGGGACGGCGCCGGAAACGTTCGGCAATTCGGCCAGGATCGAATCGCTGGCCAGTTTGTACTTTGAACCGATCTGGGTGTTTTATCGAGGTGAAGCATCGCCGGCGGATTTACGCGGCCTGGGCGGCAAGCGGATCGCCATCGGCCGCCGGGGAAGCGGCACCGAATCGATCGCGAAACTGTTATTAGATGAGAACGGGATCGATTCCCAGTCGGGAGCAACGTTGGTCGGGGTGGGGGGCATCGACGCGGTCGCTCAACTGAGACAAAAGCAAATCGACGCGGCCATCTTTGTCTTGCCACCCGAGTCCGGTCTGATCCGCCAGCTGATCGCCGACGAAGACATTCATCTGATGAATTTCCAACGTGACGATGCCTATTCTCGGCGACACCCGTTTCTAACAGCCGTCACGCTCCAACGCGGCGTGATCGATCTGCAACACGACTATCCGCCGCGCGATGTTCAATTGATCGCACCGGCCGCCAATTTGATCGCCACCCGATCGCTGCACGACGCGTTGATCCCGTTGTTGTTGCGGGCCGCGACGCAAACGCACCACGGCGAACAGAGCGTGCTGCAACCGGGCCGGTTGCCGTCGACGGAGTTCGTCGAATTTCCACTGAATCAATCCGCCCGGGTGTTCTTCGAGGACGGGCCACCGTTTCTGCAAAAGTACTTGCCGTTTTGGGTCGCGTCGGCCATCAATCGCGGCAAAATCTTGCTGCTGCCCGCGGTGACGTTGTTGTTGCCGCTGTTCCGCATGGCCCCGCCGCTGTACCGCTGGAGGATTCGCTCGCGGATCTATCGCTGGTACGAAATTCTGCGCGGGATCGAATCCGAATTACGCGGCGAAACAGACGTCGAACGCCTGGTCAAAGACGAGACGACGCTGGTGGAAATGCAAGGCGAACTGGATGACCTGAAATCCGTCCCGCTGTCCTACATGGAGGAGTTCTATAACCTGCGACTACACGTCGAGTTTGTTCAACGGCGCGTCCGCAACGCGATCGACGAGCAATCGCAATCGCTAACGCATCATCCCGACGGTCCGCCCCCGGTTGATGCAACCGAAGAATCGGTGCCCGACCCGGGAACGTCTCCTGAAGCGTCGCCACCTACGGGGACCCGATGTCCAAGCACGCCGTCGGGCGATCCGTCGCAACCGAGCCAAGCAAACACTTCATCAGACAAACCGCCATCCGACGCAGCGTCTTGATCGATGGAGGATGTCGTACGTCGTGTTCGACACCGGGGCGTACATAATGTCGTACCTCGAGATGCCCTACACCGCGGCTCGGGAAATCAAACGCCGGAAGAAACCGCCGAGACCTTTGGGGCGTGGCATCGTCGTGGTGGCAGCCTCATGCCCGGTCGCTGCGGGGCCAAATTTTTCACGCCAATCCTGTTCGGCGTGTTCCCAGCCGACGTCGTAGCCGGCTTTTTCGCTCATGAAGTACTTGTGTTGTTCGATTTGAGCGATCTGATCTTCGCTGAGTGTCGACGGAGCGTTATTCATCATTGGCTTCCTTGACGTGATCGAATGGGGTGATTCGCCTGCGCCAGCGTTCCAGCGTTTGCCAACGCACACGTGGGGCGTCGCCGATTGGGGGGACGCGACTGGGCACAAGCCAGCCATCAGATTGTTCGATTCACGCCCTGCTCGTCAATCGCATCTCGTCAACGATCGGCACAGGCCCCGCTAGCGGCACCCAGTTTCACCCTAAATGCCGAGTAGGGAACGGCGGAAACTTACGTACAGTATGTAGAAGCTGATACAAGTCTTCATGGGATGCGACCGGGGGCCGATTACGCTTCGTCCGATTCGGGAGCCACATCCTCGGGCTCGGAGTCCTTCTCGCCCGCGTCGGATTCCTCCGCGTCCGTTTTCTCCGTGTCGGATTTCTCCGCCGCGGCCTGTTCGTCCAAGTAGCCTTGCAGTGTCGCTTCGATCTGCCGCTGTCCATTGGAATGTTCGACGGCCTGCCGCTGCCACTTGATCGCTTCGTCGAGTCGGCCGAGTTCGTAGTAGCAGCGCGCCAGGGTATCCAGGATCGGACCGTCTTCATTTTCTCGCAGCTGTGACGCCCGCTTGGCCGCCTTGAGTGCGAGTTCCAGATCGGAAGGGTCGCCGTTGGTTGCGGTGGTCCAGGCGATTTGGCTCAGCAACATGGCATCGTCCCAGGCGGCTTCGACGAGGGCTTCCCGGGCGACGGCGGCTTCAGTGTTGCGGCCGGCGATTTCCAGAACTCGGACACGATAGTTCAGCAGCGTCTTGGAAGTCCCTTCTGCTTTTTCAAACTTGTTCAGTTGTTCCAAGGCGCCGTCGTAGTCTTGTTCGCGTAGCAGCGAACTCACGTTATCTGCCAACTCCTGCAGCTTTTCCTGCTGTTTGTATTCTGCGATGGCAGCGGCGCGGTCCCAGGTTCCGGAGACGATTTCTTGGAGCGGCTGGTCGATGGATCCGGGGTGGCCGATCCATTCGATCACGCCGTCGCGACCGACGACAAAGGCACAGGGGATGCCGCCTTGGTTGGCGGCCTTCATGTAGGCAAGGTTCATCCAGTTTTCATCATCGATGGCCAAGCGATACTCAATGATCTCGTCCCACGTTTTCTCGCCCAGGGCCGTCTCGCCAAGGAAACCTTCGACGGTTGCTTCGTCCTCATTCGTCACTCCGATGAACGTCACTTCATCGGCAAGTTCAGATTGCAGCTCGCTGATGTGTGGCATGCCTCGGCGACACGGGCCGCACCAGGTGGCCCAGAATTCAACCACGTGCACGCGGTCACGAAGCGGACCCTGGACCGGCTCGCCGCGGATCCACTTCGCAATCTCTAAGCCGGGGCTCGGGTCGCCGACACCAAGTTTTTCCGGGGGCGGGGGCAGTGTCGGAAGACCGGAATCGTTATTGCCAGCGGCATCCGATGACGCCGATGCCGAGTCGCTAGAATCAGCCGCCATCGAGTCGTCAACGACGGGCGGCTGCAAACCGTCCGCCGCATCGTCTTGAACGGATTCCTTGCAGCCGGTGGTCCCGCACAGCAAAGCGACCATTAAGAACGCCGATACGTATCCCTTCGATTGGATAAACCGCCAACCAAAAGCAAGAATGCAGGATCCCATCGAATCGTGACTCCCGTGAAACAGGTGGATCGGGAGATCGCCCCCCGGAAAGATCGATCCTATCGCCTGGGAGTGTTCATCGCAACTCATCGCCCGGGACAGACGGCGATCGTTGGACCACCGAGCCCGGCCCGTGTGGGCCGTGACTTCAAAAGTACCAGTACCACGCGGTGAACATCATCGCCCCGATCGAGAGCATGAAAGCCATCCATGCGTAAACGAGCCCGCGGTACTCCGCTGCCGCACGCTGCAAAATCGCGGCGACCACGATGTAGACCGGAAAGACCACCGCGGCATACCTCGCCTCGGAGGCCATGCAGGCGCGAAACGAATGTGTCGCGTAGGGGATCGCCAGCAGCCCGCAGCTCAGCAGGACCTCTGGCGCGGTGAGGATTCTCTTGACCGCCCCGATGGCGATCATCCCCCAGGCGAACAGCACAAACAATGGATTCATGAAGTGCAGGTTGAATTCTGCAATTCGATTGGGGGGGACGTTCGCCCAATAGCATTCGCAATCCGGCTGGTAGACTGACCAGAAAGGCTCCAGCGAAACCAGCATCAAAAGCTTTCCGCCGATGTCTTCCGGTGGCATGCGATCATACCAGTGGATTTGGGTGCGGACGAACGCCAGGGGATCGCCGAAGGTGAAGTGTTGGTAGACCATGTAAGCGATGATTCCCCAAACGCAGATCGGGGAATAGACCCCGGCTCGAACGACGGCTTGCTTCCAAGTCTGCGAACGGTGTGCGGCGTACCATAAGAATGGCAAATAGACGGCAAGCCCCACGGGCCTGGCCGCCGTCGAGGCTCCTGCAAGGAACGCGATGGTCCCAAAAGGCCATCGTTTTTGAATCCCGTACATCGACAGAAGCACAAAAAACAAAAACGTCGACTCCGAATAGCTCATGCGAAAATAGAACGACGTCGGAAACAGGGCAAAGACCAAGAGAGCGCCTTTCCACTCCAGCGGGCAATTGAGTTCCGGACGCCCGGGCAGGTACTTTGCCAAGAGCACGAAGGTAGACAGAAGAAACAGCTGCGAGACCGCTAATAAAGACGCTTCGGCGCTCAGGCCCGTGGCGGCGCCCAACAACCAGCTGAAAGTCGGATAGAGTGGATAAAAGGCGACGTTCGACATGCGGCTGGGATCGTAGCTATAGCCGTCGTTCGCAATCTGGCGATACCAAACACCGTCCCAGGGACCGAATCGCTCCAGCGGATTCATGCGATCCATACGTCGCGCGTCGGGATGCGCGTCGCACAGCCTGACAAAGTCTGCGCTGAAGAATACGCTCGCCAGCACGATCAGGCTGGTGAAGTAGTAACAAACGAGCGCGTAGACCAGGCTGCCGTCTCGACGCTGCTCCTTCGGGGACGTCGTCGACTGTTCCGCTGGCGGATCGCTGGAGGGATCGGCCGATTCCATTTCAGCATTCATTGATTTGCGTCGATCCCTAATCCCGTTGAGTCACTTTTCGGTTCACCGTCTCATTTCCCGTCGTGCGAATCGATCGTGGCGCTCGCATAGTAGACGTCCGCAGCGATACTCGACGAATCGAAGCGGACGCTACCATCACACAATAAGAAGTGAGCGCCGCCGGGATGCCGGCTCATGAAGCCATTGTTCTCCTGCCAGGCATCTTCATCCTTCAGGTCGATGCCGAAATTGAGCGGAATGGCGCACGTCGCCGCGGCGCTGTTGGAATGGTACCACCAACTCCAACGCGTCAGGTCGGGCAGGGTCTCGCCAACGCAGTAGGTGTTCGACAATCCATCGCGAATGTCGCGTGTCCGTGTCGTGACCAGTTTTCCTCGACCTGCCGAGAGGAACCCGTTTCCTTTTGCCATCCCGTCTCGCTGACCGGCAAAGCGGCCGGTCGGTTCTTCGCGCGCAAACCGTCCCCAGTCCCAGTTCGATCCGGCGCATGATTTATAAGTGGTGACGCCGCAATGCCAGTCAGGGCTGATGTCGGCGCGGTTGAATGCATTGACCGAACTATGTCCCGAGGGGCAAAGGTAGGCCGGCACGGCCGTTTCGGCGGCGGCACGATTGTCTGCGAGAGGGTGCTCGCTTTTGATCAACCCTTCGACGCTTGCCAGTTCGAGAAAAGACAGCAGGCATTGATTCCAACTCCGCGTCCTGCCGTCTTCCCCCAACGGTGTGCCAAAGTTGGAGTTGATCGGAAACATCCGGTACGTGATGTGGTACGTCTGCATCGCGATCCCGACCTGTTTTAACTGATTGGAGCAGTACAGGCGGCGTGATGCCTCGCGGGCCGCCTGCACTGCGGGAAGCAACAATCCAATCAAGATGGTGATCACCGAGATGACCACCAGCAATTCAATAAGCGTGATGCCCGACCGGGCACTTGGATTGGCGTGCCGGTTCGAGATAGTTGACCTTGCTGACCGTTTCCCTGACCAAATATGGAGGTGTCCCTTTCGCATCGTGATAGATCCTCATGAGGTAGAGTCCGAAAATTGCCAGCACCCAGGCGTTTGCGATCGCCAAGCACATCATCGCTGGCAGATGCCAGTCACCCGTGCGGAGTGGTGTCGCAGCCGCGGGGACGGCGAGAAGAGCAATGCACGAAAGCGTCGCAAAGGAGGCGATCCAGGTCGGCAGTAACAGTGGGGCCGACGACAAGGACACGATCGCTTGGGAGGCCAGTTGCAGCATCCGCCGTAGCGGCCAGTGCGTGACGCCCCCGTGCCTGGGATCTCGATGGAAGTTCACCGCGACCTGTCGATAACCGACCCAGGCGCACAGGCCGCGAAAAAAATCGGGCTGCTGCTTCAAACCCGCAATCGTGTGGGCCACCTCGCGCCGCATGAGGCGAAAATTTCCGACGCCCTTGGGCACCTCGATGTCCGAGACCAAATTGATCAAGTGGTAGAATCCCCAAGCGGTCAATCGTTTCGCGATGGTTTCGCCCGATCGAGAAAGTCGGCGACCGTAGGCCACGTCTGCGCCGTCGCGAATGCAGCGGAGCATTTCGGGCAACAACTCCGGCGGGTCTTGAAGATCCGCATCCAGGACGAAGACACAGTCGCCCGTGCAGTAGCTGAGTCCCGCAAGGATCGCGCGGTCTTGGCCAAAGTTCCGTGTCAGATCGACACCGACAATACGTCGGTCCGTCGTCACGAGATCGCGGATTTGATCCCAACTGCGATCGGTGGAACCATCGTTGACGATGACCAATTCGAACTCGACATTGCAGTTCTCGCACGCCTCGCGCGTGCGCGTCAGCAGTGCCTGCAATAACGCACCGTCATTGAAACAGGGAACGACGATCGAGACCGTGTCGACAAGCTCATCATTTGACATGGGTGCCCCACTCATAAAAATCTTCGAAGAAATTTTGTCAGTGCCGAAGTGTGTTTCGCCGTCGATCGGTGAGTTCAAACTCGCTCGCCGGCGGCCAAAGTCGCTGTCTCCTGAAATGCGTGGGACCCGCCGTCCCATCGCGGCGCTCGGTCGCCCATGACCGGCGTCCGGGAGTGATCAATTCAATGCCGAGTTTGCGCGTTTGGCCGGCAACGTGGATGAAGAACCGGTGTGTTCGGCCGGCGAGGGGCAGGGGCGCCAATTGCGCCACCGCAGCGCGGCCCCCAATGCTCGAAATCCGTACGCCGGTGTCAGTTTTTTTCCGTCGGACATTGCACGTGGTGTGTAACCAATCGGGATTTGCGAGATCGGGATTCCCGACCGCATCAACTTCGCCGTGATCTCAACACATCCCTCGAATCCCACCGATCTCAGTTGAAGCGAGGTGAGGACGGACCGAGGGATCAGCTTGTAGCATGTCGCATGGTCGCGAACAAATCGGCCGAACAGGAGGAGGATCGACAAATCGACTCCGAGGACACCCAAGGCAAACACCCAGCGATTCGGGCGATGCCAACTGCCGCGGCGTTTCCCATAAACGACTCGATGCCCCGTTTCCGCGTGCGCGAGTAATCGATGGATATCGCGAGGATCATACTCAAGGTCTGCGTCTTGAAAGATCACCCAGCGTCCGCAGGCAAGTTCCAATCCGTCTTTGACCGCTGCCGTTTTTCCTCCGTTGTGATCACGGAAGACGACGGCGACACCGATCTCCTGGCAAACTGTTTGCAAGATCGAACGAGTCCCGTCGGTGGATCCGTCGTCCACCACGATGATCTCCCAGTCGTTACTCGCAACGGCCACCAGTTCCATCAAGACGCGTTCAACCGTCTTTGCCTCGTTGTACACGGGGACGATAATCGAAACATTCATTCGAAAATCCTCCCGTCGCAGACGTTGATCAACCGATGCGGTGGATCAATCCGGGTGTGTGGTTGTCTTACACCGCGATGTCGCACGACCATACGTGCGAGATTGTAATCAATCATTCGAGCGTCGCCTCAATGTGCCCCACGGACGCGATTGTAGAACGGCGAACCGAGAACCATGAATTCCGGATCGCCGAACAGGAGTATGGAGGTATCAGTGCACGTTGTCAAATTTTTCTTGTAGATCAATTCTTGTAGATCAATTCGCACCCGGTGTGAACGACGCTGTCGCAATGGTCGTCACGCCGCGACGGCAGACATGGCGCGGGACTGTCGTGTCGATAACATTGCAAACTTGCGTTGGGCTCGAACGGGTGCGTTTGGTTAGAACGGGCGGGGCAGGGCGGCCTGAAGTGACTGCATGGAACGCGGTGCGGTCGGCGGGTTATCGCCGGGATCAACAGCAAAGCAACGCGTTGATGCATCGCCGCTTTCAACATCGCGGCTTTCAACATCGCCGGACGGCAGTCGATTCGCCGCGTCGATAATAAACCGAATGAAATCGCTGTTTTTGCTTGACATGGCTGATCGACGCCTAGACATTGATCACCAATTGACTCCATGGAGTCAACGAGACTGGGGCAAAAGTTTCACTTCCTGCAGTGATGTGTCTTCTAGATTCACGTGGGGCAACGACGGTTGTCGTCATCGCGTTTTTGTAAGCAGCGCAAGATCACTTCGTGGCCTGACTGGCTAAGAATGCTCGTTCGAGATCCTCTCCTCGGGCATGTCATTTTGTCGATGGCTCGCTGCGAAGCATCACTCAATTAAAGTCCGCGGCAACCTTTTGCCTTTAGATTCGTTGATGGAGCTTTCGTAAGTTTCCCTCAAGAGAAAGGTTTAGTAATGCTAAGGTTGACTCTGGCGGCGATTGCCGCTGCTGCGTTATTGACGATCGGCATCACGTTTCAGGAAAGTGGCACGGCGACCGACCTGCGTCAAGTTTCGATCTCGGAGGCCTCCGCACTGTACGGTGCCGGATGCAGCGGATGGGATGACGACGGTGATGGTTGTGGAACCGGAGGTTGCACGGCACAAGGATCCGAGTATAGCCCCTCGTCTTTCTGGCACTACGCGTACGGACAACTGGAAAGTTCGTATTGCGCCGGCGGGACCGGTGGAAGCTGCGGCGTTTTTGAAAACGTCAACCAGACCGCGTGTGACGAGAGTTAAAGCGCCGTTGTTCGGTTCGTAATTCCTTCGGATGACTTTCGCTGCTCCGAGTGTAAAGCCTCTGGGCAGCGAAGGTTTTTCAACCAATCACCGGGACCGCAGCGAGCGTGTCGGGCAACGTCGACGCGATCGTTTTTGAGTGTCATGCATGCCGGCGGTTCCGCGTTTTGTATGACGACGCCGAATCAGACATGAAATGTCATGCCGGAAAATTATAAAACAAAAACCACTGAATTTGCTTGACAACGGATTGCGGCACCTAGACATTGATCGCCAGTTGACTCCTTTGAGTCATCGGGACTGGGGCAAAAGTTTCACCTACTGCAGTGATGTGTATTCTTGATTCACGTGGGACAACGACGGTTGTCGCCATCGCGTTTTTGTGAGCAGCGCAAGATCACTTCGTGGCCTGATTGGCTAAGAATGCTCGTTCGGGAATCTTCTCTTCGGGCATGTCATTTTGTCGATGACTCGCTGCAACGCATCACTCCATCAAAGGCCGCGGCGGCTTATTGCCTTTAGACTCGTTGACGGAGCTTTTGTAAGTTTCCCTCAAGAGAAAGGTTTAGCAATGCTAAGGTTGGCTCTGGCGGCGATCGCCGCTGCCGCGTTATTGACGATCGGCATCACGTTTCAGGAAAGTGCCACGGCGACAGACCTGCGCCACGTTTCGATCTCGGAGGCCTCGGCACTTTACGGTGCCGGGTGCAGCGGATGGGATGACGACGGCGATGGTTGTGGAACCGGGGGCTGCACGGCACAGTGTTCCGACTATAGCCCCTCATCATTTTGGCACTACGCGTACGGCCAGCTGGAGAGTTCGTACTGCGCCGGCGGGACCGGTGGAAGTTGTGGCGTGTTTGAAAACGTCAACCAGACCTCGTGTGACGAGAGCTAGACGACCGACGTTCGGTTCGTGATTCCTCCCGATGACTTTCGCTGCTCTAAGAGCAGTGCCTCTGGGGCAGCGAGGGTTTTTCTGTCATGCAATCGTCGCTGATTCGGTTCATCTGCCGCCGGGGGTGTGTGCCGAAGCATCGGGGAGGGCCAAGCGATGGTCGTCGTGTCGGATTTCGGGGCGGGTAGAGACTGTGTGTTTATGAATCTTTGGGCGGAGGCAATGAAGGTGAATGCTATGTGGAGCCAGTGCTTGCGATTCGGTCTGTTGATCGGCCTCGCATGCGGTGGGATTGTCCAGGCCCGCGGCGAGACGCCGGGTTGGCGGGAATCGGTGAGTTGTGGTCCCAACGCACTTTATGTGTATCTGCGAGGTCAGGGAGCCGACGTTTCGCTGGCCGATGTCAGGGACTTGGTTTCCGTATCGCGAAAAGGTGCGTCCTTCGCGTCGATGGCTGATGCGGCAGCAACGTTGGGAGTGGAAAGCCGGATCGTGCAGACTTCACCGGAGGTTCTGAAGACGTTGCCGTGTCCCTGTGTGATTCTTTACCACGCCAAAGGCACTCAGCCAGGCCATTACTTTGTATTAGCGGAATCCGATCGCCAGGGGTTTCGACTGTTTGATCCATTGACCACGCTTACTACGACCGTATCAACAGCGGAGCTATCGAGAGAATGGACAGGTTATGTTTTGATCCCCAGCGAGGCGCCCGTCGCCAGCGGGCAGTGGTTGCTCGCCGGGTTTTTCGGTTGCACCCTCTGGCTGGGTATGGGGCTGTG
This sequence comes from Stieleria maiorica, assembly GCF_008035925.1. NCBI lineage: Bacteria > Pseudomonadati > Planctomycetota > Planctomycetia > Pirellulales > Pirellulaceae > Stieleria > Stieleria maiorica. Next base: position 8,516,297 of record NZ_CP036264.1, read on the forward strand.
GCGGCGCTCGTCGCTGCGAACGTCTTGATGACGGGTTGCGAGAAATCTTCCGAGCAGACAGCATCGATCGAGAGACACGCCCAGGCACACCCGGTCGATCATCCGGCAGCACAGTTGCCGCGGCAATCGGGAGCGCCGGTCGACGTCCCCGTGCGCTGGCATCTTCACCCTCGTCAAATCGACATCCAGAAATACCGATCGGTGTTGGAGCGGTGTTCGATCGACGAAAACGGGACCATTCCCGATCTGTTGCATTTGGCACCGCTGTGTCGCGACCGCAACGAGGTGGCGTTCGGGAACTTCATCCAGGCGTTGCTCCACCATTCGCGGTACCTGACGTTTTTTCCGCGGGCAAGTGTCAACAGCCCGCCCTACTTGATCGCAACCGGCTACGGCGCGCGTTTTTCTGATCGAACTTGGTCGCCGTCGGATCAGGAAATGAATACCAGGGAGGCACACGCCGGACAAACATTGGCCGTGCTGAGCAACATCGGACTAGACACATCGACGCCGATCACGACTTCGACCGGCCCGATGACGCTGCAGGATGTCGTCAACGACTCTATCGCAACGTTTTCCATGCAAGAGGAACCCTACTGGGTGGTTCACGCTTTGGCGGCCTATCTTCCGCCTGCCAAATCGTGGACGAACCAATTCGGAGAGGTCTTTACGTTTGACCAGATCGCCAACCATTTGATGGTTGCGAAAAACGGTCGACAATACTCGGGGCCTTGTGGCGGCACTCATGCGTTGCAACTGCTCACGACCCTGCTTGCGGTCGATGAACAGTCGGACATCCTCGCGCCCACGACGACCGTGGAGATCCGACATTTCCTTGGCACCGCATCTCGATTACTGGAGCGTTCTCAGGACTCCGACGGGGCCTGGCATCCGAATTGGAGCGGTGACGGGGCAGGTGCGTCCAGATACGCCGAGCCCGAAGCGCACGGCGTTTGGATCACCGGCCATCATCTCGAGTGGCAGGTGCGTGTCGAAAAGGAACTACGCGTCAACGACAAACAACTCGCCGACGCAGCCCGATACGTCGTGGAATACCTGGATACCATTCCGGATTCGCTTTTGAATAGCGAACCGTGTCTGCTGACACATGGAATCAATGCAATTCGAGTCGCGTTGGAGATTGAAGATGATGCAACATAATTCAACAACAAACTTTCTAGGAGTGCCGATGATGCGACAGCTGAGAACGTCTCGATTTCACAGGATCCGCTGGATCTGCTGCCTGCTTTTGGCCGGTCTCGGTTGGGCCGGCCATCCGGCGGTCGCCCAGTCAACCAATGGGACCGTCGCCCCGCCTGATCCGAACACCGTCGCCGACCGGATCCAATCCGCGTTTGAAAACGCAAATCGGTTGCACCTGAGCTGGACTCTTGAATTTGACGTCGTCCAGGATCTCGGTGATGCCGCCCATCAAATCTTCGGAATCTACACCCCCGATCAATATGCGATCGCATTCGACTTGAAGCAAAGCAAGTACCGGGAATTCGAGCAGGCGATGGAAAGCGGTGAGGTCAGGATCTCTCGATACTGGAACGACGGAGAGACAAATTATTCGCAAGCGATTCGAAAAAACGCTGACGGAGAAGAATCTGCGGAGAATTACCATGTCTATCAAGGTGGCGATGAACGACACAATGGGCAACGGGAGCAGGCCTGCCAGTACCTGGAGTTCATCGGGAGCCCCTTCTATGACGGCATCTACATGGATGTTTGGCGTCGCGAAGCGGTGCGAGCCGGGGCCAAGACCTCAGAGGCGCCCCGAGACGTTGAGTTTTCGATCATCCAGGGGCTGCGCAGCGGCGCGTACGAATTCAAGCGGACCGAGAAGGTCGATGGAATCCCCTGCCATGTCTGGGAGCGTCCCGGCCGCGACACCCTTTTCCTGGCCCCGGAATACTCCTTCGCGCTCGTCAAGCGACTGTGGCGATGGGCCGACGGCGGGGAACTGATGATGCGGTATCTCAATTCCGACTTTCGTTCCGTCGCTCCCGGACTGTGGCTTCCCTGGAAAGCCCGACGGGAGTTCATGGTCGATCGTAACACCCATTCGGGTCATGATGCGGACACCGTGCAATTCGCCACCATCGCGACGCTCCAAGAGGTCGTCGTCGGGGGGAAGGTTTCGCAGGGACTCTTCGAGCCCAAGCCGGTGGTGGGAAGCACGGTCATGGACAACACGATCATCGACTCGGTCGGCGGCGAACGGGCCACGTTGTCGTATGTGCTCGGAGAAGATGTTCAGGCGACCGAACGGTCGATCAACCGTGCCCTGGCACGCATCACATCCGCGCGGCGCCGCAACATCCTGCTGTTCCTGCTGGCAGGTGGGGCCATTGCCGTGATCTTCGCAGTCGTACGCGCAAACCGAAAGAAACATGTCCGTCTATCATCCAAGTAAGCTTGTCATCCGCTGTGCATGGTGGTTGGCCCTGTCGTTGATCGGGCCGTGTGCCGGTGTTTGTGATCATCCTTTCAATCTGCAAGAGATCGCATCCACGCAAACGGACCGGATCGAGTCCGTCGAAAGTATCGAGATTCGCTACAGTGATCAGCGTTGGTCGCTGCAAAAGCAAAACCGTGGGAATCCCGTGGTCGAGGCGGTTCACTACATTTGGACTCCACGCCACAGCAACTTATTTCGGCAGTCGGTGGCGGGCTCACTGCACGATCATCCGCTTCATCCCGGAATGCCGATCATGCGGGAATACGGAGGTGTGATTTCCAAACATTGGCCGAGCTTTCGGAAGCTCGAGTACCAATTGTCGGACAAGCAGCATCAAGGGCTGAGTGTCGAGTACTTTGAACAGCTCGGGGTATGGCCCTATCCTGACCGGCCTGCCACGAGGCCGGACTATTTTTTTCCGTCGGTCCTGATCGTCGGTCAAGCCCGTTTGGCAACTGCAACGGAGCGGGTCGATGGATTCGAATGTGTGGTCATTGACCGAGAGACGGAAGGGGTCGATCGGATCTGGTTGGACCCCGCGTTGGGGTTCATGCCGCGGCGTCGATTGATGGAACGGTCTCGAGTACCGACGCGGCAAGACAGCCGAATGGAGGTTTCGTTCCGCGACTATCGAGACATCGGATCGGGGTTGTCGCTGCCGTTTCAGATTCGTTCTCGCCAATTGCGTCGGCTCAGCGAGCCGGCGGGTGAATTCGGAGTCATCGGTGAAGCCAGCGTGTCGGTGGAGGAAATCCAGTTGAATCAGGTCAAGGCGACTGCCTTATCACTGCCGGTCTTATTGCCCGGAACCGTCGTTGAACACGCCGATTCGGATCGCCGCCATGTCGTCGCTGGCGGTGAACGATTGCTGGTTGAAGCGACCGAACGTGCGATCGAAGTATTCGACTGGCCGCACGCTGGCGGCAATCGCGCCGGCGAATCTGCCGCAGAGACGACGGGGAATTGACGATGCTATCCGCCTCGGCAGCACACGCCCGGAAGGCCTTTTTTGCACCGCACGCGATTCTCCCCTTGGTGGTGTTTCGCATCGGTTTCGGTGTGCTGCTGAGTTGTTTCTTGGTCCTGAAGTGTCTGCACCGTGGCGTCGATATCTATTACACGCATTCCGACTTTCATCCCAAGTATCTGTGGTTTCGCTGGATTCCGGAATTGCCGAGTGAGTGGTATGTCACGGTTCACTATCTGATGGCATTCCTGGCTTTGTTGATCGCTGCGGGCGTTTTCTTTCGTGCAGCTGCTTGGGGCTTTGCTCTGATCTTCACGTACGTGTTCTTGCTCGATGCAAGCTATTACGTCAATCACTACTACCTCACTTGTCTCTTGAGTTTTCTGCTCGCCAGTTCGCCGGCCGGTCGGGCTTGGTCGATCGACACTTATTCCAAAGCGGAGGTGTCGGTGGCGACGATTCCCGCCTGGCCGATGGTGGTGCTGCGATTTCAGATGGGAGTCGTGTACTTCTTTGCGGGCATCGCAAAGATCGATGCGGACTGGCTCTCGGGCGTGCCGATGCGGATGTTCATGGAGTCGCGTTTGAATCACGAACTGTCCAGCAGCTTTCACTTTCTCCCTGTCGCGGCCGCATGGTCGGGGATGCTGTTTGACCTGCTAATCGCCCCGGCTTTGCTCTTCAACCAAACTCGCTGGCTTGCCATTGGCGTTGCAACGACGTTTCACCTCACGAATTGGTTTTTGTTTCATATCGATTTCTTTCCATTCTTGGCGATCTTATTGACCTTCATGTTTCTGCCCGATCGCATCTGGAGATCACTTCAAAACAGGATCCTGAGCGGCGGACAAACCTACGTCGGTAGGGCTCCGAGAGGGGCGGTCACGACGGTGTTGACTGTTTTTTTCGCGGTCCAATTGCTCGTTCCTTTGCGCGGGTACCTCATTCCAGGCAACGCGACATGGACGGGCGAAGGTAATCGGTTCGCATGGCGGATGATGCTTTGCGACAAGAGTTCAACGGGAGAGATTTTTGCGATCACGGATTCAGGCAGGAACAAAGTCCCCGTCGTGCTTTCCGGGATGACGACCAAAGCCCAGCGGCAGCGAATCTTTTTGTTTCCCGATGCGATCGCACAACTGTGTCAGTACCTGCGCACCAGATTCGGCGAAAAGTATGGTGAGGATGTCGCGTACGTTGCCGAGGTCAAGATGTCGCTCAACGGAAGGCGGCCTCGCTATCTGGTTGATCCCAACGTCGATCTGTCACGGTTGGAGATCAGTTTTTGGCATTCGGACTGGATACTCAACGAGAACCATGGAACTGAAGAATCGATTCAAACCGCTCCGTGACCATCGAACGTACGCGGTTGCGATGCTGGCGCTGATAGTGGTTCACGTCAGTCTGCTCTGCTATTCCGCTTGGATCCACAGCCCGACGTTGGACGAACCGGCACATTTGGCGTCGGGGGTTCACCTCGGTCGCACCGGAGACTACTCGCTGTATCGAGTGAACCCTCCGTTGGTGCGATTGATTGCAGCGGTTCCGGCACTCCTGCTGGATTGCCAAGTCGACTGGGGGCGACTCGCAACGTATGCCGGGACTCGCTCGGAGTTCACCGTGGGAGAAGATTTTGTGCGGGCGAACGGTCGGCGCAGTTTACTGTACTTTCGATTGGGACGCGTCCTCTTGAGCTGCTTTTCGGTTGTCGGAGCAGTTACCTGCTTTTTGTGGGCCAAAGATCTGTATTCACCCCGGTCGGGTTTGGTGGCCGCGAGTTTGTGGTGTTTTTCACCGCTGATCCTCGGCCATGGAGCGCTGATGACGCCCGATTGCGCGGCAGCGGCGCTCTTTGTGCTGGCAAGTTATTGCTTTTGGCGATGGTTAAACGTTCCATGTTGGAAACGCGCTCTCGTGACCGGATGCGTACTCGGTGTCGCCCTGTTGAGCAAGACGACGGCTGTTTTGCTAGTTGGCATCTGGCCCGCAATCTGGATGGTCTACCGCTGGTGCGCAGAAGACAGGCCTTCGCGGGATTGGTGGTGGCGCGAGGCAAAGATGATCGCTTCGATCCTGGGGATCGGGCTGTACCTGCTCAATCTTGGCTATCTCGGAAAAGGCACGGGCACGCCGCTGGGAGAGTTTCGTTTCGTCAGTGCGATGTTATCCGGTGACGAAAGATCAGAACACAATCGGTTTCAAAATACGATCTTCGCCGCTGTCCCCGTGCCCCTTCCCGCTGATTATGTTCTTGGAATCGATTCCCAACAAAATGACTTTGAAAGTCTAAGTCGCCCCTCGTATCTCCGCGGCAAATTTCAAGCAAAAGGATGGTGGTACTACTATCTGTACGCTTCACTGGTAAAGCTCCCCGGCGGCGTGCTGGGACTGCTCGGTTTAACCCTGGTGACAATGCCATTTCGTCGCGCACATCGCGTTGTCGATTGGCGAGACCATCTGGTATTGCTGTCCCCCGCAATCGTCATCTTCATCGCGGCAAGCTCAAAGACGGGATTCAGCCACCACCTCCGTTACGTTCTGCCCAGTTTTCCGTTCTTGTACATTTGGGTCAGCCAATGCTTTGCTCCGCACCCTTGCGATCGCCTAGCCACATCCCGGACGGACGATACCATGCAATCGGAGGATCATACGGCGGGCCGTCACAAGGGACCTGCAGAGTCGTGTTATATCGTGATGGCGGCATCGGCATTGTTGGCATACTCCGTCGTGACCAGTCTGTGGTACTTCCCGCATAGCTTGTCGTATTTCAACGAATTCGCGGGCGGCCCCCGAAACGGTGCCGCCCATCTGCTCAACAGCAACATCGATTGGGGACAGGACCTTCTTAACCTGGAACAGTGGATCTTGGAATCCGCCGACCCGTCTGATCTGCCCGTCCACCTGGCGTTCCAGTCCCAGTACAACCCGTTTGACCTGGACGTCCGCGACATCGATTCGTGGCCGTTTCGAATCGCGAGGACGATTCCGCCTGAGGTGCCACCGGGTTCCTATGCGATCGGTGTCAACCTGCTGCACGGTTACCCGGCCGTCGTTCACGACCGAAACCGGGAGATCTACCAGATCAGCAATGTCGGGTTGGATGAATTGCGAAAGATGGATCCGCTTGCGCGAATCGGTTATTCCGTCGTGGTTTATTCCGATCAACAAATCAGCGAAGCGATCAAGCGACATCGACGACCGGCCGATGACGCGTCGAAGCGGGGCCCGGCGTTCTGACGAGTGTTTTCGTCCCCACCGGAAAGATTCCGATTTCGATTCGGGGGCAGCTCTCAATCTAATTTTGGAAGTAGGGATTTAACATTGTTTTGCCGCGAGCAGTCTTGGAGACCCCCGTTTTGAAACGGGCGGAGTCGGTGGAAACGGTTGCCATCTGTTCGGAGCCGTCGGTCGAGTGCGGTCGTCGGAACTCTGACTCGGTCGCGACAACGAACGCGGTGTCATCGAAAGGTTTGGAAATTCCGGTTGCCGCCTGCACGTGTATCGCGGCTAACAATACGGCCCACGTACCGACCGCAGAAACGATCAGATGCAAACTCATGATCACAAACGAGGTAAAGAGTTCCGACTTGGCCGCACAGGAGGTGAGGTACAGAGTGAAGAAACCCACCAGTGGCAGCGTCACCACCGCGTTGGGCTGTCGCATGATCGCTTCCACGACGAACGCCGCCACATAATTCACCACACAGATGGCCAGCAACCACGCGGTGCACTGGACATAGCCCGGCGAGGCGTCGCCGAACCAAGCGATGAATACTTTGAAGGACGCAACGGTGATGACCGCGCACACCAACAGCGTTGCGATCGCGAAGGCGGGTTCGGCGGATGTCAAATGGTTCAACGAAGTCAACGGGTCGAGTGACAGGTCGTTCATGGCAAAATGGGGGGCTGAGTGCACGTGCGGGTTTACCGACAACGAGCAATCAATAGCTTGCCATTAGACAAACGTGGCCTAACGCAACACCGCGTGAGCCGAAGACGACCCGCGAAGAGGGGAGCGTCAGCGGCAGCACCGCTGCGATCCCTTCAATCGCTCGCGTCCCCACATCGGGCACCATTTGCGGAACGGAAACTATAGTCCCGTTCTCCCCAACGGTTCTCTCTGACCGCGACGCAGGCAATGTGAAACGCGGAGCAGCCCACACGGCAGAAGCGCCGATTACGAAACCGCTGGAATCAACACGGTTCATTCAAACGCATTGATCAGCTGCGGTGTCCGATCTTGGGGAGTATTTGACGCACTTTCCTTCTGGTAAAATCGACACGCCGTCTAATTTGTATCCAGCGGGGAGTTGAAATGATTGGTTTTCGTTGCGTGTGTTCGATCGCCCTTTGGGTCGCGTTGATTCCCCAGTCGGTCGAGGGTGACGACGCACTGGAAAAAGAGCAAATCGAAAAATGGTCGACCTACTATTTGCAGCAAGCGAAGAGTTATGAATTGCGGCTGGCGGATCCGGGGGACGAAACGTTGACCTTGGTTCCGGAGCCGGTGTTGCGTTGGCAAAACCCGCTGCGATCGACGACCCATGGCGAGTGTTTCGTGTGGACGCGCGATGGAAAAGCCTTCGCCGTCGCATCGATCTTTTCCTATCCGATTGAAAACGATCAGCGGAACGTCGCGCGGGCGTTCAACTCTTTTGCCGACGGGCCCCTGGTGGCCGATGACGATGGACGACCGTTTTGGCAGGCGCCGCCGGTGGCGAAAGAGGAGTGGCAGATGGTTCCGGGTTCACCCGAGGTGGCAAACTCGGCTTCGCGACGTCTTTTTCAAATGCGTTCGCTGTCTCGGCAGTTCACCGCACTGCTTGGGGGCACCGACGGAGACGAGGATCGAACGTTGCGGTTGATGGCGGCTCCGCTCTATCGTTATGCCTCACAGGATGATGCGGAAAACGATGGTGCACTGTTTGCGTTCGTGATGGGGACCGATCCGGAGATCCTTCTGTTGCTTGAAAGCCGCATGACCGACGCCGGGCTGAGGTGGTTCTTCCTGGCCGGGCGTCACAGTTACACCACACTCGTGTTGCGTCACCAAGAACGTGAAGTGTGGCGGTACACGCGCCGCGAGCATAGTCCGCGGTACCTGTCGCAGCACGGCATCGACCGGCAGCCGGCGGTGTTGGAGTGATTGCTACGGATCCACTCGTTTGCGCTTCGGGCTCGTATTCTCCTGTCCGTTCATCGAATACGATTGAATCAACAGGTCGCTTGCGATTCACGTTTTTATTGGCTTGGATATGAGCGAAAGTACCGACCGGGGTACCAACGACAAACGGCGATGGTTGCTGATCGCTGCTTCGCTCCTGCTCTCCTTCATCGCAATGGCATTTTTGCTTGAACGCACTGGTGCCTTTGGCCGGCCCCCGCGTCATTTGCGAGAACGCTGGGAGGCTGGTCAATTCGATCTTTCCGACGATGAACGAAGGCAGCTGCGAGGGATTTCGGTCGAGTTTGATTCCTCCTTCGAGCGATACGCAGATCGTCCGATTGAACAGACGAAGCTGGCTGGTTCACGGGTGATCGCTCCGACAGGTCCGGTGAAGCGTCGGGAACAACTGGCCGTCTTTGAGCAGGAACCGGCGCGTAAAGTCGCCGTGACATCGGAAACGTTTCGGCAGTTTTATCAAGCTTACGCCAATCAAGCGCATCCGGTGTTCATCACGTCCGATTCGATTTTGAATGCCTTTCATCGGATTCTCGAAGACTCGATTGTCAAGCTGGAATTCCGCCAGATCGAACGGCTGCAGCGGCTGTTGCCGACGCTCGAGGAGCGGCTTGCCGGGGCGGATCCGTCCGCGGATTCCGACATGATCCGGTCCGCCCGTCGTCGTGCGAGAATCGTCGTCGGCGTCGCTCGCCAGCTGATCGATCCGGGTTACGATCCCGAATCGGAAATCCGCATGATTGTGCGAGCGGAGACGCGGCGGGTGGAAAGCGGAATGGGCCGTTCGATGCCCGATTGGCTGGGAGAACCGAGGCCGGCATTTCTTGCGATCGACTATTCGCGATTCACGCCCGAGGGACTTCACGCCCGCAGCGATGTGCTTCGGCGACATTACCGAGCGGTCCGATGGCTGCAAACGATTCCCTTTTTTGTGGGCGACGACGAACAGCTGATTGCAATGGGGCTGATTGCTGAGGCGGCCAAAGGCACCGACTGGGTTTCGTTCGTACAGACCTATCGTGACTTCTTCGGTGGTGCCGACGATTTTGATTTGCAGACCGTGCATGCGATGGAATCGGACTTCGACGATTCTCCGGATTCGATCCGTGTGATGCGATCCCTGCTTCTGAAAAGACACCGCGAGGAGACGCCGAGCAGGATCAACGATCAGGTCGCCTTGGTGGATTCCGTTTCGGATCCTGAGAGCTTGTCTCTCCGTGTGCTCTCCGCGTTTCGCACTCCCGAGGCGATCTTGTTCCAGCAGGCCGCTGAATCGGCGCGTTCTCTGGATTCCGTCGGATTGCTGCTGTGCGCTGCCCTCGGTTCAACGCTGGCAGCCGAGCCTCTTGCCGAATCGAACGTGTTGGGTTCGATTGATCAAACCGATCGCTTCGACGGGTTGCACGGTGACAATTCCGTCTATGGAGACTACCTGCGATGCCTCGCGACGTTGTTGAAACCGACTGACGCGGCGCCGGAATTCATGTCGACGCGAGACTGGCGACTGAAGAGTTGCCAGACCGTTCTGGGTGGTTGGGTTCAGATGCGCCACACGTTTGCACTTCAGGCGAAACAGAACGCCCTGATTCTGAGTGAAACATCACATGTAGGGGCGGGTTTCGTCGAACCCAATCCCGAGTTTTTTCGCCGTCTCGGTCGATTGGCTTCCAGGATCGAAACCTTGCTCGATGCGTTGGGCGCGTTTGACATCAACTATCATCACTTGCACTTTCGATTGAACGAATTCGCCCGTTGCTTCAAACTGATGGACGCGTTGGAGCAGGAGGGGATCGGGATCGATGAATTCCAAGGACAATTGACGCGAGAAGATCGGGAGTTTGTCTTCGATGTGTTGTACAACTTGGGTGCATCGAATCCGCTGTTATGGCTGGGGGCGGACCGTCTTGATGACAGCACGTCCCGGCGCGCATTGGCCGCCATCGTCCAGGTATCAGACTGCATTGAACGAGGAGAATTGCCAAGCGACCCCGCGGCCCGGGGAGCGATCCTGATGGGCGAAAGCAGTTCGAATCGTGTCCGCTGGCTGCGTTTGGCGGAAATCTGCGAGCGATTGCAGGACTTGGCCGATCGACAACTTGAAGATCAGACGCTCACGGCCGAAGACCAGCAATTCATCACCAACTACGGCGAAAAACTTGCGGGGCTACTCAATTACGAAGCGTATTCGGCCGCGAGTCCACTGGACGATGCGATGCGTTGCGTGAGTGTGCTGACCGATGCCGAGGGAAATCACGTTCACATCGCGGTGAGTCGTCCCCAAGCGGTCTATGTGTTGTACCCTCATCAAGGCCAGGAATTGCTTTGCCGCGGAGCGGTGTTTCCGTATTACGAGTTCGCCGACAAGAAGGTTGTCGACGATACGTCGTGGAAAGGTCGCATCGACCGAGCGACACCCGCACGTCCGGGGTGGTTGGAGCCGCTGTTTGTTGACGACTGAAAGGGGGCGTCAAGATTGGGATCCGCCCGGACCGACCGCTGCGCTGAACGAAACCCCAGCGTGCGTCCGGTTGAGGCAATCGACAGTAGACGGCCCCAGCGCTCTTGCGCTCTTTAGTGCGCCGTTGTCATTCGAGGGTGCGAAGTTCGAGGAAGAATGGCTCAGCAATCTCTTCGGGCCGAAGGCTCAGTAGTTTACCTAGCCCAGCCCGAAGGGCTGGGACCTCGAATCTCATCGGGAGCCGAGGGCCAAAGGCCCGACCATTTGCCTGAGGTCAATCCCACACGTATCGCTCGTCGATCTCGATATTGTGTTTCTCACAGATGCGTCGATACTCATCTTGGAATGACATCTTCGCGTGGTGTTCGATCTGATTGCGAATGTACGTGTCAACCGTGGACATCAATGAATGGCTGACGGAAAACGCAGCATATCCGGATTGCCAAGCAAAGATAGAGGTTCCATCCTTGTGATGCTTTGCCCATTTCGAAGTTTCAGTCTTCACCTTCTCGACCAACTTCGCGATTGTGATTGTTCGCGAAAGCCCCACCAACAAATGTACATGATCATAATAGCCACCTACTGATGCACGTATGCAATTCGACTGTTTCACATGATGGGAGAGCATACGGAACATTTCTGCTCGGAACGTGTCCTTCTGCAAGAAGATTCGCCGATCTTTAGTCGAGAAAACGATGTGTAGCCAAACTTGCGCATGAGATTGCGGCATGATCGATTGCCTCTGTGAGCTTGGAATTGGCTGATGGTGAAATGTTTTAGCACACTCGCGTTTAAACGGTCGGGCCGTTGGCCCTAGCGTTAATTCTTACCGTGCCCCAGCCCGCTGGGCTGGGCTAGGCAAATTGTCGGGGCTTCGCCCCTTTCGCTAGTGCCGTTCGTTCCTGTGCGTGCAACGACTCGTTCGGAGCCCTTGCGCGAGTACGTAGCCACCCGCTCGCTGTGTGGGATCCGGTAAACTGTGTTTGATGTCCCCTCGGGCCCTCCATCCAAGGAATGAACACAGAATCATGAAGATGATCCATCTTGTTGTTGTTGCTCTAGCGAGTCTGTCGACGGTTCCGTTGCACGCTCAGGATTCCGCGGAGGTCACGTCGGCAGACGTCATCGTCTATGGTTCGACACCGGGCGGGTTTTGCGCCGCGATCGCCGCTGCCCGCGAGAATGCTTCGGTGATTCTGTTGGAGCCGACGGACCATGTGGGGGCGATGAACACCGGTGGGCTCAGCCACTGCGATTCGAACCAGATGGTCCGCAGCACCTTGATGGGACTCTTTGACGAGTGGCACCGGCGGGTTGTTAAGGACTACACCGATCGCGGCATGGAGGCTCCGTACAACCCGGCGGTGAAAGATCAGTCGCGATGGACGTTCGAGCCGCATGTGGCGATGCGGATCACGATGCAGATGCTCGATGAAGCCGGCGTCACCGTCCTGACAAAACGTTATCTGCAATCCGTCACGAAAGAAGGCTCCCAGATCAAGACTCTGGTCACGAGCAACGGGACCTTCACGGCCAAGGTCTTTGTCGACGGCAGCTACGAAGGCGATCTGATGGCTGCCGCGGGCGTCGATTGGACGATCGGTCGCGAGGGCCGTGGCGAGTACGGCGAGTCACTGGCGGGGAAGCAGTACCCGAAACAGACGATGAACATCAACGGCTTTGACGATGACGGCAAATTATTGCCGCTGGTCACCACCGACGATGCCGGCCCCGAGGAGGTTGGGGACGAGAGCATCATGACGTACAGCTTTCGGTTGTGTTTGACGGCCGACCCCGTCAATCGTGTGCCGATGCCAAAGCCGACAAACTACGACCCGGCCCGTTTCGAAATCGTCCGGCGTGCTTTGAAGGGGGGAGAAAGACGCATCGGATTCGATCTCTATCCGCTACCTGGAAACAAGTTTGATGGCAACAATTCGATCGGCGGACAGTTTTCGATCGGCTTTGTCGGCGGGGGAAACAACTGGCACTCGGCGGACGAAGCGGGGCGAAAACGGATCTGGGAACAGCACAAACAGTTTACGCTCGAGTTCATTCACTTTCTGACAACCGACCCGGCCGTTCCCGCGGCGATGCGTGACCGATACGCCGGTCTGGGCCTCTGCAAAGACGAATTCGCAAGTCACGCACACTTCTCACCGGCGCTTTACGTTCGCGAATCGCGTCGGATGAAGGGGCTGTACGTCATCAGCCAAAAGGACATCCTGCATGAGCCCAGCAAGGATGACCCCATCGCCGTCTCGTCATTCCCCATCGACTCGCACGATGTCCAACGCGTCGCACTGAAGGATGGGGGAGTGATCAACGAGGGCACGATCTTTCCGGTGCGGCGATTTCCGAGGCAGGGATACGCTTACCACGTGCCCTACCGTGCGATCCTGCCGAAGGCCGACCAGTGCGACAACCTGCTGGTCCCGGTTGCGCTGTCCTGCACCCACGTCGGTATGTCGTCGTTGAGGATCGAAGCCGCATGGATGGTCATCGGGCAGGCTGCCGGCGTCGCTGCAGCGATGGCGGCGCATGACGACGTGGCAGTACAGGAATTGGAGTACCGAATCCTCCGTGAGCGACTGCTGGCCCAGAAACAGGTCCTGGACCTGCCGGACGAATCGGAGCTGCCAACCGTCGATGGCTCCATCGATGCAAAGTCCTTACCGGGGATCGTGATCGACGACACGCAAGCGAAGCGGACCGGAAACTGGTCCCCGTCAATAAATTTCAAACCGTACATCGGCAGCGGGTACATCTTTTGCGGAGACAAAGATCCGAAAACAAAAGGCGACGGGAAAGCGACGGCGACGTTCCAGTTCACCGTGCCGAGATCCGGTCGCTATCAGCTGCTGATGGCGTATTCGGCACACGAAACCCGGGCAAAGCAGGTCCCCGTGACCGTCTCGTCCGGGAATCAAAGCCAAAGGATCCTGGTCGACCAAACCAGCCCACTTCCCCGCGGTAAACCGTTTCGTTCGATCGGCACGGTCGAACTGAAGGCGGATGCGGAAACCGTGATCCAAATCACGAACACCGACACGACCGGTTTTGTGATCGTGGACGCGCTGCAACTGCTTCCGGTCCAGCCGGATGCACGATAAGTGATTGAAAGTCGGCGATCTGCTACTTTGCCAAGCCTTCGTCGCGCATTTCACGCCAAAGTGAGGTCATTTCCTGCTTCATAGTGCGGACGAGTTCGGGATGTTCGTTTGCGATGTCGTTACTCTGCGCGGGATCGATCGAGACATCATACAATTCCACTCGATCGGGATCGGAGGTCGCGAGCCACTGGTCGAGTGAAATGCCCTGGCCCCGTTTTGGCAACCAAGCGACCAAGGTGTAGTTGCCGCGCCGCATCGAAATCTGTGGCATGCGGAACCACGTGTCACCGTGGTGTGGGAAGAACCAGATGGCTGAATCGCGGCGTCGAACCGGTTTTCCGAAGAAAGCATCAAAGGCATCGACGCCATCCACATTCCGATCGGCAGGCACCTTGGCACCGACAAGCCCGCAGACTGTGGGAAGGAGATCGGTACCGTTGAAGAGAACATCGCTTTGGGTGCCAGAGGGGATGACTCCGGGAAAACGGACAAGCCCGGGGACGCGGTGGCCGCCTTCGTAGGGATAGCGCTTCATGCCGCGCAGCACGCCGGGGGTGCCGAAACACTTGTCGCGGATCGGATCTTGCCACTGGCCCCGTGATTCCTCGAACGTCACCGGAGTTTCCGGCCCGTTGTCGCTGGTGAACAGTACCAACGTATTCTCTTTGAGGCCCTCCTCGTCGAGCGTCTTCATCAGGCGTCCGAAGGCCTCGTCGAGTTGGCTGACCGTTCCGTAGTAGTCCTTCTTGTAGCGGGAGATGTCCCGTTTCGGACGACTGACCTTGCCGTATCCGATTTGCTTCTCCAATCGCTCCACTTCGGCGTTGTCGTATCGGGTGCTGTATTCTTCTGGGGGATCAATCGGAGTGTGCGGTTCGTGCGAGCAGACATACATGAAGAACGGTTTCTGCTTGTCACGTTGATTGGTTAGCCAGTCACGTGCATCGTCAACGATCACGTCGCAATACCAGCCATCGACCGTGCCCAATGGATTGCCATTCTTGATAAACGCCTTGGGGCTGCGCGGACCGCCGAGCTTGTCGAATGCGTTGAGGGTTGTACCCATCCAGTAGTCAAAGCCCTGCTCGCCAGGCCCGGGATGGACGTAGTTTGTCTTTTCGAGTGTGGAAAGATGCCACTTGCCCCAGAATGCGGTTTCATAGCCATTTTCCTTCAGCACCTCGGCAAGGGTGACCTCCTCGTCTTTCAGGTAGGTGTTTTTGGTGTGGATGTAGAAGAAACCACTGCGGTAGGGATTGCGCCCGGTCAGCAGCGCGGCGCGTGACGGTGAGCAGACCGTGCCACCGGAATGGCAGTCGGTCATGCGCACGCCTTCCGAAGCGAAGCGGTCCAGGTGGGGCGTCTGAACAATCGGGTTGCCGTAGCAAGCGAGGTCACCATAGCCGAGGTCATCGGCAAGAAAGAGGACCACGTTGGGTGGCCGGTCGGACGCCTGTGCAAAGCAGCCGGCGATGAGCAAGAGTGCCAGTGAGCAGAGGCAGGTCTTCATTTCGTAGCTCCAGGAAATACCGGATGTTCGTAACAAGGTTTCATCGTTTGACGGGAGATCACTTCGCCCTCTGTGGCCGACTGGCGTTGGTCGTTTTCAGCCACGCCTCCAACTCGGATCGAAGCTGCTGAGCCTTTTCGGGCAGTTCGTCGGCGAGATCATGCGACTCGCTGATGTCGTCTTTGAGGTTGTAGAGTTCGATCGAGTCATCGTCATAGTACAGGATCAGTTTGTAGTCACCCGAGCGAACGGCGCTTCCCAATCGATTCTGTTTGTGGAACGCATAATTGGGATAGTGGAAGTAGATCGATTCGCGTTCGGGCTGACTTTCGTTTTTGATCAGTGGTAGCAGCGAGATCCCATCGGGCGTATTGGAGGGATCAGGTTTCAGGTTTGTCACGTCAAGAATCGTCGCATGAATGTCCATGGTGATCACCGGCGTCGACGTCTGGGTGGACGGGCTGACGCGGCCGGGCCAGCGTACAATCATCGGGACGCGAATTCCGCCTTCATACAGGTAGCCTTTTTCTGCCCGCAGCGGTTGAACGTCGGATCCGAACGGTCCGTTGTCCGATGTGAAAATCACCAATGTCTGTTCGCCCAGGCCCTGCTGGTCGATCGCCTGGATAACTTTGCCGATCGATCGGTCCATGCCTTCAATCATCGCGGCGTAAGTCGGATTCTCGACGCCCGGTCCTTTCCGTTGGTCGTATTTGGCGATCAAATCGGCGGGGGCTTGAAAGGGGTAGTGAACCGAATAATTCCACCAGCAAAGAAAGAACGGGCGATTGCCATCGGCCTGGGCGGACTTGATAAAGTCGATGCATTCGTCGGCGCATCGGTCCGGTAAGTACTCGCCGTCGGTTTTTCCGATCAGATTGGGAATCCTGTACGGACTGAAATAGCTCGGCGGCCCCCCGAATCGGCAACCTCCAATGTTGATGTCGAAGCCTTGATATTCAGGACGCAACTCTGGTTCGGTCGGCTGCTCCTGGTCGGAATTGGAGTCTGATCGGCTGCGATGGGAGAGATGCCACTTTCCGACAAAGCCTGTCGCGTACCCCGCCTGCTTGAGTTGCTCGGCCAAGGTCACCCGTTCCAACGGCAGGTGTCGCAACCATATGGGGGTGATCAAATCCGTACCGGGTTTTCGAAAGTTGGGAGGGTGTCCTCCGGCGTGATTGGTGATGTTGAGACGCGCCGGTGATTCGCCCGTCATCAGCGCCGCGCGTGTCGGTGTGCAAACCGGTGCAGTTGAGTAAGCATCGGTGAAGAGCAGGCCTTGCTCTGCCAGCCGATCGAGGTGGGGAGTGTCAAGTTTGTCGTTGCCGTAGCAACGAAGGTCCTTCCAGCCAAGGTCATCGGCCATGATCAACACGATGTTTGGCGTTTTGTCATTCTTCTGTGGTGTTTGGCCGGATCCCGTTGTTGAAAGGATGCTGAGGGCAACCAACGAGGCCAATAGAGAATTGATCGCTGTCTTGTTTTTCATCGCTGTCTCGCGTGTTGAACCGGCAAGTGGAATGGCGGAAGGAGGATTGGCGCTCGCTGTGGGATATGGGGGAGTTCTCGACGGCCTGTTGATTTGTTCCGATCAGATGTGGGATCAGCCGTTTCGCGCGAGCGTACGGGCCTCCCATACTAAGAAACGGGCCTCCCATACTAAGAAACGGGCCTCCCATACTAAGAATACGCACTGGCGCCCGTAGGCTCGCGCCAAACGGCTGATTGAATCAACAGGCTGCCTAGGGCGTGGCGGGGGCGAATTTGCCGGATTTGCGCTGGGTGGGAACATACCACTCGTCCAGCAGTGCACTGAGTTCCATGACCTTCTTGGGATCCGTCTCGGCGAGGTTCTTGTTTTCGCCGGGATCGACTTTCAAATCGTAGAGCTGGGGGGCGGCGTCTTGGGGCGGATACCTCATGTACCCAGGCGCTCCATCGTACGTCAGCAGGAGTTTGTCGTGGCCGTTGATCACCCAGCGATAAAGGAGCGATGCTTCAGGATTTTCGATGTCGGCGATGTCGTGGGCAAAGGCTTCGCCAAATATTGTGTCACGTTCGATGGTTTGGCCGGACATCAGCTGCGGCAGCAGATTGAGTCCGGGGAAGTCGTGGGGACCTTTTGCGCGGGCAGCCGCCAGAACGGTGGGCACGAAATCGATCGACGAACAGAGTTCGGGACGATCCGCCGGAGGAATTTTTCCTGGCCAGCGGAACATGATCGGCGTTCGTGTCCCATGTTCGTAGGGGCTCCGTTTGGATCGCGGGCCGTAGCGACCGGCTTCCGTTTGAATCCAGCCGTTGTCGGTGACGTAAATGACAAGTGTCTCTTCGGCAATTTTCGAGTTGTCGATGTGGTCCAACAAAACGCCGCAGGTTTCATCGAACCATTCACACATCGCGTAGTACTTGGCGATTCGTTCCTGCACTCCTTTCTTGAGGTACTTGTCTAAAAGTCGAGCCGGTGGGTTGTGTGGTGTATGGGGCATGACCGGTGCGTACCAAACAAAAAACGGCTTGTCCGCTTCCACGCTGCGATCAATAAACTCCGTGACTGGCGTCATGGTTTCGCGTCCGATCGCCAGTCCCGCATCACCATGTCGACCGCCTGGATTGGGATACCCCTTGGTCATCCCTTCGGTGAAACCCCCGCGCTGATAAGAACCTTCCCACCATTTTCCGCTTTGGAAACTGACATACCCCTTCTCGGCCAGCCACTGAGGCAAGGCGCCGGTACGGTCGATGTGTTCGAGCAGCAGCGCGCGAGCGTCTTTGCCCGCCTTTTCGGCGTGGGCTTTATTCTGTGGGGTGCGAGCGGGGTCGTTTCCGGTCGTCTTGTTCTGATGCGAATAGAGTCCCGTTGCCAGCGTCATCAATGCGGGACGGCACAATGCGGTTGGAACATAGCCCCGCCGAAACAAGGTGCTCTCGCGGGCCAGCTTGTCCAGGTTGGGGGTTTCGATTTTCTCATGCCCCATGAAACCGTAGTCGGTGTAACCCTGGTCGTCCGAGAGGATCAACACGACGTTCGGCGGCTTGGCGTTGGACGCAGAGACAACGGTGGCAATCAAGAGGAGTGGGAGCAGACGAAGCGTGCAGTTCATGTGTCTGGTCGTGTTTGATGGATGACTTGGCGGGCATGACCCTGGATGAGTGGCGCGGGCATACGTGCTGGTGTGGGGGCTTTAGCGCATGGTCGCTGCGTGGCAGCGACCGGGAATCGCCTAAAGGCTAAACACCAACGGTTGCTGAACGTGAATTCCGCTGATCGACGCAACGACCGCAGTGATGCCTGTTAGGGTGCGATCGTTGCATCACGAATCACGCCCGATCAGTCGTAGACCTCTCCCTTTTCTTGGAATTCCGGAGGAGGTGCATCATTTAATTCTGGATGCTCCATCAGCAACTGCTCGATTTCGGAAGCGCCGTAGGTTCGTTCCGGTTTCTCTTCGGCACAACCCGCGGAGCAGAGTACCAACAACAAGACGAGCGAATGGGCGAAAAACTTCATTGTGATCACAGATCCCTGGTAAAAGAAGAAGGCAACAGATTCCGAGAGTGAGACGCGATTAAAACTCACCGTCGAGCACTTCCGATGCGGCGCGCGTGCCGAGGGCTCCCCAAAGTCCGAAGGGGCTGGGTGAACCGGGAACCGACATCGGGTCGGTGTTCACCGAGGCGTTTGACACCATGGCTCGGCTCGACACACTTCCCGCGTCAATCGAGTCCGTGATGAAACGGACGGCACCATCGCCCATCAAGACGTGCGCGCCCCCTTGGTGCCGGCTACTCGGCGGGCAGATCCCCTCGGACTGGTACCAGTTTTGGTCGAAACACAATTCTCGGTTGGGAGGCAGGATCGTGTAGACGCCCGTGTGGAGGTGCAAGCCCCACGCCCAGCGAAATCCGCGTCGGTTGTCGATGTGGGGGTTGCTGGTGAACGGCGCAGCGGGACCCCAAAACATCGGTCGATCGGGATCAACGAATGACTCGCAAGCGATTGCACCGCCGGGCGACTTGATCGGCCCCGTCGCCCCGGTCGTGCCGTTGACGTGTCGGGAGCGTTTGTCATCATCACCCAGGTCGGTGATAAACTCACCCATGGCGATCGTGTTGGACAGGCCGTCGAGTACATCTCGAAACTTGGTTTTAAACTGGCAATTGAAAAAACCTCGGTTGCTGATTCGCGCGGATTGGATGATGTCCGACGACTTCCTGTCCCCGCGGATGGTGTAGGCGGCTCCGTAGTTGGTCCGGTGGACCGAGTCGCCCATGCAAACGCCGTAATTGGTGCGTCCCATGGCCGGAAGCCCGACACCGGGATCGCTGGGGCAACGGAATGTTGGAATATCGGATTCGAACGGATCGTATGGCCCGGCGTCTGAATGGATCAGACGACTAAACACTCGACCCGGATAGGGTCCCATCGGGGCATAGATGTTTCCGGCGCCGATTTCCCCGTCCGGTACTTTGTAAGGGGTGGAGATTTGGTCCCAGAGTGCCTGCTGTTCAATGAACGCAGTAAGCCCGACCAGTGCGGAAAGTTCCACGCTGTTGCCACCGGGGGCGAATTCGCGTCGGGTCGTCGAGTACGTCCCGCCGCCTTGTTTCGGCAGTTGCTGGTATGCCGAATGGTAGTTGTGGATCGCCAAGCCGACCTGCTTGAAATTGTTGCTGCAACTCATTCGGCGAGCGGCTTCGCGGGCCGCTTGAACGGCGGGGAGAAGCAAGCCCACCAAGATTCCGATGATGGCGATGACGACAAGAAGTTCCACAAGCGTGAATCCTTTGCGTCCATGACAGCTACGCATAGCAAAGTTCCTTAACGGAAAGATCGAACCCAAAAAGAGAAAAATGCAGACCCGGTTACTCGGGGGCGAGACCTTGATACAGTCCCTAACCACAAGACGATGGGAATGCAGTAACTGAAAAATAATGATAGGCGTCCGTACTTTTAATAATATGCTTCGATCGCCTCGCAACGATGTTTCTGCGCACAGTGCGAGTGCTTTACAACAGCCCTGCGTCGAGGGTCGCCGTTGGACCGGCGGTGGCCCGATGTGTCGCCCCTGGTGGACTCGATTTCTAACGGCTTGTCAGTTACCACAGAGCGGCAGAAAGGGAAGGCAGTGCGTCACAGAGAAGAGGTGCTGACAGGCACGCCGCGGGCATGAGCAACCGGGGGCACGCCAACGCTTTTAGCATTGTTTCCTGAACACCGACGGCGTGACGCCCGTCGCGCGTCGAAAGGCTCGAGTGAACGCGCTGTGATCACAGAAACCGCAGGCCAACGCGATTTCAACGACCGGCTTGTTGGTCTCACGCAACAGTCTGGATGCCGCTGCGATGCGAATCTTGGCGATCAATTGAGTCGGCGTCAGGTCGTAGATTCGTCGCGTGAATCGGGCAAGTTTCTGGGAGGTCAGACCAGAACGTTCCGCCAGCCAAGCCGGCGTGACCGCGGCACCAAGTGTCCGTTCAAACTCCTCCAACGCGGCGGCGAAAGCCGTCGGGATTTCTTGGGCGGGAATGGAAACGCGGACGTCACGGGAGAATCCGATCAGCCCGACGACGTTCCCCTGTGAATCGTGAATCGGCAGCTTCGTTGTCAAGCACCAGACCGGGTTTTGAGGCCGATGCCATTGCATCTCAAGATGTTCTTGGAGCGGGCGTCCGGTCCGCAATACTTTTTCGTCTTGTTTCGACGGAACCTGACCAAAGTCGCCCTGACAAATGTCGCGGGGGCGTTGTCCGATCACATCGGATTTGGCCTTAAAGCCATGTCGCTTGACGAGCGACTCATTGACGGCAACGTATCGGCCCGCGGCGTCTTTGACGAAGAACGCGACATCAGGGGCCGAATCAAACAGTTTCGATAGCACATCCACGTCGATCGATGTCACCGCATTGCCGAATGCGTTCGCCGATGGGGAGACGTTCCATTCTGTGCGCATTTCCAACTCTCGGTGGCTATTTCATCCAAGCACGCGGACTGCGGCTAGTCTAGTGCACACTTCGCGAGTCGAAAATTGGAGGCAAGCCGGGGCCCCGTGTTGTGGATTGCCGCAATGACCGGCCGCCGGGACCGGTCTGCTGGCCCCACGTGGGAGGTGTTCGGGCCGGAGTTGGTTGATTTGCCCCCCGCACCAAAACACCAGGGGGTGAACCGAACCGCGATCACCACGCCGATACAATCCATGGTTTGGCCCGGAACGGATGGCCGGTTTCGGGTAGGCTGTGGAATTCACAGCAAGACTGAAAGGTCGGCGAGGCACGTTGGAGCGATCGATGAATCGGGAAATAAAGGCGGCCATTGATAACGGTGACGTTGATCGAGTGCGTGCGATCCTGACCGACGATCCCGCGAAGGCATCGGCATTGATCACGTGGGGGCCGGCGCACTGTCCCTGCGAAACCGAACCGCTTCATTACTTGAGCGACGCTCCGTTCAATCGTTTGTGGGATCATGGGAAGCAGGCGGAATTGGCGAGAGTGCTGATCGAGGCGGGGGCACCGGTCGATGGGTTGCCGACGTCCGGTGAGACACCGCTGCACGGCGCCGCGAGCCTGGGGGAAGCTGGCGTGGCAGAAGTCTTGATTGATTGTGGCGCGAACACGGAGGCGGTCGCCGACTATCCAGGTATCCCCGATGGCACACCCCTCGATTTCGCCGTTCATTTCGGAATGGTCGATGTCGTGGATCTGCTTGTTCGACGAGGAGCGAAGGTGCTCTCGACCCGTATGGCGGCCGGGGCGGGGCAAATCGAACGGGTGCAAACGGAGTGGGCGTCGCTGCATGACCCGGACAAACAGTTCGACGTGTTTCGATGTGCGGTCGTCTGTGACCGCGTGCCGGTCGTCGAATTCCTGCTCGCCGAGGGCGTTGATGTGAACGCGGATCTTGATGGGGCCACCGCGCTTCACTGGGCCGCATGGGAGGCGAAGCCCCGGATGGTTGAGTTTCTGCTCGGCCGCGGGGCCGATGCGTCCAAGCAGGATCCCGAGCACAACGCAACCGCGCTTCAGTGGGCCCGTCATCGAGGCGACCAACTGGGGCCGCGTTGGGGGCATCCAGAAGTCATCGAGATGCTCACCAACGCGGGGTGAGATATTCAGTGAAACATCCGCACGATTGGGGGCGATGAATCACAAGCATGGACACGAAGGAGAGTTCGTGCCCGAAAAGAGCATCGGTGACAACCGTTCTCGCGGCGGAGGGTTTATCGCTCCAAGACTGTCAAGTGGATCGTTTCGTCGCGGTCGTGAGCAAGCCAGACCAAGCCGTCATCGGTCACGGCGATCCCTTCGATGTTGTCTTGGTCCTCAAACGTCAGTTTCGTATCGACCTTGATGTGAGCGACGCCGTAGTCGGGGCCTTCAGGAATCTCGAACACATGGTACCGGTTTGGCGCCTCGAATCCGGCGGGATGGTCGGCGAGCACTTGGGATTCGTCCGGGGCGGAGTCTAAATCACCGCTGACCGCGTACACGGTATGGCCGCGTTGGATCATGGCGCGAATGCCGGCCGGTTGATCTGGATTGCCGACGTTCTCCAAAACGAACACACGAGTCGCCTTCAATCGTCCAAACCGCTTCACGCCTCGCTTTTCAAACAGTCGGTCGATCCCGTCGATTTCAACGAGGATCGGGTTCCCTTCTGACGTGACCGGATATCGCAATCCGACGAGCAAGCGTCCATTGGGAAGGAATGCCGTTCCTTCGATGTTGATTGGCCGATCGCTATGGTGCAGTCGTCGTCGCCATTTTGGTTTTTCGTCTTCGTAAGCCGCGATCGTCGCCCGGATGTAGTTCGCCAGGACTTGTCGGCCTTCGGGGATGAGTTCGATATCCCGCTGTGCGATCGCGTCATTGATCGCTCGGTGCAAGGCGAAAGGGACGCGACAGACGTCCATCTCGGTTTTCAGTTTGTTACCCTTGATCCGCACCAATGACTCGTTAAACCGAGCCACGAAGTGACGTTCCGGCTCCAGAGGCCCGGATTTGCTGCCGAAGTGCGATCCGAAAACATAGATCCACCCGCCGACGCGGGCGACGCATTCAGGATCGTCGGTCTCTTTGTCGGTCGAATGCTTTGATAGCCGCGTCTTCAGCCGAACAATTGACCAGGCGTCGGGGGAATCCGTCCCCGCGTCCTTGTGGTCGCGGGTTTGCCTGCCCAACAGTGCAACCGATCGATGGGCGACCGTATCATCGCTGACCACCCAAAACGCTTGCCCGAACCCGAACGCATCGAGGACCCGTCGGTTGTAGCAAGCGGTTAATGCCGAAATCTCAACGTGTTCGGACTCGATTTGGATATCGCGGCGTGCGGGTGTCGACTTGGGCAATGGGCCAGCTCCGGCGATTTGCGGCTGTTAGGCGAGGATTTCTTGGATCACGTTTCCGGCGACATCGGTCAGTCGGTAGCTGCGGCCGTTGTGGAAGTAGGTCAGTCGTTCGTGGTCGAGGCCGAGCAGGTGTAGGATGGTGGCGTGAAAATCGTTCACGCTGACTCGGTTTTCCACGGCTTCATAACCGATTTCGTCCGTTTCGCCATAGCTGACGCCTCCCTTGATGCCCGCACCGGCCATCCATTGCAGGAACCCTTTCGGGTTGTGATCGCGTCCCTTTCCATTTTGCGAGATCGGCATGCGCCCGAATTCGGCGCCCCAAATCACCAGCGTGGAATCGAGCAAGCCGCGAGCCTCCAGATCGGCGAGCAGCCCGGCGACCGGGACATCCGTGGCGGCACAATGGTGCGTGTGGTTTTCTTCCAGATTGTCGTGTGCGTCCCATTCGCCATCGCTGTAGACCTGGACGAAGCGGACGCCGCTTTCGACCAGCCGCCGGGCCATCAGGCATTTGGAACCGAATGAATTTGATCTCGGGTTGTTGATGCCGTACAGCTCGTGCGTCGCCTTTGTTTCTCGTGACAGGTCGACAACTTCGGTGGCTTCCTTCTGCATGCGAAACGCCAATTCAAAGGACTGCATGCGGTTGGCGAATTCTGCGTCACGGGGGTGACGACGCAGATGCTGGTCGTTCAGCTCGGCCATCAAGTCCAGTTGCGCGCGTTGGTCTTGCTGGGTGACCTGGGGTTGACGTTTGAGGTTCAGAACGGGCGTGCCCTGGGATCGGAACAGCGTTCCCTGGAAGGTCGACGGCAGGAACCCGGAGCCCCAGTTGTGTGGACCGCCTTTGGCGCCCTTGGTGTTGCCCATCACCACGTAGCCCGGCAAGCTTTGGTTTTCGCTGCCCAGTCCATACGTCACCCAGGCCCCGGCGGTGGGAAAGCCTGGGCGGGGCAGTCCACTGTTGATTTGATAGATCGCCGGCACGTGGTCATTCGATTCGCTGTAGCACGATTTGATGAACGCCATCTTGTCGACATGCTTGGCGACGTTGGAGTACTTGTCACAAACCCACTGTCCGCAATCACCGTATTGTTTGAAGGAAAACGGCGACTTCATCAGCGGCCCGGGGTTGCCGAAGAACGCCTGGATGTCGGTGGTGTCGCCGTCGCGTTTATCCAGTTCGGGCTTGCGGTCGAACATATCGACTGCACTGGGGGCACCTTCCATGAACAGCCAAATGACCGATTTGGCTTTGGCGGGGAAGTGGCCCGGGCGCGGAACTAAGGAAGTGGCCGGATCGGATAAATTTTCCGGCGGAGGAGCGGAAAGCAGCTTCTGTTCAGCCAGCAGGCCCGCAAGGCCGATCATCCCGGCTCCGCCGCCGGCCCGGCAGAGCCATTCACGACGACTGAGCAGGTTGGCGACACGACCGCAGGGATACAACGGAGTCTTCTTGGTCATCTTTGCTTTTTCAATCGACGTAGATGAATTCGTTCAGCCCGAACAACGACTGGCAATAGTCGGTCAGTGCTTCAAGCCGCGGATCCGGTTCACCTCGCTCGGTTCGCGATCGGGTTTGGGATTGAATGAACTGGATCGAGGTCTCGAGTTCGCTGTTTGTCGGCAACCGCGCGAACGAGGCTTCATAGGCCTGTTCGATGATCGGTTGCAGATCGAGGTCTTTGGGAATTGGCGTTTCGGTTTGATCTTGAGCGAGACGAATTGCGAAATCACGAGCAACGGATCGAACAAAGCGATCGTTCAGGATCACCATGGCTTGTGGGGCCACGGTCGTGTTTTGCCGTTGCGCACAGCTGGTCATCAAGTCCGGGCGGTCGAACGCCTGGAACATCGGATAGGGGATCAGCCGCTTGTGGAACATGTAAACGCTGCGCCGCCGAGTGGTCGCGTCGTCCTTGGCGTCGCTGGGATAGCGTTCGCCCTGGATGTTGCGGGCGAGGTTGGCTTCGGGAGCGATGTACGGCTTGAATCCCGGCCCGCCCGCTTCAAGGTTCAGCGTTTCGCTGACCGCCAGCATCGCGTCCCGCATGACTTCGACTTCCAAGCGTTGCGGTGTCATTCTCCAAAGCAGATCGTTGGCCGGGTCGATCTGTGGTCCCCGGTCGTCGATGGCCTCCGGCGTGCCGGCTTGTTGCCAAACCGCGCTGGTGAGAATCTTGCGATGGAGCGACTTGAGATTCCAGCCATCCTGGACGAATTCATAGGTCAGGTCCTCCAGTAGCATCGGGTGTGTCGGGGAATCGCCGCGAACACCGAAGTCGCTTGTCGTGGCCACGATGCCTTTGCCGAAGTGATGGTGCCAAACTCGGTTGACGATGACTCGGGCCAACAGTGCCCCGCCGCCCTGGTCGGTGTCGGTGATCCAGTCGGCCAAGGCGCGACGCTGCAGCGTGCTTTTTGCTTGACCGATCTTGGCATAGTCTTCCTTGGCTTGCCGCCAATAGTCGCCGGCGTCGGCCCCGGAGGAAAGCATCGCGGGGAATCCGATGTCGACTTCGATGTCGCGATCGTAGAAGTCGCTGCGGCGAAACAACCAGGTCGTTCGGCGGTTGTCGTCAAAGTCCCGAAAGAAGAACGCCTCTTTCCCACTGGGCAGTTTCTCCGACACGCGATCGCCGCTGTGAAAGACCCCCAGCAACTGGTAATACTCTTTCGCCGAAAACGCGTCGTATTTGTGATCGTGACAGCGGGCGCAGGCGACGGTGATTCCCAACAACCCCGAACCGAGCGTCGAGATCACGTCGTCCAGCTCGTTGTAGCGATTCAACAGGCGTTCGCTTTCGAGAAACGATTCGGGCAATTTGAACGCCGGCCCGGCGGTTAGAAATCCCGTGGCCGAAATCGCAGCGTCATTGTCCGGCTGGAATTCGTCGCCGGCAATCTGCCAACGCACGAATTGGTCGTAGGGCATGTTGTCATTGAATGCATCGATCACAAAATCACGGTAGGTGTACGCGTGCGGTCGATCTCGGTCGGCTTCCTGTCCGTCGCTGTCGGCATACCGCGCCACGTCCAGCCAATGTCTGCCCCAACGCTCACCGTAGCGGGGAGAATCGAGCAATTGGTCGACTAGATTCTGGATTGCCGAGTCGGGGTCTTCGGCATGGTCTCGGATGAAATGACTGATCTGCGCCCCGGTGGGCGGCAACCCGATCAGGTCATAGTACAAACGTCGCACCAGCGTTCGCGCATCGGCAGGCTCTGCAGGGCGAAGTCCCGCGCCGCTTAATCGCTGAAGGACGAAGCGGTCGATCGGACCCTTCGACCAACGGTCATGGGATGGTCGTGCAGGCACCGCGGGCTTGTGAAGACGTTGAAACGCCCAGTGCGTCTTGGCGCGATCCAGTTTGGGATCCACCACATCCGCGTCATCCGGCCATGGGGCGCCCTGATCGATCCAGGTTCGCAGGAGTCGGATCTGTTTTTCGTTGAGCGGCTGATTCCCTTCCGGCGGCATCACGCGACTTTCGTCGGCGCCGGAGACCAATTGGACGAGCAAGCTGTCTTCGCCCTTTCCCGCAACGATCGCGGCACCGCTGTCCCCGCCCTGCAACGTTTCGGCTTTAATCCCCAGGTTCAGGCCACCTTCTTCGGTCGTCCCGGCATGACACTGGTAACAATGCTCGCGCAAGATCGGTTGGATATCGCGACGAAAGTCGACGGACGCTGTGCTGGCGTTCGGTGTTCTTGTCTCGGGATCCGTCTCCTCAGCAGCGGCTTGGATCTGCGTTCCGAGGCAAATCGCCAGGACCAAGAGGCGACAAGCGTGCGCGAATGGGGCAGGAAGGACCTTCATGCGGAATCGCCGAGAGGGTGAGGGGGGCATTGCAGGGGCCCGATTGTAACAGCGCCGGCGGCACAGCGATTTGGTGCGACGCGTATTTTTCGTCCCGTCCGTCGCGGGATTTGTATCCGTCGGCAGCGACGTCCGCTGCGGATGGCAGAATGATACGGGGCAGAATGATACGGGGCAGAATGATACGGGGCAGGGTTAGGCGCGCAACATCATTCTGCCCCGCATCATTCTGCCTTCAAATCCCCGCCGCGTAAGTGCTGCACCAACCCACAGTTGCACCGGAACTCGCTTTGCTATTTCAGTGACACTTCGATCGGCGCATCCCCGACTTTCGCGTTTTCACTGACCACCGTCGTGGGGGCATCCTTGCCAGCTTTGACGATGAATGTCTTGCCGTTTGGTGCCGTCGGGGCAAACGCTGTTCCCTCGGCACGCACGGTATACAGCACGTCGCCACTGTCCGCATCGATCACTTGAACGACCGGATCGGCGACATCGAAGGTCAGTTCACCCAGCTTGCCCCAGGACGGCGGGTTGTAATTGTCGAACTGGGAAATCGTTCGCGGCCATCCGGGGTACTGTTGCGCGTCTGCGTCGGTGATGTCCACGTTCCGTGGCCAGCATTCCATCGTGATCGTGCGGTCTTTGGTGTTCAATCGCACGATGCCGAATCCGGCGGCACGGGTGTTCAACAAGTTTCCGGCCGGTTTCTTTTCAGGGTTGGCGGCCGCGAAATTGGTCACCTTGTTGGCAAACCCGTCCAGTTGGTCGCCGGTGTATTCGGGGGCTCCGGGTTCACGGTTCTTTCCGGGGTCAACCGGTTCCCACCAGCGCAGGTAGAGATTCGCGATCGAAGGAACACAGAACGACCAAATCGCATCACGATGTTCTTCGATCCCGTGTTGGAAAATCGTGGCAAGGTGCTGGTCACCGGCCAGGTGGAATGCGAAACCTTTGCGAAGCGCATCGAGTGCTCGATTGCGTCCGGATTGGGGCCAGCCGTTGGAGTCCATGTCGGCATGCAACCGCCCGTTGGCAGATCCGTGGATGTGGGCACCGCCACAGAAGATGGTTTGCGAGAGGGCGACTTTCAGATCCGCGTGGCGCCAATCTTGAGCCCATGCGTGAAGGAATTGCAATTGGCGGTCGCCTAACAGGACCGCGCCCTCGACGTCCACGCTGGCCGGATCGTAATCGGGGTTTCGGATATGGTCCGGACGCGGGCCTTGCTTGGGAACGCGGCCGGCGGGGCCGGTTTTGAATTTGCGGTCTTCCAAGATGGCAAAGTCGACGTTGCCCCAGTTCAGGTTGGTGAAGTAAACACCGATGCCTTGTCCGATCGTGTGAGGGTCGACCGGGTCGGGTAGATTGCTCGTTTGCGCACGTTCGACTTCTTTGACGTAGACGGCCGGTTTCGCATAACCACCGTCGGCGGCGCCGCTGAGCGTGGAAATCTTTCCGCTTTCGCCCCACAGGTTCGGCTGGCCGACATCATGATCGTCCGGCAGGCAGACCGTCGGGCGGTTGCGGATGATGTCTCCAAAGTCGCGGCCGAATTTCAACCACGCGGCGTAATGGCGATTGTGGTCGTAGACCTGGTCGCCGGAGAAAAACAGCAGATCGGCATCGGCTCGTTCGACGTTGTCGATCAAGTCCTGGCGCGAGATGTCGCCGCCGTGTGCGGGGTTGATCGAATTACCGGTGAATGCCGCGACGACAATTTCATCCTTGTCCACCGGGTTTTTGCGGATCGTGCCTTCGTAGAACGCTTCCGTCCCGTGCGCGACGCGGTAGTGGTGCGGTTTCGTATCGTCCCAGTTTTCGATCCGGAAGGTCGCCGTCCAGCCGGGATCGATCGCGGTCGTACGAGCCGCCTCGATCCACCGGCCGTCAGCTTCAATCTCCAGTCGAACGGTTTTCGAATCCTCATCCGCGAGCGGGTACAGCTGGGCGGTCAGCTTGAGCGTCTTGTCGCTGACGGTGTAAAGGGCAAAGCAGATGAGGTCCTTCTTCTCGACCGTCGGAATGCTCAGATCCACACGGCCTCGCGGGCGCGCTCGGCCCGTTTGGGCCGCGGCAAACGGGGCGGCGACGAAGTTGAAAGCCGTCAACAACAGGAAACAGCACGAAAGAGTTCGAGGCGGGAAGTGCATGGTGATTTCAGGAGATTCGGGCGAGTTCAGGAAGTGGATTCAAGTGTAGCATCCGCCGGCTGCGGGCGGCGCCAGAGCAGAAAAAGGTACAGCGGTATCAGAAAGTGTGGCGCCCGCAGTACCGACTCGTGAACATACTGGTCCGCTCCCCAGTAGATCAGACCGGTCGACATGCCGGCAACGGGACGGGCCAACGCGGTCAACAGACCCCAGAGGACGGCGTACCCGGCGGCGACCCGACGCAACGGGGGGACGAACAGCAGCACGCCGACGGCGAGGTCCATGATTCCGGCGATCCGTAGCATGATCGTCGCCGAGTCGTAGTCGAGTCCCAACGACAGGGAAATCATCGCATAGAAATTGCCGGGGGTGGGCCACCAACCCAAGGCGTAGGCGCCGTGTCCGGCAAAGGTGGTGACCACGGCGACCATGGCGACCAGAACAGTGACGCGATGTCGCGCTCCCAGTGCCAACGCCAGTGCCAACAGCGCGGGGGCGAGCACCTGCCCGCCGTGTTCCACCAGCATCGGCAACTGACGTTGCGCCGCGACATACTTGGCATAGCTCAACACGGCCAGCATCCCGGTGCCGGTCAGCAGAACCAGCATCTGTAGGTAGGATCGTCTTCCGGCCGTGAGACTCAGGATCGCGCAGACAAGGTAGATCCAACCGATCCGAGAAATCCAGCGTTGCACCCAACCATCGTCGACACCGTTTCCGACAAATTCTTCCCAACTGATCCCCAACCACTGCGCGAAATCGTACGTCCAGTCCTGCCACAGCAGAACGCCGTAGGGGCCTTCCCAATAGAGATGCTGCCACGTCCAACCGGCCAGACACAAAAAGGCCGACAACCGCAAAACCGAAACCAAGATTCCGTCGGCTACCGCGCCGGTGCGTTGCTGGGGCGAACTTTTGACAGTCTTTTCGGAGCTCATGGTGGGAAACAAATGAAGATCGGTTCGGTCGTGGAGTGGTGTTTCACTCCGACAGCACTCTAACCGTTGCCCAGATGGCTTGGCAGGCGTCGCTGCTGAAAAACGGCCGTCGTCGCGGATGCAAACGCTGCCCCACCAAATGCAACGAGACATTGTAGCGGATCGTTGCCGGGACCCAACCTTCCGACGGCAAGGCCAGAACGCCTGCGCTGCGATGCGTCGCTTCCGATTCATCGCGCGGGACGCACCGGAAACGTCACGGGGGCGGTTCACAGTAGGGATGAAATGGAGGTCCAAAGAGGGAATGGTCAGAAAATGGAATGGTCAGAAAACTGGGTGGTCAAAAAATTGGGTGGTCAAAAAATTGGGTGGTCAAAAAATGGAGTGGTCAAAAAATGGGGTGGTTAAAAGATGGGGGGCAAGAGATGGGGTGGTCGAAAGATGTGTCGTGTTTGCGTTAGCTCGACTCCTGTATGGTTTGATTTTTTGACCACCCCATTTTTTGACCAACAAGACCGGAGCCTAGCTGGACAGCGCCACTTTGCTCAAGAAACGCCGTGAATCGCCGGTCGAACGTAGCTACCTTCGCCAGAAGGTGGATCCCCGGGGTTTTCCACGCTCGCATCGAGCGTAGCCACGCCAAAGTGGCGCTGTCCAGCTAGTCAGTTGGTGTCGTCGCCAGCGTACTGAGCGTTCAACAATTCGGGCCGATGGCGCGTGTGCGGCGGCTTTCGGATCGGGTTAGACTGTGGCGTCTGTAAAAACGTGCCCGTGATGTGGCGCGGACAAGTACGACTTCATTGATTTGCTATAGGATACCCAATGCATTGCCGTTTGATTCGCGTTGTCGCGATGAGTTGTCTGTTCCTCATGCCGACGGTCTCGGTGATTGCCGATGACGGCGATCTGTTTTTGAAACCTCCCGCGGTGGTGCGATCGGGGAATCCGATTCATGCATCCAGCAATCGGGCGTTTCAAGGGATTCCCAGTCTGGCGGTGGCTCCCGGCGGCCGATTGTGGGCAACCTGGTACGCAGGTGTCACGCCCGGTGAAGACAAGAACAATTACGTCGTGCTGAGCACCAGCGGTGACGATGGGAAGACGTGGACCGAAGTGCTGATCGTCGACCCCGACGAAGGCGGTCCGGTTCGAGCTTATGATCCGGAATTGTGGATGGCCCCGGACGGCAAGCTTCGTCTGGCATGGGCTCAGGCGATCGGACACGAAGGGACCATCGCCGGGGTTTGGTTTCTGGCCATTACCAATCCGGACGATGCCCGTCCAGAATACGAGCCGCCCGAACGCATCACCGACGGGATCATGATGTGCAAGCCGCTGGTTTCGTCTTCCGGCGAGTGGATGCTTCCGGCGTCGACGTGGCGAAAGACCGACCACAGCGCCCGCGTGATCGTTTCCGATGATGACGGTGCGACCTGGGAGTTGCGGGGCGGTTGCAACGTTCCGGAAAATGAACGTGCATTTGACGAACACATGTTGATCGAGCGACGTGACGGGACGCTGTGGATGTTGGCGCGCACCCCTTACGGAATCGGCGAAAGTGTTTCGACCGACCAGGGACGCACCTGGCCGGAATTGACTCCATCGGGCATCGCCCACCCAAGTGCCAGGTTCTTCATTCGTCGATTGAACTCCGGCAAGCTGCTGTTGGTCAAACACGGTCCGGTCGACCAAAGGATCGGCCGATCCCACCTGACCGCGTTCGTCTCCGACGACGAGGGGAAAAGCTGGAGCGGGGGGCTGTTGTTGGACGAACGCAATCAGGTCTCGTATCCCGATGGACAACAGACATCCGACGGGACGATCCGAATCATTTACGATTTCAGTCGCACCGGGGAACGTCATATTTTGATGGCGACGTTTCGTGAAGAGGACGTGGTGGCGGGAAAGATCGTCAGTGACGGGGCAACGTTACGGCAGATCGTCAGCGACGCTTCTGGCCCGCTGGGAGCGGAATGAAAACGTCTGTGCCCATCGTCTGGCTGGCCGCGTGTCTTGCGGCTGTCTGCTTTGCGACTCTCGGATGCAATCGGCGCGAGCAGTGGCCTTATCGACCGGTCACATTGGTTTGTCCTTGGTCGGCCGGAGGCGGCACCGATCGGGTGTCGCGGCAATTTGCGGTGCAGCTTGAAAGTGAACTCGGCGTGCCGGTGAACGTCGTCAATGCGACGGGCGGTGGTGGCGTGACGGGGCACACGCGCGGCGCCACCGCGCCGGCCGACGGATACACGCTGACCATGGCGACGGTCGAGCTGAACATGCTGCACTGGCGCAGCCTGTGTCCGATCACGCCGGACAGCTTTGAGCCGTTGGCGAGGATCAATCAAGATGCAGCCGCGGTCTTCGTGTCGACGGATTCTCCGTGGCAATCGATTGAGGATCTGGAAGGAAAGCTGCGTGAATCAACCGATCCGTTGCGTGCGTCGGGAACGGCGGCCGGCGGAATCTGGCACTTGGCGTTGTTGGGGTGGTTGGACCGCAGTGAATTGCCCAGCGATGCGGTGACCTGGGTCTCGATCAACGGAGCGGCGCCGTCGCTGCAGGAACTGATGGCCGGTGGTGTGGAGGTTGTCTGCTGTTCGATCCCCGAAGCACGCGCGCTCGTTGATGCCGGAAAGATTCGATGCCTGGGCGTGATGAGCAACCAGCGCAGCCCGGCGGCGCCCGACGTCGCGACCTTTGCCGAGCAGGGCGTCGATTGGTCGATCGGGGCTTGGCGGGGATTGCTGTATCCCAAAGGCGTACCGGCCGAACGCGTCACCGGGATGCGG
Organism: Stieleria maiorica; assembly: GCF_008035925.1. Classification (NCBI taxonomy): domain Bacteria; kingdom Pseudomonadati; phylum Planctomycetota; class Planctomycetia; order Pirellulales; family Pirellulaceae; genus Stieleria; species Stieleria maiorica. The sequence goes on from NZ_CP036264.1 coordinate 8,550,045, forward strand.
CAGGCGGTTTTGCGGGTCGCAGGCAGCAACGAGTTTCGCCAGTTCATGCAGGCGTCTGGATTCCAGGTGGCGGTCGCCGACGGGGAGCAATTCGCATCCTTTCTCGCTCAATCCGATGCGGACTTTGGCAGAATCTTGAATCAACCGCAGATGACGCAATCGTCTGCGTCAGCGATCGGTCCCTATTTTCTCCCAACGATCCTGGCCGCGCTCGGACTTGCGATCGCCGTGTTCGGTTGGGGCGTCTCCAGGAGGACGCAGGGCAGTGATGTGACGGCAGAACCGACGGGCAGGGTTAACTGGAAATCACTACTTCGTTCTAAAGGTATCGAGAGTCGCCGTGCAACCGTAGCTACCTTCGCCAGAAGGTGGTTCCCCAACGCTTTCCACGCTCTTGCGAGCGTCGCTACATTACGGTTGTTCGGTTTTGCCGCAGTCATCGTGTGGTTCATCGTGACGTGCGAAACGCTGGGCTACGTGATTTCCGCGGGCGTGATGTTGATTGCGATGTTGTTGATGTTGCGAGTCCGATTACCGATCGCGGTGACGGCGACCTTGGTGATCGTTCCCAGTTTGTATCACGGGTTTGCGGGCATGCTGGGCGTTCCCCTTCCCTGGGGCTGGTTGGGTTGGTGACATGAATCCATCGCTGTTGCAAGCGGCCGGCGAAGTTTTCGGCCGCGTTGACCTTTGGTTGATCATTGTCGCCGCGGCCTGCTATGGCATTTTCGTGGGGGCCATCCCCGGTTTGACGGCAACGATGGCGGTCGCATTGTTCGTCCCGGTGGCCTATTGGTTGGATCCGGTGGCCGCGATCGGTGCGATCGTGACGATGGTCGCCTGCGCGATTTTTGCGGGAGACATCCCGACCGTCTTGTTGCGGATTCCGGGCACGCCGGCGTCGGCCGCTTATGCCGATCAAGCGTATCGGCTGACGGAGAAGGGGCTGGCGCATCAGGTTCTGTCGGTTTCGTTGGTCAGCAGCGTCGTCGGCGGCGTCATCGGAGCCGTTCTTTTGATGGTTTTGGGCAACCAGTTCGCTGCGATCGCGAGTTGGTTTTCCGTGACCGAGTACTTTTGGCTGTACCTGATCGGACTCAGCTGCTGTGTGTTGGTGGCACCGGTCGGGACGCGCTGGAAGGCGCTGTTGAGTTTGATCTTGGGGATCCTGCTGTCCACGGTTGGGCTGAGTGCAGTGCACCTTCAGCCGCGATTCACGTTCCAGTCCGTGGATCTGTATCAAGGGATCTCGTTCATCTCGGCGATGATCGGGCTGTTCGGGTTGTCGGAGGTGTTTGCGAACCTGGCGTCTGCCAAGCGAGGTGAGGACAACTTGCCGTCCGGTGTACCGATGGGGTCGTTTGGGGCGATGCTTCGGTCTTCCAGGGCGGCCATGGTGTCGCGGTTCGTCACGCGTCCCTCCGGTACGGCTCGATCGAGTTTGATGGGGGTCTTGATCGGCATGCTGCCCGGCGCCGGCGCGGACATCGCTTCTTGGGTGACGTTCGCTGCAGCCAAGCGTGGGGGCGATTGCGACGCGGATCAGGAATTGGTTGATGCGATCGGCGATGCGACGACGGCCAACAGTGCCGCCTTGGCCGGCGGCTGGATCCCGACCTTGGTGTTTGGGATCCCCGGTGATTCCGTCACCGCGATCGTGATCGGCGTGTTGTTGATGAAGAACGTGACACCGGGGCCGGCGATCTTTGAAAATCAACCGTCACTGGTTTACGGCATCTATCTTATCTTTCTGATTGCCAATCTGGTGATGTTGCCGATCGGTATGCTTGCCATCCGGTTGGGGCTTCATCTGGTGCGGATTCCCAAACAGATTCTATTGCCGGTGATCGTTTTGTTTTGTGTCACCGGAGCCTATTCGCTCAACGGCAGCCTGTTCGACGTCACGGTCATGTTGGTGATGGGACTGGCCGGATTCATTTTGAATCGGCGTGGGTTCCCGTTGGGGCCGGTGGTCCTGGGGTTGGTGCTCGGCGGACCCTTGGAGGAACGATTGATTCAAGCGTTGACCGCGTCCGGCGGTAACCCGTTGGGGTTGCTGAATCGTCCCATCGCAGTCGTCCTGGCGGTCGCCACCTTGCTGATCATCGTCAGAATCGTGCGGCGACCGGAACGTGTTGCTCCTTGACAGATGAAGCAGTATTCAATTGTGCGCATGATGTCGTAGGCTCGGGAGAAGGCTATGGTCTTCATCGGCCAAATGTCTCGCGATCGATTGATGAATCGGCTCGCGAGGATTTCAATCTCTTCACGCATCCTTCGCACAATCTTTGTTCGCTGTGGACTAAGATGCGCGCCGGCCGCACAAAAGCTCTGTCACTGGAATCGCCTAATGAACTGGAATTACGCCTTGAATCGACCGCATCGCTCTCTCGCGTCATGGGTTTCGCTGACGTTGGTTTTCAGCACCACTATTTTGGGTGCCACCATTTTAGGTGCCAGTGCGTTCGGGCAGGTGGGGGCGGCGACCGGCAGCCAACCCGCGTCGCTCAATCGCACGACGCTTCCGATTCCGCAACCACAGCGTCCGACGTACACCGAATTGGATGTGCGCGACGCGAAACCACCGGCCCGATTCGAGGTGACGGCACCCAAGGGGGCTCCGAACGTTCTGATCATCCTGGTGGATGACCTCGGATTCGGAGCCACGTCGACCTTCGGAGGTCCGATTCCGACACCGACGCTGGATCGTCTGGCCCAGACGGGATTGCGATTCAACAACTTTCACACCACCGCGCTTTGCTCTCCGACACGCGTGGCTTTGAAGTGTGGACGGAACCATCACACCGCCAATGCGGGATCGATCATGGAGACATCGACGGCGTTCCCGGGCAACACCGGGGCGATCCCCAACAGTGTCGCACCGCTTGCGGAGATGATGCGATTGAATGGGTTTAGCACGGCGGCGTTCGGCAAGTGGCACGAAACCGCGCCTTGGGAAACGAGCGTCTCGGGGCCGTTCGATCGCTGGCCGACTCGACAGGGATTTGACAAGTTCTACGGCTTCATCGGTGGCGAAACGGATCAGTGGGCGCCGCTGATCTATGACGGCGTGAAGAAGGTGAATCCGCCTCAGGTCGAAGGCTATCACTTCACCGAGGACATGACGAACCAGGCCATCAACTGGGTCAAGGCCCAGCAGTCGATGACGCCTGACAAGCCCTTTTTCATGTACTTCGCAACCGGCGCGACCCATGCCCCGCATCATGTGCCGAAGGACTGGATCGAGAAGTTTCACGGCAAATTTGACGACGGTTGGGACGCGGTTCGTCAGGCCACGTACGAACGCCAAAAAGACGCCGGCGTCATCCCGGCTGAAACGAAACTTCCGCCGCGGCCGGAGGACATTGCGGCCTGGGATTCGCTGCCGGAGGATCACAAAACACTCTTTCGTCGCCAGGCCGAGGTGTTCGGTGCGTTCGTCGCACATACCGACCACCACATCGGCCGCCTGGTCGACGCCATCGAAGCGATCGACCAGATGGACAACACGCTGGTGTTCTACATCGCGGGCGACAACGGCACGAGCGCCGAAGGTGGGATGGTCGGCATGTACAACGAAATGACGTACTTCAATGGCGTCACGGAGAAAGTCAAAGACCTGCTGCCGTTGATCGACAAATGGGGTAGCAAAGAGACGTTCCCGCATATGGCAGCGGGATGGGCGGTCGCGTTTGACGCACCGTTCAAGTGGACCAAGCAAGTGGCATCGGACTTCGGCGGTACACGCAACGGGATGGTGGTTCACTGGCCACAAGGGATTAAGAATGGTGGAGCAATTCGCACGCAGTTTGGACACGTGATCGACGTCGCCCCCACGGTCCTGGAAGCCTGTCAATTGCCCGAGCCGACCGTGGTCAACGGAGTCCCCCAATTGCCCATCGAAGGCACAAGTTTGTTGTACACCTTCGATTCAGCGGACGCCCCCGATCGCCACACGACGCAGTACTTTGAAATGTTCGGAAACCGGGCCATCTATCGTGACGGGTGGCTCGCCCGAACGATTCACCGCGCCCCCTGGAAGACGACCGACCTGCCTCCGTTGACCGGCGACGTCTGGGAGCTGTACCACGTCGACGAAGACTACAGCCTGGCCGTCGATTTGGCCGCGGAGCATCCTGAGAAGCTGGCTGACATGAAAGCGTTGTTCATGACCGAGGCGATCAAACATCATGTCTTGCCGATCGACGACCGCACGATCGAACGGGCCAACCCCGCGCTGGCCGGCCGCCCCGATGTCCTCGGCGACCGAACCTCACTGACGCTTTACGAGGGGATGGAGGGGATGCTGGAGAACACCTTCATCAATGTGAAAAACCGCTCTTGCACCATCACCGCTGAATTGGAGATTCCCGACGGCGGAGCCTCGGGTGCCGTCTTGGTCCAGGGAGGCCGTTTCGGCGGTTGGTCGCTGCACTTGCGCGAGGTCAAGCCGGCCTACGAATACAATTGGCTAGGCATGCAACGTTACCTGGTCGAAAGCCCCACGGCGCTTCCCGCCGGTAAGGCCACCGTCCGGCTGGAATTCGACTACGACGGCGGCGGCTACGGTAAAGGCGGCACCGCGACACTTTCGGTAGACGGACGGCAGGTCGCTCAAGGCCGAATCGAAAAGACGCAGCCCAACCTGTTTTCGGCGGACGAAACGGCCGATGTGGGAATCGACAACCAGACCCCCGTCGCTAAAGGCATCGGATACGGCCCCCACGAAACCAAGTTCAGCGGCCGGATTCACCGCGTGGTCGTCGAAGTTCAATAGCCGGTCGGCAGCTTTCCGCTCCGGTCGGTCGTTCTCCGGAGCGTGGTGAACGGTCAATCGGAGCGGCGTTCGTCCAGCGATTCCGGTCATTCGGTTTGTACCACGTGTAGGAAGATCCTCCGGTGACCTTCACCGGGCGTGATGGACTCGCCGATCAAAGAACCAATCGGTGAGTCGACCGATTTGCCTCAGGAGGAGGCGCATCACACCAGGGAAGGTCAGGAACATGAAGACGCGCCGCGCCGTAAGCCTCTTGCTGGCCTGCCTTTTGATCTCCGTGCAGGCGGACGACTCGCGTGCCCAGAATTTTGAACGCTACAAGCCGCTGACCGTTCCCCCGCACGCGGCACAGCAGACGATGCGGCCCGACGAATTGCCGGCCGTCGAGGGAAGCGATCGCCAATTGCTCGAATCGCTCGACGCGGTCGTGATCCTGGACCACAACGACAAGGTCCAACCGGACCAGGCCAACGCGGAACTGACCGGAATCCACTACGATTTCGACGCCCGCAGTTCGCTGGTCTACAGTCGGGGCTTGACCCAGATCGTCGATCGCTATCTCGGCGGCCCGGTCACGCTGCGGAATCTCAATCAGCTAGCGCGCGACATCATTCTGTACTATCGCCGGTGCGGCCAACCGGTGGTCGATGTGATCATTCCGGAGCAAAAAATCACCGGCGGCACGGTGCAATTGGTCGTCGTCGAGTCACGTGTCGGCAGGATCAGAGTGGAGGGCGGTTGCTACTTCGACCCCTGTGACATGGGGAAATGGATCGGGTGCACTCGGCGAGGTTCACGCATCTATGAATCGGCGATCGCCACTGATCTGTTTTGGTTGAACCAGAATCCGTTTCGAAAGGTCGACGTTGACCTGCGTCCAGGAGAAGCCGACGGGACGACGGATGTCATTTTTGAAATGACCGACGTCCGCCCGATCAACGCTTACCTGGGATACGAAGACACCGGCGTGCGTTCGTTGATGCTGGAACGGTTGTACGCCGGCGTGATGTGGGGCAATGCGTTCGGACGTGACGCCACGTTGAGCTATCAGTACACCGCCGATGCCGATTTCGCTCATCTGCATGCCCACGCCGCATTCTATTCCGAGCCCCTGAACCGAGACTGGAGCTTCCAGACCTACGGTAGTTGGGCTGGAGTCGACCCCGTGTTGACCGGTGGGCTCTCGCAAGGCGGAGAGAGCTGGCAAGCCGGCGTGGGTCTGACGCGGCACCTGATCAAGAACCGGTGCCGAGACATCAGTGGCTCATTCGGGTTTGATTTTAAATCGACCAACAACAACCTGGAATTTGGTGGCGTGAATGTGCAAAACTCCGATGCGGATCTGGCACAACTTCGCGTCGGGCTTCGCGGCATCAATCGAATGGCCAACCGCCAATACTCGTTGTGGTCGGTCGACACGTTTATCGGTCCCGGCGGCGGATTCACCTCCAACGCCAACACGGCCGCCATGAACACAATTCGCGCCGGAACCTCTCCCGACTACATCTACGCACGTGGTCGGTTGGAACGCATGTGGGATTTGCCCAGTGGATGGGATTTCGTCGCTCGCGGTACCGGCCAAATCACTTCCGAGCGGTTGCTGTTCAGCGAAACACTCGGCTTCGGCGGATTCGATTCGGTGCGGGGGTATGATCAACGAGTGTTCTCGGGAGACTCGGGCTGGATCACCAACTTTGAACTCGGGCCCGAGCCCTGGAGATGGGGCTGCGGAGATCGTTGTCACACGCTCCGCGTCTATGGATTGTTCGATGCCGGTGAAGCCTACGTGGAGGATCCGTTAGTTGGCGAACGAACCGACGAGTTTCTGATCAGTCTGGGAGCCGGCCTGCGATGGAAGGTGGGAGACCGCACCAACCTGCGGGTTGACTATGCACACGGTTTCGAGGCGGTCGGTGGTGCGGCGACCCGAGACCGGATCCATCTCGGGTTTGTCTCTCTGTTTGGTCCACGTCCGTAGGCCGATCGGGTTGGCTGAGAGGATTGCCTTGTTCCCTGGCTCCTGCCTGGGAACACGTTACTCTAGAGGCTCCGCCTCACGGACCGAAGGCGGAGCCTGGGTTGAGCAGAATCTGGATTTTGCGGTGACGCAGCAATTACGTGAAATAATTACGCGGTGGATGGTCGACTCAATGCATCCATATGGCGACGGAACACGAGTGACATTAGCCGATTCGCGCAAGCGTTCGGGCCCCAGTGTCGATGGAGGCCCGTAGGCTGATAGGGAGCCCGTAGGCTGACGCCAAACGGCTGATGCCAAGAGCGTTTAGCGGAATCGAAAACGCCAAACCTTTACGAACGAAAACGCGAAAGAATCGAACGATCTTGCACAGCGCAGGCGGAGCCAGGGAACGATTGGATCAATCGGTTGCTTCCGTCAGGGGATCGGCAATCACGATCACGTTCGCCGGATAGCGAATGACACCCGAACGCGGTTCGAGCAGGCTTCCGATCGTTCGGAAGTAGTCGTCGTATCGGGTGAACCGGTCGTAGGTCAATTCATCGGTCAGGTCGATTTGGACGCCGGGGTAAATCAGTCCCAAGGTTGGATCATCAATGAAATGCACGATCTTCAGTTCGACCGCTTCGCAACCTGCCAGTGTCGTCGCGTCGAAACTGTCGAACGTGATTCCGGTGGCATCAATCAAGGTCGGTCGTCCGGGATCAAACAAACCGCCGTTTCGCAGTTCGATGTAGTTGCCGTTCTGCGCGAGCAAAACGGTGTCGCCCAATGAATTGCCATCGAGCGATAAACCCGATCCGTCAAAGACGATTCCATGGTCCGTAGGGGATGAACCTCCGTGAATCGTCACTCCTTGCAACGTGACGTGGAGGGTGTTTCCGGGGGTGTTGTTGCGGAACAGCAGTCCGGTGTCGCTCACGCCAGTGACCGATGTCTCGACGATTGCAATTTGGCCGTTGATCGCACCGGCTGCCGACTGGTCGGCAACAATGCCAAATGCCCCGCCGGTGAGAACGTTGTCCTGCACGAGCGTGGTGTCGACAAGATCGGTTGCGAGGATGCCGTGGTTCAGGTCGGTGAAGTGGTTGTTGATCACGGTGGTGCCGCCGGCACTGCTGGAGCCTGCGGCGCCGAGTTCGATTCCGGTGTTGCCGCCGCTGGTGGTCAACGCCTCGAAGCTGAAACCGTCGATGGTGACACCGCTGACATCGCCGCCGCCCGACGAGCCGGAGATTGCGGCGATTTGGAATCCGTTGTCGACGTCGCCGTTGTTGGCAAAGGGATCGACGGCGTCGGTGTCGATGATGGTGGCGGCGCCCGCGCCCGCCAAGGTCAGATCGTCGACCCAGACCTCGACCGATCCGCCGAAGGTGCCGGAGCCGACCGTCACCGTTTGCGGGCCTGCCAACAAGCCCGCCGCGTTGATGGCCGATTGGATGCTTTCGCCGTCGACGACGAACAGTGGCGAGATGTCGATCAAGCCCAGCGTGTTGTCATCGGGAAAGTGGGTGAGCATCTCTTCGACCGCGATCAATTGTGCCGAGGTCATGGCGGTACCGGTCAAACCGTCGAACGTCACGGCCGTGGCATCGATCACGGTCGGGCTGCCGGGCGAGAATTCGGCACCGTCGGCCAGGGCGATGTAGCTGGACGACTGACCGGTGAACGCGAGGCTGCCCAGCGAATCACCCAGGATGTTGACGCCCGAGCCGGATAGCAGCATGCCGGTCGCACCCCCGCTGATCGTTGCACCGCCAGTGATCTCCAGATCGACTCCCGCGTTGCCCGTGTCCGTCATGATTTCGACGACGTTGCTGCTTGCACCTCCGGCCAGCGACGCGGCGCCGATGTCCAGTCGGCCTGCGCTGCCGGCGACGCCAGTGTTGTCGATCAACAACGCCCCGTCGCTGCCGTCATAGCTGCCGCCGGTGATCGCCAGGGTGGACGCTGACTGCAGATCGTCGACCTGAATCGCTTGTTCGGTTGCGAAGACCTGGTTGGTACCGCCGATGGAAACGGTCGCCGTGTCGAGGAGGCCGCCGGAAAACCGCACACCGTCCTGGCCGACACGGCTTCCATTGTCGCCGATGGAGTTGTCGCTGATGACGAAATCGGTGTCACCTTGCACCGCCGCGGCCACATTGATGCCGTTGCCGTTGGAGCTGCCGCTGATGGCGTTGCCGGCGAAGCTGGCGGTCGTCTGGTCGATCAATACGTTGGATGCGCCGCCGATGGTTATGTTCGCGTCGGTGATGCGATTGGACAATCCGGACAGGTTGTTGGCGTTGAAACGGATCGCATCGCCGGCGGTGTTGGCAAAGGCGTTGCCGGCGATGGTGATGACGGCATCGTCGATGTCATCGCGGAACTGAATTCCGATGCCCCCGCTGCTGAAATCGCCGTTGTTCACAACCACGATCTCGGCACCGTTGCTGATCGATTGTTCAAACTCGATCGCCGCGGCACCCTGGATCAGGTCGTTGTTGGCGACGACGAAACGCCCGCCGTGGATCGCATCGATGTCCAGCCCCTGGCTGCTGGACACGATGAAATTGCCGTCGGCCGCCGCGTCGCCGCCGACGATAAAGGTCGCATCGGTGAGAGTGCCGCCGTTGACCGCGATCGCGTCGAAGGGCGCGCGAATGCCGCCCGACGCATCCGTGCCGTTGCCACGGATGCGGACCGTCGCGTCGGTGACATTGGTGGAGAAAACGATGCCCTGGCTGGCGCCCTCGATCAACGCGTTGTTCGCAATGTCGATCACGGTCGTGTTGCCCGTGATCGGGCTATCGAAGTGGACGCCGTGCCGTCCGCCGAGGATCGAATTGCCGCGGATGGCGATGTCTGCGCCGTTGAGCGAGTTGTTAAACAGGATGCCGTCTCGTTCCACGGCGGTCATCGTCACGTTGCTGATCTCGATGGCGAGCGCCGAGGTCACCGTGTTATCGATTCGGATTCCGTCACCATTGCCCGTCGTGCCGGTGATCACGCCGTTGGTGAGGGTGACATTGTTTGCGCCGCTGGTGACCAGGATCGCGGGCGATCCCGACGTGCCGGAATAGGTGAACCCGTCGACCGTCGTGCCGGCGGCGCTGATGGTGACGGCCGGGCTGGCAGGGGCGATGATCGCGTCGGCGCCGCCGACCAGAATGACGTTTGCTTTGTTCAGCAGAACGGATTCGGCGTAGGTTCCGTCGCCGACCGTGACCGTGGCGCCCGAGTTGGCCGCGACCGCGATGCCGTCCTGGATTTCGGCATCAGGGCTGATCACGTTGACCGTTGTCGCGTTCCCGCTGATGCCGCCGGTCGCGGTCAAGTTTCCGTCCAAGTTCACCGTCGTGGTGTTGAACGCGATCGTGTCCGTTGCATCGACGGAGGCTGCGTTGCTGACGGTCGTGGCCGTCCCGCCGTGGGTTGAAACGGCGTCGAAGCTGGTCGTGCCGCCGAAGGTGGTGGTGCCGGCGGTGTTGAATTCCACATTGGCGACGTGGCGAAGATCGATGTCGGCGACGTCGATCCCGGTTGTGTTGTTTGTTGTGCTCGGGTCACCGAACCGGATCGTGCCCGCGTTCATTCTGGCCAGCTGTGCGTCGCTGAAGGTCAATCCGCTGCCGGTGCCGACGCCGATGGTTCCCGAGGTACTGCGTTGGAAAGTGATCGCATCGGCCGCGGTCAGGCTCGTGGTCCCTCCGTTGACTTCGCTGTACTGAGGCGCGTTCACGATGAGGTCGGCTGCGCTTGTGATGTTGACGGCGCCGCCCTGGGCGCGAAAGTCATCGAATCCGCCGGAGACACCGGTCGCGTCGGCGTCGGTGTTGAAGATCGCGTCACCGACTGTGGTGGTCATGCTCGCATCGTTGATGAACGTGACCCCGTCGTTGGCATTGATCTCGATCGAACGGAAGGTCTGTGCGCCGGAGGGCGAGACGAACGAGCCGGCACGGTTGAGGGCATTCAGCTGGACCAGCCCGGTGATGGTGCCGGACAGGTCGAACGTGCTTTGCACGTCCAGTTGGACGATTTGGTTGTCGGCTGCCGTCGGGTCACCGATGACCAGATTGGCCGCCGAGATGCGGCCCAACTCGGCGGCGTTGAGTGTCGCGGTATTGCCGCCGTTAAAACCGAGCCCGAAATTGCCCGCGGTGGCGCGATCGAACAGGACGGTTCCGGCGCCGGCATTCACGGTGGCATTGATCGAGTAGTCGTCGGCGAGGAAGGAGATGGCGCCGCCGCCCGAGGTGATGCTGTCGCTGATGATCACGTTGTCCGCGCCGCTCATCCGCAGCCAACCGCCGTTGGTGTCGATCGTCGATCCGGAAGCGATGCTGATCGTGTCGCCGCCGCTGGCATCGAAGTCGGCGAGGAGTTGCAGATTCAGTCCGTCACCGCTGTCGATGATGTCTGAACCGTTTTCCAGGCTGATACCGCCGTGGGCGCGGATGGTGAGCGTTTGGGTGCCGGAGGTGTTCGTTTGGATGCTGTCGACGATGCGGATGTTGCCGGCGTCGGTTCCGCCCGCAGCGGTCCCCACCAACAGGCTGCCTCCACCGTTAAGTGTCGCGACGATCGTGTCGATGTCTCCGAATCCCTCGCCCGGCGCACAGGACGACGCGTCGAACGCCAAGCAGGCGTTGGTCGGGTCGAGCAGGAACAGGCCGCCCGTGCCGCGATCGGCGCCGACGTCGACGCGGCCGGCCACATAGACGTCGTGACCGGACACCTCCACGAAACCGCCATCGCCTGCGTCGACGCCGCCCCGGGCCCCGGCCGTGCCGGTGAAGTGCGTTTTACCGTCCGACCAAATGATGACTTGCCCGCCGTCTCCACTGACGTACGCATCGGCCCGAATGACGCTGTGCTCGTCGACCGACGTTTCGGCCGCATTGATGATGTTCGGATCGCCGCCTTGGTAGCCACCGCCGATGTTGATTTGACCGCCGCCATGTTCCCCAGACGCGTCGATCGTTGCGGCAGACAATTCCACGGAGTCGCCGGTTACGACCACGTTTCCGCCGACGGTCTTGGCGGCGGTGTCGGACGTCGTCTTGGTGGCGGCGATTAAACCCTGTTGCATCACCTTGCCGCCGGGATTGACCAAGTACACTTCACCGCCCGCTTCCAGGGCTCCGGTCGCTCGAATGTTGCCCGAGTTCTTGATCACACCTGCATAGGGGCTGATCCCTGATTCGATCGTTGCCAGATCGGCGTGCGTGAAACGGCTGCCATCGGCCAGCGTCACGCTGCCACCGGTGGCCAGCGAAATCGAACCGCCGTCGGACGTGATCGTGCCTTCGTTGGTGACGCTGGCCCCGATCAACGCCGCCCCGCCCGAGTCGGTTCGGATCGTGCCGCGGTTCAAGACGCTGGCGGTGGAGTCACCGCGAAAGGTGAGCGAACCGCCCTGCATGAATTCGTGGTCCGGAATATCCAAAACCGATGCCGTAAATCCGTTGGTGTTGATCACGCCCGAGGCGCCCACCACGATTCCCGAGGGGTTGACCAAGAAGACATTGCCGTTGGAGTTTAGCGTTCCGTAGATCGCCGAGGGATTGTTGGGCGTGACGACTCGATTGAGCACGGCGGAGGTGGCCGAGGGCTGCAAGAAGTTCGCCGTCTGGCCGGCTTCGATCGAAAACCCTTGCCAATTGATGATCGTGCGATCGCTCTGGCTGGTCACATTCAGCGTCGTGCCGTTTTGGGCGATCGTGGCGCTGCCGGCGACAACGGTGCCGCCCCCGTCGGCCCACACCACGGCCGGAGGAACGATGGATTGAAAAAGCATCAGCACGCAGACAAAAACGCAGAGTCCGCGACTGGGACGAAGACCAGTAATTGACACGGGAGTCATCCTAAGAACGAAAGATACTTCGTGAGCGTCGACGAATCAGTCTAAACAGAGCACCTCTCGACGCAATCAAAACCGCCGCTTTCGATCGAGATCCGCGACGCCCGACTCAAGCAAGAGGGAGCCTTACTGCAGTTGCTTCAACAGGTCGTCGCAGGCCGCCCGTTTGGGGAAGGCATCGACGCGCGCAAGCACGCTGCCCAGCAGGGGCGCGGCCAGTTCCGGCCGACCGAATTCGACCAACAACCGAGAGGCGTAGTAGGCTTCGTCGCCGCTGACTTGGTTGGACGCAATGCCCGCCTTGAGCAACTCCGCAAAGCTCCTCTTGGCCGCCTGGGGCTGGCCCGCGGCGAAGGTGGTCCAGACCAGCGTGATTCGTGCGCGACGTCCGGCGACGGATTCCAGTTGATCGAATCGTTCGGCATTGACCGTGGCCAGGGCGAGCGCGCGCTTTTGGGCTTCGGGCGAATCGACTTCCGACAACGTCAACGCCAGCATGTTGGCGACTTCGACGTTGGCCGGATGGTGGGTGTGGAGCGTCTGCAGGATGTCGGCCGCAGCCTGCCAATCCCCGCGAAACCGCTCGCTCTGGGCCTGCAACAGCTTTGCAGCCGTGTTGTCCGCGTCCTGGGTTTGCACCGCCGAGATCTGTTCCTCGGCCGATTCGATCTCGCCGAGCGAAAGCAGCAGATCAGCCGCGGTCAGGCGGACGTTGGCAGAGTCCGAGTGCTGGGCCACCGCTTGATGGACCTGCATCAGTGCCTGGGATCGATCGCCTTGTCGCAGCAGGGCTTTGGCCAATCGGAATTCGGTCAGTGGAAGGCTGGCGTCCAATTTTCGTGCGTTGTCAAACGCAGCGATCGCCTGGTCGACATCGCCCGCAGCGATCATCGCTTCGGCCAGGCGTTGGTGTGCGACCGGGTCGTCGGCGGCCAGCGACACCCACTCTCGCAGGTTCGCTAGCGCCACGGCGTGGTAGTGGTCCGTCATTTCACGCTGCTCGGTGGAGGCCAGAAGAGCAATGCGGGCTTGCGCGACCGAGGCGCGACCCGCGGCAACCTGGGCCAGCAGCGAGGTTCGGCGTGGGTGGGTTTCCGACCAGATCGCGATCAGGCGGTCGGCTTCGTTGTAGCACAAGCGTGCTTCGGCAAGTTGCCCGCGACGGACGGCCAGGTTGCCGAGCGACACATAGGCATCGGGACCGTCCGAATGGGCGGTCGTGGCTTGCTGGAGTGCCCGCAGCCCCGATCGTTGATCGCCGGCCGCCAACAGGAGTCGACCCCACATCGTCAGCGCGGGCGGCAGTTGATCGCTTTCCGCCGCCGCCACTTCCAGTTGTTCAAATGATTTCTTGAGTCCTGCCAAGCGGTCCCTGCCGGTTGCTTTGAGCGACTGCACGAACAGATCACGCGCGGCAGTGACGTTGTCGGTTGCCAACTCGGCGGCGGAAACTTCGCCGTCCTGCAATTCCGCAGCCACCGAACAAGTCACGCTCAGGCCGCTCGAAATCGTCGAAAGTACGATTAACAGAAGGACCGGTTTCATCGCCAATGTTGCTCCCAGAAAAGGTTCGCCGTCAACAAATCAAGACGCTCACCCTAGTCGCGTGTTGCGGGGGCTCTAGGCGAGATCGGCGAAGCATTTCAAACCGGCCCGTCTGCGGACCCGGATTCGGCGATTGATCACGCTGTAGCAATTGTGCCGGCGAATCACGGCGCCGCACCGTTTCGCAAAAGGAATCCAGACGTCTGGTCAGGAATCGCAACCGTTGCGATGCCGTCGCATCCGTGGTCTTTGTCGCAGTGACCGCTGCCGACCAGGAGGCGTCCGCCCGTCATCCCTTCGATCCCGAGCGAGCAGTTGACCGGATAGCGTCCCTGCATGGTGAAGTCGGCGTCGGTGACGATCAGGGTTGTGGGATTGCCATAACAACCGAACCACCAACGGTCGTGGGCGAAGGTCGCGGTTTGAATCCCCATCAGTGTGTGACCGCTGTTGATGATGTGCTTGCGCAGAAAGGTGAACTCGCCGTCGTACTCATAGACATAGTTTTCGTCGACACCATCGGGTAGTCCGCCGACGACAAAGAAGTGGCCGTCGCGAACAGCGATCCCGCCGGCCCCGTGGAACACCTCCTGTGTTTCGTGGCGGGAAAGTTCCTCCAGCGAAGTGGCATCGTAGACGTAAACCCAGGAATCGGCGTTTCCCTGTGGATCGTTGAATTTGCCAAGGTTGACGGCGACGAAAAGTTTGCCGTCGTGGTGACAGAGGTCGCCGTGATGGTTGACGACCGGGGTCTTCTTCAGCACGGTTCCATCCATGTCCGTCTTCACCAGGGTCGTCGTGAACGACCAATAGATCGACGTCTCGTCGGTGCAGATACCTTGCAGATGATGTTTGTAGGTCCCGTCGCATGGGACGTGGAACATCGCACCGTCCACGGCGGACCGGGACGATATGGCGTCTGGGGAATCGGTCCCGGGCAAACCAGGCTCTTGGGCATGCGCTGCCAATGGCAAGGTGAAGAGTAGAAGAAGTCCAATTGCTGAGGAGTGATTCATGAATCTTTCATTCGCGAGGTGTCAGACGTGTGCCGAGTTTCTTCGGCGGTTATAGTCTAAGTGAGATATTCCATCACGTCAGTCAGAGACCCGGCCATTTCCTGTTCAAGCAGTGAGTCATCATGAACCCGAAATCCGTTCGCAATTCTTTTCAAGCTGTGACAATCGGCGTGGCCTCGATCGTGTTTTGGGGACTCCTGGGTGATTGCGGTGTCGCCGACGATGTGGTGACGCTGAATCAAAAGGCTGACGGCTATCGCGGTATTTGGTACATGAATCAGCCGTCGGGCGACGAATATGTTTACAAGTACAGCGGCGGTTTGGGAACGTACTGTGCCAAGCACCGGCCGTTTGCCATTTATTGTCCCCAGGTCAACAAGACGTTCTTCTGTTATGGCGGTGCGACAAAAGATGATAGTCGCAAGCTGTTGCATATGGTGTCGTACTTTGACCATGAAACAAAAACCGTACCGCGGCCGACGATTCTGCTGGACAAAAAGACCAGCGATGCACACGACAATCCCGTGATCTCGGTCGACGACAGCGGCTACATTTGGATCTTTTCGACGTCGCACGGGCGGGCGCGGCCGTCGTACATCCATCGTAGCGAACGACCCTACGACATCGATTCGTTCAAGCTTGTCTCCGCGAGTCGATCGGACGGCCAGTCGCGAAAGCCGATCGACAATTTCTCCTATTTGCAAGCTTGGCATTCGGCGGAAAACGGGTTCCAAGTCTTCTTCACTCGCTACGGCTACCCGGCACAACGAACGATTTGCTTCATGAGCAGTGACGACGGCGTCAACTGGAGTCCCTGGCAACGCATCGCCGCGATCGAAGAAGGGCACTATCAGATTTCGGGAATCGGCAATTCCAAGATCGGTTCGTTTTTTAACGTTCACCCCAAGGGCAAAGGTCTGAACTGGCGAACCAATCTGTACTACGTGGAATCGAGCGACGGTGGCAACTCGTGGCAGACGGTCGATGGGAAACCGCTCTCGCTTCCGCTGACCACTGCAATCAACCCGGCGCTGATTCGTGATTATCAAAGCGAAGGCCTGAACGTGTACCTGAAAGACTTGCGATTTGACCAGCACGATCGGCCCGTGTTGCTGTACATCACCAGCAAGGGATACCAGTCCGGACCGAAGAATGATCCTCGAACCTGGACGACCGCGCGGTGGACGGGGGAGCAGTGGGAATACGGTACCGTCACGACATCGGACAATAACTACGACTTCGGCGAATTGTGGATGATTGCCCCGGATGACTGGAGAGTCATCGGGCCGACGGAAACAGGACCGCAGCCTTACAACCCGGGCGGTGAAATCGCGATGTGGCAGAGTCGAGATCAGGGCACCACGTGGAAACGTACGCGTCAGATGACAGCGGGAAGTTCCAAGAATCACACCTATGTCCGTCGTGCATTAAACGCCCACCCGGACTTCATCGGCATCTGGGCCGATGGACACGGTCGGCAACCGTCCGATTCACAACTCTATTTTTCCGACATCGACGGCAACGTGTTCCAACTGCCGACCCAAGTGGACGGAGATGCCGCGGCGCCGCTGGCGATTCCCAGCGGCTCGCCCGCTGAGTGAACGACGACTGGTGGCCCCGCAAGTGACTCGTGATAAGGAAGGCAGTATGATTCGGGGGAGAACGATGTTGAGACGATTTGTTTTTTCTGTTTGCGTGGTCGCGTGCAACCTTTCCACGCTGTCGGCCACCGAGCCATTCCTGGACAAGACCGACTTGTTCACTGCCAAGCAGGCCGGATACGAGACGTTTCGAATCCCCGGTGTCGTTGTGACCAACGCGGGAACGGTGCTTGCGTACTGTGAAGCGCGCCGAGGAAGTCGGTCCGACTGGGCGGACATCGAAATCCTGCTGACAAGAAGCACCAATGGCGGTCGCACGTGGTCGCCCCCGCAGCGGATCGCGGATTCAGGCAACGACACGATTAACAATCCCGTCGCGATTGTCGATCGAGACTCCGGCCGGATTCACTTTCTGTATTGCATCAATTACCACGCGTGTTATTACATGTTCAGTGACGATGATGGAGTCACATTTAGCAAGCCGCGTGAGATCACATCGGACATCGAACCGATTCGAAGCGAGTACGATTGGAGGGTTGTGGCGACGGGCCCCGGACATGGCATTCAACTGCGCAGCGGCCGCCTGCTCGTGCCGATTTGGATGTCGACGGAGCTGAAGCATCATCGCCCCTCGGCGGTCTCGGTGATCTACAGTGATGACCACGGAACGACTTGGCAGGTGGGCGAAGTCGTTTGTCAACATCCTGATCCGCTGATTAACCCGAGCGAAACCATCGCGGCTCAGCTTTCTGATGACCGCGTCGTGCTGAACATTCGCAGCGAGAATCGCAACTACCGCCGAGCGCTCGCCTTCAGCCGAGACGGCGCGACGAATTGGTCCTCCGTGATGTTTGACGAGGGGCTGTATGAACCGATCTGCATGGCGGCGATCGTTCAGCTTCCGCAGCCGTTCGCAAACAACCAGAGTACGTTCCTGTTCAGCAATCCGGACAGTTCTTCCAATCCCGCCTTTCACGGAAAGAATCAATTCCGCCATCGCGAAAACGTGACGATTCGCATGAGCACCGATGATTGCAGGACGTGGCCAGTCTCACGGTTGCTCCAGCCAGGTATCAGCGGATACTCCGACCTTGCCGTCGGCCCTGATGGCACCGTTTATTGCCTCTATGAACGCGGCGGCGATGACGGCTTTGCTCATCAACATCTCACCATGGCTCGGTTCAATCGGGCATGGGTGGAGCAGACGGTGGAACGCTCACCGTGATTCGACAGGCAATGTCAGTGAATCATTCGTCACGCCCAATTGCCCGAACACCGACCCGTTGTACGTGTACCTCGTAGCGACAATTGACCGGCGATACGAGCCCTCTAATGAAACTTCGTGTTTTTGCCGCCCCAAAGGCTTGAATCCGCGCAGGATCCGCCGGATTTGTGGTTAGTTGCTCTCGAATCATTTCACCTTCGATTCGGAGCAAAACATGAGTACGGTAACGTCCAAGAAAAGAAAACGTGGTCCGCGTCGTTTGACTCTCGACACATTAGAAGCACGCCGGCTGTTTCACGGTGACCCGGTCGGTCCGGTCGACGACGGCCCCGCAGAGGTTCGGATCGATTCAGGCATTGCCGCCGAACGCGGATTATTTCACTTTCCCGCCGCGCTCTACAAAGAATTACAAGCCCGCACACAACAGCGATTCGAAGACGTCGATTCGGTGTCCAGTGGGCTCATTGGCAATGCGATCGTGTTTGTTTCCGGCGGATCCTACGGAGACGGCTGCGAAGAATGGAAGAATTGGATGGTTGAGACGTTCCCGGAAACTCGAAAACAAGTCATCAACGTCCAACCGATCATCATCACACCGGGCGTCCTGCTACACAAATTCGTTCGATTTCAGCTCCGAGATGATCCGAGCGGTCAATGGTACGTTGCCGATCCGTGGCGAGACGCGGAGAATCCGATTTGGCAACAGGAGGTTTACATGGAAACGTTCGACGTTGACCTCTACGAATACGACTCGACCAATTTTTTTGGAGGACAGATTCTGGTCGACCTGGACGACATCACCGATGGAACGTCAGCGGCCGACCTGCCGGCCGACGAGTTTCCCGAAGGCACGTCGGTTGATCCACAGCGTTGCATTCGAGGCGAGGCATCGACAATCAAGGTTCCGGAGTCGACGCCGACGGAGTTCCGACCAACCGCGGGCAACAACCTGTCGCACGCGGAGATCGACGAAATCTTCAACCACCTTGGCAAGAACTAGGAAAAGTGCCCGCAGCCAATGGCACGGGCATCAGCGAAAAGGGATTCAGCAACCGCTGGTGTCTAGCCTTCAGGCGATTCCCGGTCGCTGCTTTGCAGCGACAGCGGGCGGCTAAAGCCCAATACCGCTAAGTTAAGGCCGAGGGAGAAGCCCGGACGCTGGCGCGAACCGGCTGATGTCGGACGATGATCAGGCGTTTGACGCAAGCCTACGGGCCCTCCCCGCAGGAAACAACGCTTCACCTAGCGGTATTGGGCTAAAGCCCGCGCAGCATCGGTTCCCGGATCACTTTCTTGATGCGCCAACTTGGTTGCCCGTGATTGGGTAGAATGACTGTTCTGTGCCAGGCAGTCTCATTCCCTCGACGGCAAGATCGAATGTCCGTTCAAAAAATCCCAGACAACTGCGAAGGGTTCATTCCGTACTTGATCGTCAACGGAGCGGACGAGGCGATCGCGTTTTACGTCAAAGCGCTCGGAGGCAAGCCGGGCGTCGTGCTGAGGATGCAGGACTGTACCGTCGGTCACGCCGAAGTCATCATCGGCCGGACCCGGATCATGCTGGCCGAAGAGGTTCCCCAGTGGGGAATCACGGGAGCGAAATCGCTTGGCGGGTGCCCGTTGACACTGACGTTGTACGTCGAAGACGTCGATGCTCGTGCCAAACAAGCCATCGACGCTGGAATGACGGTCAAGCGGGAATTGGCCGATCAGTTCTACGGTGATCGGATGGTCATGCTGACCGATCCCTATGGTTACGAATGGTGTTTGGGAACCCATGTCGAGGACGTCAGCGACGAAGAGATCCAACGTCGGATGCAAGAAATGCACTGATGGGTGCGTGTGTTTGATCCGATGGTTACCGTCGCGGTCCGGTTGACGTTTGGCCGAGTGGAGCGAGGAGTCTATGTCATTGTCACTCCAGAAACCTGCGAAATCACCGGTGGCGAGAACGTATTGGGTGATCCAGTCCAGGTTTCTCGCCGGTGCTTATCCCGGTGCGGCGGATCCGCCAGGGCATCGACACCGCGTGGAGCAGCTTTGGAAGCTTGGCATTCGCACCTTCATCAACTTGATCGAAGAAGATGAATCGAATCATTACGGTCAGCCGTTTCTCGCCTACGACGGGCTGGTCCGTGAGCTCGCATCCCCCGCGGGCGACTTTGCAACGCATCTGCGTTTTCCGATCAAAGATTTGGGTGTGCCTTCGACGGATCGAATGGCGTGCATCCTGGACGCGGTTGATCTGTCACTCGCCGCCGACCGACCGGTGTTTGTCCATTGCTTCGGCGGCGTGGGGCGGACCGGAATGGTGGTCGCTTGCTGGCTGATTCGGCACCGATTCGTTCAGCCGGGCGATGCCATTGAGGTCCTTGAGACCCTTCGTCAAGCCGACGAGGTCACTCGCCACCGCCCGTCGCCCGAAAACGGTCGCCAATGCCAGTTCGTCGAGGGCTGGCGGTAGTTGCTCGCCGATGCGGAGGCTCGCATCGAGTGCGGCTACGTCAATGCGGCGCTATCCAGCTAAAATCAAATTGAAACAAAGCACCCGGTGACACGTCACCGATACCCGTTACATCAGAAGAACACTGCCAGCAACATGCGTCACGATCGCCAATCCATCCTGAACCGGCTTCGATCCAAAATCGCCAACCGTCAACCGATCATCGGCGGGGGGGCGGGAACCGGGATCAGCGCGAAATGTGAAGAGGCGGGCGAGATCGACCTGATCGTGATCTACAACTCCGGCCGCTTTCGGATGGCCGGTCGCGGTTCGCTTTCAGGGCTCTTACCGTTGGGTAACGCCAACGAGATCGTCAAGGAGATGGCTCGGGAAGTCCTGACCGCAGTCACGCGGACGCCCGTGATTGCCGGTGTGTGTGGCGTCGACCCGTTCATGATTCGTGATCATTTTCTGCGTGAGTTGATCGAATTGGGGTTTTCCGGGATCCAGAACTTTCCGACCGTCGGGCTGATCGACGGGACGTTTCGCGCGAACCTGGAAGAAACCGGGATGGGCTATGACCTGGAGGTCGAATGTGTGGCGGCGGCGCATCAGTTGGATCTGTTGACGACGCCGTATGTGTTTGATGTCGATCAGGCCAAGGCGATGACCGAAGCGGGCGCGGACATCTTGGTCGCCCACATGGGGCTGACCACCGGAGGGGCCATCGGCGCAGACACATCAGGCACGCTGGAGCAATGCGTGGAACGAGTCAACGCGATCGCCGATGCCGGGCGCGGCGTTCGCGACGATGTCATCGTGCTGTGCCACGGCGGGCCGATTTCGATGCCCGATGACGCGCGGTTCATGCTGGAGCGATGTGACATCCACGGGTTCTACGGCGCCAGTTCGATGGAGCGATTGCCGGTCGAGACCGCGATCCGAGACCAGGTCCGTGAATTCGTCCGGCTGGAACTCCCCGAGAAGAACTGACCGCCGGCGTGGATCGGTTGTGGCCATTTGGCAGGAAATGGCCGGGGAATGCGACCTGCTGCAGTCGTCCAAGCTCACTTGTAATCTACGCAACTCAAGTTGCGAACCTGACAACGTCTGCGAACAGTCGCCGTGTTCTCCGAACTCGGCGAGCCACAAAAAGTCGCCGTGTTCTCCGAACTCGGCGAGCCGCAAAAGTCGCCGTGTTCTCCGAACTCGGCGAGCGCGAAAAAGCGAATCTTTGCCCGCGCCGACCTCGGAGAGGACGGCGACAGTTCTGCCCAATCGAAGACTAAGGGGTGTCTGGGTGTCCCTTAGGGTCTCGCAATGTGGTTCTGGGGCTCTCTGGGGATTGTTCCGCTTGACGAGGCGGAGCGTTGAAATACAAAGGGTGCTAATGATAACGATTCTCAATATCTGTCTTCCTGCTGTTCGTTAGCCAGCGATCGCCAGCGTCCCTCACGCTGGGCTCAGCCAGCAAGGTCCCGCCGACAGATCGGTTACCCACCTCCATGCCCCCCTTTTTGACGACGAGGCTTTCATGCTTCAGGTATCGCGTTCCCGCTCTCGATCCGCCTTCACCCTGGTGGAACTCTTGGTGGTCATCGCCATCATCGGCATTTTGGTCGGTTTGTTGCTTCCCGCGGTGCAGGCCGCTCGCGAGGCCGCCCGGCGGATGCAGTGCAGCAACAACTTCAAGCAGATCAGCTTGGCGTTGCACAACTACCACGACACGTTTCGGTCACTGCCCCCGGCTTGGGCGGATTGGGACGGGTTGTGGGCGTCGCCGCTACAAACCGCCCACGCCAACGCCGCCATCCTGCCGCAATTGGAAGGCAGCAGTATTGAAGACCGCTATGACTACAACGTGCGATGGGACCACGCCAACAACGCGGAGTTGGCAACGCTGATGCCGGCGACCTACCAGTGCCCTTCGACGCCCAATGCGGGCGAGAGTGAGCCGACCAGTGGGTTCCAGACATCCGATTACACCTACATCCGCAGTGATACCGGTTGGATCACCGATCCGTCGCCGAACCATTCGATGTTCGAGCAGAATGAGTTTCGGAAGTTCCGCGACGTCCTGGACGGGTTGTCCAACACGATCATGCAGTACGAGTCGGCCGGCCGCACCACCCTGTACGTCCACGGTCGACAAACGACACCACCGGCATGGTGGACCGGAGAGTATCGGGCATGGGCGGGGCACTTTGATTCCAGCTGGATGTATCCGTTCCAGGTGACGGTGGATCCGGCCGGCGGGCCTCCGAACGTCACCTATTTTGTCGGCTCGGACGTCATCAACGTCGCCAACTGGGGCAGCCCCTACTCCTTTCATCCCGGCGGGATTCATATCAGCTTGGCCGACGGTTCGGTGCGTTTCGTGACCGAGTCGATCGACCTGGAGACGCTCAGTGGATACACCTCGATCGACGGCAATGAAGTGGTGGAGGAGATTCCATGAGCGGCCGTGACATGAACGTTCGAATGCTGAAATGGCAGTTAAATCGATTGGGGCTGTTGCTGGTCCTACCGGGCTTGGTCTTATTACCGGGGTGTGCGGACGAAGCTTGGCAAGCGGACACCTATCCGGCACACGGGACGATCACGGTCAACGGCGAGCCGCCCGAGGGGGCCGTGGTTGAATTGGTAGCGAGTGGGCGATCGCAGCCCGACGTGCGGAACTCGCGTCCCTGGGCGCTTGTCGAAGCCGATGGCACGTTCGCGCTGTCGACCTACGAGATCGGCGATGGTGCTCCGGCGGGAGAGTATGACGTGTTGATCCGATGGCCTCCGGACGCATCGAAACCGTCCTTTGCCGATCGCCTGTCGGGAGCCTATTCGACGGCGGAAAAATCACCGTGGACGTTTACCGTCAAGCAGGAAGAGAACACGTTGCCGGCGATCGAGATTACCGGTGCGAAAGTGCAGTCCGAGGAACGCGCTCGGCCCCCGCGGCAGGCCCCACCGGGGCCCGCGGTGGGCAACTAGTGCTTCGTCATCCTTCAATCCGGAAAACTGCCCGAGACAAAACCGAATGAAAAACACGCTGAGAAAATCGTGGCTCATCCTCCATCGTTGGCTGGGCTTGACGGTCGGAGCCGTCCTGGTGCTGGTCGGTTTGACCGGTAGCCTGCTGGTCTTCGATCATGCCATCGATGAGTGGTTGAATCCGACGCTGCTGCTTTCGCAAGAAAGTGGTGATCGAAAACCGGTGGCGGAAGTCGTCGCGGCCGCCGAGGCCGGGTACCAGGGTTCGGCGAATCAGGCGGTTTCCGTCACTCGACCGCGCGTCGACCATGGCGTCTGGACGGTCTGGTTTTCCGAACGCTCTGAGGAAGGTCGCCGATTCGTCGCTGTTCATGTCGACCCCTTCACGGCCGGCGTGACGGGGCAACGTGTCTGGGGCGAGGATTTGATGTCGTGGGTCTATCGGCTTCACTTTCGGCTGCTGGCCGGTACGCCGGGGGCGGTGATTGTCGGGCTGGTGGGGATCATCGCAATCGTTTCAATTGTCTCCGGAGTCTACTTATGGTGGCCGCTGTGGAAGAACAGTTGGCGGGCGGCGTTTGCGATTCGCAAGGGTGCACGCTTCAGCTTTGATCTCCACAAGTCGGCAGGGATGGCGAGTGCCGTGTTCTTGCTCGTGATCGCCTTTACGGGGGTCTACATGGAGTTTCATGATTGGTTTCGAGCGGCGATTGGGACATTTGCTGAGGTGACCGATCCGCCCGGGGAGCTCACATCGGCGGTGATTGAAAAGGCGGACCGATTGAGTCCCGATGAAGCGATCGCGATTGCCCAGGAGCGATTTCCGGGGGCGACGTTTGATCATTTGCATCCTCCGCAGGGGGCAGACGGTTTCTACGAAGTCGCATTTCGTCAGCCGGGTGAGGTGCAAACCTCTTACGGCCGTTCCCAGGTGTTTCTCGATCAGTACAGCGGAGAGCTGCTCGCGCTGCGGCGTCCCCAAGACGGCACGTCGGCCGATGCGTTTTTCGCCTGGCAGTTTCCGCTTCACAACGGTGAAGCGTTCGGGTTGCTCGGTCGCTGGATCGTTTTCGTCATCGGATTGACGCCGGCCGTCCTGTACGTGACCGGCGTGGTCGTTTGGTGGCGACGTGCAGGCTCGCGTCGTCGGCAGACGCAGCGGAATCGGAAGGGCGATTCGCCGACGCCGCCAGCAGAGTCTGCGGAAGGAGCGGAGGCTGAGGGAGAACGCGTACCGGCACTCGCCTGAACATATCTTGCACCCGAGCGTGCCACGGGGTCGAATTCCTGAGTCACGCGATCATTGGGGCCGACTGGATGCGCTAGTCAACAACGCCGGCATCTTGGAGCAACAATCGCCATTGGAAGGCATCAGTCGCGAGCGATTGCAGCGGGTGTTTTCGGTCAACGTGGTGGGGCCATTTTTGTGCTGCCGAGAAGCGATTCGACGGATGGGAGTCGGCGGCAGCATTGTCAACGTGTCGTCGGTCGCCTCGCGGACGGGATCGCCGAACGAATATGTCGACTACGCGGCATCCAAGGGAGCGATCGATTCGCTGACGATCGGATTGGCCAAAGAGGTGGCCGGCCGAGGGATCCGCGTCAAAGCGGTGCGGCCTGGAATCATTGATACCGAGATTCATGCCGACGGTGGCGAACCCGGCCGAGCCCAGAGAATCGGCCCCAAACTTCCGCTGGGGCGCTGCGGCACAGCAGAAGAAGTGGCCGAGGCGATTGTGTGGCTGCTGTCCGACCGTGCCAGCTTCACCAGCGGTCAATTCATCGACGTCGCGGGCGGGATTTAGCCGGACCGTGTAATGCACCTCGTATGTGAGTTCGGAGGCGATCCGTTAGTGCCTCTGACTTACTCCTTTTTACGAGGCGATTTCGATGTTGAAGCAAAGTCTGCTGGTCACGGTGGTCACCGCAGCGGTTTTCCCGTTGAGTTGGATACAGTCCGAGGCGTCACTGTTTGCCTCGCCGCCGATCAGTTTTGTGGGCGCCGAGCCGACCGAGAGCCAGAAGCTGGTCGTGTTTCCGACAGCTCCGTCTTATGAAGGTGGAACGAAGGGGTGGGAGTTGTGTTTCAATTTGAAGGTCAAGAACACCTCCGCCAACGCGATCGATCTGAAAAACGCACAGGTCGTGGTGTATTCGCAATCCGGCACCGTGCTGAAAAATGTCAATCTGTTCGACAAGATGAAGAAAAAGGACGGTGGCGGCACGTCCTGGTTGGTCGACGATGCGGCGTTGGAGCCCGACGAAGTCGTGCGATTGTTGATGTTGCCCGATCTTTCGTTTCCGATGATTGCCGGACAGACCCCGTCATTGGTCAAAGTGTTTCTGTACTGTCACGGATTCGCCGGCGCTGCGACGTATACCAGTGACGTGCTGGTCTATCACAACAGCGTGTGCTCGTACCGTTACCCTGCCAAGTTGGATAGTCTGGGGACGAATCAGTTTTGGAATGGCAGCAGCAATGCCGGCGGAGGGCATCATCGCGAATCGCAATCCGGGATGTTCGCACTGGACCTCGGCATCCTGCGGTGGGATGCCGGCCTGGGAGATTGGGTGGAACTGTGTCCCAATGCGAATGGCTCTGCGAACGAAGATTACCTGGTCTGGAACAAAAAGATCTATGCGATGGCAGACGGCGTCGTGCTGGATTTCGAAGACGGGAAGAACGATCATTTGCCTGGTGCAGAAGGGAGTGGGGCGAACTTCATCCGAATTCGTCACGGCAGTGAAATCGCCAGCTATTACCATTTTCGCAAGAACACACTCAACAGCGCGTTGATGGAGGTCGGTGCGGCGGTCAGTGCGGGGCAGTTCCTGGGCCGTATCGGCAACTCGGGAAATTCCTCGCATCCACACCTGCACATCGAGATCAGCAAGAGTGGGATCGGTCGTCCGATCGGTTTCAGACAGATCTATGTCATTTCGGATCAAGCGGCGGCGCAGGCTGCCGCGAACGGTCAGACGGCCCCGTTTGTGTTGATGGATGGCGAAGCATTGCCCTGGTGCGATTTAGGTGAACGGAACCTGGTGTACCCGGCGCCCAACGATCTGGCGTGCGGGACCATCAATCCGTCGCTCGGCGGCGTCTTCAACGAAGATCTGGCCGGTTCAACGTCTGGCGGGATGCCGATCCTAGAACCGCCGGTTTCTCGGGGCGACATCATCGCGAGCCCACGCTGGATCGCGCCCCAATCGACCGGCCTGCGAAGGCCGCTGTTGATCGCTCCGCCGATGGTGAGCCCGCGTTTGATCCGGACGCCCGCCGACAGTCCCGACAGGGTCAGGCCGACGGTCGATCGAACCGTGAAACATTTGCTGCGGCGTCGACCGATCGGCACAACGCGTGATGTGCCGCGAATGACGTTTCCTGCACCCCGTCGATTGCCCGATGGGGCGGCGACGCGTCCGAGCACGCCGCAGCGAATCCGCACGAGTCCGTCCGTTGCCCCACGTCGGCCACATCAGATACCATCGACAAGTCGACCGCTCGAGCGACGCCCAACCGTCCGTCGTCCGGATGTTCAGGTGGCGCCACTGCGTCAGCTCGATCGCAGGAGCGAAGGCGATCGTCAACGACCGGCGGGATCACGCCAACGACCGATGTCGGCTGCTTCATCGAACGATTCGGCGGCAACATCGGACCGGTCGACGAGACGTCCAGGCAAACGCTGATCGCGGGCTTCTGCGGGGCGTGGCCGTCCGGGAAGGCGACGTGAAACGGCCTTTCGGCGACGGTGCCGATTGAGGGGATGACGAAACCACACGTCTTCTCTCGCCGTCGCCGGATCACCGAGGATGGGGCATCCCGGTGCCTGATTCGTCGTTGGTCTTGGCTGGCGTGCATCCTTCGCTCATACTTTTGGGGCAGACTCTCTGCGCCGCCTCAATCGCGTCGGACATGCCTGCCGCGCACCCGAAGCCGTCGACAACGCGCCGAGACAGCCACCGTTGGGTCCACGAACGGCTGCCGGTCGAATGATCAACGAACAATTCAACGCTCCTCGCACCGCGTATTCCCGGACGCTGCTGATCTCCTTTGCAGTGCTCTTGGTGGCGAGCTTTGTTTATTGCGCCCACTTGTTTTGGCGGGTCGATCGCGCCATTGGCACGACCAGCGGGACGGCGCCGGCGGCCGGCCGACTGATCGACCTTCGCGGCAGAACCAAC
The DNA here is from genome assembly GCF_008035925.1 of Stieleria maiorica. Lineage (NCBI taxonomy): Bacteria > Pseudomonadati > Planctomycetota > Planctomycetia > Pirellulales > Pirellulaceae > Stieleria > Stieleria maiorica. Next base: position 8,577,648 of record NZ_CP036264.1, read on the forward strand.
GCTGCGGTGCAGGAGTGCCTGGCGTATGTTATCGCCGGGGATGACGCCAAACGGGCAGAGTTTGAGCAGCGGGTCGCGGACTTGGGGCCACTGTCAGAGTCGTTCCTGAAGGGGACGATGCTGGACGAACGTTCTCGCGAGCGGTTCGAATCGGTCGTCCAGAGCCAGCAACAGCTTGTGGCCAGCGGCAGGCGGATGATCGACCGATACGAGCGCGTCGGGGGTGTGGAACCGGCTGACTTTCGTGCCTTTGAACGCGACGTGGATCGGTTCCGAGAAGTCATCTCCGGCCTGTTGGGGCGACTCAATGCGGCGCACGGGTCGTCTCACGATGAAGTCGCATCGGTATTGGCACAGACCAGGATCGAGAGCGCGCTGTTGGGATGCGTCTTTCTCGGCTTGTCGACAACACTCCTGGTGCTGGTGGTCCGCCGGTTCCGTGACTACGATCGTCTGAGGGAGGAGGCGCTGAACCGGGTTTTGGAAAGCAATCAGCGTTTCCGTCTGATCTTTGATTCCGAGCCTCATTGTGTGAAGCTGGTCGATCGCGCAGGCAGTCTGGTGGATATCAATCCTGCCGGACTGCAATCCTTGGAGGCCGAGCGTGATGATGTGTTGGGGAAGTGCATTTTCGATGTCATTTCCGAGGGCGATCGCAAGCGGTTCATCGAAAGCACCCAAGAGGTTTTCGAAGGCGAATCGAATAGCCTGGAATTCGAGATCATCGGATTGAAGGGCAGACGCCGCACGATGACGACGCGGCAGGTACCGATCCGGTATGGCGGTGAGGACGTGGTGCACGTCTTGGCGATCACCGAAGACGTGACCGAGAAACGACGCATCGAAAGGCAACTGAAGCATCATCGTGACAAGCTGGCTCACGCGAGTCGTGTCAATCTGCTCGGCGAACTCGTCTCTTCGATCGCGCACGAATTGAATCAACCCCTTTCCGCGGCGACCAACTATGCCTTTGTGCTCGAGAAACTGTCGACCGAATCACCTCTGAAGGCTGGCGAAATTGAACAGCATGCGGCAAGTATTCGCCAGCAGGCGGAGCGTGCGGCAGAGATCGTCCGCGGCATCCGAAGTCTTCTCAAGCCGAACGAGAACGACAACGAAGAGACCGACATCCATCAACTCATTGAAAGTTCGCTGGGGATCATGGGACCGGATTTGCGCGGCCATGGCGTCGACGTGAACCTTCAATTTCACGCCGAGTCGTTGACGGTTTCCGGAAATCAGGTCCAGCTTCAACAGGTCTTGATGAATCTGTTTCAAAACGCCGTCCAAGCGATGGATCAGGTCCAGCGCGAACGAAGACAACTTACCATCCGAACTTCGTCGACAGCGGACGAAGTCGAAATTCGAGTCGAGGACCGTGGCAATGGGATCAGGTCAGAGGATACCAAGACCGTCTTTCGAACGTTTTATACGACCAAACCGGAGGGCATGGGGATGGGGTTGGCCGTTGCTCGTTCGATCATCGAAGCCCACGAGGGATCGCTGGTCGTCGAGGAATCCACGTCTGGCGGGACTGTTTTTCTTGTGGTCCTTCCACTGAGCGGAGAACCCGTCCATGAATGCTATGAAAGCCAAAGTTTGGGTGGTTGACGACGACGTCGCCGTTCAGCAGTCGGTCAGCGTGTTGCTCGGTGCGTTCGGATTCGAGACGTATTGTGCCGCAAGTGCCGAGCAATTCCTGCACGATGAGGCTGAACAAACGGCGGACGCGATGGTGGTGGATTTGCGTCTGCCGGGAAAAAGTGGCATCGATTTGTTGAAGCAACTGACCAAAGAAGGACGGGCCGTGCCGACGGTTTTGATCAGCGGGCACCGGGACGATGATGTCTTGGCACAACTGGAGAGTTTTCATGCCGTCTGTTTTCTCATGAAGCCCTTCAATCCCAAATCGCTCATCGATTGGCTGAGTGAGCACTGCGTCTGTTGAGCGTGGAAAAACAAGCCAACCACCGTCTGGCGAAGCTAGCTACGTTTGAGCGGCCAACAACGGAGTCTCTTGTACAGAGGGGGGATGTCTGGTTCGGTCATGGTTTCCAGACAAGACGGGCCAAGTAGATCCCCCGTGGATCGCGACCACGCCATTGGTATGCAACCAGATAGTCTTGGCCGTCGTGGGTGACAATTTCCGGGGCGAGTCGCTTGAGCGGATCTCGCGGTGCCAGACGCGCGACCGGTGGGCCGCCCCACTTCAGCGGGTCGTCGGATCGAAAGACTTCCAATTGTTCAAAACGGAAATAGACGCCGCCGCGTTTGACCACGAGCGGGCTTTCTGCATACACGAACGTGTAGCCTTCCGCTGGCGGTGTGATCGGAGGAATCTCGATCGCCGTATCGCTCCATGGTCCCTCCAGGTTTTTGGCGGTGCGGGCTCGAATCGTATGGTCGCGTGTGGCCGGGTTGATCCCCGGTTCCGGTGAGGTGTAGTAGGCGATCCATTGACCGGATCGTTGGCGATCGTCGAGGATGCAGACATCGCGACCCATCGGAAACACGGCTTGGTTGCCCACCGGCTCGAAATCGATTCCATCGATGCTGGTCATCAGATGTCCCCCGCGGCTGTTGTAAAACAGGTAGTGTCGGTCCGCATCTCGGACGTGGAATGGTGCCTGCACCGTGCCGTCGGCATGATCCCATTCCGGCTTGGACGACAAGAAAATGCCCTCCGGCTTCCAGCCTTCCTGCGTCAATTCCGGGCTGGACCAGCGATACAAAAGCCGGGTGCCGCCGGGATGAGTCGTGTGACGAATACAGGAGATCAGTTGCCATCGCCCGTCGTCGGCTTGGAAGACCGTGAAATCGACCGGCTCGGCCTTTGGCGAAGCCCATTTTTCAAGTGGGGGCTGGCCGACCAGTTTCACCCAGGGGCCGATTAAGTGAGGCGTCAATTGACCGGCGGGATCGGCTTTGGCAGACGTCGATGGTTCGAGCGGACGTTGAGCGAAAAGCGGAGTTGGATGTGCGGCGCTGACGAACACCCACGCAAGGCCGAGGCGGACGAGGCCGAGTTGGATCCGTGCCCACGAGGAAACGTCGAAGATCCGAAAACGCTCGCTGGTCATGGTGTACTCCAGGTTGAGAGGGGCGAATGTAAGTCGACCGCAGGCGGGCTGGTTGCCGCATTTTACCGGAACCGAATGGTGCGAAGAAAACTCATCGACGCGCAAGTGTTGCACGGTGCGAACCGCCGCCGTCCCGTGGGGCTCCGACGGAACGGAGTCCATCGAGCTTCTGCGAAATCACTCAGGCGGTTGAACCGCATTAAAAGCGGATAAGGGACAGGAAGGATCCGCCAGCAGGTCGAAGCGTGAACTGCGCCCTGTCGTTTCTCCCGAAACGGCCGGCCGAGCGTTTGGCCGTCGGATTTACCAAGCCGCATCCTCGCTTCGTCGCGCCCAGAAAGTACTGGGATCTTTATCATCGCGATCAGTTTGCGTTGGCGTCCCATCGCGGCGAGATCGACTACGCGAGTGGGTTTTCCGTTCATCCGGGTGGCATGCTGCGGAACTTCGAAGGCGTGCCGCGGCAGGGTGCGATTCCGGAGGCACTGCAACGCGAGATGATTCACGGCTATTACGCCTGTGCGTCGTATGTTGACGCCCAGATCGGTTTGTTGCTCGCTGAACTCGAGTCCCTGGGGTTGGCGGACAACACGACGGTGGTTCTTTTGGGCGACAACGGTTTTCATCTCGGCGATCACGGCATGTGGGGCGTCAACAGCCCTCTGGAACATGCCACTCGGGTGCCGTTGATCATTCGGCCGGCTTCGAGGCAAGCGATCGCTTCGACGCCGTCACCGGTCGAATCGATCGATCTCTTTCCGACGCTGTGTGATCTGTGTGGAATCGAAATCCCGGGAAACATCAGCGGTCGAAGTTTGACGCCGTTGATCAAGGGCACGGCCGATCCGATGTGCGCGGAATTGCGGCTGCGACTGGCAAAACAGATGCGGGTCGACGCGACGGACTGCCAGCGGCTGCGCGCGGTGTCTGCGGTCAGCGACGTCGCGCTCGGGATGCGGACGCCGGATATCACCACGCTGCCTGCGGCCGCCGATGCCCTGCGTCGTCTCAAAGAAGGCAACGCCCGGTTTGTGTCCGGCAAATCCATCCACCCGCATGAAACGCGAAACTGGCGGGCCCAACTGGAACAGGGCCAGCATCCGTTTGCCGTCGTCCTCGGCTGCAGCGATTCGCGTGTTCCGCCGGAGTTATTGTTCGACCAGGGATTCGGTGACCTGTTTGTCATCCGCGTTGCAGGCAACGTGGTCGACACCGATGTCACCGCCAGCATCGAGTATGCGGTGCACTATCTGCAAACGCCGCTGGTGCTGATCCTGGGGCACACCGGTTGCGGAGCCGTCAAGGCGACCGTCGATCATTACGACAACCCCAGCGAACAGCCCAAGGAGGTGGTCGCGCTGATCAAGCGGATCGAGCCCGCACTGAAGAGCTTGCCCGAGGACACAGAGCATGCCGAGCGGGTCAGTGGATGCGTGCGGACCAACGTCATTCACGCCGTCCAAAAACTCTCCAGCATTGCGGACGTCCGGCAAAGCATCGGGGCCGGGCAGGTCCGCATCGTCGGTGCGGTTTACGACATGCACAACGGAACGGTCGACGTCATCGAGTAGTGCGTCAGCCTAGCGAGACGAGAAAGCAAACAGAAACCGACCAGGAAACTTGCTGAACGAGTCTGGCCGGATTCAAAATGGTCGCCGACGCGATGTTGGCTTATGGCGTCGTGTGACTCCCCTACTTGCCATCGAAGGCATCTTGGAGGGCGGCGATGTCCAGCTTTTTCATCTGCCACAACGCTTCGAACATCCGTTGGATCGCCGCCGCGTCACCGCTGTCGAGCCAAGCCTGGATCTTCGACGGCACGATTTGCCACGACATCCCGAACTTGTCTTGCAGCCATCCGCAGGCGACCTCGTTGCCACCGTCGGCGGTCAGGCGTTGCCACACGGTGTCGATTTCTTCCTGGGTGTCACAGGCCAATGCCAGTGAAATGGCGGGGCTGAATTCCCAATTCTGGCCGGCGTTGAGCGCGACGAAGGTCATCCCCGCCATTTCAAATTCGACCGTCAAAACCGCATCGTTCTGCGGATTGCGAACGGTGCGGAGGACGCGGCCGCCAGGAATCACGTCGCTATAAAACGCCGCCGCTGCTTCGGCCCGGTCGGTGTAGGAGAGGAACGGAGTGAGTTTTTGTTTGAATTGCATGAGGTCACTTTAGCTGAGTGAATGGAACCCGATCACGTTGCCTTCGGTGTCGATCGCCAACGCGATGAAACCGTACGGCCCGATGGAAAACTTTGGTTTGTGGATCTTGCCGCCGGCTGCTTCGACGCGGGATGCTTCGTCGGCGCAGTCTTGGCAGGAGAAATAGACGAGCGTGCCGTTGCCGTTGGGGGTGCAGCCGGTCGCTTTGACGATCGCACCGCTGGCCCCGGCGGCGTCCGACTGCATCGGGAATGCGAGCATCTCGAGTTCCGCAGTCGGCGTCTCCAGGCGTTCGAGCTGAACCTTCAGCACGGTTTCGTAGAAGGTCTTGGCTCGATCGAGGTCTGCGACGTAGATTTCGAACCAGCCGACGGGATTGCGATTCATGACGTGTACTCCAGTGTGATGAAACGGAATGGGGCGATGTGGGGTCGGCTTCCAGGGGGGGCGATGTAGCGGCTGCGTGGACACGCTCTCCAAGACGTGGGGAGCACGGGGAATCCACCTTCTGGCGAAGGTCGCTACGATTGAAGGGATGTTCTTTATTCGATCCTAAGCCGAAGGTTCTGCTGTTTCGTCGGTTAAACCTTCAGCGCCGACCTGCGGTTTGGGAAACAGCGGTCGGATTTCGATCGTTCCCTTTTTCGCCGGTGGAAGTCGTGCGGCGATTGCGATCGCTTCGTCGAGGTTGTCGACGTCGATCAGGTAGTAGCCGCCGAGCTGTTCGGTCGTTTCGGCGAACGGCCCGTCGGTGACTTGCTTGTGGCCGTTGCGGATGCGGAGGCTGGTAGCCGTGGTGACCGAATGCAATGGATCCGATGAGATCAGCTTTCCCTGTTGCTGAAGTTCGTCGGAGATTCTCATCGATTCGAGCATGCACTCCAGCCGCTCGTCGTTGGTCCAGCAGCTTTCGTCGCCGTAGATCAGGAGCATGTATTTCATTGGTTTGGGAGTTGAGAGTTGGGAGTTGGTTAGCACGGTTCGCCGGGGACCATCACCATCCAGCCGAGGCCGAATTTGTCAGTGACCATGCCGTAGCGTGGCGACCAGAACGTCTTCGTCAGCGGCATGTCGACGGTTCCGCCGTCGGCCAGTGCGTTGAAAAGCAGGTCGGCGTCGGCGACGGACGGCACGGTGAGTGTGAGGCGGAATGAACCGAACGCGGAGTCTTCGCCGCAGCCGTCGGAGGCCATCAGCGTCATCTTGCCGACTTGGAAGGACGCGTGCATGATCTTGTTTTCAAAGCCCTCCGGGATCATGCCCTCCGGCGCCGGATCCGGGCTCTCGCTGAATCGCATGCACATGGAAACCGTTGCGCCGATGGCTTGCTTGTAGAATTCCAGTGCCTCTTCGCATCTCCCGCCGAAGAACAGGTAGGGTTGAACGGCGGCGTCATGTGTGGCGATGCGGCTGCGTAGCTCGTCTTCGTGTTTCTCCACCTCGCCTTGCGGATCGACTTCGGCGAAGTCTTCCATTTCGTAGATCGGTCGAATGTCGATGTCCGAATCTTCCATCATCGGATTCGGGCAGCGTTTGACCCACTCGACGGCTTCCTCCATCGACTTGACTTCCCACAGCCAATAGCCTGCGATCAGCTCTTTGGTTTCTGCGAAGGGGCCATCGGTCACGGTGCGATTCTCGCCACTGAAACGGACTCGCACCGCTTGGCTGCTGGGTTTCAGGCCTTCGCCGGCCTTCATGATCCCGGCGTTGACCAACGCCTCGTTGAACTGCCCCATCGCAATGAGCAGCTCTTCGCTTGGTAGTTCCCCCGCTTCGGAACTTGCGGTCGCTTTTACGATCACCATGACTTTCATTCGATGCTCCTGGTTGTAGGTATTGTTGGAGAGGGGGTGGTTTGTAACGTGTCGTTCTGACCATTGGTCGAATCGCGGAGACTGAAATCGACAGCGGATGCAAAAAAACTGTCGAGAGTATGGACTTGCTGTTGGGTCTTGGCGTGGGGAACGAACGGCAGCGGGCATTCTGCCGTCCTCGCCAGTACCTCTTCGCGTGTCAAGTTCTCCGTACGGCTCCCAATTCTGCCGGTCCGGCGTCCCTAATCCGGCCGGATTCGCGGTAAAATAGACCGTCTTTCCCGGCTTTTCCGCCGCTTCGAGCGGCATCGGGAAGGCGTCTTTGAGGTTTCGTCATTTTTCTTGTGAAGAACGGTTGACGGTCGAGCCTGACGGCTCTATCTTCCCGCCTCGCTCGTGAGTGACCGCTCGCCGCAAAGTTCTGCGGCGGGCGGCTGCACACGCAGCGTCCTTCGCTTTCCCCCGCGACGCGGGCCGGAAACGGAGAACTGATTTTTGACAATTTGGTTGTTTGGTAATTGGCATCAGTAATCTGCCGGTCGATCGAAATCGATTGATCGGCGACTACAAAGTTCTTCGGAACAAGCGTGGCCAGTGAACGTCGACAGGGTTCCTTAAGCCCTGGCGAAAAGTTGCTGGCCGATTAGAAGCGAATCTGACAGGATTCTGTGCGAATACTGATTTGTGACGTTGTGGCATCGCGACCGCGGTGCTGTGATCGATCAATCCAGTCATGTGATATCGTTATGGTGATTAGCACAAACGACGATCACGATTCTTGGCGTCAGGTTGCGTCGGCTTCGGCCGGTTCGACTTGAGTGTTGAGTTCGGGATTTCGTTGGCCAATCTACCAAGGGCACATGGGGGATGCCTTGGCATTAAGAGAATGGGCGTGGAAGTCTGCGAAATGCCTGGGGGAGTTGACAAACAAGCGATGATCCCGGGATACCCTATCCAACCTGGTGAACTGAAACATCTAAGTAACCAGAGGAAGAGAAAGAAAAATCGATTCCGTCAGTAGCGGCGAGCGAAATCGGAATAGCCCAAACTCAGAGGGTTTCCCTCTGGGGGTTGTAGGACTCCAATATCGAATTGTGTGTTGTTAGTGGAAGGTTCAGGAAAGTTCCGCCACAGAGGGTGACAGTCCCGTACACGAAAATAAACACGCATCGTAGGAGCACCTGAGTAGGTCCAGTCACGTGAAACCTGGACTGAATCCGCGGGGACCATCCCGCAAGGCTAAATACTCCTTAATGACCGATAGCTAACCAGTAGCGTGAGTGAATGGTGAGAAGAACCCCTGTAAGGGGAGGACAGTGAACCTGAAACCATGTGCCTACAAGCGGTCGGAGCCCGATTTGAACGGGTGACGGCGTGCCTTTTGCATAATGATCCGGCGAGTTGTGGTATGCGGCTTGGTTAAGTTCCTCCGGAACGAAGCCCAAGGGAAACCGAGTCTGAATAGGGCGAATATTGTCGTATGCTGCAGACGCGAAAGCTGTGTGATCTACCCATGGGCAGGTTGAAGCGTGGGTTAAACTGCGTGGAGGACCGAACCCACTTAGGTTGAAAACTGAGGGGATGACCTGTGGGGAGGACTGAAAGTGTAATCAAACCAGCAGATAGCTCGTTCTCTCCGAAATATCTTGAGGGATAGCGTCGAGCCACTATTTACCGGGGGTAGAGAGACTGAATCGGATGGGGGCCCTTCCCGGGGTACCTCACCGAACCAAACTCCGAATACCGGTAAAATTATCTCGGCAGTCAGTCCCTGGGGGATAAGCTCCAGGGTCGAGAGGGAAACAACCCAGATCGCCTGCTAAGGTCCCTAAGACATACTTAGTCACTAAGGAAGTTGAAGTGCTGTGACAGCTGGGATGTTGGCTTAGAAGCAGCCACCATTTAAAAAGTGCGTAACAGCTTACCAGTCGAGCATTTCTGCGCCGATAATGAACGGGAGTAAGTGTGTCACCGAAGCAGCGGGCTTGTGCCTAGCACAAGCGGTAGGAGAGCGTCGATGATCAGATACGAGCCATACGGTAACGAGTGGTGTCGGGGTCATCGAGTGATTATGCCGGAATGAGTAACGATAAAACAGGTGAGAATCCTGTTCGCCGAAAGCCTAAGGTTTCCTGGGGAAGGCAATTCCGCCCAGGGTTAGCCGGCACCTTAGTCGAGGCCGAAAGGCGTAGACGATGGAGAGAAGGTCAACATTCCTTCGCCGGTTGTGTATCCGATGCAGGGACGGCGTCCAGAAAGTGAGCGGTACGAATAGAAATGTCCGTAGCGAAGGCCGAGATGGAGGGGATTAAATCACCCTCGCAATTCAAGGCGTAGCTCGAGAGCACTTAAGTTCTCGAAGTCATTGGAAGGACGTCCAAGAAAAGCTGCTAGGTTAAGCAACTGACCGTACTAAAACTGACACAGGTAGGCGAGAAGAGTATTCTAAGGCGCTCGGGAGAACGGTGGTTAAGGAACTCTGCAAAATGGCCCCGTAAGTTCGCGATAAGGGGCGCCTCGGGTGGTTCACGCTACCTGAGGCCACAGAAAATCGGCTGTATCGACTGTTTATCAAAAACACAGGTCTCTGCTAACACGCAAGTGGATGTATAGAGACTGACGCCTGCCCGGTGCTGGTAGGTTAAGGAAGATTGTTAGCGCAAGCGAAGCAAGCGACCGAAGCCCCAGTAAACGGCGGCCCTAACTATGAGGGTCCTAAGGTAGCGAAGTTCCTTGTCGGGTAAGTTCCGACCTGCATGAAAGGCGTAACGAATTCAGCACTGTCTCAACCACCGACCCGGTGAAATTGTAGTCGTGGTGAAGATGCCACGTACCCGCGGTTAGACGGAAAGACCCCGTGAACCTTTACTGTAGGCTGATATTGGGTTGAGATATGTCTTGTGTAGGATAGCTGGGAGGCTTTGAGCTCGGCACGCCAGTGTCGAAGGAGCCGTTGTTGAAATACCAGCCTGGTCATATTTTAATTCTAACTTTGATCCTGTGAATCCAGGCAAAGGACAATGTCAGTCGGGCAGTTTGACTGGGGCGGTCTCCTCCCAAAGAGTAACGGAGGAGTGCAAAGGTACACTCAGCCTGGTCGGCAATCAGGCGAAGAGCGTAAAGGTAGAAGTGTGCTTGACTGCGAGAGCCATCACTCGAGCAGGAACGAAAGTTGGCCTTAGTGATCCGGTAATCCCGAATGGAAGGGTTATCGCTCATCAGATAAAAGGTACTCCGGGGATAACAGGCTTATCGCATCCGAGCGTCCACAGCGGCGATGCGGTTTGGCACCTCGATGTCGGCTCATCACATCCTGGGGGTGTAGAAGCTCCCAAGGGTTTGGCTGTTCGCCAATGAAAGTGGTACGTGAGCTGGGTTCAGACCGTCGTGAGACAGGTCGGTCCCTATCTGCCGTGGGCGTTCGAAACTTGAAGAGATTCAACTTTAGTACGAGAGGATTTAGTTGGACGAAGCTCTGGTGTACCAGTTGTCGCGCTAGCGGCACGGCTGGATAGCTAACTTCGGAAAGGATAAACGCTGAAAGCATCTAAGCGTGAAGCCCGCTCTAAGATTAGGTTTCGTAGACAACTGTCGAAAGTCCCCTGGAAGACGACCAGGTTGATAGGCCGGATGTGTAAGCACGGTAACGTGTTCAGCTAACCGGTACTAACGGACGAAGGGTTGGCCATCGATATCCCGCACTCATGATTCTGTCATGCGTCGCTTCGGATAACGTTTGGTTCGAAGTAGCTGCCATTACCAGACAACCGGCCGTGTGCTGGGCGAAATACCCCTCACACGGTCTTTTGGCGACCATATCGGAAAGGTCCCACCTGTTCCCATCCCGAACACAGCAGTTAAGCTTTCCGAGCCGATGATAGTGCCCACCAGCGTGAAAGTAGGTCTCGCCATTTTTTAAAAAACCCTTCGACGGTTCTCCGTCGAAGGGTTTTTTTGTGCGCGCCCTGTTGTCTGCTGTACGCCGGCCCTTCTGGGCCGGCGTACGGTCGGCAATGCCCGCCGCAGGCGGTCCGCGCCCGGTGCAGGCAGCGCTGCCATAGGACCTATGCGACCGATAGGACCTATGCGTCCCATGTGTCGTATTGGTCCTGTTTCCCCCTGGTCGACTGTCGGCACCCGGTGGCCGGGAACCGGCCAAGCGCCCGCCCAGAAGGGCCGGCGTACGGTCGGCGGGCAAGTCCGCGGTGACTTGCCTACAGTGATCCGCCCCAGCCCAGTTTCTCTCGCAGGGTGCGGTAATCATTTTGCCCAGGGACGGACAACATTTCGAAGGTGTGGTCCGATCGCTGCACCTGGACGCGGTCACCCGGCAGCAATTGGCTGAGGATCCGGCCGTCGACGACCACGCTGGTCGATTCGTTCGGTTCGCTTACGGTCAATTCGAACAGGGTGTCGGCCGAATCGACCAGGGGGCGATAGGTCAGCGTGTGGGGGCTGATCGGTGAGATCACGACGGCCTGCAGGTTGCGTCGCAGGATCGGGCCGCCGGCTGACAAGTTGTGCGCGGTTGATCCGACCGGCGTCGCGAGGATCAACCCGTCACAACGATAACGTGTCGCCAGGTTTCCATCGGCGAATAAATCAATTCCCAGGATCTGGTACGGCGGCCCGCCCAGCACGGCGACTTCGTTCAAAACCAGTTGCTCGCAGACGGTTTTCCCGTCGCGAATCAAGCTGACCTCCAGCATCAGGTGGTCGATGACTTCAAATGCCCCGCAGCAGACTTGGGGCCAGACTTCCAAAAAATCGTCGGGGGAAAGCGCTGCCAAAAAACCGAGGTTGCCGCAGTTGATGCCCAGTACCGGGATTTTCTTTCCCGCCAGCTGACGGGCGGTTTGCAGGATCGACCCGTCACCGCCCAGGACGATGACCAGATCAATGTCTGGATCGTCGAAGCCGTACTGGAAGTGAAAATCTTCGGCGACAATTTCGGCGTGTTGGGCGATCAGCGGTCGCAAGCGGATCGCTTCGCTGCGTACGCGATCGCGATCCGGGGCGCCGAGGATGGCAACACGGGGGACGTTGCGGTGACCGCTGGGCCAGATTCGATTGTTCGAGCGGTAGTCGGCGGCGTTGCGCGTCATGGCTTTCTAGCGCCCCGAGGGGCAGGACCCTAAAGTTAAAAGGCGGCACATCACTACAAGTCTACCGCAGCTTCGTTTTCGATTGGGCTCGGCAGTCGCCGTCGTCTCCGAGGTCGGCGCGGCGGAAAGCTTCGCTTTTTCGCGCCCGCGCCGAGTTCGGAGAACACGGCGACATTTGGAGCGCATCGTGAGGTTCGCAGGCGGAGTTGAGTTAGACCGCGAGAGGCCGATCCCAGTTCTTGACCATCCCGATTTTGATCCGGGCAGCGGGTTCACGCAACGGTTGACGTCGCCGGGGTTGCTTGGCGACACCGCTCGGCGATCGCTTCGGGACTGAGGCCGCATTGGTGCAGCAGGTCATTTCGATCGCCGTGTTCGACAAAGCGGTCGGGAAGCCCGAGTGTTTGGACGCCACGGGTGTCCAGTCGTTGTGCGACGGCGGATTCCAGGAAGGCGGATCCGAAACCGCCCATCACCGCGTTCTCTTCGACGGTCAGGACAAAGCGTCCGGTTTCGATGGTCTGTTTGACCATCTGCCCGTCGATCGGTTTGGCAAACCGAGCGTTGATGACGCAGATGTCCAATTCGCCTTCCAGCAGTTCGGCTGCCTCGAGGGCGTTTTCAAGCATAGCGCCGAAGGCGACGATCGTTCCGTCGTTGCCTTCACGGATGACTTCGCTTTTTCCCAGTTCGATTTCCGGGATCGATTGCTCACGCTGGAGGGCCGAGGCTTTGGGGTAACGAATGCTGCAGGGGTGGTCTTGATCGAGCGCGAACCGCAGCATCATCCCGAGCTCTTCGGCGTACCCGGGCGCCATCACGACCATGTTGGGGAACAGTCGCATGTAGCCGACGTCGTACACGCCGTGGTGGGTGGGTCCGTCGGGACCGGTCAATCCGGCACGATCGAGCATGAACACGACCGGCAGGTCTTGCAGCGAAACCTCTTGGAAAATCTGGTCATAGCTGCGTTGTAGAAAGGTGCTGTAGATGTCGACGATCGGCCGCGCACCGGCCTTGCATTGGCCGGCCGCAAAGGCGACCGCATGGGATTCGCAGATCCCGACGTCGAAAAACTGCTTGGGGAATTTTTCGCGAACCGGTTCCAGTTTGTTGCCCTGGCACATCGCTGCGGTGATCACGCTGACCTTTTCGTCGGCCGCCATCGCTTGGCTGATCGCGTCGCGGGCGTGCAGGGTGAACGGCGGCAGTCCGTCGCTGTGTCGCGGCACCGGTTTGCCGTCGCGGTCTTCGAATGCCGGTGGGGTATGGAAGAACACGGGGTCGGCTGCGGCGGGTTTGTATCCGTGGCCTTTTTCGGTCACCACGTGCAACAGCACCGGGCCTTTCATCTCGCGAGCCATCGCCAAGTACTTTCGGACCAGCGCGATGTCATGTCCGTCGATCGGTCCGACATAGCGGATGTTTAATTCTTCGAACAGCATGCCGCCGACCAGCCCGGCTTTGACGCCTTCCTTGAGTTGGGCGAGAAAGCGTTCGGCCGGATCGCCGAACATCGGGATCTGTTCGAGCAGTTTTCCGACTTCGCTTTTCAGGCCCGTGTAATAGGGGTTGCTGCGCAGTCGATCCAAATAGCCGGCCACGGCCCCGACGCGGTGGCAGATCGACATCTTGTTGTCATTCAGGACGATGGTCAGGTCGTCTTCCAGGTGGCCGGCGTTGTTGAGTGCTTCAAACACGATGCCACTGGGGAAGGCGCCATCACCGATCACCGCGACGGTGCGGCGATCCGGTTGTCCGACCATCAGATCGCCGCTGCGCAAACCGACCGCCGTGCTGACGCTGCAGCCCGCGTGGCCGGTCATGAACAAGTCGTACTCGCTCTCTTCCGGGTTAGGGTATCCCATCAGTCCGCCCTGGGTGCGGATCGAGGGGAAGCTGTGGTAGCGACCGGTGACCAGTTTGTGAGGATAGATTTGGTGCCCGGTGTCCCAGATCAGGCGATCGGTGCGAAAGTCGAATTCGCAGTGCAGCGCTAGGCAGAGTTCGACGACGCCCAGGTTGGAGGCGAAGTGAGCCGTGCGGGTCGCCAGCAGGTTGCACAGCACGTCACGGATTTCGTCGGCGGTCGACTCCAGTTGTTGGGGCGAAAAATCACGCAGGCCCGTCGCGTCTTTCAAGCTCGCCAGAAGGGGGTGTTTCGGGTCGTTCAATGTGGCTTCCTGTTGGGGGCGGTCCGCGGCGTCAATCCGTTGCTGCGGCGGCAAAGGGGTGGCTTGAAATGACTTGGAATTAGTGGGAGCGAGCGAGGACGTAATCTGCCAGCCGTTCTAACCGCCAAGCGGACGGTCCTAAAACAGCCAGGTGAGATTTTGCGGATCGAACCAGGTCGCTTGCAAAGGTTTGTGCTTGATCGAGCCCCATCAGTCGGGGGTAGGTGAGTTTTCCCCGCCCGCTGTCCTTGCCGACTCGCTTGCCCATGCTCGATTCGTCGGCGGTGTGGTCCAGCAGGTCGTCGACCACCTGGAAGGCCAATCCGAGGTCGGCGGCGAACGCAGCGAGCCCCCGTGATTGCCGCTCGTCGGCGCCACACAGGGCGGCCCCGAGTTGCAGTGAGGCGGAGAACAGGGCGCCCGTTTTTCGGCGGTGGATCGATTCCAAAAACGCGAGCGAGGCGTGTTGCTCTGGAGTACGGCGATTCCCCTCCGATGGTTCGTTCGCCACCGCAGCCTGCTGCTGAAGGTCTGTGGCCTGCCGTTTCGGGTCCGCGGCAAGCTGTTTCAGGTCCGCGACAACCGCGTCAGGCAGTTGCCCCGACTCGGCCGCCAAGTCATCGGCTTGGCCGCCGACCAACTGTTCGGGGCCTGCGGCTGCGGCCAGAATTTCGACGGCTCGTGCCCTGCGCAGCGGATCAGCGACGTTGCGGCAGAGGTGGGAAAACGCCAAGGGCTGGAGGGCGTCGCCGGCCAGAATCGCGGTGGCTTCGTCGAATTCCAGGTGAACGGTCGGCCGTCCGCGGCGGAGGTCGTCATCGTCCATCGCCGGCAAGTCATCGTGGATCAGCGAGTAGGCGTGCACCATTTCCACCGCAACCGCTCCGGGCATCGCATCGTCGATCGAGCCGCCGCAGGCCTCCGCCGCCATCAGCACCAACGCCGGTCGCAGGCGTTTTCCGGGGGCCAACAGGGCATAGCGGATTGCATCGGCCAAGCGGTCAGGGCAACCGCGGCCGAACCTGCACGCCTGTTGGAGCGCCTGTTCGATCGCGGGCAGCAGATCACCGAGCGCGTGATCAATCGTCGGCTCGGCGTCGTGCGGTTCAGTTTGGTCGATGGGAGAGGCGGGCAAGGCTGACAACTGGAGCGGAGAGGGGTGAACTGGGATAAATCCCCGTAGTGTACAGCTTAAAAAAGCCCCCCGGTTTCGTCCACGTCGCTGACTGAGCCGCGGGACTTTCTGGCAGGTTTGCGGCCGGCTGCGGCCTCGGCTCCGTTGGGGGGCAGTTTGCTGCCCTGTCCGGTGTCCACCGGCTCGACCGACGCCGTACCGTCTTCGTCCACGCTGGTCAGCACGGCGATGCGTTTTTCCGCCCGCTGCAGAACTTGGTGACAGAGTTTGATTTTTTCGATGCCCCGTTCGTACTGGACCAGCGATTCGGAGAGCCCCAACTCGCCGCCTTCGAGGGCTTCTACGACCGTTTCGACCTCCGCGAGTGCGGATTCGAAGTCGATCGGGGGCTCGTTGTCGGCTTGTGATTTTGTTGCCGTGCTTTGTTTTTTCTTTGCCATGCTGTCGCCGATTTTCGGAATGTCTCGTTCAGGTCGGACGCCTTCTCGGGCGAAACCATACTGCGGTAGCTACGCTCGATGCGAGCGTGGGGGTCGTGCGGGAACCACCTTCTGGCGTAGGAAGCTACGTTTGATCCTCGGTTCACGACGCTCGACGTGCAAGACCGTTGTCATTCTCTGGATCGTTGCGTCTTTGTCGATGCCGGCTAGTATTCCGCCGCAGCTTGGTTTTCGGTTGGGCCCGACAGTCGCCGTCCTCTCCGAGGTCGGCGCATTGCAAAGCTTCGCTTTGTGGGTGCCGAGTTCGGAGAACACGGCGACTCTCCGAACGCATCGGCTACCCGCAAATTTAGCTGCGGCGGAATACTATTCGATCCATCCGCCGCCCAGGACTTGCGTGTCGTGGTAGACGACGGCGGCTTGCCCGGGGGCGACTGCGTCGACGGGGTGGTCAAAGCGAACGCGGAATCGATCCGGCGCGGCGGGGTCGATTCGGATCGATGCCGGTTGCGGGGATCCGTTGTAGCGGATCTGAACGGCCAAGCCATCGCTTCGGTCCCCCGCGTGGCCGAGTGAGGCCAGCGATTCCGTCTCGACCAACCAATTTGCGTCTGCAGCGGAAAACTCCTCGCAGGCCAGCGATTCCTTTTCGCCGAGCACCACCTGATTGGTCTGGGGGTCGATTCGGACGACAAAGTGCGGCGTGCCCAGGGCGATCCCCAAACCCTTGCGTTGGCCGACGGTGAAGGCTTCGTAGCCGTCGTGGGTGCCGACGACTCGGCCGTCGGTCGTGACAAACTCGCCGGCGGTGGTTCCGACCCGACTCGGGCGTCGGGCTTTGACGAAGTCGCTGTGGTGACCTTGGGTGACGAAGCAGATTTCTTGGCTGTCGCGTTTGCCGGCGACACCGAGTTGAAGGCTTTCGGCGATGGAGCGGATTTCGGTTTTTCGGTAGTCACCGACCGGCAGCAACATCCTGGGCAGCCGCCCGCGACCGATCCCGAACAGCGCATAAGATTGATCTTTGTTGCCGTCCAGCCCGCGGTGCAGTTGGCCGTCGATCATACGGGCGTAGTGTCCGGTAGCCAGGTAGTCCGCCTCGACGCCCTCGGCGTAGTCGAACAATCGGCCGAACTTGATCCAGTGATTGCATTTCACGCAGGGGTTGGGCGTGCGACCGTTGAGGTAGTCGTCGACGAAGTAATCGACGATGCGACGAAAGTCCGCTTGCAGGTCCAAGGCGTAGAATGGGATGCCGAATTTGGCTGCGACACGCTTGGCGTCGGCGGCATCGCTGGCGGTGCAGCAGCCTTGTTTGTGATCGGCGCGTCCGCCGGTCAGCCCCGCCAAGACAGGAAGCGAGGAGGTCGAGCTGCCGCCCTCGGCCGAGCCGTCGATCTTGCAGACCTGACTGGATTCCTCCCCGTGGCGCATGAAGACGCCGATGACCTCGTGTCCGGCCTCAAGCAACAGATGTGCCGCCACACTTGAATCGACTCCCCCACTCATCGCCAGGACCACGCGTGCCATGTATAGTTTTCAACCTCCCGGATATGTCTCTTCAAAGTTAAGAATTCGTCGTGATCGGCGAAAAGGATGTGATCACTGATGGACGCGGAAATGGTTCAGCGCAGTGAAAAGATCAAGAAACGCCTGAAACTGCTCGCCGAGTCCTTGGACCATCAAGGCAAGGCATCGCAGGTCAAAAAAATCGAAGCCAAGATGGGCCAACCGGATTTTTGGGACGACAACGAGGCGGCCCAAAAGACGGTCGGTGAACTCAAGGCCCTGAAAGCCATTGTCGGCCCTCTGAAGGAATTGTCCAGCAGCGTCGAGGACTTAAGTGTCCTGATGGAGATGGCCGAGGAAGATGAATCGGTGGCCGCCGAGGTCGCCGAGGAACTCAAGCGGCTGGACAACATTCTGGACGATTTGGAGCTCAAGGCGCTGCTGAGTGGTCCCAACGACAACGCCGGCGCGATCTTGACCATCAATGCCCGCGATGGCGGAACCGACGCCAACGACTGGGCCGAAATCATGCTGCGGATGTACTCCGCCTGGGCGGTGGACCAGGACTACAAGATCCAATTGCTCGACCGTCACGACAACGAAGAAGCCGGGATCAACAGCGCCTCGATCGCCATCCGGGGGCCGATGGCCTACGGCTACCTGAAAGGGGAGGAAGGGATGCACCGTTTGGTGCGTATTAGCCCCTTTAATAGTGAAGGCAAACGTCAGACCAGTTTTGCCGCCGTCAGCGTCGCCCCGGAAATCGATGACAGCATCGAAGTCGAAATCGAAGAGAAGGACGTGCGGACAGATACCTTTCGGGCCAGCGGTGCCGGCGGCCAACACGTCAACAAGACCGACAGCGCGATTCGGTTGACCCACGTCCCGACCAACACCGTCGTGCAGTGTCAAAGCGAACGCAGCCAGCACCAGAACAAAGCCAACGCGTGGAAGATGCTGCGCGCAAAAATGGCCCGGTTGGAGGAGGAGAAACGCGAGGCCGAAATCGCGGCCAAGTACGGCACCCAAGCCAGAACCGGGTTCGGAAGCCAGATCCGCAACTACTTCTTGCACCCCGACCAACGTGTCAAGGATGCCCGAACCGGACACTATGTCGGCAACTTCAACAGCGTGATCGACGGCAGTGAGCTGCAGGGATTTTTGGACGCGTTTCTGCGCTGGCGGGCCGGAGACAAAACGGTTGCCAGCGCAGACGACGAGTGACGCATCCGGGCGCGCCGTCAGCGTTGCAACACACCTGTACTCTGATCTTCTGATCAGGTGCGTCAGTTTGACATCGTTTCGCGTCGCAGCCGCGTTTTTGCTGAATGTTCCGCACTAAATTCGCTCGACAGCGTCTCGTTCTTGAATATAACGAAAGAGCAGACACCGTCGGCAGGGAGAACATTACGAAGCAGCGAGCGGAAGTTCGTGGCCCAGAAATGGCAGGATGCCCCCGATCTGGTAGGGCCCGAA
This sequence comes from Stieleria maiorica, assembly GCF_008035925.1. Taxonomy (NCBI): domain Bacteria; kingdom Pseudomonadati; phylum Planctomycetota; class Planctomycetia; order Pirellulales; family Pirellulaceae; genus Stieleria; species Stieleria maiorica. The sequence goes on from NZ_CP036264.1 coordinate 8,596,547, forward strand.
GCGGCATGAAATGACCGCTCCGTTCCAATGACAGGGCACAGTGGAGATTGACGGTCATGCACAATGTCAGTCAAGCAGAGGGGCAATCGGATCGAATGATCAGCAGCAAGTCGACCGCAACCGGCGGAGAGGGTTCGTCACCACCGCAAGCGGACTTGTATCGCAATTCAAGCCCTCGGTCTGCGATCGTCACGGCGTTCGAGGCCTCGCATCAGTTGCGACTGGTCACGCGGGGGATGATCGCCGTGCTGTGCGTCGTCGCGGTGTTTCTGTTTCTGTTCTTCCCTGACCATTCGGGCGCCGTGACGTTTCCGATTCCGATGCTGGTGATCGCGTTTGCCGTGTTGCGAGCGTTTGCACGGTTCACGCACCTGTTGATCTTCAGGCCCGGTCGATCGATGCGGCCGCGACATTCCTATCGCAGCGTTTCACTGGCGGTTTCGGCATCGGACTTTCTGATCAAAGCAACGGTCGCGTTTCTGATGGCGACGACGATCGTGATCGGGTCCACCTATGATTTTCCGCACGTCGGGATTGTTGCCGCGTTGTGTCTGTTGGTGGCGACCTTGGTCAACCGTCCCTGGGGAGGCTTGTTTCCGGATGCATCGCGGGAGGAGCAACGGGACCGTGTGCGGCGGCAGACGCGCGAATCATTGGCCCAAGCGGCGTTGGAAGCGGGGATCGTCCCCGAGGTGCGCCCTTGTCAACGCGATCCGCAACACGGTCGCGATCGACAATGCTTTCACGACGGACACCGCGGCCCGATTCCGGCGGCGACATCGGAACGCAATGTCACCGATGCCGCCAATGCGACCGACGAGGTGTACATTGAATTTGATGAGGTGGAAGAAGAAGACGCTTTCGCCGATGCCCAAGCACCGAGTGGGTTCACCGCCGACTTCCCCGCACGTCTGCGTGTGGTTGCCGACCGAGTCGGCTGAACGCGTTGCCGGATCATCTCGCCGGTTTAAGGTCGTGCGGCGTTGGGCGAATCGCGGTGCAGCCAACACCGTGGTCATGACGTGGGGTGCGATCATGCCGCCGTCGCACCGTCGTGCAGCATCTGTTGCAAGCGGGCCAGCGTGGCGAACATCTCATTCCATTGTTGAACGACTTCCATGGTGGACAGCGCCGGCGCGTCGTCGCGGTCAAACCCCAGTTCGCTGACCCGAACGATTTGATCCATCACGCGGATCCCGCGGGTCGCGGCCGATTCCGTTTTCGATTCTGCCGATTGGCCGTCGGAGTCGTCCACGGGCAAGACCTGCAGCATGGCTTGGTGAACGGCCCACAGCGCTGCCTTGCGAGAGGATTCGGCTTGGACGGTGGTGCGAAGTGTTCCGGATTGGACGAAGTACTTGGCCATGGGGATGTCTCCGAAGGTGGCGGTGAAGGGATTCGGCCGAGTGGCATGTTCGCCTCGGCTACTCTTTTGATCGCCGCTGCGGTGACACGTTCGGTCCAGGCAGCGATCCGCCGTGTTGCCGGGTAGCGGAGGGAGCGACGCAGGTACGATGCCCCTTCCGAGCTGTCGTCTGTGGGACGCTGCAACCGCTCGTGCCATTCGTGCGTTATTGCGCGCCGCTGCGTGACGTCCGCTCGGATGGCGCGCCGCATTCGGGCACATCGGAGGGATGGCAAAAAGAAATTCTCGCTTGGCGATGCCTGTCCGGCCCGGAGTCCGATCATTTTTGTCCTGTGAAATTGCTGCTCCAATACGGGTCGCTTACGTTGAGCCGCGATGTCATTTTCATCAGGCCAGTCCGAGGGGCTGGGGCGGCGTCCACGCCACATCATGCGTTGTGTGCATCTGATAGCGGTTCGCCCGGGGGGATTCGGCATCGGGCACAGCATTTGCGGTGGGGCGTGGCGGCCCGAGATCAGCTTACGGCCCAGAGAGCAGGATTGCATTGCCCACCACCGGTCGCCATGTTTCCCATCAAAGAATCGCGTTTTCTGTCCGAGGACGTCAAACTGTTTCGTGTCCAGACGCCTCGGATCGCGCGCAAGCGGCAGGCCGGGCAGTTCGTCATCGTCCGCATCCACGAGCACGGTGAACGAATCCCGTTGACGATCGCCGACTCGGATGTCGACGACGGCACGATCACGATCATCGTCCAAGGCATCGGCAAGACGACACGGTTGCTGAATGAACTGGAAGCCGGAGATGCGATTCTGGATGTCGTCGGTCCGCTGGGTGGACCTTCGGAAGTCAAGGACTTCGGCACGGTCGTCGTCATCGGCGGCGGAGTGGGAACGGCCATCGCCTATCCGACCGCGGTGGCGATGAAGCAAGCCGGCAACCATGTGATCACCATCGTCGGTGCCCGCGATCGGTCATTGCTGATCTTGGAAGACGAAGTCCGTGCGACCAGCGACGAGCTGTATCTGATGACCGACGACGGCAGCTACGGTGAACAGGGATTCGTCACCCAAAAGTTGCAATCGCTGATCGACCAGGGGCGGACGATCGATCACGTCCTGGCGATCGGTCCGATTCCGATGATGCAGGCCGTCGCCGAGGTCACTCGGCCGCATCAGATTCCCACGATCGTCAGCTTAAACCCGATCATGGTCGACGGCACGGGCATGTGTGGCGGATGCCGGGTGTACGTCGGCGGGCAGTGCAAGTTTGCCTGCGTCGACGGACCGGAATTCGATGCCCACCAAGTCGACTTCACCAATCTGATCCAACGCAACCAAATGTATCGCCAACGTGAGCAGGAGTCGCTCGAGCAGTTCGAACAGGATCCCACGCACGATCTGGAGGAAGCCCATCATTGCCAGATGGAACAGCGGTTTCCCGAGGTGGGGCCGAGAACGGTCTAACGTTCACGACGCAAACGTTCCCTTTACCAACCATCACCCCCGAAGACGACAATGGTCGATAAACTGCCTCCCAAGGAACGCACCAAGATTCCTCGTCAGACGATGCCCGAGCAGGATGCCTGTGAGAGTGCGCACAACTTTCGCGAAGTCAATTTGGGATTGGACGAAGCGATCGCACAGCGGGAATCGCAGCGTTGTTTGACCTGCGCCGATCCCAAGTGCACCCACGGTTGTCCGGTGGGCGTGCAGATCCGTGAAGTCGTCGATTTGGTTCGCGAGGGCGAGTACCTTTCCGCGGCCGCCAAGCTGCGCGAGGACAATGTGCTTCCGGCGGTGACCGGGCGTGTTTGTCCACAAGAAAACCAGTGTGAGGGCGCCTGCGTGCTGGCCAGACGTTTTAATTCGCTGGCGATCGGATACATCGAGCGGTTTGTCGCGGACTATGAACGCGAGACGGGCCAAGTCGGGCTGCCCGAGCGGGCTCCATCGACGGGCAAGAAAGTCGCGATCGTCGGCAGCGGTCCGGCAGGGTTGAGCTGCGCCGGCGACCTGGCCCTTAAAGGGCATGAGGTGACGGTGTTTGAAGCCCTGCACGAAATCGGCGGCGTGTTGATCTATGGGATCCCCGAGTTCCGCTTGCCCAAGGAGATCGTCCGGCAGGAGGTCAACAACATGCGGGCGATGGGGATCGATTTTCAAACCAATGTCGTCATCGGCAAAACGGTCACGATCGACGAGCTGTTCGCGGAAGAAGGCTACGATGCGGTGTTCATCGCCACCGGCGCGGGGCTGCCCAAGTTCATGAACATCCCCGGCGAAGAGTTGGCCGGGGTCTATTCGGCCAACGAGTTCCTGACGCGTGTGAACCTGATGAAGGCCTATGACCGCGACCGATACGACTCGCCGATCTACGATTGCCGTGATCGCAACGTGGCGATCATCGGCGGCGGCAATACGGCGATGGATAGCGTCCGGTCGGCGTTACGGTTGGGCGCCAAGAACGCCTACATCATCTATCGCCGCAGCCAACAGGAGATGCCCGCCAGGGGCGAAGAAGTGCATCACGCCAAGGACGAAGGCGTGCAGTTCATGAACCTGCACAATCCGTTGGAGTTTCTCGGCAACGAAGACGGCAATCTGACCGGCGTCAAACTGATCAAGATGGAACTCGGCGAAGCGGACGAATCGGGACGCCGCAAACCGGTCCCGATCGAAGGTTCCGAATTCGTCATGCCGATCGACGTGGCGGTCGTCGCGATCGGCACCGGCGCCAATCCGTTGGTGCAATCGACCACGCCGGACATGGCGACCAACAAGTGGGGCTACATCGTCGCCGATGACGAAACCTTGCGGACGAACAAACGTGGCGTGTTTGCCGGTGGGGATATCGTCAGCGGTGCCGCCACGGTGATCTTGGCGATGGGCGCCGGACGGACCGCGGCACGCTCCATGCACGAGTACCTGGAAACCGGTCAGTGGTGAAAGGTCGCGCACGACATTCGGCGGGACGACGTCGCTACCTTCGCCAGAAGGTGGATCCCAGGTGTTTTCCACGCTCGCACCGAGCGTGGCTTCGTTGGCGTGGCGCTGTCCGCGACTTGACTTGCCCGCCGCTGGGGCGAATGCGGCTGATGAAAGCCGCTTGTGTAGATTCTGTGCACGGGACCCTGTAAAATGGACCCAGTGTCGCCTCACCGAGAATCATCACTCGCCCGCGGAATGGATGTCCGTCGCGTTTGGTGTCATTCAACATTGGTTGTAGAGTGCAATTAGCAGACATGGACTATCTCTTCGTCTTTCTGTTCGTATGCCTGGGGGTCGCGATGGTGCTGGGCGGTATCCTGGCGTCGTACTTGTTGGCGCCCCGGAATCCGACGACGGTGAAACAATCGCCGTATGAATGCGGCGAGGAAACGATCGGGTCGTCGTCGATCAACTTCAACGTTGCGTATTATTTGTTTGCGATTCTGTTTTTGGTTTTCGACGTCGAAGCGGCGTTTCTGTTTCCGTGGGCGGTGGTGCTGCGTGAGCTGGGGATCATTGGGCTGATCGAGGTGGTGATGTTCGTGCTGGTTCTGGTCGTCGGTCTCGTCTATGCATGGAAGAAGGGGGTTTTGGAATGGGAATCGTAACGGACAAGTTGCCCGGTGCGTTGGAGAAGGTGCCCGGTGGGAACGTCTTGGTGACTCGGTTCGACGAGATCATCAACTGGGCGCGAGCCAACAGCCTTTGGCCGTTGACGTTCGGCACCAGTTGTTGCGCGATCGAGATGTTGATGGCCACCGGCGGCCCGCGGCACGACATGGCACGTTTCGGCGCGGAGGTGGCGCGGCCGTCGCCGCGTCAGGCTGATTTGTTGATCCTGGCGGGAACGATCGTCAAACGGATGGCCCCGCGATTGCGGACCTTGTACGAACAGATGGCCGAGCCGCGGTACGTGATTGCTACGGGGGCCTGCACGATTTCCGGTGGCCCTTTCATCTATCACTCCTACACCACCGTGCGGGGTGCCGACGAGATCATTCCGGTCGACGTTTACGTCCCCGGCTGTCCGCCTCGTCCGGAGCAATTGTTCCACGGCTTGTTGACGCTGCAAAAAATGATCAAGGAGGGTGAGACGATTCGCGAGCCCGGCGTGCGCCGCAAACCGGTCATCAGTGCGCTTCCCGAAGGCGTGACGCTGGAGGACATTCAGGGCGAAATGAAGGAATTGCTGGTCAAGGAAAACGTGGTCGATGTCCACCAAGCGGTCGACAAACTCAAATGGCCCAGCGGGACCAACGATGGATCGTGAAGCCCTGCAAGCGGCGGTCTGCCAGCTCGATTCGTCGATTCGGCCGCTGGAGGAAAATGCGGATCGGGCGGCGGTGGTCGTCGAGGCGGCCGCGCTGCCGGCGATCCTGCGGCGGCTGCGCGACGAACCCGAATTCGCGTTCGCGCAGTTGCTGGACCATGTGGCGGTCGACTGGATCGATCGCGAACAATTCGAACTGGTCTATCACCTTTATTCTTTCAAGCACAAGCATTTTCTATTTGTCTCTGTCTTTATTCCTCGCGAGGATCCGCGGGTGCCGACGGTCTGTCGCCTGTACCCGGTCGCCGAGTGGCAGGAGCGCGAGGTCTACGACCTGTTCGGCGTGCTGTACGAGGATCATCCGGATCTGAGGCGGTTGTTTCTGGAGGATGATTGGATCGGGTTTCCGTTGCGCAAGGACTATCAGGACGACTTCATGCTCGACAGGCCAAGATGACCGTAGAAGTTTCTTCTCTGAAAGAGCTGGTGGAACAAGCCAGCGGGACCAGCGGTTCGCCGGACACCCAAGAGTATTTCGTCAACATGGGGCCGCAGCACCCGTCGACCCACGGCGTGTTGCGTCTGGTGTTGAAGCTGGACGGCGAACGTGTCCTGAGATGTATCCCCGTGCTGGGTTATATCCACCGCAGCATCGAGAAGATCTCCGAGCACATGAACTACATGAATTGTGTTCATCTGACCGACCGCATGGATTACCTGTCGTCGATCATGAACAACTGGGCGGTGGCCAAGGCGGTGGAGGAAGCGGCCGGCATCGAGGTGAACGATCGGATCCAATACATCCGCACGATCTTTGCCGAACTGGAGCGGATTCAAAGCCATCAGTTGTGGTGGGGCGTGTTGGGGATGGACTTGGGAGCGTTCACACCGTTTTTGTACGGGATCCGTGATCGCGAAGTCCTGAACGACGTGATGGAGGAAACGATCGGTGCCCGGTTGACGATGAACTACGTGCTTCCGGGCGGGCTGATGGCGGACATCCATCCGAATTTCGTCAACCGTGTCAAAGAGTTCATCAAGTATTTTCGTCCCAAGCTGGATGAATACGACGACTTGTTGACGGGCAACGTCATCATCCAGGAACGGCTTCGCAATGTGGGCGTCTTGTCGGCGCAAACGGCGGTCCAGTATGGGGCGACGGGGCCGGTGCTGCGTGGATCGGGCGTCGCGTTTGACCTAAGAAAAGACCACCCCTACGGCGTCTATGATCAAGCCGATTTCGAAGTTCCTGTCGGCACGGTCGGTGACAGCTGGGACCGCTATTGGGTGCGCGTCGAAGAGATGCGGCAGTCGTTGCGGATCGTCGAACAGCTGCTCGACAACATTCCGCCGGGCGATTATTTGGTCAAGAAACTGAATTCCAAAATCAAGCTTCCCGAGGGGCGTTATTATAGCCAGCTCGAAACGGCACGCGGGATCCTCGGTGTGTTCATCACCTCGGACAAAAAAGACGAACCGTATCGACTGCACTATCGCTCGCCGAACTTCAACAACCTGTGGTGCTTGGAACCGATGATCAAAGGCGACTACATCGCATCACTGATCGGGGCCATGTCGTCACTGGATCTGGTCATCCCGGACATCGATCGCTAGAGAGGGTTCCATCGCTGTGGCACAGGCTCTGATGAATCTGATTTCGGCGCCGCTGCTGGCCCAGGCCGGCCGGGCCGCTGCCGGTGCTGCTCCGTCGATGGAACGTGCACGGACGGTGTCCGACCGCGCCGCAGACGCACTCCAGTACAGCATCTGGGCTGCGGTGCTGTACATCGCGATCGGGCTGGTCGCGGTGCTGGTCGTCGTGTCGGTGCTGGGGTTGGTGATGAGCTACATTGAACGCAAGGTGGCCGGTCATTTTCAATGCCGCCTGGGGCCGATGCGAGTCGGCCCGCACGGGATTCTGCAATCGTTGGCCGACGGCATCAAATTGTTGTTCAAGGAGGGCATCGAACCGGGGCACGGCGACAAGGTGATCTTCATCGGCGCGCCGATTTTCAGCATCACGGCCACGATCCTGTTGCTGGCGATCGTTCCGGTGGCCCCCGGGATCCAGGTCGTCGATATGAACGTGGGGGTGGTCTACATCGCGGCGGTCAGCGGCATCGGTGTGATGGGAATCCTGATGGGCGGCTGGAGCAGTGATAACAAGTGGTCGCTGCTGGGGGCGATGCGAGCGGGCGCGCAGATGATTTCCTATGAGATCTCATTGACGATCGCGATCTTGGTCGTGGTCATGTTTTCGGGCACGCTGCGCGTTTCCGAGATCATCGAAAGTCAACAACAGGGCTGGTGGATTTGGCGGGGCCACGGCGTCGCGATCGTCGCGTTTTGTTTGTACCTGATCGCGTCTACGGCCGAATTGAACCGGACGCCGTTCGATTTGCCCGAAGGCGAAAGCGAATTGACCGGAGGTTATCACACCGAATACAGCGGCTTGCGGTTTTCGTTCTTTTTTCTTGCCGAGTTTGCCAACCTGTTTGTTTTTTCGGCCCTCGCGACGACGTTCTTCCTGGGCGGTTGGTTGCCGTTTCATATCGGCGACTATGAAGCATTCAACCGTGTGATGGACATCCTGCCGCCGGTGATTTCGCCGTTGTTTTGGTTCGGCACCAAGTGCACCGTGTTGATCTTTGTGTTGATGTGGTTTCGCTGGACTTTTCCGCGGCTGCGCATGGATCAATTGATGCGGCTGGAATGGAAAGTGCTTTTGCCTTTCGGGTTTGCCAACCTGATCCTGGCGGCAACCGTGGTGCTGACCGGACTGTATTTTTTCCCCACCGCGACATGAACGGTGATTCACCATGACCACGACGACATCTGACCAAGCGAATATTGAGAGCCCGCCGATGGATTTCGGCGACTTGAAATCGCAATGCGTCGCGCCGCGTCCGTCGATCATGGGGCGGCGTCGCAGTCTTTCAGGGATCTTGTGGTTGTCGGCCAAGGGCATTTTGCGAGGCTTGCTGACGACGCTCAGCTACTTTCGACGTCCTTCCACGGTGGTCACACAACAGTACCCCGAAAACCGCGACACGTTGCAGATGTTCGAACGGTACCGGGGGCGATTGTCATTGATCCACAACGAGGACGGCGAACACGGATGCACGGGGTGCCAGATTTGCGAGCGTCTCTGCCCCAACGGTTCGATCATCGTCACCAAAGACAAGAAGAACGAGGCGACCGGTAAGCCGGCGCTGGACCAATTCATTTGGCGGCAGGACACCTGCACGTTTTGCAACATCTGCGTCTTGGTGTGTCCGTTCGACACGTTGGAGATGACCGGCGACTTTGAATCGTCGGTCTACGACCGACGGCTGCTGGTGTTCAACCTGAACGAGTACGCCGGCCCCACCGCGGATCAGTTGGAAAAGCTCGGCGATGAAGAATTGGCCAAGGCTCAGATGAAACCAATGAAAAAGTATCAAGGCCCGGTGCCGATGTGCGGCGGCGAATTGGATGGGATTCCCAAGTTGGACACGGGGAAATCAGACGATGCATGACGGGGCCATTTCGACCTTTTTCTTTTATCTTTTCGCCGCTTCCTCGATCGCGTTGGCGCTCGGCGTCGTGCTGGGACGACGGTTGCTGCGATCGGCGATTTGTTTGATCGGCGTGCTCGGCTGCAGTGCCGGTTTGACACTGGTGCTGGGGTTTGAGTTCGTCGCGGGCATTCAGGTGCTGGTGTTTATCGGCGGCATCGTGGTCTTGTTGTTGTTCGCGATCATGATGACCAGCCAAGGGCACACGTTTGAGCAACAACCGACGCTCCGCCGCCGGGTCGCCGGGGCCTCTGTGGCGGCGGCGTTTTTCGCGGTCACGGTGTCGGTTTACATGAACGCCGATTTTCCGGTGCCGTCGGCGGAGGAGCTGGCGGTGTCCCATGAAGGTGCCGATGAAATCGGTCGCAAGCTGCTCAGCAATCAAGGCGACGGCTACATCGTGCCGTTCGAAGTGATTTCGTTGTTGCTGTTGTCGGCGTTGATCGGCGGCATCGTGATCGCCCGAAAGCATGCTCCGGAGGACCAGGACCAGGACCAGGACCAGGACCATGACCAGGACCTGACAAACCATCCCACCGACGTCGGAAGTTGACGATGTTGCACCACCCAACCATCACGCATTGGCTGACGCTATCGGCTCTGCTGTTTTCGATCGGGCTGTACGGGATCTTCACGCGGCGTAATGCCGTCGGGATTCTATTGTCGATCGAGCTGATGCTGAATTCGGCCGTGCTCAACCTTGTGATCTTCAACCGTTTTGTCGCGTCGGGCGATGTCGATGGTCAGGTGATGGCGTTGTTTGTGATCGCCGTTGCGGCGGCCGAGGCGGTGGTGGCGTTGGCGATCTTCGTCTCATTTTACCGGCATCGGCACACGCTGGATGTGACTCAGGCCAACCAGATTTTTGAACAGACCGACCGTCTTTGTGAATCGGGGAACTCGACGCCGTGACGGGATTCATTTTCGAAAATGCCTGGATGATTCCGGCTTTGCCGTTGATCTCCATCGTGCTGATCGTGATGTTCGCACGCGGGGAAAACCGTGCCGTGGCCGGGATCATCGGTTCGGCGGCGATCGGTTTGGCGTTCCTGCTGACCTGTTGGCTGGGAGTGTCCTACCTGCGCTGGGCGGGCCAGGGTGCCGGGGCGGTGACGTGGAGCATCGAGTGGTTGCGCTATCAGGATCATCTGGTCGTTTCGCTCGGGACACTGATCGATCCGATTTCGCTGTTGTTGTTGGTGGTGGTGACCAGTGTCAGCTTGCTGGTCCACGTCTATTCGCTCGGCTATATGGCTGATGACGAAGGGTTTGCTCGCTACTACGTCTTTCTCAGCTTGTTCACGTTCAGCATGTTGGGTTTGGTGCTGGCGCCGAATCTGGTGCAGATGTACGTGTTTTGGGAGCTGGTCGGCGTCAGTTCTTTTCTGCTGATCGGGTTCTATTACACGTTGCCCGAAGCGATCGCGGCATCGAAGAAGGCGTTCATTGTGACGCGGTTTGCGGACCTGTTTTTTCTGGCCGGTATTTTGGTTCTGGGCTTCTATGTGCATCAGTTCGTCGTCGCCGGTCAGAGCGGCGGCGAAACGGCGGCGCAGACCCAGGCACTGGATTTCGCCACGATCAATGCGGACGGCGTGTTACTGGCGTTGAAGGGCCAGCCCGGCATCCTCGGTGCCGACTTGTTGACGGTTGCGATGCTGTTGGTGTTCGTCGGTGCGGCGGGCAAGAGTGCAATGTTTCCGTTGCACGTCTGGCTGCCCGACGCGATGGCCGGGCCGACGCCGGTGTCGGCATTGATTCACGCGGCGACGATGGTGGTTGCCGGTGTGTATCTGGTGGCCCGGATGTTTCCCGGCTTTGCGGCGTCCGAAGATGCACTCCGCGTCGTCGCCGCGGTGGGCTGTTTTACATGCTTGTTCGCGGCGGTGATCGCGTGTACCCAGACGGACATTAAACGAGTGCTCGCGTTTTCGACGCTCAGCCAGATCGGATACATGACGTTGGCGTTGGGTGTCGCGTCGGCGGAACATCCGGCCGGGTTCGGGGCGGCGATGTTTCACCTTTACACGCACGCCTTTTTCAAGGCGCTGTTGTTCTTGGGGGCCGGTTCGGTGATCCATGCGGTTCACAGCAACGAGGTGACCGACATGGGCGGGTTGCGGAAATCGATGCCGTGGACGCACGGGACGTTCCTGGCGGCGACGCTTGCGATTGCCGGCGTGCCACCGTTGGCCGGTTTTTTTTCAAAGGACGAGATCCTGGGTGCGGCTTGGGACGGGCATCACTCTCTGGTTTTCGGGGTCGGGGTGTTCGTGGCATCCTTGACCGCGTTTTACATGTTTCGGTTGTACATTCTGACGTTCCTGGGCGGTTGCCGATCGGGAGCGGCCGAGCGTGCTCACGAATCGCCGGCGGTGATGACGATCCCGCTGGTCGTACTCTCCGTGATGTCGTTGTGTGGCGGCTTGGTCGGCGTGTCACAGTTCGTCCTGCCGGGCGTCGAGCTTCATGCCCATTTGGCGGTGATGGGGATTTCAGTGGCGGCCGCGGCGGTCGGGATCGGAGCCGCGTTTTGGTTGTATGGCGGTCAGCTGTACGGTGGTTGGCTGTACGGTGGGGGCCAGACAAATCACGCTGAAACGATCGCGCGGTCGCTCGGCGGTGTTTACCGTTTGGTCAAGAACAAGTTTTACATCGACGAAGTCTATCTGTTTTTGACGCGAATGATCTTTCGGTTCGTCGCGGCGCCGGCGGCCTGGTTCGATCGCCATGTCGTCGATGGTGCGATGAATTTGTCGGCGGGGGTGGTGCGTTGGTTCGCGGTCCGGATGAACGGCTTTCAAACCGGTCAAGTGCAGACGTACGGGATCTGGATGATCAATGGAACGATCTTGGTCGTCGTGTTTCTGTGGCTCGTTCAACAGTAGCGCAGTGGTGCAAGGAATAAGGCTCGAATGAGTTGGTTAAGTCTGCTGATTTTGATTCCGCTGGCGACGGCGTTGGGTGTCGTCGCGACGCCTGATGCCAAGTGGTATGCCCGACGTTGGATTGCGCTGTTGGGGACGGGGATCGTGCTAACGCTGTCGTTTGTGATGAGCGCGGCGTACATGCAGGCGGTCCAGCAGCGTGCGGGGGACGCATCGCTGTTGACGGTTTCCAAGATGGAATTCGAACACTCCGTGCCTTGGTTTTCCAGCATGGGAATCGAGTACCACGTCGGCGTGGACGGGATATCGATGGCAATGATCGTGTTGACCGCGATCATCATTTTCACCGGGGTGCTGGCCAGTTGGGACGTCAGGGAACGATCACGCGAGTTTTATGCGTTTCTGCTGGTGTTGGTGACCGGTGTTTTTGGCGTGTTCATCAGCGTCGATCTGTTCCTGTTCTTCGTCTTCTATGAAGTCGCCGTGTTGCCGATGTACTTGTTGATCGGCGTGTGGGGGACGGGCCGCAAGGAATACTCGGCCATGAAGTTGACGTTGATGCTGATGGTCGGATCGGCGTTCGTGTTGGTCGGATTGTTGGCGCTCTATCACGCTGCCGGGGCGGAGACGTTTGACTTGAACAAGTTGGCGATGGTCGACTATTCCGCCGACCTGCAATCGTGGGTCTTTCCCTGCGTGTTCGTCGGGTTCGGGGTGCTCGGGGCACTGTTTCCGTTTCACACCTGGTCGCCCGACGGTCACGCGTCGGCGCCGACGGCCGTCTCGATGCTGCACGCCGGTGTGTTGATGAAGCTGGGCGGTTACGGCGTGTTGCGGGTGGCGGTGTACCTGATGCCCGAAGGGGCAAAGCAGTGGGCGCTGTTCTTTTTGGTGCTGACCACGATCAACATCGTGTACGGTGCGTATGCGGCAATCAGACAGACCGACCTGAAGTACTTCACCGCCTATTCGTCGGTCAGCCATTGCGGGTTTGTCTTGTTCGGGCTGTGCTCGCTGAACCTGATGGGATTCAAGGGGGCGGTGATCCAGATGTTCAGCCACGGGATCATGACGGGGCTGTTTTTCGGGCTGATCGGGATGGTTTACGGGCGTTCGAAGACGCGTGATTTGACCAAGATGGGAGGGCTATCCGGTCGCATGCCCTGGTTGGCAACCAGTTTTTACATCGGCGGTTTGGCGTCGCTGGGGCTGCCGGGATTGTCCGGGTTTGTCGCCGAGTCGACGGTGTTTCTGGGCGGGTTTTTCGGCAACCGCTGGGTCGATTCGATGACGATGCGAATCTGCACCTTGCTGGCGACGTCCTCGATCGTGGTGACCGCGGTCTATGTGTTACGCGGGCTGGCCCGTGTGTTTCAAGGCAAGATCTCCGATCCTAAATTCAACCAGCTCAACGACGCCACCGCGGCGGAAAAGCTTTGCACGGGAATCCTGGTCGCCACGTTGGCGATCGTCGGGATGTATCCGCCCGTTCTGATCGACTTGATCGAACATGCGATTGTTCCGATCGCCAATCGTTTTTGAACCAACGGCCGGCACCACCACATCATTGACGTCATGTATCTACAACCGGAAATCATCGTCATCGTCACCGCCTTTGCGGTGCTGGGCATGGAAATGTTTTTGCCGCCGCGTCATCGCCCCTTGCAGACGCCGGTGATGGTGTTGGGGTTGGCGACCGGATTGGTAGCGGTCGTCGATCTGATGATCCGTGGCGATGGTGAATTCTTGAATGGTCAGTTTCGATTCGACGGTGTCACCGGATGGTTCAAAATCTCGTTCTTGTCGGCCGGGCTGCTGACCGTCTTGCTGTCGGCTGATTTGCTGGGTGGCAGGATCAAAGCGGCTGCGGGGCGAGATCGAGGCCTGTTGTATCGGGGCGAGTTTTACACGGTGATGCTGTTCAATCTGGTCGGGGCGATGTTTCTGATTTCAGCCACCAATCTGGTCAATCTGTATGTCTGTCTGGAATTGGCGACGATCCCGCTGTATCTGATGGTCGCATGGCGGCGCGGTGACCCGCTGTCGTCCGAAGCCGGGATGAAGTACAGCATCCTAGGGGCCACCTCCACCGGCGCGTTGCTGTTCGGACTGGGGCTGCTGTACGGGCTGACCGGATCGGTCGATCTGTTGACGATGGGCGAACAGTTGAGCTTTGGGCCGGTGACAAAACTGGCGATCGCGATGGTCGTTGTCGGAGTCGGGTTCAAGCTGACGCTGGTGCCGTTTCACATGTGGGCCGCCGATGTCTATCGCGGCGCCCCGCTTCCGGTGGCGGCTTATTTGTCGGTTGCATCCAAGGCGGCCGGTCTGGCGTTCATGTTCCAACTGTTCTATCGCGTGTTGGGAAATACCTTGGCGGATGTTTCCATGGCACTGGCCGTGTTGGCCGCGGTGACGATGACCTTGGGGAACGTCGTGGCGGTCGTGCAAACCAACATCAAACGATTCATGGCGTTCAGCGCGATCTCACAGGCGGGCTATCTGATCATGGGATTTCTTGATCGCAGCGGTGCCGCGAGCATGGTGTATTACATGCTGGTCTATGTGGTCACCAACATGCTGGTCTTCGGCGTGGTCGGGTTTTATTTGAACGAGACCGGGCGGGAGCAGATCGAGGACTACCGCGGGTTGGCGCGAACGAATCCGTTGGTCGCTCTGACAATGATGTTGGGGTTATTCAGCTTGGCCGGGATTCCGCCGCTTTCCGGGTTCGTCGGCAAGTTCTTCTTGTTCAGCGTGGCGTCCAAAGCCGGGTTCCATTGGTTGGTCGCACTCGCGGCGATCAATTCGACGATCTCGCTGTATTACTATCTGCGGATCGTCAGGCAGATGTATATCGAGCCTGGATTTGAAGATGATCCACCGATTCGTCCGTCGGCGTCGATCGTCGCGGCGTTGGGGCTTTCGACCGTGCTGATGGTTCTGTTGGGAATCGTTCCATTTTTCTATGAAACGATTTACGAACAATCGCGGCTATGGATGGCGGGGGCGTTTTAGAACTTGGTTCCATTCAGGATGGAACCGTTCTTGATCACGATCGAGATCCCGTCTCGGACTTGCAGCGCTTCGTCTTCGCCGAGTGAATCGACGTTTTCCGCATTGGTGATCGAAACGTCGGTACCGATGCGGGAGTTCTTGTCCAGAATGGCACCGCTGATGACGCTGTTGTTGCCGATACCGACGGGGATTCGTCCGGGGGGCAACGTTTCGGGGTCTTCGATGTAATCGGCCCCCATGACGACGCTGTTCTTGATCGTGACGTTGTCGCCGATGGTGGTCCGCAACCCGATCACGCTGTGCTCGATCGTGACATTGTTTCCGATGTGACAACCGTCGGCGATCAGGCTGCCGCGGACGGTGACGTCGTCACCGACCACGGTGGGCGGCAAGAATCGCGGGCGGCTGTAGATCGGCGCGTCGAAGCTGCCGAGTTGAAACGGCGGTGCTTTGCTGGCCAACGACAGGTTGGCTTCGTAGAACGCTCGGATCGTTCCGATGTCTTCCCAGTAGCCGTCGAACAGGTGCACCTGGACTTTGCGGTTGTCGATCGCCGCGGGGAACACTTCTTTGCCGAAGTCGGAATGGTCGTTGCCGTGCAACAGATCCATCATGACGTCTTTCTTGAAGATATACAGTCCCATGCTGGCAAGGCAGTCGCGTCCCTTGCTGGGGATGCCACGGGCGTCGATCCAGGCCGGGTCCATACGGACCTTTGCGATTTCTTCTTCGGTTTGCGGTTTCTCCACAAAGCCGGTCACTCGTCCGTCGTCGTTGAGTTGCATGATGCCTAGCGCGCTGGCGTCTTTGCGATCGACAGGAATTCCCGCGATGGTTGCGTCGGCGCCCGAGTCGATGTGCGACTTCATCATGTCGCGAAAATCCATCCGATACAGTTGGTCGCCGGATAGGATCAAGATGTGTTCGATTTCCGGTTGATCGATGTAGCGCAAGTTTTTTCGAACGGCATCGGCGGTGCCCTGATACCAATCGGTTCCCGAATCGACCGTCTGTTGGGCGGCGAGCAGTTCGACAAAGCCGCCGGTGAACTGGTCGAATCGATAGGTTTGTCGCAGGTGGCGGTGAAGGCTGACCGAGAGGAATTGGGTCAACACGAAGACACGTCGCAGGCCGCTATTGATGCAGTTGGAAATCGGGATGTCGATCAAGCGGTACTTCCCTGCCAGCGGGACGGCGGGTTTGGCGCGGATCTTTGTCAACGGGAACAGCCGCGTTCCGCGACCGCCACCGAGAATCAGCGCGATTGTGTTTTTTGACAGGTCCATCGGGTAGTCGGAATGAGAAGTCATGCGAATCAGCAGGGGTGTTAGGAATAGATGGGAGTGGGATTCGAATGCGGCGATTCAAATGAAGATTATGGAGGCTCCCACGTTCTAATGCACGCGACGATCGCGGGAAAGGATCCAGAGGTTACCAATATTTTTCAAAATGAATTCTGCCGGGGCCGCTGCCGTGGATTTCGTGGCGAAAACCAGCCTCGATCAGCAACGGCAACATGCCGCACTTTTTTGGCGGAGAGACGCCCGGAGGAACGTAGCCGATCATGTCAGGGTTACCGCACAAGAAGACATGTGTGTTGGCCGGGGAAAGCGGGTCGCCGGCGTCCTTGGCGAGTTTCCCGCTGGTGAAGTAATCCTGGATGTATTGTTTGCCGACGTAACCCGGCAAGTCGGCGTCAAGGTTCACCGCTTCACGCGTCGTGCACGGCAGGTAGCGGTAGTTGGGAAATTGTTCCATCAACGAAAGATGGAGCGAATGGTAGGCCAGGTCACCAAAGTAGCGAACGCAACACGCGTTGATGATGCGCCCCTTGTGTCCGCCGGCCAACAGCGTTGCGGTCATCGCGTTGTGGGGCGCTTCGCCGGTGCCGGTGCCGAGCATCAACACAGTCGCGTCGGGGGCCGGCTGGCCGAGGGTGTAGGTGCCGACGAATTTTTTTCCGATCGCGATCCGGTCTCCTTTGCCCAAACAGAAAAGTCTGGGGGTCAAAGCCGGCGGTGCCTTGTCGGGGCTGTCGGCGGCACGGACCAGGACGATGTAGAATTCCAGGTAGTCGAGGGAGTCCACCGGCGCGAGGGCCTGTTGATCATCCAACAGCGGGCAGGAGACCGAGTAGGCGCGTTTGACGACGCGCGAGCGTTTTTTTTCCGGCACGTCGTCGTCCTGGGTGCCTTCCAGCCGAGGCTCCCAGAGTCCCAGTCCCAGCGTCACGTATTGGCCGGCTTGAAACGGCGGAACCCCGTCATCGGGGCGGATCCGAAATCGAGCCAGATTCTCGTGGCAATCGATTCTTTCGATGATCGTCGCGTTATAATGACGTGCACGCAGGGCTTCGACGTCCATTTCTGATGGGTTCTCCGAGACGGGCACGTGTTTCTCCGAACAAGGGCTGGTGAGGTTGCAAAATCGCAAACCCAGGAAAAATGCCGCAGTAATCAATCCGTTCTCGCAATATACTGAACTTCTGAGCCGCTGGTCGCCCGCGGCCCTGCGTTCTCCCATCCGAGTTCCCCGATCGTCGTCGCGAGACGTTTCAAAATGCCACTCCGCACTGATTCTCGCCGCCATACAACCGGCCATACCGAGGGCCATACCGAGGGGGCGTTTCGCCGCGTGACCGTTGGGGTTGCAATCGCCGCCGTGGTGGCCGCCTGGAGCGGGTTGTTTGGACCCGCCGGTGAATCCTCCGCCGCCGAGCGATGGACCAGTTTGGACGGATCGAGCACGGTGGAGGCGGACTTCATCGGGTTGTGGGGCAACAACGTGGTGTTGGAGTTGCCCGGACCGCGACGCGTGACCGTCAGTGTCGACAATCTGATCGCCGATAGTCGAATCCAAGCGCGCCGGTTGGGCGAAGAACAGCGGCGCAAACGAGCCGAGTTGCGACAACGGATTCAGGCCGAGGCCAAAGAGGCGGCCGCACCGGCACCGACACCGCTACCTGCCCCCCCGACACCCCCGCCCTACCAACGACTCAGCTCCACCGGCGGGTTGCTGGCGCAATTGGAATGGATGGACCAGCAGAACAAAAACGGACACGGGCTGATCGCCGCCTTCGACTCGCTGCCGCTGAATTACCAGAACGATCTGGAGCGGTTGCTACGGATGAGTGTCGCCAAGCTGGACATGCAGGGAATGCGTCAGGTCTTGAGTTCGGTCCACTCGGTCGGTGACTTGATTGTCACACGTCAGCGCTGGGTTTTCTCGCACCCGCGGTTGCAGGGGATCGATGCCGATGCCAGAGACACGTTGAAATCGCTGCTGTTGTCGATCGGCGGTCTGCTTCGTGACGGAATCGATCCGGACCAACTGCGGTTGGAAGCATTGTCGACAACCCCATTGCGGACTTGGTTGCTCGAATTGGACGGGCGGCTGGCCCCGCACATCGCATCGATCTACGAGCAGATGGAAATGCTGGGGATCGAATCTGCATCCTACGAGGTCAAAGATGAGAAAGACGGTAAAGCGACCGTCGAAATCAGCTACGGCGACGTCAAGCAGAGCATGAATTTCATTACGGTCGATGGTCTCTGGATGCCGGCCGAATCCGACGCCGAAAAATGGGCCGAAGCGATGAAGACGTGGGAAGACACACTCGCCGGGACCGCCGACGGATCACTGTTGGCCGGTGGGGCTGCGGAGATGGTGCCGTTGATGCTGGACCCGATCTTGCAACCTGCCCTGGCGGCCGAATCGGCCCGTGAGTTCCACTCGGCGATGGACGGCTGGTTCGCCATGGCAGCTCCCCTGGTCTCTCAAATGCAGCGTTTCGGAGGCGGAAATCGTCGCGGCATGAATTCCTACGGGAACGGTTATGACGACTACGACATGCAGATGGAAATGGACATGCAAATGGAGATGGAAATGCAAATGGAGATGAACATGCCGACGGATGGATTTTAGTCGATTGTCGCAGCAGGACGGAAATGAAACGGCGATGACGGAGTCGGTGTCACCCTCGGTTCCGAAACGGATTGCGGTGATCGGTGGTGGGCTGTCGGGATTGGCCACCGCGTTCTACTTGAAACGATTCTCACCCCGCGCGAGCATCAAGGTTTACGAATCGTCGTCGCGTCTGGGTGGAGTGATCCATACCGAGCGAATCGAATCGGCCGGGCACGGTTGCTTTGTGATCGATCACGGCGCCGACATGTTTGCGACCGAGCCGCCCGCGGCGATTCAGTTGTGTCGTGATCTGGGAGTCGAAGACCAGTTGATCGTTCCCGACACCTCGCGCGCCGGGGCGATGATCGTGCACCGAGGCAAATTGGTGCCCATTCCCGACGGCTTCGTCTTGATGCGGGCGACGAAGCTTTGGCAGATGGTGACCACGCCGCTGTTGTCGATCCCCGGTAAGCTGCGATTTTTGGCCGAACGGTTCGTCGGCGGGCAAGCCGTTCCGAACGCCGTGGCCGACGATGTCAGTGTCGCAGATTTCGTTCGCCATCGAATGGGCGGTGAAGTGCTGGATCGGCTGGTCGGGCCGCTGGTCGCAGGCATCTACACCGCCGACATCGAAAAGCTGAGCATGAACGCGACGATGGCCCCGATGGTCGCGATGGTCAAAAAACACGGTTCGCTGGCCCAGGCGACGTTGGCCCGGCGGCGCGAGAACCAGGACGTGACCGAGCGGAACAGTGCCGGCGCGCGGTACGAGAAGTTTCGCGGCTTTCCCGACGGCATGAAGCAACTGATCGACACGCTTGCCGCGGCGATCGGAGAGGAATCGATTCAGACCGATACGCCGATCACGGCCCTGCGCCACACCGACGATGTTTCGCAGCCCTGGGAATTGAGCTTCGATCGCGGGGCCGAATCCTTTGACGAAGTCATTTTGGCCGCGCCGGCGGCGGCATCGGCCAGCCTGCTTCGCTCGATCGATGCCGCCGCGATTCAAACGCCTTGCCGTACCGCGGCCGACGCGCTGTCATCCATCCCGTCCGCGTCGACCGCGATCGCAGTGCTGTGCGTTCGCAAGTCCCAGATCGCTCGGTTGCCACACCAGTTCGGATTTGTCGTCCCACAAATCGAAAATCGCAAGATCCTGGCCGCCAGTTTTGCAAGCCACAAGTATCCGATCCGCTGTCCCGCAGATCATGTGATCATTCGTGTGTTTGTTGGTGGCGCGTTGCAACCGGAGTTGTTGCAGCAATCCGATGAACAAATCGTCGACATGGTTCGCGGGGAACTCGCGGATCTGATCGGAATGACCGGTCGGGAAACACTCGCCCGTGTCGTGCGGTGGAACGACGCCATGCCCCAGTACCATGTCGGTCATCTCAAACGCGTCGAAACGATCGAAACCGCGATGGTGCAGATTCCGCATCTGCATCTGGTCACCAATGCTTTACGCGGCGTCGGGATCGCCCCGGTGATCGCCGCGGGTAAAAAGATGGCCAAAACGATAAGCGGGGCCGAGTGAAGCGGCGTTATTTCCGGTAGACTGATGGGGCCCGCTCTCCCATCTTTCCTCCGCCTCTTGGACGATTGTGAATCCATGATCCGTCTCTTCTTCGCCGGCATGATTGGTTTAACTGCGATTCCCATCTTCGGGGAGGAGCGAATCGATTTCGTTCACCAGATCAAACCGCTGCTGAATCGGCATTGCGTCGATTGCCACGGCGCGGAAGAGCAAAACGGAGGTCTGCGGTTGGATCGATCGGCCGCGGCATTTGCCGAAGCGGACTCGGGGCACGCCGCGATTGTCCCGGGGATGCCGGAAGGGAGCGGCCTGCTGGCGCGGGTGCGATCACGCAGCGAAGACGACCGGATGCCGCCCGATGGAGATCGGCTTTCGGAGGCGGAGATCGACTTGCTGCGTCGGTGGATCGCATCGGGGGCGGAATGGCCGGCCGCGGACGAGTCATCCGAGCATTCGTTTCCGGAAACGGACCATTGGGCGTTTCAACCGATTCGCGCCGTTGCACCGCCGGCGGTGCGCGAGCTTGCTTGGCCGACCGGTGACCTGGACCGGTTTGTCCAAGCCCGTCGCGAAGCAGCGGGGCTGGCCGTCGTCGGCGATGCCACGCCGGTCGATCTGATCCGCCGTGCGACGTACGGGCTGACCGGATTGCCGCCGACGATCCAGGAAGTTGATGCGTTTCGCGGACGCGTCGCGGAGGTCGGCCGGGCCGAGGCGATGGTCGAGCTGGTCGACGATTTACTCAGCCGCCCCACCTACGGCCAACGATGGGGGCGGCACTGGATGGACTGGGTGCGCTACGCCGATACGGCCGGCGACAATTCGGACTTTCCGATTCCGCAAGCGTTCTTGTATCGCAACTACATCATTGATTCGTTCAACAACGACCTGCCATACGATCAGTTTTTGATCGAACAAATCGCCGGTGACCTGTTGCCCGCGTCAACCCTGGAGGAACGAAACCGACAACTGATCGCGACCGGTTACCTGGCCATGGCCCGCCGGTTCGGTTCATTGATCGAACGCTATCCCTGGCATCTGACGATCGAAGACACCATCGACAACGTCGGCCGCACGATGATGGGGATGACATTGGCGTGTGCCCGCTGTCACGATCACAAATTCGATCCCATCAGTGCACGCGACTATTACGCGATGTACGGGATTTTTGCCAGCACGCGGTACCCGTTCCCGGGAATCGAATTGTTCCAAACGCAGCGCGATTTTGTCAGTTTGATGGACTCGGCCGAAACGCGTGCACGGCTGAAAGAATTCCAACCCGAATCGGATCGGCTGGCCGCCGAGTTGCAAAAGCATTTGGATCGCTGCGAGGCCCGAGCGAGAGAAAACGCCCTGCGCGAAAAAGATTGCAGTTTGGAGCAGCGGAGGAAGATGCGCGAGGAGTTGGACGGCATGTTGATCCAGGCTCGAAAGGCTGGTGAGAAACTTGCCGCACACCTGCGAACGTTGCCGGAGATTCCCAGCGCCTATGCCGTGGCGGATGCGGATGCGATCGATGCGCGGATTCAAATCAAAGGCGAACCGACGCGACCAGGGGCTCAGGTCCGGCGCGGGTTTCCTGAAATTCTGGGGGGCTGGAAACTCGATCCGGACGTGGCCGATTCGACCAGCGGTCGCAAGCAGTTGGCCGAGTGGATTACGCATCCACAAAATCCGCTGACCGCACGCGTGATCGTCAATCGAGTCTGGCAACGACACTTCGGAACGGGGATCGTTTCAAGCACCAGCGATTTTGGGTTGCGTGGTGAATCGCCCACACACCCCGACCTGCTCGATTGGCTTGCCACGGACTTCATGAACAACGGCTGGTCGCTGAAACACTTGCAGCGACGCATCCTGACATCGCACACGTATGCACTCTCCAGCGCCGGTCATTCCGACAACCTGGCCCGTGATCCGAACAATTCACTGCACTGGCGTTTCAATCGCCAGCGGTTGGATGCGGAATCGATTCGTGATTCGGTCATGATGATTGCCGGTACCTTGGACGTCTCGCCGCAGACCGACCCCTATCCATTTCCACCCCGGGAGAAGTGGAAATTCACACAGCACCATCCGTTCAACGACGACTATCCCAGCAATAAACGTAGCGTCTACCTGATGACCAAGCGGTTGACCGCTGGGACGTACTACCAAACGTTCGACGGTCCCGATCCGAATGCATGTACCAGTAACCGCGACCAGTCGATCACTGCGTTGCAGGCGTTGTACTTTGTCAATGATCAATTCCTGCACGATCAGGCGTCGCGATTTGCCGAAGCCGTGATCCACCACTCCGGCGATCCTCAAAAGCGGATCGACTTCGCCGTTCGGACCCTGTTGTGCCGACCGCCGACGAACGAAGAGACGCGGCAATTGTTGGCGCACTTGGATAAGGTTGCCGCACGGATCGGCGACGGCAGCGATGTGGAACGGCAGAAGTGGGCCAGCTTGACGCGCAGTTTGCTGCGTTTGAATGAATTTTTGTATTTGGATTGAATGCCCCCCTTTCATTTACTACGAGCTCCTTTGCGATGTTGAACTCGAGTTCGAATCGACGAACGATGCTTCGATCGATGGTCGGTGGTTCGTTGTTGATGCCGGGGATCGTCTCGCAATTGTTGGCAGGCGAGTCGGATCCTCTGGTACCCAAGGCGACGCACCACGCGGCGAAAGCCAAACGCGTGATTTTTATTTACGCGACCGGTGGCGTTTCGCACATCGACACCTTCGATCCGAAATCGACCGCGGGCGGTCGTGACGGCAGTGGAAAAGACCGGTTGATGGGCAACCTGTTCGGTGCCAAACCCGATCCGAAATGCGGGACAATGGTCAGTGACATCTTTCCGCACGTCCGTGACGTGATGGATGAAGTCTGTTTGATTCGGTCGATGAAGGCGTCGCACTTCGACCACTCCGAAGCCACACTCGGAATGCACACCGGGTCCCCAACCTTCGCACGGCCGAGCATGGGATCCTGGATCAGCTACGGTCTGGGGACTTTCAACCAGAATCTACCCAGCTTTATCGTCATCGCGCCGCATTTGCCTTATGGAGGAACCCAGGTCTATGCGAGTGATTTTTTGCCGGCGTTCCACCAAGGCACGCGTGTGTTGCCTGGAAACGATCCGATCGCCAACCTGAACCCGCCCGACGCGACGGGGCGGTTGCAGGATTTGGAATTCGATCTGGTCGATCAATTCAATCGGCGTCACGCCGATCAGCGTCCCCACGACACCGCCTTGGCGGCTCGGATCAAGTCGTTCGAAACGGCATTTCAGATGCAACAGGCGGCGCCCGAAGCGTTTGGTCTTGACCAGGAACCAGAACACATTCGGCGGTTGTACGGGCTGGACCGCAAGGTCAAAGGCCCCGGCGCGGATTTCGGTTGGCAGTGTCTTGTGGCGCGGCGATTGGCCGAACGCGGCGTTCGGTTCATCGAATTGATCGACACCGGGTCGCGACCGAATTGGGACTCACATGGGGAGATGAAGGAGCACGCGGATCTGGCCTACAACGTCGACCAGCCGACCGCGGCGCTGATCACGGATCTACGTCAACGCGGCATGTTGGACGACACGATCGTGTTGTGGGCGACGGAGTTCGGACGCACGCCAACCAAAGAGGGCAAAAATGGACGCGGGCACCACCGGGACTGTTTCAGCGTCTGGCTGGCCGGCGGAGGATTCAAGGGCGGGCACGTGCATGGCGTGACCGACGAGATCGGGAAGTACACGGTGGAAAACCCGGTGGAGGTGCATGACTTGCACGCCACGATCTTGCATCAGCTGGGCATGGACCATGAAAAGCTGACGTTCCGTCACGCGGGGCGAGATTTTCGATTGACCGATGTGCATGGAACGATCGTCACGGATTTACTTGCGTAATCGACCGGCGGGCGGCGTTTCCCACGAGCTGACTTGCGGGTAGTGGACGAGGCGACGAGTCCATTCAGATTGCGTGCCGCGAGGACTCCGCGCGTCGTCCACCACCGTCTACCCGAGTGTCCAGGCGCGAACCTTTGGCGCTGTGGGGCTGTCGAGCCAGAGGGATCATCATGTCCGATCCTGCTTGCTCGTTTCCCCCTGCCGTGCGACCCGTCCATTGAACGACTCAGACGATGACCCTCCCAGCCGATTCGCGTCGGGGGTTTTATTGGCGGTCTTGGGCACGTTTTTGTTCGCGCTCAAATCAATCTTTATCAAATTGGCGTTCGCCGCCGGGGCCGAGCCGACGATGTTGCTGGTGATCCGGCTCGCTTTCGCGCTGCCGGTTTATGTCGGCGTGCTGTGGCAGGTGCATCGTGATCCGTCGACCCGGCCGATCGGTCGGTCGCTGATGATGCGGGCAATTGCCCTGGGATTCTTGGGCTATTACCTGGCGTCGTACTTGGATCTTAGCGGCTTGCAGTACATCACCGCCCAATTGGAGCGGTTGACGCTGTTTGTTTATCCCGCGATCGTCGCGATCCTGGCCTGGCTGTTCCTGGGTGAAAGCCTGCATCGGCGGATCATCCTATCGATCGTGTTGTGCTACTGTGGCGTCGCAATGATGTATGGCCAAGAACGCTTGGTCGCAGATCGAACGCAGGTCACCTGGGGCGTGGTGCTGGTCAGCGGATCGGCGATCAGCTATGCGATCTATATCCTGTTGGCCAAGCCGACGATGTCGATGATGGGCAGTCGCCGATTTACGAGTTTGGCGATGATCGGATCGACGGCATTTATCGGTCTGCACTTCTTGGCGACCCGTGAGGTGTCGCAATTGATCAGCGCATCGCCGGTCGTTTATGCCTACGGATTTGTGTTGGCGATCGTTTGCACGTTGATCCCCAGTTTCATGATCAACGAGGCGATCATGCGGATCGGTGCGACGCGGACGGCTGTGATCGGCAGTGTCGGGCCGGTGCTGACGATGCTGTTAGCGATCGGTGTCCTGGGGGAACCGTCGTCGCCGTGGCACTTCGTCGGAATGGGAATCGCGATCGTCGGCGTGGGTTTGGTGACGCGAAAGTGAGTCGTTAGCGAGATGCTTCTCTCTGGGGACGATGGCCCTTCCGGGCCGTCGTCCGCTGGATTCCCCTCGCTGCTTTGCAGCGACAGGCGACCGCCCGGAAGGGCCGTCGTACGCTGGATTCCCCTCGCTACTTTGCAGCGACAGGCGACCGCCCGGAAGGGCCGTTGTCCGCTGGATTCCCTTCGCTGCTTTGCAGCGACAGGCGACCGCCCGGAAGGGCCGTCGTACGTGGAGCAGCCCGTTGGTGTTTAGCCTTTAGGCGACCGCACTCTGAGTACGAGGGCCCTTCCGGGCCCGTCGCCCGTGGGGCTCTGCACGACGCTACTAGAAAGGACGTCGTACACCCCTCCACCGACCACCTCTTACTCAACCGGCCAGATCACTTGGATTCGTCACGTTTTGCCTCAGCCGTAGGCAGGACGGTCGTTGGAGGCGATTTTCGGTCGATGTAGCTTTGGATCTTGCGTTCCAGGACCGGCAACGGGATCGAACCGGAGCGGAGGACTTCGTCGTGGAATTCGCGGACGTCGAACGCGTCGCCCAGTTGGTTTTCGGCGCGTGTCCGCAATTCCGTGATGAACAGTTCACCGACCTTGTATCCCAGTGCTTGTCCCGGCCAGCCGATATAGCGATCGACTTCGGCGACGATGTTGTGCTCTGAAAGCGCCGTGTTCTCCTGCATGTAGGCGATCGCTTGCCGGCGCGTCCAGCCTTTGGCGTGGATGCCGGTGTCGACCACCAACCGGCTCGCCCGCCACGCTTCCATGCTCAATCGACCAAACTCCTGGTAGGGGTCTTTGTAGAATCCCAGTTCACCGCCCAGTTTTTCGCTGTACAACGCCCAGCCCTCGATGAACGCCGTGAAGTTGCTCTGTTTTCGGATCGGGTGCAGCCCTTCCAATTCGGCTTGCAGTGCGAGTTGCAGATGGTGGCCGGGGACCGCTTCGTGGAATGACAGCGCCTCGAGTTGGTACAGCGGACGGGCGGACAGGTTGTACGTGTTGACGTAATAGAAACCGCCCCGCGATCCGTCGGTTGCGGGAGGCCAGTAATAGGCCGATGTCGTTTGGGGCGCGACATAATCGGGGACTTCTCGGATCCCATAAGGTGTTCGAGGCAGCTTGCCGAAGAGTGTCGGAAGCCGGCCGTCGACTTGTTTCAAAATGTAGGCGACTTCCTTGAGCAGTTCTTCTTTGGTCTTGGGATAAAACTTCGGATCGGTCCGCAAGTGCGCCAAAAACGCTTGCAGGTCACCGTCAAAGTTCACGCGTTCTTTGATCGCGATCATCTGGGATCGAATCCGTGCGTTCTCACGAATCCCGGTCTGGTGCAATTCATCCGGTGTCATCGACAACGTCGTGAACTTGCGGATCTGGGCCTGATACAGTTCCCGGCCGCCGGGCAGGGATCGTGCGGCGATGCCACCGCGACAGGCCGGCACGTAGGTTTGGTCCAAAAACTCCGCGAAGGCCCGGAAGGCGGGGATGACGCTGTTTTCGATCGCATCGATCAATGTCGGGCGCAGCTGTTTCCAGTCCTCCTCGGACAATTTGGCGATCGATTCTTCGGCCAGATTCGTCAGGAACAGCGACTTCTCGGGATCGTCCACCACATGGGCGCGGGCTTGCCGAACGCTGTCACGCATGATGATGGCCGGTTGCGTCAAACCGGCTTCGACGCCGCGACGCAAAAGTGCGATTTGTTCCTGAACATAACGCGGAAACTGGTTCAGCCGTGCGATGTAGTTTTCAAAATCCTGGCGTGAATCGGGATTCATCTGCCGCGGCAACTCGGGCAATCCGATGTGGAATCCTTCGCGGTTGTTGATCGGCATCAGGTGCAAACCCAGCCGGTAATCGGTTCGCTCGGTTTCCAGTTTGCGACGCAGCAGGTCGACGTCGACTTGGTCTTCGGCATCGAGCGACTGGAGATCGATCGCGTCGAGCGATCGTAGGAATTCGGCGCGGGCCTGGTCACGACGCTCGAAATCGGCGGCGGTGTTGCTGGCCAGCCGGTCTTGCCCACGCGGATCGCCGACATCGGTCGCCAGCAGCGGGTACTCGTCGAGCTCAAATTCCCAAACGCGATCCATCAGCGCGCGTAGTGTCGCGTCGGCCGGCCTGGACGCGGATTCAACGGCATGGGAAATGGACGTCGAAAGTAGCGTGGTCGCGAGGACGAAAGCAAAGTACTTCATCAGTTTGATTGTTGGGCGCGAAATTTTCCGGGCGAGACACCGAAGGTGCGTCGGAATTGGCGTGTGAACGCGCTTTGGTCGCTATAGCCGGCCGCGAGCGCGATGGAGACGATCGGATCGTCCGTCTGACGTAGCTTGGCCGCTGCGGCGCTCATCCGCAACTGCAAGACCAGCTGTGAGGAAGAGATTCCGTAGACCTCACGGCAGCGTCGGTCGAGTTGATAGGAGGACATGCCGACCCGCTCGGCCAGTTCGGCCGTTCGCAACGGAGTTTCCAAGTGGCTTTTGATGTGGTCGACAGTGTCGGCTAGCTGATTCAGATCGCTCGCGTCCTCGCCCGGTGACTGAAGGTCGCGTGAAATCCCCACGACCCCGACGACGGATCCGTCGGCGCCCTTGAGGGGTAACTTGGTGGTCAGACACCAGCCCGTGACATTCGACGGATAAACATGGCGTTCCAATTCGTCGATCAAGGGCTGTTGCGTTTGGATGACGGACAGGTCCTGTTCCAAGAAACCACTTCCGATCTTGCCCTGAAAAACTTCTTCAGACGTCTTGCCGATCAAGTCGCTTTTTCGGCTCGCACCGCTGCGTTGGACCAGGGTCTCGTTGACGACGACGTAGCGTCCCAGGCGGTCTTTGACGAAGTAAACGATGTCGGTCAGATGGTCAAAGACCGCTTCGCTGACGAACGGATCGGCCAGCAACTGAGAGAGTGACCGTCTGGGGTCGTCGGAGCATGCCGAATTAGGTGTGCGCAATTTTGACTCCCGCTGCTTCGTGATGTCAATTCGCGCCTCTGGCAACCCACTATAGTGGTTGTCGCCCGAACGCGACCGCGGAAAAACATCTGTTTCCTGACGCCGGAAACCGTCGCGGTGTTCCCACACGTTTCAGCCTATGCTCGATTCCTTTTCTGTTCTAGACACCCACACAGGCGGTGAGATCACACGCATCGTGTCGGCCGCCGATCTCGGGCTTTCTGATCTCGGGCTTTCCGATCGCAGCCCCGAACACTGGCTGCGACAGCTGCGCGGGGCTAGCGATTGGGTTCGCAAGGCGCTGACCCGCGAGCCTCGGGGGACCGAGTATGCTGTCGGAGCCGTCGTTGCGCCGCCAGATGACGTGTCGCGGACGGGATGCATCGTGTTTTTTAACAACGTCGGCTACCTCGGGATGTGCGGGCACGGATTGATCGGTGTCGTCGAAGCGCTCCGCCATCAGGGAGCGATCCTGCCGGGCACCTATCAATTCGCGACGCCCGCCGGCATGGTCCAGGCAACCTTGTTACCCGATCGCGACGTCCGATTCACCGGTGTACCCAGCCGATGTTATCGCCAGGACGTGTCGCTGGAGTGTCGTGACGGTCGCCGTGTGACCGGCGAGATCGCCTATGGCGGGAATTGGTTTTTTTTGACGCACGACGAATCGGTGCGCAATGGACCGGTCGCGGAGCTGATGCACCGCGCCCAGCAGATTCGTGACGCACTGGACCAGCACGAGATCCGCGGCGAAAGCGGCGCGCTGATCGACCACGTCGAAATGTACTGCTCACTCTCAGACGCCACCGATGATCGTCGCGCGAGCGATCCGGTCGGATGTCGCAATTTTGTGTTGTGTCCCGGCGGTCACTACGACCGCTCGCCCTGTGGTACCGGCACGTCGGCCAAACTGGCCTGCTTGGCAGCTCAAGGGACGCTGGAACCCGGAGTCGATTGGGTGCAGGAATCGATCACCGGAAGCCGGTTCGTCGCGTCGTACCAATATGAAGAAGAGCATGTCCACGTCACGATCCGAGGGCGAGCCCATGTGATCGCCGAAACACGTCAAGTGTTCGATCCCGATGATGATTTGCGGTTCGGGATCGGAGAACAGTGCCCATGAGCGCGCGATCGGATGTGATCATCATCGGCGGCGGCATCATCGGATGTTGGACCGCATGGCACCTGACAAATGCCGGATGCGCGGTCACGCTGGTGGAGCGAGATCGGATCGGCAGCGGGGCGTCGAGCGGCAACTGCGGCTACATTTGCCCCAGTCACGTGCATCCGTTGTGCGCCCCGGGAGCGGTGGCCAATGGAATCCGCATGATGGCACGAACCGGCGGTGCGTTGTCGATCACGCCACGCTGGGATCCGACGCTGTGGCGGTGGCTGGCTTGTTTCGCGAAACACTGCAACGCGAACGATTTTCGACATGCCTCGACGGCGCGACACGCCTTGCTCCAATCGTCGCGAACCCAATACCAGACCTTTGCCGACCGCAACGCGGCGGATATCAAGTGGCAGCAGCGCGGCTTGTTGTTGGTGTATCGATCGGAGCGTGATTTCGAAGCCTATGAAGAACCCGCGGCACAGCTGCGTCGCGACTTCGGACTTCGTCTGGATCGCTATGACGGAGATGATGTGTTGCAGCTGGAACCGACGCTGCGGGAGTCCTTGGCCGGCGGTTGGCATTTTCCCGATGATGCGCATCTGTCTCCGAGTGAGTTGTTGAATCAACTGCGCCATGAGATCGAGCAGGGCGGTGGGATGATCCGCGAGCAGACGGAGATCGAGTCGATGCAGTTCAGCGGCGCCGCATTGGCGTCGGTCACAACGACGCGGGGCGAAACCCTCTCGGCGGATGCCTTCGTTCTGGCGACCGGCGCGGAGGCGTCGAAATGGGGACGGGAACTGGGCTGCCGTATTCCCGTGATCCCGGGCAAGGGCTATTCGGTCACGTACGCCGACGCGACGGGGATGCCCGAGACGCCGCTGATCTTCGAGGACGATCATGTCGCGGTCACGCCGCTGGGCGATTCGTTTCGGATCGGTTCGACGATGCAGTTGACCGGGTTTGATCGTTCGGTCCCCGCCGCGCGGATCGAGCTGCTCAAACGCTCGGCACGGCGGCACCTGCGTGTGGAACTGCCCGATGCGACGGAGCAATCGTGGGCGGGCTGGCGGCCGATGATGCCTGACGGATTGCCGTGCATCGGTCCGTCGCGGCGAGCGGCCAACGCATGGGTCGCCGCCGGCAACGGGATGATCGGCGTCGCGACCGGCCCCGCGACCGGACAGTTGGTATCCGAATTGGTGCGCGGAGGCCCACCACACATCGATCCGTCGCCGTATCGCGTCGATCGATTCCAACGGTCACAATGATGAATTTCACACCAATCACTCCTTTGACACCCGACGATTTTTCCAGGAACAGAAAAAAGCGATGACCACAGCAACTCAATCGGCCTCGGACATTGATGACAGTGTGTTTCGCGGTTGTCTGCCGGCGATCATGACCCCGATCGGCGACGACGGTCGACCGGAATTCGATGCCATGGTGCGTCACGCATCCAATCTGGTCGATGCCGGAATGACGGGCGTCGTGTACTGCGGATCGATGGGGGATTGGCCGTTGTTGACCGATGACCAACGTCGCGAAGGGGTCGCCCGTCTGGTTGGCGCGGGGCTGAAGGTGGTGGTGGGGACGGGATCGCAAAGTCCGATGGTTGCCGCCCAG
Organism: Stieleria maiorica; assembly: GCF_008035925.1. Classification (NCBI taxonomy): domain Bacteria; kingdom Pseudomonadati; phylum Planctomycetota; class Planctomycetia; order Pirellulales; family Pirellulaceae; genus Stieleria; species Stieleria maiorica. The sequence goes on from NZ_CP036264.1 coordinate 8,627,790, forward strand.
CATGCCGCGCATGCAGCCGACGTCGGGGCGGCCGGTTTAATGGTGATTCCACGCTTGCTCTCACGCGGCATATCCGAAGCCGCCCAGGCGGACCATTTTGCCCGCGTGCTTTCTGCCGCCCCGCAGTTGCCGGCGGTGATCTACAACAGCCCCTACTACGGATACCAAACCAAAGCGGGGCTGTATGGACAGCTTCGCCGTGACTATCCGAACCTGGTCGGGTTCAAAGAGTTCGGTGGCGCCGCATCGCTTCAATACGCCGCCGAGCACATCACGTCGTCCGAAGACGGCGGATTGCTGTTGGTCGGCGTCGACACGCAGGTGTATTTCGGATTCTTGCGTTGTGGCGCACAGGGCGCGATCACCGGAATCGGGAACTGTTTGCCCGGTGAAGTGTTGCACTTGGTCGACCTGTGCCGCCGCGCGGCCGAAGGCGATTGCGAAGCACGACGGTACGCGAAAGAGCTGGACGAAGCCTTGGCGGTGTTGTCGAAATACGATGAAGGCCCCGATCTGACGCTCTACTACCGATTGATCGCTTCGGAAACCATCGATCCGATCTATCGCCGACCCGCGCTGGAAACCGATCGGTTGAGCCCGTCGCAAGAACGCTATGCCCTCGATCAGTTGCGTTTGTTCCAAGCCTGGTGGGAATACTGGCCCGGCCGGTGAGGCGGCCTGTTGATTGAATCGCAACCGGAACAATCGTGAGCCGATGGCACTAGCCACGGGCCTCCACGGGCAAGGTTGTCATCATGGGGCCCGCGGCTAGCGCCGTCGGCTTATTAGGTCGACAGGCTGAAAGCGCAATACCGCGAACCGGCTGATGTCAAACGAATCTCAGCCGTTTTATCGCCCCGCAATCCAACGTTGCCAGCGTTGCCAATCGTCGCCGAAGGATTGGCCGGTGACCGATTCCAATCGTTGGGCGATCAGATCGGATTGGTCGTCGCGGACGCGCTGGCCTAACCCGATCAAATAACGCGGGTCGTTCAGCCATCCGGTCGATTCAATCAGTCGATCCAATTCAAGGAATCGCTCGCCCGATTGCTTTCGCAGTTCCGCCAGCCGCGCGGTCGCTTCGGCCGACCGGCCATCTTCGTCGCTGGTTCGAAGCAGTAGCGTCGAAAAGGATTCGATATTGTCGGACAGTTCACGGTAGGCCTTTTGCCGGTCGGCAAAATTGCCGCTATCGATTTGAGTGACCAAGTGGGCGAATCGCTGTCGGGTTGGTTGATCGACGCCCTTGATTTGATCCATGACCCGAGAAACCAGTTGACGATCAAATCGTTGCAGCGGCGTGTCAACTCCGCAATGTCGAAGCCGAGAGAACAATTCGCTTTCAATGCGTTCGGGGTGCTGGGCGTACAGCTTGGCAAAGGAGCTTGCTTTTTCGCTGATCACATCGTCGCCGATACTGACCCAGCGGACCGAGCCATCGGGGTATTGATCGAGCAGCAGAATGTGTTCCCCGATCAGACTGATCCGCAAGCTTCTGTCATTTTCACTGCGGACAGCCAACGTCCGACTTGGGCCGGAGTCTTCACGGATCGTGAACTCACGCTTTTGCGGTGAAGTGGCGATCGATGCTTCGATGTCGCCGACGGTAAACCGGCTGCGCGCCGAAGTGCCGCTGGTGGAATACGAGCGGCTGGGCGGCTTCCCATTCGCGGCGATCTGTTGCAAGTCTTGAAACAACAGAATCGGTCGTGGCGTGTCGAACAAACGTTGGTTCCGCTGCGCAACGATGCGATCCTGTTCAGGGACGTTGATGCCGCGCTTTTCCAGTTCGGTGTTGATTTGCAGCTGAATGGTTTTCAAATCGAACCCGGCGAACGGGGTTTCCCAATGAGCTTCATCCCAACTCAGGCGGCCATCATGCCAGCGGAGTCCGATCAGATTGCCGATCGGTTGACGCAGGGTTTGAATCGGACCATCGGGGAAATCGCCATCGGCAGCGCCATCGGGAGGGACTGGGCCTGGAATCGGGATGACATTCCGATCGGAGGTGGGCCGGGTGGGATGCACGAAGTGAAAGTTGTATTGAAGTTGACTGTTCGTGATCCGTTGGCGAGAGAGTAGTGACAGTCGCCGCGTGATCGATTGAAAACGCTTCATCAGGTTCGCGTCACGCATCACGCTGCGGTGCTCGCTGAGTAACTTGTGCGTTTGTGTCGTCAGTTTGCGGCTGTCAAATCCGGGGTGACCGATTTGCGATCCGGTTCGTTTGAGTTGCCACAGGAGTAGCGCAAGGTGTTGACGTCGGGCCGTCAAATCCTGGCGGCGCCTTCCAATGGCGGCGACCTCCGATTCATCCAACCTTGCCAGTGCATCCTCGTTGGCAAAGTATTCCCTTTCCAACTCCTGGACATACTTCATCACCGCGGCGGTTCCGTATTCACCGTACCGCTCTTGTTCGACGATCTGCGATTCGATGTCATCGAGGGCGGCGATGAATTTGGCCTTGTCTGCAAGGTCTTTTTCTGCGGTGCCTTTTTCCGGTGGTTGGCCGTTCTTCTTCGCATCGGTGGGCGGTTGGGCTGGTACCTGTACCTGAGCGACGATCGGTCGCGACCATGCAACGCAGGTCACCAAAAGGCCGGCGAACCCCCACCCCCTGATCAGTTGTATCGCAGTGTCACGGGACATCGCCGCCACCCTTAAGAAAAAAAGCCGCTCGTCTGGTCTCAGCGACCGGTTCGGATCAACCGAACTATTGTAACGTTAACGTTTCGGTTTGATCAGACAATGAAATCCGATACAGGGTTCTTCGGCGTCACGCTCGGCTTCGGCGGCAGTCAGGATCTCCTGGACCTGCGTCATACGTTCCGGGTCCAGGGCCACCGAAATGACACGTTGCTGGCCGTCTGCACCGAGTGCGACGGTGGTCAGCACTGCGACCGTGTCTTGGTGCTGGAGCGCCTCAATGATGTGCTGTCCGACCTGAGCTTCGGGATTGCGGATGGTCGTGACAAATTGTGCGATCGCCTGCTTTCGTTGATCGCCTGATGACACCTGATTGGGCAGCGCGGTCCGGGCTTGGTGGTCGTGATTGTCAGCCGATTGGCTCATTGAGTAGTTCCGTTGATGAGGAGTCACAGGTTGGGGCGCATCTCAGTCTCAGTCCCGATCATAGTTTAGATCGATCGGCAACGTGGCATTTAACCAGGACACCGCGCGCCCTGGATCCGTCGATTTCGGAACTAGTTCCATTTGACGCCGTACAGCAATACTCTTAGCAGACAAATGAGGAAAAACGATGACCAGTACTGCCCTGCCCGGCACTCCCAAGCCCGACGGGAGCCATCACCATGAAAGGGTCGTTGAGGCGATTCCCGGTTGGGGACCGTTGTTCTTTGGAATCGGTTTGATCGTCACGGCACCCTGCTGCGTTGTCGCCGGAGCGATTAACGCACCGTTGGCGCCTCTCTTGGTCCCGGTCGGCGTGTTGATGTTGATCACCGGGATCGCCACGTTATTCGGATTGATGGCCATCGCGCCGAACAACTCCCGAGTCTTATTGCTGTTCGGCCAATACAAAGGCACGGTCAAGCGATCGGGTTTCGTTTGGGTCAATCCCTTCTATAGCAAAAAGAAAGTCAGCTTACGTGTTCGCAATTTCGAAACCGGTTCTTCGACCAAACCGGAAACGAAGAACAAGGAAGGCGTTGTGACCCAGGCGAAGACGCGGACGCCGGGAAAACCGTCCAAGGTCAACGACCGAGATGGAAACCCGATTGAAATCTCCGCAGTGGTGGTGTGGAAGGTCGTCGACACGGCAGAGGCGTTGTTCGAAGTCGATGACTTTGAGAACTTCGTCGAAGTCCAGAGCGAGGCCGCGCTGCGGAGTTTGGCGACACGCTATCCGTACGACAGTCGGGACGACGAACAGTCCTTGCGTGGCAGCACGGACGAAATCTGTGACCGGCTGCGCGAAGACATCCAGGATCGACTGGAGAAGGCCGGGGTACAGGTCTTGGAAGCGCGGATCAGCCACTTGGCTTACGCGCCGGAGATCGCCGCCGCGATGTTGCAGCGACAACAAGCCTCCGCCGTCGTCGCCGCTCGGACCAAGATCGTCGACGGCGCCGTCGGGATGGTGGAGATGGCGCTGGAGCATCTCAATCGCGACAACATCGTCGAACTTGATGCCTCCCAACGGGCGGCGCTGGTTTCCAATCTGCTGGTCGTCTTGTGCAGTGACCGTCACACCCAACCGGTCGTTCAGACCGGAGCGTGAGGGTGGCTGACGGGTAACGTGCCGCTCGCGGTCCTACTTCTCGTTCCAGGGCTCCGCCTTGGAACGGGATTGGCGGAAGGCTCCGCTTTCGGTTCCTGCGAGGCTGGAGCCTCGCCGGAGGTGCGTTCCCAGGCAGGAGCCTGGGAACGAGGGGGCATTCGCTTGCGCTTCGGGCTCGTACTTCTCGTTCCAGGGCTCCGCCTTGGAACGGGAATTGGCGGAAGGCTCCGCCTTCGGTTCCCGCGAGGCTGGAGCCTCTCCGGAGGTGCGTTCCCAGGCAGGAGCCTGGGAACGAGGGGGCATTCGCTTGCGCTTCGGGCTCGTACTTCTCGTTCCAGGGCTCCGCCTTGGAACGGGGATTGGCGGAAGGCTCCGCCTTCGGTTCCCGCGAGGCTGGNGCCTCTCCGGAAGTGCGTTCCCAGGCAGGAGCCCGGGAACGAGGGGGCATTCGCTTGCGCTTCGGGCTCGTACTTCTCGTTCCAGGGCTCCGCCTTGGAACGGGAGTTGGCGGAAGGCTCCGCCTTCGGTTCCCGCGAGGCTGGAGCCTCTCAGGAGGTGCGTTCCCAGGCAGGAGCCCGGGAACGAGGGGGCATTCGCTTGCGATTCGGGCTCGTACTTCTCGTTCCAGGGCTCCGCCTTGGAACGGGAGTTGGCGGAAGGCTCCGCCTTCGGTTCCCGCGAGGCTGGAGCCTCTCCGGAGGTGCGTTCCCAGGCAGGAGCCTGGGAACGAGGGGGCATTCGCTTGCGATTCGGGCTCGTACTTCTCGTTCCAGGGCTCCGCCTTGGAACGGGATTGGCGGAAGGCTCCGCCTTCGGTTCCCGCGAGGCTGGAGCCTCTCCGGAGGTGCGTTCCCAGGCAGGAGCCTGGGAACGAGGGGGCATTCGCTTGCGCTTCGGGCTCGTACTTCTCGTTCCAGGGCTCCGCCTTGGAACGGGATTGGAGGAAGGCTCCGCCTTCGGTTCCCGCGAGGCAGGAGCCTCTCCGGAAGTGCGTTCCCAGGCAGGAGCCTGGGAACGAGGAGGGGGCTGGTTCACGGGCCGCTCGCTGACGCTTCCCGCTGGCAGGGGCGCGGCGCTTGTTTCTGCGATCGACGATCCTGGATGCCCGCCCCACCTCTCGTGCGAAAATCTCGGCTTCACGCTTGACTTTATGACAGGTGTCGTAAAGAATATGACAGTTGTCGTAAATGAGGTTGCGGTCGTTTTTCTTCTGGCGGTGCTTTGCCGATGAAATCATCGATGCGTCTTTCCAGCGGAGAGCTGGATTTGATGGACTTGCTGTGGCGTGAGGGGCCGTTGACGTTGGCCCAAGCTCATGAGCGTTTCGGCGCCGACGCGGTCGGCTACACCACGATTCAAACCCGATTGAATCGTCTGGTCGACAAAGGATTGGCAACGAAGTCGGGGCGGCCGGCGGAGTACGCCGCGGCGATCGAGCGTGAACAAGCCCAGGCCGGACATCTGGATCAACTGATCTCAAAACTGTCCGGCGGCAGTGTCGTTCCCTTGGTCGCCCAATTGATGCAGGACCGACGGATCAGTCCCGATGAACTCCAAGAACTCAAGCAACTGATTCGCGACGCCGAACAGAGTTCCCCTGCACCGTCGAATGATTCCGCTGAATCCGACGTGTCGCCACCGACCCGTGCGACAAAACGTGGTTCGAAGACGCGTTCGGGAGGAAAACGGCGATGAACACGCTGCTGCATTGTCTGGTCACGGCATCGCTGATGTTAACGATTTCGTGCGGAGTCGCCGCCTTTCTGCTGCGCCGGATCGACAGGATGACGCCACGATTGCGTCAGATCATTCTGTTTGCTGTGTTGCTGCAAGGGCTGATGTTGTTTCGGATGCCCGTGGAGTTGCCATGGTTAGAACCCGATCCGATGTCAGCAACGTCCCTTTCGCCGGTGGCGATACCCGATGTTGCGGTGTCGGTCGGCGACTCGTTGGTCGGACCGCAATTCCAGCCTGAAAGCGGTCGGTCGGACGCGGTAACGGCGGGATCGGGACTTCTGTCAACCGAATCACCGACCAACGATGCGTTTGTCAGTCCTTGGACGGATCTCGTGACGCCGACAGCATTGACGGTTTGGATGTTGGGGATGGTCGCCATCGCCGGACGTGGTGTCACCCGCTACCGGAAACTGTGTCGTCTGGTCGATCAACTTGATCCGGCACCCGCGTCGTGGCAATCCCAGTGGCAGCGGGTTTGTCGGCTTCGTGGTCGAGATGCGCCCGAGATGTTGGTTTCCGGGGCTGCCGGTCCGATGTTGGTTCGTCGGCCGCGCGGATACGCCTTGGTGGTCCCCGCGCCGTATTGGGAATCATTGACGGTCGATCAACGGCGGGGTGTGCTGCTGCATGAACTGGCCCACCTTTGTCGCCATGACGTTTGGCGTCAAGCGATCGCCCGGACCGCCGTCGCGCTGCACTGGTGGAACCCGGCGGCATGGTGGTGCGTGCGCCATTATGAGGAATCCGCCGAATGGGCCTGCGACGAATCGTTGACCCGCGCCGATCCGGCCGCCGCCCAGGGGTTGGCGGCCAGTCTGGTGCAGCTGGTCGAGTTCATCGACCACCCGCCCGCTACTCCGCCACGCATCGCCGGCGGTCTGGGCGTTCAATCGATGGCTGCACCGCCGCTGACCGAGCGAGTCACCCGCTTGTTGAACGCTTCCTCCTCTCCTCCTTCCAGAGATTCCGTCATGAAACGTCTACTCTTGGGACTGATTGCTGCCGGCTTGGTCTTCCTGTCGGCCGTGCAATTCCGTTTGGTCGCTGCGGACAATGATGCGCCTGGCCAGGGTGGTGAGACCTCCGACGGCCGATCGGCATCGTTGCAGGTGTTGTCCTCGGATTCCAAGGATCAGATCCAGACGTTGCGTCGGCGTTTGAATCCGAGCGACAAAGCCTCGTCGCAGCTCGCTCAATTGCTCGACAGCGAATCCGGTCAAGTCGCCTTTGCCGGTGTGATCGATTTGTTGAAAGGCAAGTACCGAGAAACCGCGCGTGCCGAGGCGATCCCGCGGTTTGTCGAAAAACATTTCGACGTCGCCCCCGACGGAACGTTGGCCCTGCGCGGCGACAGTCGGCAGGCGGCTGAATCTTGGGTGCAACAATCCCGACAACTCGGTCAGGTACTCGATTCGATGCAGCGGCGGATGAAGGGCGTCGCCGAGCGGCTGGATGATTCCACCGAAACGAACCAGATGGCGCGCCGCATGCTGACCGACGAACATGTCGGCTATGCGATCATGTTGGACGAATTCGATGGCCGCAGTGATCCGATCGAGTTGTTCCTCGGCAAGGCACTGGAAAAAGTGCTCGTTCGCCGTGGTGACAAGATGGTGGTCATCCCGACGCTCGGTGCCGACGGGCGGCGGCAGATTGAGCGTTTCGAATTGGCGACCAAGGTGTTTGAAAAACTAAAACGTGAACTGCCCGATTTTGCCAGCGAGTTTGCGACGCCGGACGAACGTCACGAACGTCTGGTCGCCAAGTTAGATGATCCCGCGATGGCCGCCGTCGTTGCCTTGCACCTGACAAAGGAGCACACATCGTCGGCGACCGCTGCCGTGGACGACCTGTTCGTCCAACTGGAAAAGATTTCGCGGGACACGGCCGCCGGCCTCGTCATCGAGAATGAAGAAGCCTGGCAAAACCTGGAGGAGTTACTTGAGATGGCCGACCGGGCGGGCAATCGAATCGACGCGGTGCGTGATCGGCTAATCCAGATCGAGAAGGATCTGGACAAGAGCGATCCGCTGACACAACGTTTTGCCACTCAGATCAAATCCGGCGTGATCGCTTTCCAAGTCGCCGTCGATGTGCCGTACGCCGACTTTGATCTGGGCAAGCACGTCGAAGGGATGATTTCTCAGGTCATGGAGCCGGAAGGTGAAAACGGCTTGCGGGTCCGTGACGATGCGGCGGATCAGGTCAACCAACGGGCAGGCGAGCTGCTCACAGCGTGTCGCACCATCCGGCGCTACTTGCGCCGAGTCGATGACATGCGCGATTCGATGGCTGATCGTCAGTTGGCCGAGTCGCTCGAGGGACCGGGCCGGATGCTGCTGTTGACCGAGATTCGCCGACTGGCCGAGCAATCACAGCCCGACACGACGGAGCTGTTGGCGAAAGAGTTTTTCGTTGTCGATGAAGCGACCGGTCAATGGACCGTGCATCCCCAGCGGGCCGAAGTCGTTGGTCAGTTGACTCGCCGGGCGGCGGAGTTGGAGCATGAACTCGCGAAGGACGACTTTTAGGTCCGCTGTCAGGCCTCGTTCCCAGGCTCTGCCTGGGGACGGGAT